>JBGSKO010000183.1:0-27690 GCA_041741155.1 Saprospiraceae bacterium | reverse complement strand
ACTCCCAATTTTTTAAGGAAACAAGGACATCGGAAAAATATGCGCCGGCATTGGGTGCAAAAACATCCCGCCCAATACGCGCCGGATATCTCGAAAAAAGGGCGATTCAACTGTTTTTAAAATTCGGGATGACTCATGTTGCTCTTCGCCTTTTGGCCTACAGTTTCCCCAGTGTTTTTTCCACAAATTTCGTCAGCGCTTCGCCGCGTAGCATACCCTGCTGGAGCAGGGCTACCTCGTAGAGATACTGCGCCAGAGATGACTGCGCTTCGGCATTTTCGGCTTTAACCAGTTTTTCAGCCACCAGAGGGTGGTTGGTGTTCACCACAACATTGTACGAATCCAGGAACTCGCTGCCGCCCATGCCGTGCAGGGCTTGCATGTCCTTCATGCGGCGCAGAAACTCGGGCCGGGTGATGGTCACCGGGAGGTCGTCGGGCGCCAGCGCGGAACATTCCACGCGTCCGCCGGCGGTGGTATTGCCAACCGTTTTTTCAAACACACCTTTCACGGTTTCGATTTCCTGCTCGCTGAGGACAGAGGCGGTTTGCTCGTCCTTTTGCACCAGTTTGTCCAGCGTATCGGAGTCAATGCGGACAAACAGGAGGTCGAGGCTGGAGCGGTATTCGATATGCTGCATCCAGTGGTTGTCGAGTACGGTATCCATTTTCAGGACATCGTAGCCGCGGTTTTTGGCAGATTTGATGAGGGCGTCGTGCGCTTCGGGGTCCTGCGTGTACATGCAGACGACCTTTTGGTGCTTGTCGGTCTGGTTGGGCTTTATTTTCTCTTTGTAATCGGCCAGCAGGTAAAACTCCCCGGCGGTGTTTTCCACCAGCGCAAAATTCATGGCGCGTTCCTGGAATTTTGGGTCGGAGACCATCCCGTATTTGACGAACACGCCGAGGTCACGCCATTTTTGTTCAAACGACTTGCGGTCGGTTTTGAACAGTTCGTTGAGCTTGTCGCCGACTTTTTTGGCAATGTATTCACTGATTTTTTTGACGTTGGTATCGCTTTGCAAGTACGAGCGCGACACGTTGAGCGGGATATCGGGCGAGTCAATGACCCCATGCAGGAGCAGGAGCCACTCGGGTACGATTTCGCGCACGTCGTCGGTCACAAACACCTGGTTGGAATACAGGTGGATTTTGTTGCGGGTGGTTTCCACGGCGTTTCCGAGTTTTGGGAAATAAAGTACGCCGGTAAGGTTGAACGGGTAGTCAATATTGAGATGGATCCAGAACATGGGTTCCGGCGCCATGGGGTAGAGCGTGCGGTAAAATTGGAGGTAGTCCTCGTCTTTGAGTTCGGTGGGTGTTTTTTTCCAGATCGGGTGGGAGTCGTTGATGATATTGGGTACCTCCAGTTGCGTTTCCTGGGCTTCGTCGCCCTCGCCGATGGTTTCGTGCTCAGTGCGGGTACCGAACTGGATGGGCACAGGCAGGAACTTGCAATATTTTTCGAGTAGTTCCTCAACGCGGTGTTTTTCGAGGAAAACCTTGTTCTCCTCGTTGATGTAGAGGATGATATCGGTGCCGCGCGTGTCCTTTTCAATGGTTTCGATGGAAAACTCCGGGGAGCCTTCGCAGGTCCAACGGACGGCGTGCGCACCGGGTTGCCACGATTTGGTGGCTACTTCGACCTTGTCGGCTACCATGAACGCGGAGTAGAACCCGAGGCCGAAGTGGCCGATGATATTGCTGTTTTCGTATTTTTCGAGGAAGTCGGCGGCGCTGCTGAAGGCGATCTGGTTGAGGTATTTCTGGACTTCTTCCTCGGTCATGCCGATGCCGCGGTCGCGTACGATGAGGCGGTTGTTTTCCGGTTCGAGCAGGATTTCGATGGTAGTATCGCCAATTTCGCCCTGCACCTCGCCGCGCTGGGCTAGTACCCGGAGTTTGGTGGTGGCATCCACGGCGTTCGACACGAGTTCGCGCAGGAAAATCTCATGGTCGGAGTAGAGGAATTTTTTGATGATGGGGAAGATGTTCTCGGTCTGGACGGAAATAGTACCTTTTTGCATGGATAGTTGAGTTAGGTTGAGATGGTTTAGAAGGTTGAGATGGGTTTATCCTGGGCCAATAACATTTTTCAAAGCCCGTGCCAGCGGTGCTGCGGCTGACAAAATGTCGCGTACGGCACGGAGTGTTGTTGGGGTAAAGTGTTCGATGTATTTTAAAAAAATATCCCGCTGCGCAATGTTGGCACAGTCCTTGCAAAATGTACTGTATCGCAAATGAGCGGTATCCGTTTGGGAACAAGCGGTCGCTTTTTCAAGATTTCGAAAAAAATTTCCCATGAAGAAATTAAGGTCAAATGTGGCCTTAAGTCCGTGGTCGAGGGACCAGTCCGCTGGGGGGTAGGGCTGGTCTCCTCACCACAATTTTGGCTGATGGCTGCCTGGTGTGGCCATTTGTACAAAAAAGAATACGCACGTAGGAGAATCAAAACAGACAGCGTGCAGCTTAATCCCGATTTTAAGGTGTGAATATAGCAGGGCCGGTGTTTCACCAGCCCTGTTTTATTTTGCAAACGGGCAAAAGCCCAAACCCAGCGGCGCGAAGCATAACTTTGCCGATGCCGCCGGTGCTATTCCTTTCGTGTGGCTTCTGAACGATGCGACGACACCGCTCTCTGTTGTTTTACACCTTTCCGGTCCGGCTGCTGGTGCTGCACCTGCGCAACCACTTGTTGCTGGTGGCGCTTTGGTTTTTCCTGGTCCTGCTGATGACCGGTGGAATGGGCCATTTTTTTGGCGTGTATTACCTGCTGCTCACGCCGGAGTACCACGGGGAGGTGAATTTTTGGAGTTTTTTCCTCACCGGAGCGGCTTGTGGCGCCTTTTTCCTGATCTGGAATCTGACGACCTACCTGTTGTGTTCGAACCGATTCGCGTTTTTGGCAACACTGGAAGCGCCATTCACCAAGTTTGGACTGAACAACAGCATTATTCCTTTTGCTTTTCTGCTCACGTACCTGTTCACCTCCATTCGATTTCAGGCGTACGACGAACTGGCAGGCACTTGGGAAATCGCACAAAACATCGCCGGTTTTTTGGTCGGTATGGGCGCTATGGTTGTGGCTGTAGCGGCCTATTTACATTTGACAAACAAAGACCTCGCTTCGTTTTTGCGGCCTGGGCAGTTTGTGCCGCAGCCGGGTAGCCGTCTGCTGGTTCCTGGCGCCCGGGTGCCCACTTTGCGGGAAATCCGCAGTGGCTCTACGCGTTGGCGGGTAGATACATACCTCACCGAACGCCTGCACCTGCGGCCCGTGCGCAGTGTGGAGCACTACAACAAAGACATTCTGGGCAAGGTGTTTCGGCAAAACCACCTGAACGCCGTTGTGGTGCAGATCACGGCCATCCTGTTGCTGATGTTTTTGGGGCTTTTTATGGAAAAACCGTGGGCGCGAATACCTACAGGCGCCACCATTTTTTTGTTGGCGAGCATGTTCATGGCCTTGTTTGGCGCGATCGTTTTTTGGTTTCGGCGCTGGGCGGTACTGGTTTTTATCGTGATGATGGCGGCGGTCAATTTTGTCACGGGGCTCGGGCTTTTCCATTACCCCAGCCGCGCGTACGGGATGGATTATTCGAAGAAAAACCGCGCGGCGTATTCATACCAGAGTATGGAAGCGCTTTGCCATCCGGATACCGTTGCGCGCGATGTGGCGCAAACCCGACAGATTCTTGAAAACTGGTTGGCAAAAAACCGCGCAGCCGGTGTGGCGCGCCCCAAGCTGGTGTTTGTTTGTGTCAGCGGCGGGGGCATGCGGTCATCGGTATGGACGATGCATGCGCTCCAGCGTGCCGACGAAATCACGGGCGGCCGCCTGTTGCGCCAAACGGCGCTCATGAGCGGGGCATCCGGCGGTGTTCTTGGCGCAGCGTACCTGCGGGAATTATACCTGCGCCAACAAAACGGAGCGCCGGTTGATCCGCACGATCCCAGGTATGTGACCGATATGGGGCTGGACCTCCTGAACCCCGTCACGTTTGCCATCCTTTCCAATGACTTGTTTTTTCCGTTTGGCACGTTCCGCTCGGGAAGCTACACCTACCGCAAAGACCGCGGCTATTTGTTCGAGTACCAACTGAACGAGAACTGTCGCGGTATGCTCGACAAACGGCTGGCCGATTATCGCCTGCCGGAAATCGAGGCGCGTATACCTATGTTATTAGTGTCGCCTTTTTTGCTCAATGATGCCCGGCGCCTGCTCATCAGTCCACAAGGCGTTTCGTACCTGATGCGTCCGCCCGACGGCGTCCGGCATGCCGTGCAGCCCGAGGTAGACGGAGTGGACTTCGGGCGGCTGTTTGCCCGGCAGCAGGCCGACAGTTTGTCGTTCACCACCGCCCTGCGCATGAATTGTTCTTACCCGCTCATTTTGCCCCCGGTATGGCTGCCGGCACACCCGGCTGTTGAAGCGATGGATGCCGGCTTTCGCGATAACTACGGAATCAATACAGCCGTGCGCTTTGCGCAAACGTTCCGGGACTGGATTGTAGAAAATACGGACGGTGTTGTCATTGTGCAGGTTCGGTGCTGGGAAAAAAACAGGCCGATCAAGGAAGGCGACGACAAAGGCATCGTGGAAAACCTGTTCTCGCCGTTCAGCGCTGCAGCAAGCCTGACCACCATGCAGGATTTTGAACAAGACAACGCGCTTGCTTTGCTCAACGATGTGCTGGGGGAGAATCGGCTACAGGTCGTTCGCCTGGTGTATCGCCCGTTGAAAAAAGAAAACGAAGCGTCTATGAGCCTGCACCTGAGCAAGCGGGAAAAAGTGGACATTATCGCAGCGTTCAGCAACCAAGAGGTGCAAAAAAATCTGCAAGTCCTGAAACAGGCCCTGACGCCTCGGTCCTCAAATCGGTAACGCTCCAACCATCCATCCTAAAGCTGTATTTTTGACGCATGAAAACGCTCGCACTTCTTCTGTCGGTATTCGTTTTGGCATTCCAGAGTAGCCGCTCCGGTGGCGCGGTAGCCGAACCGGAACAGGTGATATCTCCGTTGCCCAAAAACATTATTTTGATGATCGGTGACGGGATGGGCTTGTCGCAGGTAACGGCGGGTTTGTACGCCCGCAAGGAGGGCTTGAATCTGGAGCGTTTCCCGATAACGGGCTTGATCAAAACCCACTCGGCCAAAAACCTGATTACGGATTCGGCTGCGGGGGCCACTGCGTTTGCCTGTGGATGCAAAACCTACAATGGCGCTATCGGCATGACGGTGCAAAAAAAGCCTTGCCTGTCCATTCTGGAACAAGCCGAAGCATTTGGCATGGCTACCGGGCTGGTGTCCTCGTCCAGCCTCACGCATGCAACGCCGGCGTCGTTCATCGCCCATGTACGCGACCGGTCGTCTATGGAGGAAATTGCTGCTTTTTTCCTGCAAACGGACGTTGATCTGATCATTGGAGGGGGGATGCGCTACTTTGCAGCACGCACCCTGGACCAGCGAAACTTGTATGAAGAATTGAAAACCAAGGGTTATGCGGTGAGCGATTTTTTGCAACAGCCGCTTGCGCATTGTGCTATGGATCCTCGGCAGCCGTTTGCCTGGTTTTCCGCTGTGAAAGAACCGGAGTCTGTGGAGCAAGGGCGGAATTATCTGCCGTTGGCTGCGCGGATGGCGCCGGCATTTTTGGCGCAGCGTAGCGAAAAAGGTTTTTTCCTAATGATCGAAGGCGCGCAGATTGATTGGGCTTGCCACGGCAACAAGGACACGCTGGCGGTGCAGGAGATGCTCGATTTTGACGATGCTATTGGCGAGGTACTCCGGTTTGCCGAACAGGATGGCAACACACTCGTTATCGTCACGGCCGACCACGAGACGGGCGGCATGGCCTTGCTCCGGGGCAAGGATAAGGAGTCGCTAAAAATCAAGTTTACCACAGACTACCATACTGCCGCCATGGTTCCCGTATTTGCGTACGGCCCCGGGGCCGAGCGTTTTGGCGGACTTTACGACAATACCGATATCTATTTTAGAATGCGGGAGGCGCTTGGCATTCCGTCCGTCGAATCTAAATAGTATAGGAGTGATACGTTCGCTGCGAAACGCATCCCGCGGCGCGTCATTAAACACGCGCTTACTCTTCGAAGTAAAACAATCGCCCCTTGTCGGTGGCGATCCAGCCTTTGTTTTCCAGAACAAAAATATCGGCTGCGTCCACTTGTGCGGGCAGCCCGGCGAGGGGTGTCCAGTCTGCTCCGCCGTTTTCGGTGCGCCAAAACAAGCCGCCATCCCCGACGAGATAGCCTTTTTCCTCGGATGTGAACCAGAGTGCCCGGAAGGGTTGGTTGCTTTTTCCTGTGCTCCCGCCTGAACGGATGGTGCGCCAGGAGCGGCCGCTATCGGTTGTTTTCAGCAGGGTGCCGCTGCTGCCGCAGATATAGCCGGTTGTGGGGGTAGGGAAGTGTACCGAGCGGAAGAAATCGCCCATTGGCGGTAGTCGTTCCCAGGTGCTGCCACCATCATCCGAGCGGAGTACCCACCCCAATCCCACAGCATGCGCAGTAAGCGAGTCGGAGAGCCACACGGCGCCGAGAGCATTTGGAAAAAGGTGCAGGGTGTCCTGTATCCAGATTGCTTCGGGGCCAAGTTTGCGTGCTTGTCCAGCTTGAAATCCTTCACCGGCTACAATCACGCCGTGGTGATCATTCCAGAAAAAACATCCGCGATTCCAGGCGTAATCTACCCGGAAAGGGTGCCAGTGCGGAGCATCTGCCCATCGGACAAGGGCAAGGCCGTCCATGCCGCAGGCATAACCCCGTCCGCCTGCATCAAACATGACGTAATCCAGGCGGTTATTTACAATGGTGTCTGTTTGCCAGGTGTTGCCGCCATCGGCGGTGGAGAGCAGCATGCCGTACATCCATGGAGTGCCGGCGGTAGCAAAGCCGTGCAGGCTGTCGGTGAACCACAAGGACGTCAGGTCGCTGGAAACAGGGGCCGGAAGTTCCCGGAAAACGGGCAGAGGAAGCGGGTCTTTTCGGCAGGCGACGAAGGACAGAGGGAGCAGTGCGCTCCAGGCAATTGTTTGTAGCAAATGGGCCAGGAACCGGCCCCGGGTGTGGCGGTGGTTGTGCATTTTCGTGTTCATGTTTTGCCGGCAGGCCGAAAAAATGAGGAGGTGTGGGCCTTTAAAAAAAGCCTACCTTTGCGGCACGCTAACTCCTTCAAAAACAGGTTGCTAAATTTCATCGCGACGTCATAAAGGTATGCCAATAGATGTTATCAGCGCAGTTGCGTTTCTCTACGGCTTCTGGAAAGGCTTTAACCAGGGCATCATCAGTACCGTGTTCAACATACTGGCATACGTATTTGGTATTGTGTTCGCGTTCAAGATGACCCCGACGGCGACAAGTATCCTGGAGAAATTGTTTAACTCAGACAACCCGATGATGTTCGTAGCGGCGTTCATCGTGAATGTCGTATTTATGATGTTCGTCATTCGCCAGGCAGCCAAGGGGTTTGAGGGTGTATTGAGTTCCCTGCGCTTAAATTTGATTAACCAGGCTATTGGTGGCGCGATTATGGGTTTTGTAGGGGTTTTGATTTTTAGTGTGCTCGTGTGGTTTGCCGATAAGGCCGGAATGATAACAGAGCAGACCAGACTTGAGTCGCGGGTGTTTCCACATCTTATTGAATTGCCTGGCAAAGCCAAGATCGTCGCCGACCGGGTGAAGCCGTTTGTAGTTGATGCCTGGGAGACCTCCGTCAAATGGATGGACCGCGTGGAGGACTATGGCGAACAAAAAACAGGCGTAAGCGGTAGCGGCGGCAACCAGCCGCGAATCTACGAACTCCCCGATGATGGTACCCAGCCGGGCATCGAAGATATGCCGAGTGAGCGCCGTACCAAATCGCGCCCGATCTACGAAGACACCGGGACCGGTATTGAAGATTGATGCTGCCAATGTTTTGAACCTTTTTTGCTGCCTTGCCTTGACGGTACTTCTGCTCGACAACTACGATTCGTTTACCTATAACCTATGCGACTACTTGCTTCAGGCAGGAGCCGGCTGTGTGGTAGTGCGCAATGATGCACCAGAACTTTCCTTTTTAAATCCGCATGATTTTGGCGCCGTAGTGCTTTCCCCGGGGCCCAAGCGCCCGGAGGATGCAGGCCTGATGCTAAACTTGATTGCATCCTGGCATACGCAGCTGCCGATTTTGGGAATATGTTTGGGGCATCAGGCCCTTGGGGTATATTTTGGTGGACGGGTGGTACGGGCACAGGAGCCGATGCATGGAAAAACCTCCATGGTGCAGCATAATGGACATCCGTTATTTGCCGGGATACCACAGCATTTTTCCGTCATGCGCTACCATTCACTGATTGTGAATAATTTAGAGCGTTCTCCCCTGCACGGTATTGCCTGGACGGAAGATGGAACAATCATGGCCTTGGCCCATCGGCATTTGCCATTGCTGGGTGTTCAGTTTCACCCGGAATCCATATTGACAGAATGTGGTCTTCAACTACTGAAAAACTGGGTGGATATCGTTTCCAAAAGCAACTAGTGCCTCGCCACATTCAGGGGTCATTAACTGGACTTGGCACAAGGTCGTCCCTTTTCCGTACCAGCATCAGTCCATCCCGTAATGGCAGCAGCAGGTTTTCCACCCGGTCATCATTTTGAATCATGGTATTGAATGCCCTTAGAGCTTGCGCAGTAGCATCTTTTTCGTCGCGCACTACTTTTCCGCTCCATAGAACATTGTCGGCCAGCAAAAAACCTCCCGGGCGGAGTTTGGGGTATGCGAGGTGGTAGTGTCTGGAGTAGTCCATTTTTCCGGCATCCAGGAATATCAGGTCGAATATTTCATCCAATGCCGGAACGACTGACGCGGCATCGCCCAGGTGCAGGGTGATTTTTTGCTCTAATCCTGCCCGGCGGAAGTACTCGGTGGCAATAGAGGCCACTTCGTCGTCCGCTTCGATGGTGTGCAACTGACCATTGGATTCGAGACCCTGTGCCAGGCAGATAGCGCTGTAGCCGGTGAATGTTCCGATTTCCAGAATACGCCGGGGGCGGATCATTTGGCTGAGCATTTTGAGTAACATCCCTTGGAATGGGCCCGACAACATTTGTGGATTTAGTGTGTGCAGGTTCGTGTGGCGTTCCAGATCCTGCAACAATAGACCGGTATCGGTGCTGTGTTGCAGGCAGTATTTTAGTAGTTTTTCGTCATCCAGCATAAAAACGATGGTTTGAAAGGAGCGAAGATCGGAGTACCTTTTGCAAAAGGCGGGTATTCTGAGAAGTTCAGAGTTTTTTTTGAAAAAACTTTTTTGCATTTGACGAAAGGCATTACCTTTGCACTCGCTTTTCGAAAGGGGCTGTTTTTCTTTAAAAGAGCGTGTTCTTTGAAGGTAAATTCTCATTTTGAAATGCCTGTGGAGAAAAAATGATCGGCCAGTGTAGCTCAGTTGGTAGAGCAGCTGATTTGTAATCAGCTGGTCGGGGGTTCGAGTCCCTCCACTGGCTCTTAGATTTGGTATTCGAGGAAGTGGATGTAAAATCAAAATGTGTTTAAAGTATTTTTCAGGGGGTGCGCCGGAGCCGGAGAGCCGGGCCAGACTGTAAATCTGGTGCTTCACTGCTGAGTAGGTTCGAATCCCACCACCCCCACAGTAGTAGTTTCGAGTTAAGAGTTTTGGGTTTTGAGTTTTAACAACTCAAAATTCAAAACTCGAAACTCAAAGCTGTTTCGCGGTGGTAGCTCAGTTGGTAGAGCGTCAGCCTTCCAAGCTGAATGTCGCGAGTTCGAATCTCGTCCGCCGCTCCAAACAGGGTCAACGGTCAATAGTCAATTCTGGCAATTCCCGAATGTTTTGGGTTGATATGGTTGACTCAGAGCAAGCGAAAAGAAGAGATAGTTGCCGTTGTAGCTCAGGGGTAGAGCACTTCCTTGGTAAGGAAGAGGTCGTGAGTTCAAATCTCATCAACGGCTCAAACGATGTGACAATAGAATGTTTTGATCTTAAACTAATTTGTTCAGGATCAAATTTTCATTTATCACATTATCATATTAACAATTATCATTCAAAAATTTTTAGTCTGAACCAATGGCAAAAGAGACATTTGCACGCACCAAGCCACACGTCAATATCGGTACGATTGGCCACGTAGACCACGGTAAGACTACCCTGACTGCAGCAATCACTTATGTACTTGCCAGTCAAGGTTTGGCCAAAAAAACGGACTACGCTTCGATTGATGCAGCGCCTGAAGAAAAAGAGCGCGGTATTACGATCAACACCGCTCACGTGGAATATGAGACCAAGAAACGCCACTATGCACACGTGGACTGCCCGGGTCACGCCGACTATGTGAAAAACATGATTACTGGCGCTGCTCAGATGGACGGCGCCATTCTGGTAGTGGCTGCGACCGACGGTCCTATGCCGCAAACTCGTGAGCACATCTTGTTGGCGCGTCAGGTAGGCGTTCCGCAGATTGTGGTGTTCATGAACAAAGTTGACCTCGTGGACGACCCGGAAATGCTCGAACTTGTGGACATGGAAGTTCGCGAACTGTTGAGCTCCTACAAATTCGATGGCGACAATGCCAGCGTAATTAAGGGTTCCGCTTTGAAAGCACTTGAAGGCGACGCTGGCGCTATCGCAGCTATTCAAGAACTCATGGATGCTTGCGATAACGATATTCCTGAGCCTACTCGTGAAACAGACAAGCCGTTCCTGATGCCTGTAGAGGACGTATTTACCATCACCGGTCGCGGTACTGTTGCAACAGGCCGTATCGAGCGTGGTGTGATCAACGTAAACGATAAGGTAGAAATCATCGGCATGATGAAAGAGGACGAAAAGCCTCTGGAATCCACCATCACGGGTGTAGAAATGTTCCGCAAACTGCTTGATCGCGGCGAAGCGGGTGACAATGCTGGTCTTTTGCTCCGCGGTATTGACAAAGAGCAAATCAAGCGTGGCATGGTTATTTGCAAGCCGGGTAGCGTGAAGCCGCACAAAAAATTCAAGTGTTCGGTGTATGTGCTCTCCAAAGAAGAAGGTGGCCGTCACACGCCATTCTTCAACGGCTACCGTCCGCAGTTCTACTTCCGTACCACAGACGTAACAGGTGACGTGAAGTTGCCGGCTAACATTGAAATGGTGATGCCTGGTGACAACGTTGAATTTGAAGTGACGCTGCACAGCACAATCGCACTGGAACAAGGTCTCCGCTTCGCTATTCGCGAAGGTGGCCGTACGGTGGGTGCCGGTCAGGTTACCGAGATTCTGTAGTGCTATAATGGTTGAATGATGAATGATGAATAATGGACGCCGGGTATTTACTACCGGTTGAAAAAATTCATCATTCATCGTTCCCTGTTTAAAAAGGGGCATAGCTCAACTGGTTAGAGTGGCGGTCTCCAAAACCGCAGGCTGCGGGTTCGAGTCCTGCTGCCCCTGCAAGAAGTTAATCCCTTCAACCTTGCGGGCCAGAGGCCTGGCAAAGTTCGTTGACCACTTTTGAGGTCAACGAACTTTTTTCGCAAAAAAAATCGGTACTGATATTCCCAAATTCCAGAACAAAAGCATGATCTATAAACATTAGCGATGGAGAGGATTACACTATATCTGAAAGAGAGTTACCACGAACTCATGCAAAACGTTTCCTGGCCTACAGCGGCCCAGTTACAGGAAAGCACCATCGTGGTACTAATTACTTCCCTGATACTGGCACTGCTTGTTTTCGTAATGGATGTAGCGTGCAGTGTCGTGTTCAAAAACATTTACGGGGTTTGGGGCGCCTAAAACAGGCGATACTGTTCCGTTTTATCCCCCTTCCAAAAAGTTTATGAGCAAAGCAAAGGAAACGACTTCAGTAGCAGGGGTCGAAGAAAAAAAATGGTACTCGCTCCGTGTCATTAGTGGCAAGGAAAAGAAGATCAAGGAACGCATTGATCTGGAAGTGGACCGCTCCAATTGGAAGGACTTCATTTTTCAGGTGGTTGTGCCAACGGAAAAGGTGTATAAAATCCGAAACGGCAAAAAAGTCGCTCAGGAACGGAACTTGCTCCCTGGTTACATCCTCGTTGAAGCATACGGAAACCGATTGAACGGCGACGTGTCCAAGATGATCAGTGATATGCCTAATGTCATTCACTTTTTGGGAAAAGAGACCCCTATCCCGATGACCCAAACGGAAGCTAACCGTTTGCTTGGCAAAGTGGATGACAGCGCGGAAGTCGGTGAAACTATGGCAGAGCCCTTCCTGGTAGGCGAAACTGTAAAAATTATTGACGGACCATTCGCCGATTTTGTGGGCGATATCCAGGAAGTGAACGAAGAAAAAAAGAAACTGAAGGTGATTGTCAAAATTTTTGGCCGAGGCACCGAGGTGGAATTAAGCTTTATGCAGGTAGATAAAATCAGTTAAAGTTGCTCTTGATGTCCGCTTCTCCCGGACACGCTTCCATTAAAAGCAACTTGACGATTCATAATTTTTTCAACATTTAGAGAACGCTGGTTTATTAACAAGCAGATCCAATGGCAAAAGAAGTAGACATTTATATCAAACTCCAGGTCAAAGGCGGCCAAGCCAACCCGGCTCCCCCTATTGGCCCGGCTCTCGGTTCCAAGGGTGTCAATATCATGGAATTTTGCAAGCGCTTCAATGCTCAGACTCAAGAGCAGATTGGAAAGATCTTGCCGGTTGTGCTTTCGGTGTACAAAGACAAAACATTTGACTTTGTCATCAAAACTCCTCCTGCGGCTATCCAACTCTTCGAAGCCGTTAAATTGCAACCCGGGAAAGGATCCCCTGAGCCTAACCGTAAAAAAGTTGGTTCAGTTACTTGGGAACAAATCCAGACAATCGCTCAGGACAAAATGCCCGACCTTAACTGCTTCACCATCGAGTCGGCTATGAAAATGGTCGCTGGTACAGCACGTAGCATGGGCATCACAGTGGAAGGTACCCCGCCGTGGGCTTAAAAATTTTGAATTTCGAGTTCTATGTTTTGAGTTACGAGTTGCTATCAACTCAAAAATCAAAACCGATAAAAGGGAGTTTCGGCCTAACCGAAATGTTTAACCTTAACACATTTATTTAATGGCACAACTGACGAAAAAACGCAAAGCCGTTGAGTCGAAAGTTGACAAAGACAAACTCTATTCGCTCACAGAGGCAATGAGTCTGGTCAAAGAGGTCAACACGACAAAATTCAACGCATCCGTGGACGTGCACGTACGTTTAGGCGTGGATCCGCGTAAAGCTGATCAAGCCCTCCGCGGCACAGTTTCTCTCCCACATGGTACTGGTAAAACCAAACGAGTTTTGGTTTTTTGCACCCCCGAAAAAGAAGCAGAGGCTAAAGAGGCCGGTGCTGATTATGTCGGTATGGATGAGTACATCCAGAAAGTAACCGAAGGCTGGATGGACGTGGATGTGATCATTGCCACGCCCAACGTAATGGCTCAACTGGGTAAAGTTGCCCGTATCCTCGGTCCGCGTGGTCTTATGCCCAATCCTAAAACAGGAACGGTGACCAACGATATCGCTTCGGCGGTGCAAGAGGTTAAAAAAGGCAAAATTGCGTTTCGGGTAGACAAGTTCGGTATTGTACATGCCTCCATTGGCCGTGTTTCTTTTACGCCGGAACAGCTGACCGAAAACGCATACGAGCTGATTGCAACGCTGGTGCGCATGAAACCTTCCAGCGCCAAGGGGCATTACATGAGAACTGTATCTGTGGCAAGTACCATGAGTCCCGGTATTGCTGTGGACCCCAAGTCCATCAAAGTGTAAGGCGACTTATTTGTCGCGTTATCAAATTGAATCATTCTCAAATTTAAAATTGAAATGACCAGAGAAGATAAAACCGCAGCCATCGCGGAACTCAAGGAAGAACTGGGCAGTAGCCCCTTCTTTTACCTTGCCGATTCCTCGACTTTGCCGGTAGCTAAAATCAATAAGTTTCGTCGCATGTGCTTCGAAAAAGGCGTGAAAATCATGGTTGCCAAAAACACCTTGATCCAAAAGGCCCTCGAAGATGCACCGGAGGATAAAGGCTACAAGGCACTGTTCGAAGTCCTGCACGGACCAACGACGATCCTGATCGCCGACAATCCGAAGACGCCTGCCAAACTGATCGAGGAATTCCGCAAGTCGTCGGAACGCCCGCTCTTGAAGGCAGCCTACATTGATTCCAGTGTGTTTATTGGTGACGACCAGCTCAAAGCGTTGGTCTCCCTGAAAAACAAGGAGGAACTTGTTGGCGAAATCATCGGCCTGCTTCAGTCGCCCGGACGCAACCTGTCAAGCCTTATCACGGCTTCCGGCAGCAAAATCGCCGGCATTGTCAAAGCCCTCGAAGAACGGGCTTAAGCAAACGGATAAAAGGCATGGGCGTTGTAACCCTGGCTTTTTTCCAAGTACTATTGGCTTCCAAGTATGCACTATACGCAAATACCCCAGAGTAACCAAACAACCCAAATACCTGCAACCATCATTTAGCAAACCATTCTAAATTATTTTACAAAATGGCAGATTTGAAATCATTGGCCGAACAACTGGTAAGCCTTACCATCAAAGAGGCCAACGAACTGGCTACTATCCTGAAGGATGATTACGGTATCGAACCCGCAGCTTCCGCAGTAGCTATAGCAGCAGCTCCTGCTGCTGGTGGTGGCGAGGCCGCACCAGTCGAAAAAACTGAGTTTGATGTCATCCTGAAAGACGCTGGCGCAAACAAACTCAATGTGGTTAAAGAGGTGAAAAACCTCCTTGGCCTGGGCTTGAAAGAGGCAAAAGACCTCGTTGACGGTGCTCCAAGCGAACTCAAGGCTGGTGTGAACAAAGCTGAGGCTGAGTCCATCAAGAGTGCTCTTGAGGCAGCTGGCGCAGTTATCGAAGTCAAGTAAGCGAAGGGAAAACGGCAGGCTGTCCTAAGATAGCCTTCGAACTGCGCCAGTAACAAAAGCGCTTCACCTTCAGACTTACGACTTTGACCAGATGTTCAACACGTCTATTACTTATTTGGCATAAACGATTGGGCTTAACGCATCTCCGGACTTCGGAATGCGTTAAGCCTATCGCTGTCTGTATCGGCACGGGAAAACCTTTTCGTTGTACACAACGTTTTAAGTACATTTCCCGCCAGCCTTCAACTCCTGGCCACGAAAGTTGTGGCCGATCTGCAAATCGCACACCAGCACATTTTGCATAAAATGACCAATAACGGCACCACTAATGGGGTAATGCCCAAAACCGGCGTACAAGAGCGCGTAAATTTTGGCAAAATTCGCCTCGTCGGTCACTATCCAGACCTCCTTGAAATTCAGCTGAAATCGTTCCAAGAATTTTTTCAGCTGGAAACCACCCCGGAGAACCGCGCAGCGGAAGGCCTCTACAAGGTGTTCAAGGAAAATTTTCCGATAACTGACGCCCGGAACATCTTCAACCTGGAGTTCCTCGATTATTTCGTTGACCCGCCACGTTACTCCATAGATGAGTGCATGCAGCGAGGGCTAACCTATTCGGTTCCGCTCAAAGCTAAATTGCGCCTTTCGTGTAATGACGAAGAGCATATTGACTTCCAAACGATTGTACAGGATGTCTTCCTGGGGAACATTCCCTACATGACTCCCAAAGGAACGTTTGTGATCAATGGCGCAGAACGTGTGATCGTGTCCCAGCTCCACCGCTCGCCTGGCGTTTTCTTTGGCCAGAGCTTCCACCCCAATGGCACTAAAATCTACAGTGCCCGGGTTATCCCGTTTAAGGGTGCATGGATGGAATTTGCTACGGACATCAACCTGGTCATGTACGCCTACATTGACCGGAAAAAGAAGTTTCCTGTCACCACGTTGCTGCGCGCTATCGGTTTTGACACCGATAAAGCAATCCTCGATCTATTCAACCTGGCCGATGAAGTTGCTTGCACCCGCGAGAACCTCGAAGGCGCCGTTGGTCGCAAGTTGGCGGCCCGCGTGCTGAAGAGTTGGACGGAAGACTTCGTGGACGAGGACACCGGCGAGGTTGTAACTATCCCGCGGAATGAGGTGATTCTCGAGCGCGACACGATGCTTGATGAGGAAAATCTCGAGCAAATCCTCGACTCCGGCGCGACTACCGTCATCCTGCAGCGCACAGATATTGATGAGGACTTCTCCATCATTTACAACACCTTGCAAAAAGACCCGACTTCGAGCGAACTCGAAGCCGTGACCTATATCTACCGCCAACTGCGCGGTTCCGATCCCCCGGATGATGAAACAGCGCGCGGTATCATCGAGAAACTGTTTTTCTCCGACAAACGCTATAACCTCGGCGAGGTTGGCCGTTTCAAGATCAACCGCAAACTGTTGGTGGATATTGATCCAAATAACTTGGTGCTAACCAAGGAGGATATCATCGCCATCGTGCGCTATATCGTCAGCTTGATCAACAACAAGGCCGAGATTGATGATATTGACCACCTCTCCAACCGCCGTGTACGCACGGTGGGCGAACAATTGTACGCTCAGTTTGGTGTTGGCTTGGCGCGTATGGCACGTACTATCCGCGAGCGGATGAATGTACGCGACAATGAGGTGTTTACACCTGTTGACCTGATCAATGCCCGTACGCTTTCATCGGTCATCAACTCCTTCTTTGGAACAAGTCAGTTGTCGCAGTTCCTCGACCAGACCAACCCGTTGTCCGAGATTACGCACAAGCGTCGTATTTCGGCCCTCGGACCAGGTGGTTTGAGCCGCGAACGCGCTGGTTTTGAGGTTCGTGACGTACACTACTCCCACTACGGTCGTCTGTGTACTATCGAAACACCGGAAGGACCAAACATTGGTCTGATCTCTACACTCTGCACGCACGCCAAAATCAATAAGATGGGTTTCCTTGAAACCCCCTATCGCCGTGTTTTGAACGCCAACGTAGTCATGGCCGGAGATGTGGAATACCTGTCGGCAGAAGCAGAAGACTACCGGAAGATCGCTCAGGCCAACACGCCGGTGAACGAAACGGGCGCTTTCCTGGAGGAACGTGTCAAGTCCCGCGAACACGGCGACTTCCCGATCCTCACGCCGGATGAGGTGGAATACATTGACGTGGCGCCCAACCAAATTGTGGGTGTATCCGCGTCCTTGATTCCTTTCCTTGAAAATGACGATGCCAACCGCGCTCTTATGGGCTCGAACATGCAACGCCAGGCAGTACCGCTTATTCGCCCCAATTCCCCAATCGTGGGTACGGGCCTGGAAGCCAAAGTTGCCCGGGACAGTCGTATGCTGATCAATGCAGAAGGCTCCGGTGTGGTCGAATATGTGGACGCTAACGAAATCGTGATCCACTACGACCGTACGGAAGAAGACCAGTTGGTTTCCTTCGAAGATGCGCGCAAAACATACAAGCTGACCAAGTTCATGCGGACCAACCAAGGTACCTGCATCAATTTGAAGCCTATTGTTCGTCGCGGTCAGCGGGTGGAAGAAGGTGATATCCTTTGCGAAGGGTACGCAACCGAAAACGGTGAATTGGCCCTCGGCCAAAACCTGAAAGTGGCATTCATGCCTTGGAAAGGGTACAATTTCGAGGATGCTATCGTGTTGTCGGAGCGTGTCGTACAAGAAGACGTGTTCACTTCCATCCACATTGAGCACTTCGAGATGGATGTGCGCGATACCAAACTGGGGGAAGAAGAACTCACCGCGGATATCCCGAACGTGAGCGAAGACGCCACCAAAGATCTGGACGAAAACGGCATCATTCGCGTTGGCGCATGGGCCAAAGAAGGTGATATCCTGATCGGCAAGATTACGCCCAAAGGTGAAACCGACCCGACTCCGGAGGAAAAACTTCTGCGTGCCATCTTTGGCGACAAAGCAGGTGACGTAAAAGACGCTTCCCTCAAGGTACCGCCCAGCATCAATGGTGTGGTTATTGACAAACAACTTTTCGCCCGCGCGAAAAAGGATAAAGTCCAGAAAGAACAGGAAAAAGCCCTGCTCGACAAATTGGACGACGAACACGCAGTGAACACCAATAACCTGAAAACCATCCTTGTGGATAAGTTCCAGGTACTGGTAAAAGACAAGGTGACCAATGGTATTCGCAGTATTTATGGCGAAGAAATGGTGCCAAAAGGGACCAAACTGACCGTTCAGGTACTGCGCGAACAGATTGACTATGGCCAGGTAGATTACGCCAACTGGACCAGCGAAAAAAATACGAACCAACTCATCGCCCGCCTGCTGCACAACTACAGCATCAAAGTGAACGAAGAGGTTGGTCGTTACAAACGCGAAAAGTTCAACATCAGCATTGGTGACGAACTTCCGGCAGGCGTCCTGAAATTGGCCAAAGTGTATCTGGCTAAAAAGCGCAAACTCAAGGTGGGTGACAAACTCGCCGGTCGCCACGGTAACAAAGGTATTGTGAGCCGTATTGTCCGTATCGAGGATATGCCTTTCCTCGCAGACGGTACGCCGGTGGACGTGGTACTCAATCCGCTGGGTGTGCCTTCACGTATGAACCTGGGGCAGATATTTGAAACGGTACTTGGCTGGGCCGGCGAACGCCTCGGCGTGAAATTCGCTACCCCCATCTTCGACGGCGCCAAAACCCATGAGGTAGAAAGCTGGATCGAAAATGCCGGCCTGCCGGAACTCGGACAAACGTACCTCCACGACGGCGAAACCGGCGACCGCTTCCACCAAAGGGCAACAGTCGGCGTGATTTACATGCTCAAGCTCAGCCACATGGTGGACGACAAGATGCACGCACGTTCGATCGGACCATACTCACTCATCACCCAGCAGCCGCTCGGCGGTAAAGCACAATTCGGTGGTCAGCGTTTTGGTGAGATGGAGGTTTGGGCACTCGAAGCCTACGGCGCTTCCAACATCCTGCAAGAACTGCTGACCTTCAAGTCGGACGATATTCAGGGACGCGCCAAAGCATACGAGGCAATCGTAAAAGGCGACAACCTGCCCGATGCCAACATACCTGAATCGTTCAACGTATTGGTACACGAATTGCGCGGCCTGGCGTTGGATGTGAAATTTGAAAGTTAATAAAATGCTTGAAATTACAGATACAGACCGGGAATACCTGAGCGGTAAGGAGTTTTCCACAATTTATCGCTTTGGTATTCGCGGTTTTTCGAAGCCAAAAACAAGGCTGGAGTGGCTGGTACCGTTTGTGGCAAACAAACGAGTTATTCACTTCGGCTGCGTGGACCACCTGTCCATCGTGGAACAGCGCCGCAAAGAGAATACCTGGCTACACGATATTTTGGCCAAAAACTGCGCCGATCTGGTTGGAATTGATATTGAAGAACAGGGAATTGCCTACATGCAAAAAGATGGGTTCGAGGCATTCCGAGCAAATGTTTTGACCGATCCGGCTCCAGAGCCCGTGCTGGCACGCAAGTGGGACTACCTCGTAGCTGGCGAAGTGCTGGAACATATTGACGACCCTGTCGCATTTTTGACGGCAATTCGGGAAAAATATGGACCGGTAACCGAACGAATTATCATCACGGTACCCAATGCGCTGAGCTACACCAATTTCCGCTTTGCGTTGCGAAATACTGAAATGATTAACTCGGATCACCGATTCTGGTTTACGCCGTTTACGCTTCTAAAGGTGGCTGAACGAGCAGGGATTATACCAGAATCCTACGATTTGTGTGTAGATGGGCACTTTTCCATGTTTAGTATCAAATCTTGGTTAAGAACTCGTCCATTGTTTCGAAATCGTGTGGTAATGATCGGCCGTTTGAATGCTTAGTGGATGAATGCGATCATTTCTACATGGATATATTTAGACGCACCTGATGAGCGCTCCGTTTACCCGCAAGTGGGGAAACAATCGCATTTGCCCGCTTTTCAGATGGTTTATTGGAAATGTGTAGCAGTGTTCTTTGAATATAGTGTTCGACACAATCCGACCGCCAAGCATATCCTGTTCTCCAATCAGACACAGGAACAATTGCCGGTAGAAGATGGATTCGACTGGTCGAAATATTTGAAACAACTCGGAGTAGAACTGGTTTCGCTTCCCCTTACCTGGCAAACACCACCGGGCTATTTTGGGAGTTGGCGAAACCAGTTCTACATCTTCGATATCTTGCAGTTCTTTGAAAAACAGGTTTATGATGACCATACTCCGTTGCTGGTATTTGATTCTGACTGTATTGTCAACCGACCGTTAAATGGGCTGTTCGATGCAGTAAAAAAATATGGTTTGCTAACGTTGCCTATCGGGCATAGCATTGACGATAACATCAATGGTGTTACCCGAAAAAATATGCGTGAACTGTATTCGGAACTGAACAATGCCGACCCTGGAGTAGAACCAACCTATTATGGAGGTGAAGTGTTTGCAGCTACACAACCCATCGTCCGCCGGATAAATGCTATGATGCCCGGCATCTGGGATACTATGCTGCAGCGCCATTTAGAAGGGAAAACAAAGTTCAATGAGGAGGCACACTACTTGAGCTACTGTTATGATCAAATCGGTAAGTTTGGCTCAATTGAGCCGTTTATTCGCCGAGTTTGGACTTCAACCCGTTATAATGATGTCAAGACTACCGATATCGAATTGCCAATTTGGCACCTTCCATCGGAAAAAACCGGAGGCATTGCTATTTTGTTTCGATGGATGATAAAAGGTAAAAGTCTGCCAACAGACCCAATCGTATTGGGAGGGATTTTAGGAATACCAAAACGTACGATGTATCTAAACTGGAAACATTTTATCAAGTATACCCCTCTGTACAGGTTATGGTTAAAACTAAGTGGGACATAAACTGGAAAATATGTCGAATGATACTTTGACAAACCTGCGCAAGGATTTCAACTTGCTCAAGTTCCACACCAAAACCTGGTTAGCCGGGTGCTTTTTTACCCTAATGGGTAAAAAAAGTGTGGTGCTGGATGGAGTGGAAATCTGGGTGCCAAAAGATCTCGCGGATATCCGCCTACGTGGGCAGTTTCTGATCGGCTCGTATGAACGACAGGAACGCCGTTTTTTAAAAAAATACCTGAATGCCGAAGCATCCGTGCTGGAACTGGGAGGTTGTCTGGGAGTAGTGTCCTGCGTAACCAATCACTTGCTGAAACACCCCGAACGCCACGTCGTAGTAGAGGCTAATCCAACACTGATCCCTTATATCGAACGAAACAAAAAATACACCGGATCTGCATTTTCAGTAGAATGCTGCATGATCTCGAACAAACCGGAAAACCATTTTTACGTCAACGAAGCTATCGGAGGGAGTAGCGTACGCCGGGTAGCTGCCGGAGCAACTCAAATCAATGTGCCGGGCAAAACGATCTCCCAACTGGAGCATGCCCATCAAATCAAATTTGATACGCTCATCATGGACATAGAAGGCGCCGAACTGGATTTTTTGCGGGAAAACCGCGACTGGCTGCGCCAAATTGATACTGTTTTTATGGAGACACACCCGCACCCCGAAAATCTGTCGGATGAAGAGGTGGCAGAGTGTCTCCAAATATTAGAAGAAGCCGGACTCCAACGCATCGCCACAGACGGGCTTGTTTGGGTTCTGCAAAGAAGAATGAACTGATTTTCTGTAGTACAAATCAAATACTCACTATATGCCTTTCAAAAAGAAAAGCAATAAGACCGATCAGAACTTCGAGAGCATCATCATCAGCCTTGCCAGCCCGGATGAAATCTTGGAGCGTAGCTACGGCGAGGTGCTCAAGCCGGAAACCATCAACTACCGCTCTTACAAGCCCGAGCGCGACGGCCTGTTCTGCGAGCGCATCTTTGGCCCGGTCAAGGACTACGAATGCTATTGCGGCAAGTACAAACGTATTCGGTACAAGGGTATCGTGTGCGACCGCTGTGGCGTTGAAGTCACAGAGAAAAAAGTGCGTCGCGAGCGCATGGGCCACATCCGATTGGTGGTGCCTGTGGTGCATATCTGGTTCTTCAAAAGCTTGCCGAACAAAATTGGCTACATTCTCGGCGTATCCTCCAAGAAGCTGGAGTCCATCGTTTACTACGAACGCTATGTGGTGATCGCCCCTGGTGTGAAAGCCAACGATGGGGTCAGCAAAATGGACCTGCTTACCGAAGAAGAATATCTCGAAATCCTGGATGCTCTGCCCAAAGAGAACCAAATGCTCGATGATAGCCATCCCGATAAATTCATCGCCAAAATGGGCGCTGAGGCTGTTCATCACCTGTTGAGCATCCTCAATTTGGACGATCTGGCCGCTCAACTGCGCCATGAAGCCAATACCGAGGCCAGCCAACAGAAAAAAGCCGACGCCAATAAGCGCCTCCGCGTCGTGGAAGCCTTCCGCGATGGTCTGGAAAGCGCCGGCCAACGCCCCGAATGGACCGTCATCCACTACCTGCCGGTGGTGCCGCCCGAACTGCGCCCGCTGGTGCCGCTCGACGGGGGCCGTTTTGCGTCTTCGGACCTGAACGACCTGTATCGCCGGGTCATTATCCGCAACAACCGCCTCAAACGCCTGCTCGAAATCAAGGCTCCGGAGGTCATCCTGCGCAACGAAAAACGTATGTTGCAGGAAGCCGTGGACTCCCTCTTCGACAACTCCCGGAAGTCTAACGCCGTGAAGGCAGAAGGCGGCCGCGCACTTAAGTCCCTGTCCGATATCCTGAAAGGCAAACAAGGCCGTTTCCGTCAAAACCTGCTCGGTAAACGTGTGGACTACTCCGGCCGTTCGGTCATCGTGGTAGGCCCAACACTGAAATTGCATGAGTGTGGTATCCCGAAGGCTATGGCAGCCGAGTTGTTCAAGCCGTTCATTATTCGCAAACTGATTGAGCGGGGTATCGTTAAAACCGTAAAATCGGCTAAAAAACTCGTGGACCGCAAGGACCAGGTCATCTGGGAAATCCTCGAGAATATCCTGCGCGGACACCCGGTCATGCTTAACCGCGCCCCAACGCTGCACCGACTCTCCATTCAGGCATTCCAGCCGCGCCTTATTGAGGGCAAAGCTATCCAATTGCACCCGTTGGTTTGTACGGCGTTTAACGCCGACTTTGACGGTGACCAAATGGCTGTGCACGTACCACTGAGCCATGCTGCTATTCTGGAAGCCCAGGTACTTATGCTCTCGAGCCACAATATGCTCAACCCGCAGGACGGCTCCCCGATCACGCTGCCTTCGCAGGACATGGTATTGGGCTTGTATTACCTGACCAAAGAGCGGAAGTCCATCCCGGAAAACCCCGTCAAGGGCGAAGGCCGGCGCTTCTACTCCCCGGAAGAAGTACAAATCGCTTACAACGAAGGTCAACTCGATCTGCATGCCAGCATCGAATGCCGGGTTAACCTCGAAGGAGATGGCCACATTTCGCCCAAGCGTATCCAAACGACGGTAGGTCGCGTGCTCTTCAACCAGGCCGTGCCGCCAGGTGTGCCCTACATTAACGAACTGCTCACCAAGCGTAACCTGAAAGGGATCATCGGTGAAATTATCCAGCGTACCAATTTCAAATTGACCGCCGAGTTCCTCGATGCTATCAAGGAAATGGGCTTCGGCTGGGCGTTCAAGGCAGGACTTTCATTCAACCTCGGCGACCTGATCATCCCGGAAATGAAAAAGACAGCTCTGGAAGCTGCGCAAATAGAAGTGGACGAAGTGTGGGATAACTACAACATGGGTCTTATCACGTACAATGAGCGCTACAACCAGATCATTGACAAGTGGACCTACGCCGACAACCGGATTACGGACCGCCTCATGCAGGAAATCAGCCAGCATAAACAGGGATTCAACTCCGTGTTCATGATGCTTGACTCCGGCGCCCGCGGTTCCAAACAACAGATCAAACAGCTCTGCGGCCTTCGTGGTCTTATGGCTAAACCGCGAAAATCCGGCGACACCGGCGGTGCTATTATCGAGAACCCGATCCTTTCCAACTTCCTGGAGGGCCTCTCCGTACAAGAGTACTTTATCTCTACGCACGGTGCCCGTAAGGGTCTTGCCGACACGGCTCTGAAAACGGCTGACGCAGGTTACCTGACCCGTCGTTTGGTGGACGTAGCCCAGGACGTGGTTATTCGGGAAGAAGACTGCAGCACGTTGCGCGGTATCGATACCACATCGCTCAAAGAAGGGGACAAAGTCATTCAGCAGTTGTCCGAACGTATCAAGGGACGCTATAGCCTCTATGATATCTTCCACCCGGATACGGATGCCATGATGATTCCCGCCGGCGAGTACATCAGCGAGCAGGATGCCAAAGACATTGACAACGCGGGTGTAGAAACGGTAACCATCCGTTCCGTACTGACCTGCGAAAGTCGTCGGGGCGTATGCGCCAAGTGCTACGGCAAAAACCTGGCCACCGGCCGTATCGCCGAAACCGGCGACGCAGTTGGTATCATCGCTGCACAGTCCATCGGTGAACCGGGTACTCAGCTTACCCTGCGTACCTTCCACACGGGTGGTACGGCTATGATCGGCAAAACGGAAAGCGAAATCGTTACCCGTAACGCAGGTAAACTGGAGTTTGACTCCATCAAAACCGTTACCAGCGTCAATGCCGAAGGACAAAATGTTGAAGTGGTCGTATCGCGTATCGGTGAACTCCGAATCGTGGACCCAAAAACAGGTCGCGTCTTCTCGCAAAACTACATTCCGTACGGTTCGTTCCTCTTTGTGAAAGACGGTGAAGAAGTGGACAAGGGCGTGAAAATCTGTTCGTGGGACCCCTTCAACGCCACCATCGTGAGCGAATTCGGCGGTATTGTCAAGTACAATAATCTGGACGAGGGTGGCACGTACCGTATGGAACGCGACGACCAAACGGGCTTCTCCGAGAAGGTTGTGATCGAAAGCAAAACCAAGCGCAAAATACCGACCATCGCTATCGTGAATCCAAAAACCGGGGAGGAGTTGAAAAACTATACCATGCCGGTAGGAGCTTACATTTCGGTGGACGACGATGAAGAAGTTCAAATCGGCCAGCAGATCGTGAAGATCCCGCGTAAACTGGGCAAAATCGCCGACATCACCGGCGGCTTGCCGCGTGTTACGGAACTCTTTGAGGCCCGTAACCCGTCGAATCCCGCCGTTGTAGCCGAAATTGACGGCATCATCACGTTTGGCGCAATCAAACGCGGCAACCGCGAGTGTCTCATCGAAGCCAAAGACGGCCAGAAACGCAAATACCTCATTCCGCTCGCCAAGCACATCCTGATGCAGGAAGGTGACTTCGTGCGCTCCGGTACGGCCCTCACCGAGGGTGTCATCTCCGTGAAAGACATCCTGGCGATCAAAGGTCCTTTCGCTGCTTCCTACTACCTGGTGAACGGTGTGCAGGAAGTGTATCGCTCACAGGGTATTAACATCAACGACAAACACATCGAGGTCATCGTGCGCCAAATGCTCCGCCGCCTCGATATCGTGGAGCCGGGTGATACGCACTTCCTCACCGGCGAACCGGTCGAGCGCAACGAGTTCATTGACTACAACGACACCATTTACGATAAGAAATTTATCACAGACCCGGGCGAAAGTACCAAACTGCGCGCCGGTATGTTGGTGACCCTGCGCCAGGTGCGCGAGGAAAATTCCTTCCTCAAGCGCAATGACAAAAAGCAGGTCGAGTATCGCGATGCAATGCCCGCAACAGCAACGTCCATGCTGCACGGTATCACCAAGGCTTCTCTTGGCACCGAATCGTGGATTTCCGCTGCATCCTTCCAGGAGACCACCAAGGTGCTCAGCACAGCGGCCATCGCCGCCAAAAAAGACCACCTCATGGGCCTCAAGGAGAATGTTATCGTCGGTAAGAAAATCCCTGCAGGTACCGGTATGCGCCAGTTTGACCGCATTCAGGTTACCGGATCGGGCCGCCCCTTCCGCGATAACAACCGCGACGCAGACGTGCTGGTTGACGGAGAATAGACGATTGGCTTCCGGCAAGGCACACCTTGCCCTTTGCATAAAACTTGCTGCCGCCGTTCCCATACCCTTGGGAACGGCGGCTTTTTTTATGCCGGCGATGTTCCGTCAAAACGCGCCGCATAACTATTGGAGAAAAAACACGCCGCGCTTGTGGTTAATTGTCAATACATTAGCCCGGAAAAACGGAGTTTCCCGTTTTTCGCTGCTACAATCAGGCCGCCGAATGTCTCGCCTTCAGATATTCATCAGTTCCACATCCGTTGACTTGCAGGAGCACCGCAGGGCGGTGTTCGACGCCATTATGCAAGCAGGCGAGTACGGTATTGACATGAAATACTTCGGCAGCCGACCCGATGACCCGGTTTCCGTGTGCCGCGAAGCCGTCGAACAGGCCGACGTACTGGTGGGCATCTACGCCATGCGCTACGGCTGGATTCCCGAGGGCGAAAAATGCTCCATCACTGAAATGGAGTTTGACTACGCCCGCCAACTCGGCAAACCCTGCCTGTGCTATGTAGTGGACGAAAAAAACGCCAATTGGCCCATCCACCTCATCGAGTTCGCCGCCATCGCTCAACTGACCGCCTTCAAACAGAAAGTGGGGCAATTGGTGCGAACCACCTTCACCACCCCCGATAACTTAGCCAAAAACATCGTGGCCGACCTGGCCCGATTGATGAAGACAACTGCCGGCGCCGGTTCAGACGCGTCAAGCAAATCGCGTAAAAAGACCGGAAAAAGTATCCCGCCTCACCGCGCGTTTTACTGCAACCGCAGCCGGCAAATGGACGAGTTTCTGCCCGCGTTTTTCGACAGCACACCCCCAAAATTGCTCTACTACTACCTCTACGGCGACGCCAAACAGGCCCACGCCAGCCTTTCCGTGCGGTTCGGACACGAGATTGCCGGACACTGGTTTGACTGGGAGGAAAGCGACGGCACGGAAGCGGCATCCACCAAAAAGTGGAAGTACCGCAAGATCAAACCCCAGTTTTCGGGCTCGGCAGCCATGAACCGCATCAACCTGCTCCGGGAGCTGTACACCGCGTTCAAATTGGATATGAACGCCCCCGGCGCCGACCGCAAACTCACCGATCTGCTCAAAAGCCCCGTACTCGCCGGCTTCGGTCCCGTGGACACGGTGATCCTCCTGCTTACTCTCGACGACCACAACTGGCAGCCGGAGCATACCCCCGCAGCCGTTCGCCATTTCATCGAAAATTACTGCGACTGCACACTCCCCGAACATGCGCCCCGCATCCTTTTCCTGTTCGGCATTGAATATCAAAAACAAAACGCCAAAGTGCGCGCCGAAGTGAAACAAGCAATTGAGACTGCCGGACACGGCGCTCCCTTGCCCGAATTACAACCCGTTGACCGCCGCGATGTGACCGAGTGGTTCACCCTGCCCGAACACGAACCACTGCTGGAGGAAGGAAAAACGGCCGAAGACATGACCGACAAGCACTTCGGCTCCTTCGACCAAAAGGATATGTTTGAAATAGAATTGGTCCTGAAACGCCTGATTGAACAATACAACACGGAAATATCGTGATGCGCGCCAGCGTAAGTAGTTACAAAAATCCTCCAAATCCAATCAACAACACCATCATGGCTAAAAACACCGACGCCGCCGCACCCAAAACCGCCGAAGAAATCGCCCTCGAACGCTCGCGCGCCATTGCTGAGCGGTACATCGTGCCGCCCGGTTTGCAGTACGCGCTGGAGGGCGCCCTCGCGCTCGGGCAGCCCCTCCTGCTCACCGGCGAGCCCGGC
>JBGSKO010000182.1:0-19031 GCA_041741155.1 Saprospiraceae bacterium | reverse complement strand
ACTCCCAATTTTTTAAGGAAACAAGGACATCGGAAAAATATGCGCCGGCATTGGGTGCAAAAACATCCCGCCCAATACGCGCCGGATATCTCGAAAAAAGGGCGATTCAACTGTTTTTAAAATTCGGGATGACTCATGTTGGCTTTCACTGCCCATGCTCCACATACTTCACCATTTCCAGTACCCGTCCCTTGGCATCCACTTTCAGCACGACCCGGTCTGCGGGCGATTTCAGGTAAAACCCGTCTTTGCCAGCCAGGATATTGCGGTAGGCGGCGGCGGACAGATCCTCTTCGGGCTGTAGGATGCTCACGTCGGCGAGGTTGCGGTTTTGGAAACGCAGGAGACTGACTAAGTTGCCCCGGTTGTTCGAGAAAACAAACGTGCTGGAACCGGCAGCTGCGCTGCGTTTTTTAGCAAAATAAATCTCGTTATCTACATCAATCGTGGTGCGTTCCAGATCGCTGGTGCGGCCCAACTCCATGAGGCTTATTTGTTGGCGCAATGCCGGGGGCAAAGGCATCTCGCTCAGCACGTTAGGATCCGCGGCGCCGTACAGGCATTGCAGGTTTTGCTGGGCATACAGAGCGCTGATGACGTAAGGACTGCCGGACAACCGTTTGAAAATCACCTCCGCCTCTCCCCGGCGGGTGCCGCCGGGCAACAAAGCGTAGGTGATACCCAGTGCGATTTCCGCCATTTCCGGCGCTTGCCCTTTGGCTTTGTTGCGTCCGCTGATATGTTTGAGCAGGTTTATTTCGGCATATTTCAACGCCTCCACCGAACGGCCCAACAGGTTGAGGGCGCATACGAGGTTGACGCGGGCGGGCAGGTAGTCGGCGTTCAAGTCGGCGGCAGCCCGGAACCGGGCGGCGGCTTTTTCCAAAAGAGCCGTGCGCAGCGGTTGAAGCGCGGGATCGGCAGCCTCTTGTCCGCGGCTCGAGCGGGCCAGCTTGGTGTGCCAGTCTGCCTCCAGCGGATAGACGAAGTTGTCCGTTTTCGGGTTCCAGAACTCCTGTGCGCTCAGGGTGTAGGCGATGCCCAGATTGTTGTGCATTTCGATACCCTGGTAATATTGCAGGATGTGTTCGTATCCGGCAGCGGCGAGGCTGTGTCGTCCAAGTACGAGCAGGTAGTTGCTGCTTTCAAACAAGTCGCGCAAATCCAGTGCGATAGCCAGCACCTCCTCGGTAGTAGCCTTGCGCTCGGCGAGGGTAGGGTAGCCGGGCAGGGTTTTTCCGACAAGGCCGTATTCCTTGTAAATCCGCTCGATCAAATCGGGCATTACCTGCATCACTTTATAACCCGCCAGGTAGGCGTTGAACAACCCCTGCACGTCGGCCACTTTTTCGATACGGGTGTCGGTGGTGTAGTGTTGGTTGTAAGCCAGAAAGTTGGTTTGCACGCGCCCGCTTTTGATTTCGGTTTGGTACGCATGCACCAGTTCGTGCCCCAGAATGTATGCCAGTGCAGCGAGCGAATCGCGCCCGAAGTCCCGACAGATTTCATATGCTTTTTGGTCCAGAACGATGGTGTTCTTCCAGGGGCTAAAAGCCGCTACTTTGTTGTTTTCGGTGGAGATGGACAGTTTCGGTTTCTTGAACCGGTAATTTCCGTTGGTGGTGTACAGGTGGTCCAGCACTCCCTGTGCCACGGTCTGCGGCGTGCCGCCTTGCAGCGGGAGCATAAAGCACACACTGAGTACGGCAGGCCAAAATAGTTTATTAAACATAGCCTGGAAGAGGTTGGAAAAGGTTAGAGGGTTTCTGGTTGGAGGGTTAGACGGTTTCTGGTTGGAGGGTTTCTGGTTGGAAGGTTTCTGGTTTACACAACCTTCTAACCCTCCAACCAGAACCCCTCCAACCTTCCAACCTTTTCCAACCAGAAACCGCTTACTGTGGGAGCAGTTGTTCGAGTACGGCTTTGGCGCCGCGGTGGTTGGGGTAATTATTGTCGCCGGACAACTTTGTGAAGGCGTTGCGGGCATCTTCGACGCCATTCTCGGTTTTCATGTAGCACAGGCCGAGGTTCCACAAGGCGTCATTTTTCAGCGCGGACGCGTCGGAGCGGGAGATGGGCAGCAGCACTTCGATGGCTTTGGCATAACGTCCCTGGCTGATGTGGATGACGCCGATGTAGTACTGGGCTACGTCATTCTCCGGGTGGATTTCAGCAAACCCCTTGAGCAGGGCAAGTGCTTCGCTGTACTTGTCGGCTTCGTACAGTTGGAGGGCCATTTTGAGGGTGTCCGTGTCGGTTTGTACGCCGGCGAGTCCGTAGGAATCCATCGTTTCGATGATACCTTTGGCCCGTTGGATGTCATCATTTGGCTGGTAATACTGGGTAAAGAGGGCATTGGTGTCCAGCGGTTTTTCCTGGTTCATAAAAAACCATACACCTCCGGCGAGGACGATGAATGTAGCGGCAATTGCGAGAATGCGTTTCATGATCGTAACTTTTGAAGAGTGAACAATAGTTAGTGTTGGCGCCGGGCTGGTCTGTGTTGAGTCGAAAAATCCTTCCTGGCGGAGTTTATCGTGTACCGATTCGATGGTTTTACGGGGGTCATTCCGGCCGGAGTATTCGATGCCGGCTAACAGCATACGCTCCAGTTCTACTTCCTGACGGAGCGTCGGGTTATTTAGGATTTCGGCTTCAAAGGCTTCCTGTTCGGCTGCCTCCATCATGCCCGTGAGGTAGCGGTATATTGTGTCTATGTGTTGTTCGTTCATAAAGCGTGGTATTAAAGATTTGTCAGGATTTGTTTTGCCGGGGCGGCTGGGGCTATTTCTTGCGTTCATAAGGCGTTGTTTTAGTCGTCTTTGAAAAGCGGGTGTTGTTTAACTAGTTTACGCAGGTAGTTCAGGCATCGGTGTTTTTTTACTTTGACAAACGCTTCGGTATAGCCCATTGCTTCTGCAATTTCTGCTTGCGAGCGTTTTTCAAAAAAGGAGAGCATCAGCAGGGTGCGGCAGTCGGCTTCGAGTAGCGCCAGGCAACCAACCACGGCATTGAGCCGTTCTTCCTGCAGGGCGGGATCAGTATCCGGCATTTGAGTCCCCAAGCGAAACAACGTTTCATCGTCCAAATGCATATCCGTTGGTTTGCCGCTTTTTTTCAGCAACAGGTTCCGGGCAATGGCAAACAAAAAGGTGCCCAGCTTTGCACTTAGCTCGAAGCTCGGCTCCTGGGTTTTGCGCACTAGCACCAGCAGTACCTCCTGGAAGAGGTCTTGTGCATCGGCATCCGATAAGCCTCGTTCGTTTACTTGTTTGGCCACCATCCGGTAGTACTGCCGGTAGAGGAACTCGAAGGCTGCCGGCTCGCTCTTTCGCAAGGCATCCAGCAGGACTTCATCTGATTCGTACTTCAATGCGTTGTCCATTAATACTGATGTTGGGTTTTCGTTATCATCAAGTGGTATTTTTTTTCGTCGCTAAAGTACGATGACAAAAACAAAAACGGGCCAGAGATTGCCTCTGACCCGCGTGCTGCAAGTTATGTGTTATGCTCCTGTTGTTATTTCTGCGGCTTTGTTTCGCTGAAGGAAACCGTGGCAGAACCATCGCCCTGCGGCATAGTTAATACCACTCTGATCTCAAACGCATCCGGGTCGCCCAGTACCATATCGTCTGATAGCGTGCCGGCATATTGCTTGGCGAAATCATTATCCAAGGGGGTCTTTTTAACCCAGAGTTCGTACTTTACGTTCGTTCCTGGAAGGAGGTCAATCACTGCATAGTTGTTGTCAGACTCTAATACCTTAGTACAAGAAGTAGAAGGCGTGGTGGCATCGGGCACAGCGGAGACTACGACGTCTTGATCACTGGCAGCCGAGATAACCAACATAACGCTTGCCGAGCCGGCCGCGCTCAGACTGAGGTCAACTGCACTGCCCGGGGCTGTGGGTTTGACGTCCTTATTGGTTTGGACCAGTTTGGTGGCCCCCGTGCCATCTACCGAGTAGAACCAGTAGTCAATGCTGCTGTTGTCTGCGATGTTAACTTTGAGGGCATCGTTCGGCGCGGTGATTGTTGAGGTAACCGGCTGCGTAAGCGACCCCGAGCCGTTAATCGCCGTGGTTGTGCCGGCGTTTTTGTTCTGGGCCGAAAGCGGGTTGATCAGTGCTGTGAAGCAGAAAGCGGCGCCAAGTGCACGCACAAAAAAATTTTTCATAGGAAAGTGCTTTTTAAGTGAAGAGGATGTGGTGTAAGATACCCATTCATCGCACTATTGGAAACAAGTTATCAGCGGGGAGAAATTATTTTTTGCACATTCCAACCTGCCAAACTTTGTTACTTTTCGGCGCAGAAATTCCATCGATACCTGATAACCTTTCCCTCGCTCCGGGATAAATAGCGCATGTATCATTTAAAACTTTGTTTGTGATGAACACCCTTTCCGTGCTGTTATCCGTCCTGTTTGGGCCACGCTGTATCCGGCTTTTTTCGGCAGCATCCCCGAGTCATTTCCGCCCCCTGCCTCCGCGATTCCACAGCGCTGCGCTGCGGTTCCTGTTTGCTGGGCTCCTGCTGCTCGGTATTTCCGCTGCCTCCGCTCAAACAGGCCGCAAGTTTGCCCTGCTCATCGGTATCGGCGACTACCCGGTGGAGGGCGGCTGGCAACGTATTAATTCCTCGAACGACATCTTCGTCATCAGCGACGCCCTGCGCCAGCGCGGCTTCCCCGACGAGAATATCTTTATCCTGAAAGACCAACAGGCTACCCGCGCAGGTATTCTGAACATCTGGAACGCGGTGCTGCTGCCCCGCATACAACGCGGCGACGTGGTGTATTTCCAGTTTTCCGGACACGGACAACAAGTGGCCGACGACAACGGCGACGAGCTCGACGGCTACGACGAGGCTATTGTTCCCCACGATTCGCCCCTGCGCTACCAGGCAGGTGTGTATCAGGGCGAAAACCTCATCCGCGACGACGAACTCAACCGCATATTCAGTGACGTGCGCCAACGCCTCGGCCCATCGGGCAACCTCATGGTCGTACTCGATGCCTGTCACTCCGGCACCGGCACCCGCGGCATGGCGCCTGCCCGCGGTACCGATGTAGCCATGGCCTCCGACGAGTATAAAAGCAGCGCCGCCCAACGCACCGGCGACGGCTACTCGGCGCCCCAGTTCGGCGCCGTTGGCGCCGCCGAACTCGCCCCGATGGTCGCCTTTTTTGGCTCGGCGCACAATCAGCTCAATTTCGAAGCCCGCAATGAACAAGGCCAATTGCTCGGCTCGCTGTCGTATGCCTTGAGTAAAAAACTCAGCCAGGCATCGCCCAGCACCACTTACCGGGGATTGTTTGACCAAATCCGCCAGGAAATGAGCAATACCGCGCCGAACCAGCAGCCCCAGGCAGAGGGCTCCCTCGACCAGGAACTGCTCGGCGGCCGGCTACTGGAACGCCCGGCGTACTACCGCGTGACGCGCTGGAACGATCCCGGATCCGTCGTGGTGAATGCCGGGTGGGTACACGGCCTGAACGAAGGTGCGGTGGTAGCCTTATACCCCGCCGAAACCCGCGACCCAAGTCGTGCCACACCGCTGGCAAAGGGTACCGTAACCCGCGCGCTGCCGTTTGAGGCAACGCTGCAATTAGATAATTCCCTGCGGGATGAAATGGCCCGGTCGTGCTGGATTTATGTCCTGAAACACAACTTCGGCGATCTGCGGCTTGGCCTTTCGATCCAATTGCCCGAAAACCACCCGGTGCGCCTGGCGCTCCAGCGAAAACTGCCGGATTACCTCATGTTTCGGCTCGACGAAGCGCCCGAGGTCTATGTGGTTGCCGCCGGCACCAGTACACAACTCATCGGCGCCGGTGACATGTTGCTGGCAGAAAGCGACGCGAATACGGCACCGGATATCGCTGCAGACAGTATCCTCCGCCAAATGAAGTGCTACCTCAGTAGCAAGCACTTCCGAAAATTAGAGGCGCGGGGAAGCTACCTGAACGTGGATTTTGAAATCGTGCCCATACAGATAAACCCGAACACGCTGATGGAAACGGCAACGATCCCGCTCGACTCCAAGCGGGATGCCCTTGGCAATCTGCATTTCCAGAATGGCGATGTTCTGAAAATTCGGGTTACCAACCGGGGAACCAAAGCGGCGTACTTCACCCTGCTGGATATTCAGCCCGACAACGTGATCACCCCGCTTATCCCGGGCAATACCGAGACGCCTGCCGAGTTCCGCGTAAGTCCGGGCCAGACAGTGGATGTTCCCAAAATTTTTACCATTGGCCCGCCAGCCGGGGTTGAAGTATTCAAACTTATTGCAACTGAAGAACCCGTGGATTTTCGCCCGTTAATTTGCGCAGATACCACGCGGGGCATTTCGCCCGCAAACCTGTCCGCCAGTTCTCTGCATGTTCATTCGACCACCTTTATCATTGATAAATAAATATGAAACGCACAACCCATCCTGCTCAAAACCTCCCGGCGGTATTCCGACTGGCGACGCTGGCGTTTTTGCTGAACGCCCAATTCCTGCAAGCACAGGACCTGCAAATGTATTATGATCTGTTTACGGACAGCATCACCTACAAAAAGGAAGGGAAATCGGTACTGCAGCCCAAAATCCGAAAAGGAGATTTTGTGGTGCTGCACTTTACGGAATTCAATCCGTACCTGTACCAGGCTGATGTAGAAATCGAGCAGAGCAATACCGAGGGCTGGTCGGGCGGCGCCAGCACCGGCACCGGCGGCGCCGGGCTGATGGGTATGCTGATGCCGGCGCTGGGCGGAACTGCCGGCGCGGGCGGCGCCGGTCCGTTATCATTCATGGACCTTCCGCTGCTCAGCATGGGCCAAAACAGCTTGCGGCTGGCCGATCTTTTCGGCAATTCCCGGGGGGCGCAACAACTGATGACTGAAGCGCAGGCGCAATTGCAGGTGCTGGCGCAAATTCAAGCGGAAATGACGGAAATTTGCCAGGAAATACAAACAATGGAACGCTCGGAACGGGCCGCACAACTCGCCGGTAAACACCTCGACCAGTTGCTCGTGAACCCGCGCATCAAACCTTCCATGATTCGCAGAATCGCGGCGGAATACCAGGCTATGATTTTTCCGGAGAAACCGGCCGATGCCCTGCAACTGACCGACGCTTTTCAATGGCAGGACCGGCCCCAAACCAAACGCCGCCTCTTGCAGGCGCTCCAGGGTAAACAACGCGCGTTTGACGTGCAGTTGGCTAACCTTAGCCCGATCACCCGGCAACTGAGCGATCTGGACATCAAAAGCCCGGCCCTGGATGAGTTTTCCGCCGACCTGCGCGACCTCACCGGCCAAAGCGGCAACCTGCGTCAACAAATGGAAGCGTACATCGCCGGCCAAACGGAAGCGACCAAAACACTTACCCTGGAGGAAATGCTGGCGCTACAGATGAAATTCCGTGAACTGGCCGACCAGCCGTTCGCATACCCTGTAGCCATCTCCGTGGAGAAAAGCACGGTGATCGCCACCGCGCGCTTTGTGCCGCTGGATTCGGTACTCAACGCCGCCAGTGATAAAAAGGCAGGCTCCAAAACCAAGACGGTTAAATTGGAAACGCAGGGCGGCTTGCGCATCAGTACGGGCTTCGGTGTCGGATTCGGGCGTATGTTCGACCCCGCAGAAGAGTTCAGCGTGCGCGAGAACGCCATCGTAGCTGAAGAAAGCGGTATTGTGCAACCCGCGCTGACGACGTTCGTGCATTTTTATCCGAATAACAGTCGCCGGGGTGTCGCCGTGGCAGGTACCTTCGGAATCGGCATCCCGCTGAGCAACAGCAACCTCACGGCCCTGAATTTTTACCTCGGCCCCAGTTTTCTCTTTGGGCGCGGACAACGCATCGTGCTGAGCGGTGGGATAAGCGCCGGACCAGTCAAACGCCTGGCCAAGGGGTTCAAAGTGGGCGATCCGTTCGACCCGACCCTCGGCGATATACCCACGCGCTCGGGGTACGAACTGGGCTACTTCGTGGGGATTTCGTTCAACGTAGGCGGGTGATGAGTTCATCGCTCATCACTCATCGCTCAATATGCTACTCCGCCACTTCATCCTCCCGCTTTTTTTGCTTGTCGGCCGTGGGTATTGTACTCAGGCGCAGGAGACAACCATCCGGTATTTCCATCCCGTTTTTTCCCCTACGCTTACCGGTAGCGCCTCGGGCGAGCGCGGTGTTATACGCGCACTCGTAGTCGGGGCCGGGTGTTTCCAGAACGAGGACTTTGGCGCACTGCCAAATGCCCGGCGCGATGCCGAAGCATTTGCTGCATTTTTGAGAACACCTGCCGGCGGCAGTGTCGCATGGGAAAATCTGGTATTGCTGACCAACGAGCAGGCCACCCTGGCCAAAGTAGCCAACGCGCTGGACTGGATGGTGGCGGAGAGCCGACAAGGCGACAAGATTATTCTTTTTGTGAGTACATACGGCCAGATCAGAGCGCGCTCCGATGCTATGTTGTTGTTCTTTGACTCGCCCGCGGTGCCGGCCGATGCCGGCGCCATGGCACTCACGCGCCTGACGACGCTGTTGGCAGAAGCGGCGGCGCGCAAAGGCGCCCGCGTATTCGCAGCTGTTGAGATCACACCGTACAAGCCTACCCTCCAAAGTCTGGAACGCTGGGCAGGATCCGAGATCCGTGGCGGGCTTTTTTTTGAAAAAATGACGACCCCGGTGGCCAGCGCTACCGATTCGCTGGCCGCCGGCCGTTCCTTTGGCAACGCCCTGCTGCGCGGCCTCCTCGGCTTGGCTGATGCCGACTACAATGAAAAAGTGTATGTACCCGAACTCTTGCGCTATTTGAAAACACCCGAAAAAAAGCAGGATTGGGCTGGTCGGTGCGCATATATTGCCGTTTCGGACAAAAATGACTGGCTCTGCAAGGCTGCTGCCGGCCAGTCGCGGGAAAAACTGGCCGCACAGGAAGAACGTACCCAAACTCCAATTTTGCAATTGGAGGTGCAACCCCTGGACGACCTCATGGCCGCTCATGGCGATGCTGCGGCACAGCGGATGTATGAGGATTTTATCCTGGCCATCCGTCTCGGTCAATTGCTCACCCCGCCGACGCGCTGTGCGGCTACGTTGCTGGACAGCCTGTTGCAAATCGAAAGTCTCGCACCGGTACGCCGACATCTCCAGCGCCGCATGGCAGTGGCTTATCAGGATGAAACTCAACAAGCCATCAATGCATACCTGCAAACCAGTGCACAAGAACTGGCGCGCCGCCGCAAGGATCACAACTACTACAAACTATACCCGCAGTACCTCCAGCGCACAGCCGACTTGCTGGGCGCCAACCATTTTATGCGCCAGTTGATCGAGGTCAAGCGCTTGTACTTTGAGGCACTTGCCCTGCGCCTGGATGCCCAACACGATAATGCCGATACGCTACTCCTGCCCCTGGCGATGCAGCACCTGTGGCGTGCCGTCCAGCTGGAACCGGAGGCCGCTTTCCTGTTCAATGAAATGGGTGTGGCATCCTCTATGATGCGGCACTACCGGGCAGCAGAGGATTACTTGCTGCTCGCGCTGGAGCGCTCACCAACCTGGAGCATTCCGCACATCAATCTTAGCCTTGTTTTGCAGCAACAAAACCGCCTTGCTGAAGCCAATGAGGCCGGTTTTACGGCCATAAGCCTCGGCCCTTGGAACCCCGAGGGCTATGTGAATCTCGGGGTCGTTTATCAAAAACAGGGTATGCTTGACTCTGCTGCTGTTTTATACCTGCGTGCCCTGAAAATTGACCCGGAATTGCCCGACGCGCACTACAACCTGGCTTGTGTGCAAGCACAGCAGCGTGGGCAAGCCGATGCCGCCCTGGAGTCCCTGCGTCTGGCCATCAAGTATGGTTTTGATCAGCCGGAGCATATTATATCCGATAAAGATTTGAAGCTGCTGCATGGTACGCCGGCTTTTGAGGGACTGATCGCAGAAGCGTTCCCGAATTTTCGAAGGTGACGCGTATTGCACTGGAAAGGTGAGTTGCCTCATCAGTTTGCTCTTTTGCCTGTTGTCTTACAAACCCACCGTCAGCAATTCCGACCAGCAGGTCGAAAACCGCTGCGTCAGGTTTTGCTGCCGCAAATGCCAGGCATTGGAAGTGCCCTGGGCGCCCACGACGATAGCCGCGTGTCCGTAGCGTGTCCGCACGGCATCCATGGCCTGCATCAGGCGGCGGTGTTTGTCCGTCTCTTCCGTTGAAGCGCCGAAACTGAGTTGAACGGCATCTTCCGGCACGATACCCGACACGAGTACCCCCGCTTTTTTGTAGGCATAGCCGTCGCGCCAGATGGCGCGCAGGGCTTCCCGGGCATGGCCCACGAGCAGGAGGCTGCTGTTGGTGGCCGTCGGTAGTGTCCGTGTCTGTACCGGATGGTACTGCGGCAGATCGGGCCGGAAGGGGTTGGTGCGCAGGAATACGGTCAGCAGGTTAGCGGCGCTGTGCTGGTCGCGCAGTTTGCAGGCGCAGCGGTGGGCGTGGTGCGCCACCGCTTCGCTCACCGGGCCGAAGTCTGTGAGCATTTTCCCGAAACTACGCGAGGTACAGATGTTTTTTTTGGGCTGCTGCATGGCCTCCAGGGGCAGGCAGGAGACGCCTTGCAATTCCAGTTGCAACCGGGCGCCCACCACGCTCAGGTACCGGCGCACCCAGTCCGAAGGCAGCTGGGTAAACTCCCAGGCTGTTTGCACGCCGGCGGCAGCGAGTCGTTTCGTATGTTGCCCCCCGATGCCCCACACCTTGCCGACGGGCAGGGTGCGCAGGGCCGCCTCGATGCAGTCGGGGGTATCCAGTACGCACACGCCGCCGTACTCCGGTCGTTTTTTGGCCAGGTGGTTGGCCGCTTTGGCCAAGGTCTTCGTCGGCGCAATGCCCACACCTACGGGAATGCCCGTATGGCGCAGGACTTCCGTGCGGAGGTGCAGACCGCAATCCCGCCAGTTGGGGCTGGTTACTCCCCCGAAATCGAGAAATGCCTCGTCAATGGAATACACCTCCATGGCCGGGGCAAAGCGGGCCAATACGGCCATCATGCGCCGCGACATATCGCCGTAGAGGGCATAATTGGAGGAAAACACCGACACACGTTGCCGTCGGACCAAATCGGCAATCTGGTGTATGGGGGCGCCCATCTCGATACCGAGAGTCTTGGCTTCGTCGGAGCGAGATACCACGCAGCCGTCGTTGTTGGACAGCACTACCACGGGGCGGCCCTCCAGCGCCGGCTGAAACGCGCGTTCGCAGGATACATAAAAACAATTTCCGTCGGCTAACGCATACATACCCATCGGCCACGCCCTCCCTCGCGTACGTTTTTGATGACGTAAGTGACCACGCCCCACACCCTGAAATCGTCGTTTTCGCCAATGGGTATTTCGGGGTAGTCGTGGTTGGCAGGCAAAAGGAGGCAGGTGTTTCCGGCAAAACGGAGGCGTTTGACGGTAAATTCTCCGTTGAGGTAAGCCACTGCGATGTCGTCGTTTCGGGCCGTCAGCGAGCGGTCCACCACCAGCACATCACCGTCCTGGATACCGGCATCCTGCATGGAAGCGCCGCGTACGCGGGCATAAAATGTAGCCTCGGGATGATCCACCAGTTCGCGGTTGAGGTCAATGGTCAGGTCCAGGTGATCGTCGGCAGGGGAAGGAAAGCCCGCCGGTACACCGCCGTCAAGGAAGGGTAGCGCCAGATCGGGACCTATTTCTGCCAAATAAAATTCAAGGGTGGGGGAGACCCACCAAATGGTACGTTCGCTCATGTAACAGTATGTTTTGAGCGACAAATATGAATCAAATTGTTTTAAAGTAGTCCGTCTTTAAAACAGATAAAGTTATTTGCACTATGAGTGCGGGCGGGTTAGCGCGCATATTCCGCCACATACGCCGGGATTTCGAGTCCTGCCACGCCACTTTCATCGGGTTCGGGGGCTTGCGGAGTCAGTTGCAACGGCAGTACGCCCGCCCACACGGGCAGGTCCATATCGGCCTCATCGTCGGCCACGCCGGATGCCCGGAATTTGACCGAAGCCTCTTCAATCTCTATAGCGATGAACATGGTTTTTTTCATTTCGCCGGGAGAAGGCGTGCGGGCATCCGCCCAGCGGCCGGGCACGACGTGTTCGGTGAATCGTTCGGCGGCGAGCCACATTTCCGCTTCGTCAGTCACCAGGCGTGTGTTGCCAAAGGCCACCACCGAGCGGTAGTTCATGGAGTGGTGAAAGACCGAACGTGCCAGCACCAGGCCATCCACCAGCGTCACGGTGATGCACACCGGGATGCCCTGCGCCATCTGCATAAAAAAATGACTGCCTACCGAGCCGTGCAGGTACAGGGTATTGCCCACGCGGCAGTATCCCGTGGGAATGATGATTGGCTGCCCCTCGCGCACGAAACCGACGTGACATACGAGTCCCTCGTCCAGAATGGCATCGCGGGAGGCCGGATCGAGGTCGTAGCGTTTTGGATAGTAGCGGGAGCCTTGGGTACGGGATGTTTTTTGTTTCATAGTAAAACGGATGGGTGGCGGTGGGGGGAATAAATGTACGTTTTCTTGAGTCTATCCGGGATGGTTCCACACAGTCATCTACCTCGTTCACCCTTCATTTGGACATATCCACACAATGCCTGAAATTTAACATGGAAACCCGGAGTCTGTTGGCTACCTTCGGCGTGTCGCAACCGCCTAGGCAGCGTCCGGGACTGCCAGGCGGAGCGGCAAAAACCGATCTTTTCACCAAAATATTTTTTTCCGATGAAACAATGTAATTTTTTCAGCGGGGTCGGGCATAGATATGCCCGCACACCGCACACCGCACACCGCGTGATTTGGAGTGCGAAGGTATTCGTTTTGATGCAAATGTTGATATTTTGTAACCTGTCCAGTCTTGGCGCCCAATGCGAATGCCCGGAAGGGTTGGTGGATGCTGATTTTGAACAGACTGAAATTCTTCCTTTTTGTGATGAAATTACCATCAACACCATCGTTACCAATACGCGTGATTCTGGTTCAGAGTGCACGACCGATATGTTCCTGCGTATTTCAATTGGAACATCTGACGAGTCCAATACACCGCTTGACGCCATTAAATACCTCGGAGATCTGCCTTTGGCATTTGAGGATACCTGGTTTGACGGCATGCACATCTGGCGGCGCTTCAATTTGAGTATTGATGATTTGCCTGATCAAGAATTTGTAAACAACGCCGTGCGGTTTTCGCTCGAACCGGATACGTATTATGCTGGAGACGACTACTTAATACACGTGGATTTGATTCCACAGGAAGCATCGGAATGCTCTCTGTTTCCGCCTGACAACTTTCACATTTTTACTTTTTTAGTAACACGTGGGTTATGGGAAACACCGATCAGCGGCCAGGTGTCCGATTTAATTGCAGCCACTCGTCTGTTACCCAATTCGGGCGTCAGCGCAGCGGTTGAGCAAAAAACTATTGACGGACTGTTGGATGTAGATGTAGACTACTCCTTCGACGGCCCGGGCAACAGCATTCCGGCGACTCCGGTTCTTTATCTTTTTCCCGGCACACAAATCTTGGTTCGATCTGGAGTGACGCTCACCTTGTTAAATGCCTTAATCTTTGCCTGCGACCAGCTTGCTGTTGGAATCACGCTCGAACCTGGAGCAACATTGAGGGCTACTTCCAGTTCAATCAACGACTGCCGCTTCGCCATTGACGCCAAACCAGGTTCTACCATCAGTCTGGTTTCAAACGACTTCTTCGACAACTATATCGGCCTGAATCTCGATATGGACGGTGTGCAGGAAGCTAACAAGCGGGTGAACATTCTTGCCATGACCGGCAACAGATTCTCAACTACACAAGCGGCCATCAACGCCCCCTATTCCGGCATGCCCGAACCTGTGGAGGCACGGGGCTACTGTGGTATCCGGCTCAATCAGTACCGGGATTTCAACGTGTTCGGCACTACCACCTTTGACTCCCTTGCCAACGGCATTCTCGGCTTCAATTCCACTGGCAACATCGGCAACATGACGTTTTTTAATATGAATTCCATAGCGACTACGCCGGTGTACCAGCACGAGGGCTATGGCATCTACCTTGCCAGTAAGGACGCCGACTGGTTCAATATCAACTTTCCGTTTTCAACTATGACATTCGACAGTTGCAAAACCGGTATTCGGGCTATCAATTACGCGGGCAAGGTGGAGAGGACTGCGATGATCCGGGTAAATACCGGTATTGACTGGTCCAACAGCCACACCCGCGACGTGCGGCTGCGGAACAACACCATTACCGCCCGACACTTCGGTATCCGCTCGGGGTTGAATGAGCCGCTGCACCCGATCAGTGTTATCTCGAACAACCGGATCACGATCAGCGGGGCGCTCGCACCTGGAAACAACCTGACGCGTGGCATCGAAATGAACGAGATCGGCTTCGGCTACACGCCATCCGGCTCCAGCGTGCCCGTCGGGCTGGAAGGATGGGACGTGGGCAACGACACCATCTCCATGCTACAGGGCGGTATCGGCATTGGGTACCGCAACGGCGTATTGGGTACGGTACACGAAAACATCGTCGTGAACACCACCCAGCCTGCCGTGTACACGGGCATACTGGCGGAAGGGGTCATGCACAGCGACCTGACGGCCAACACCATTGACCAGACTGCCGCCGGACTGGGCACAAGCACGGCCATCCACAGCAGCGCGGGCTTCGCCAACACCTATCAGTGCAACTGCATGGACAACACCGACATCGGCTTGCTCTTCCTCGATATGGCCGAGTTTACCGACGCCGTGCGCGGCAACAGCATGAACATCCACTGCACCGGCCTGCAACTCAATGCCGGCGCGTATATCGGCGGGCAGTATCACACTGGAAACCTCTGGGATTTGGAAGTAATTGAAGGAAACTGTTTGGGTGGAAGGAATTATAGTATCGTTTCGCTTTCACCTATTTTTGTTGACGAAAATGATGGCTCCGAATTAAATCCGGAAGTATGGCCTGACGAAATCTGGTTCAAAGATGAATCTGGCCCCACGTATGATAATTGCGCGGCTTGCTCTTTCCCGCCGCTCACGCCGCCCCGTATCCCGGAAAGTTCCGTACCGACTGCGTTGGATGAGGTGATTGCAGCAGACGAGTTATTTCCCGACCTGTACGAAGACGAAATGAACTGGAAAGGTGCTTTTCGGCTGTATCGCAAGATGCTGCGCCATCCATCCATTGAGTCGTATGCTACGGTATATGAAGATTTTAAGGAAGACCACGACAGCCTGTCCACCGGGCGCTTGGCCTACATCGCGGAGGAGCGCAGCAAAATTTTTACACTTACCGCCGTGGAGGATTCCACGCTGGAATACTACCGCCAATACTGGCATGGCGAGATGGGCAACCTGCTGACGCTGGACAGTCTGCGACAAGCGGGCGATACGTCGGTGCTGGTATCGCAATACGATACTGCCGTACTGGAGAGCACGGCTGCGCGCATTCAATATGCCGAATACTTGGACACGTTGGTACAGGTCCGCAAAACAAAAATCCAAACGCTTCGTATGCAGAACGCCTGGATCACGGCTACTACGCCTACTCCTGCCGCCAACCACAAAACGGTAAACAACATCGTATTCAACCTGCTGCTGTACGATACCCTGCAGACTGGCGACCTCGCTACGCTGGTATCCATCGCCGACATGTGCCCGCTGGAAGGCGGCGACGCCGTATACGAGGCGCGGACCATTGTGGCGCACTTCACCGGAGCAAGTTACGACGATGTCGAATTGTGCGCAGTATCGGAGGAGCGGAAACGCGCAGAATCAGCAGAAACGCCCGCCAATGCCGGCAAGGTTGTGTTGTACCCGAACCCGACTACAGGTTTATTGGCCTGGAGCGGGACCAACGAGCAACCCGTGTTGCTGCGCCTATATAACAACACAGGCCAGTTGCAAGTGGAGCAGAACCTGACCAGCACGATGGTTCAAATCGGTCATTTGCCGGAAGGGTTCTACCAGGTTCAGTTGCTTGATGCTAAGGACAAATCCGTTTTAGCCACACAAAAAGTGTTGTTGATCAAGCACTAAATTTCTTCATTTTGCCAGCCTGTGTATTCCCGGACGATACACAGGCTGGCTTTATATTTTTCCACGATTATGAAATGGATACTCACCATAATGCTGCCACTGGTAGCATCGTTTTCGAGCGTATATGCCCAAAAAAAGGATAATATTTGGGTGCTGGGATACAACTATGAACCGGCCACTCCAGAGGCAGAAGGCATCAATTTCGTTTTCAATGACTCTATGCAAATTGTAAATACCTCCAGAAACATGACTTTTTTTGGAACAACATCATCAATTTGTGATACAGATGGAAATCTTATAGTTTACAGCAATGGATGTTTCATTGAAAAACCAGATGGTAATACTATTGAAAATAGCGAGGAACTAAATCCGGGTCTACTGTATAATATTTGGTGCGCGGATGGCAGAGGATATGCTCTAGATAACAGTATGATACTTCTTCCATCTCCTAAGCACCCTGACCTACACTATTATTTATTTCATCTACATATGATTGATTCTTATGGTACAATAAAATCACTATATACAATAATAGATATGTCAGCAAATAATGGTAATGGAGCTGTGGTTGTTAAAAATAATCCGGTTGTCTCCGATACCATCCACTTTCATGGCATCCACTCCATACGTCATGCCAACGGCCGCGACTGGTGGGTAGTGGCGGCAAAAAAATTTAGCAACCGATACTACTTCACCCTGCTCACGCCTGAGGGCATTGAAACCACCTATCAGGAAATCGGGGCAGTAGACACCGGAAAAGTGCAAGGCGGCCAAATAGTTTTTTCTCCCGATGGCTCCAAACTGGCGCGTTTTGACTCGCAGGACGACCTCAAAGTGTTCGATTTTGACCGCTGTACAGGTACCTTGTCCTACCCTATCCATGTAAAGTTGCAGAACATGGCCGACATTGAGCGTTTTGCGGGCTTAGCCTGGTCGGCCGACGGCCGATATCTGTATGCTTCTGAAAACCGGCGGTTGTTACAGTTCGATACGTATGCTGCCGATCTTGGCGGGAGTATGCAGGTTGTGGCCACCGCCGACCCGCCCGTATGCTTCCTCAGCGGCAGTATCGGTACTATGGAGCTCGGCCCCGACGGCATGATCTACTGCCGGCCCTACAATGGCCAAAAATGCCTGCACCGCATGAAACACCCCGAACGGGCCGGCGCAGCCTGCACCTTCGAGCAGAACTACTACCAACTTGATTATCCGATTGACGGCCTCCCCCATTTCCCCAACTTCCGCCTCGGCCCCATAGACGGCTCGCCCTGCGATACGCTCGGGCTGGACAATCACCCGCTGGCCAACTGGCGCTACGACCGCACGCCCGGCCTCGGGGTGGACTTCACTTCCGTGTCATGGTACAATCCCACCGACTGGTGGTGGAACTTCGGCGACCCGGGCAGCGGCTCTGCCAACAGCAGCACCGAGAAGCACCCATCGCATACCTACCCTGCAGCAGGCCCCTACGAGGTGTGCCTCACCGTGAGTAACTCGTACGGCAGCGATACGAAGTGCAAAACGGTGTGGGTGCAGCAGACGAGCAGTACCGAGCCGTCGCTTCCCAACGAAATGGGAGTCGTGTTTTGGCCAAATCCTACCACGGGTTTGGTACAGTGGAGCGGGGTGCCGGAGGGCGAGCTGGTGTCGGTGCGGGTGGTGGATGCGCTGGGGCGGGTACACCACGTCTCCCCCTCCTTTGGAGTGGGCCGGGGGGAGGCCAAGGCCGATCTGTCCGCCTTGCCCGACGGGCTGTATTATGTGACCTTGACGGGACGCAACGGGCAGGTCTGGGCCTCGAAGGCAGTAGTTTTGGCAAAAAAATAATAATTTTCCGCCCTGCTTGTATTTTCACCAAGCAGTCCCGCATTGAGCTGCTTGGTGAAAACACAAGCAGGGTGGAAAGGCGCGGCGGTATCGGGGTTTACCCTGCTCCCCTTAATGAAAACACCAAGTGCAGCACAAAAACCCCTTCCAAATTTTCAAATCTGGAAGGTTTTTCGATGCTCCAAAAACTACAGCCAGCCGAGGAACGGCTCCTCCAGAATAGCTTTCAACTGCTGCAGGAAACGCGCGGCGTCGGCGCCGTTGATCACGCGGTGGTCCCAGCCGATGGTCATGGGCATCATCAGGCGCGGCTCGAAAGCGGTACCATTCCAGACCGGTTCGTAGTGGGCGGCGGTGATGCTCAGAATGGCTACTTCCGGCCAGTTGACGATAGAGATCATGTTGGTGCCGCCGATGCCGCCGATGTTGGAAATGCTGAACGTGCCGCCCTCCAGGTCTTCGAGTTTGTTCTTGCCGTCGCGGGTGCGGGTGCTGAGTTCGGTGAGCTCCACGGATATTTCCGTCAGGCTCTTTTGGTCTACGTTGCGGAGGACGGGTACCAGCAGGCCGCGCGGGGTGTCCACGGCGATACCGATGTTGTAGAATTTTTTGAAAATGACCTCGCGTTTTTCCGCGTCGTAGCTGGCGTTGAACTGCGGCATTTTGCGCAGCACAGCGGCCACAGCCTTGGTGAGGATAGCGGTGGTGGTAAGGCTGCCGCCTGCTGCTTTCACGCGGTCTTTGTACTGTTGGCGCAATTCTTCGAGGCGGGTGATGTCGGCCTTTTCGGATATCCAGGCGTGCGGGATAGCGTTGAACGCATAGACCATATTTTCGGCGGTGACGACCCCGATGCGACTTTGCGCCTGGCGGTCGGTAGCGCCGAATTTGTCAAAATTGGGCAGTGGTTTGTTGGCTGGTGCGGCACCTGGTGCTGCGGAGCCGCCGCCGGTGTCTATTTTCCGTTTCACAAAATCCACTACGTCCTTGTAGGAAATGCGGTCGCCGCCGCTCTGCGGGCGCACATCGGCCAGGTCAATGCCCAGTTCTTTGGCGCGTTTGCGGGCGAGCGGGCTGGTGCGCAGGCTGCCGGATTTACTCGGAGCAAGACAAGGTAGTAGATAGCTCGTGGTTCCGCC
>JBGSKO010000181.1:0-40502 GCA_041741155.1 Saprospiraceae bacterium | reverse complement strand
AGCGGGCAGCTTAACAATAAAAACAGACAAATATGAATATCAAAGAACTTAAAAACAGAGAAGACTTTTCTAACGATGACAAACTGAATAGAATCTATTCGCAATTTGGCGAACTTCTTAACGAATTAAAGAAAAAAGAGTTGAGCCAAGACGTTTACAAATTAATAAACGAAAGTGTTGACATATTAAATTTATCAACTTTTAATGGTGCTCAATTGACTAAACTTTTAAAACACAAACAAACAGCAATTTTGAAACAAGTAGAAAAAGAACACAAAATAGTGCCTAAAAATTACTACAGAACTTTATGGATGGTATTGGGAATGAGTGCATTTGGCCTTCCAATTGGTGTTGCTTTTGGACTTAGTATTGGCAACATAGGACTTTTAGCTATTGGACTTCCAATCGGAATGGGAATCGGAATTGCAGTTGGAATGTCGATGGACAAAAAAGCAATGAATGAGGGTCGACAACTTAATATTGAGATTAAGAATTGATTCACATAAAGAAAGCCGACCCGCTAACATCCGTTTTGCAAAAGCGGGGGTTTCGTGCTTCTATGACAGTGAAGTGCTAAATTCAAGCTTTGTGCATCTAATGAAGTTCCGTGCAAAAAAGCCCGCCCTAACGCCCCTCCCCAAAAACCGTTATTCAACATCTTACAACCCAACACCAACAACTAACTTAAAAGCAAAGCAGCATGCGAAAACTTATCATGTGGAACGTGATAACCCTTGACGGATACTTTGAAGGTAACCAAAATTGGGATTTATCTTTTCACAATGTTGTTTGGGGACAAGAACTTGAAAAACTGAGTATCGAACAACTGAATGCTGCGGACTATCTCGTATTTGGGCGTGTGACGTATGAAGGTATGGCTGCATATTGGACGAAGGAAGAAGGCGAAATTGCCGACTTAATGAACAGTATACCCAAACTCGTATGCTCCAAGACATTAAAATCCGCCGAATGGAACAACACAACGCTTATTCGTGAAAATGCTTCCGCTGAAATTAAGAAGCTAAAAGAAGCCGGTGGAAAGGATATGTATGTTTTCGGTAGCGCAAATCTTTCCGAGACATTTATAAACGACAATCTATTTGACGAATATCGCATTGGAATCGCACCAGTTATATTAGGTAGTGGACGACCACTTTTCAGACAGGGCAATGCTCCTAAACATTTATCCCTTGTTTCCACACAACAACTTGTGACAGGCGGAGTGGTCCTGAAATATTCAAAAAATGAAGAGTAACATGCGAAGCACGCTCTTAACTCCGATCGGCACCGGAAGTTTATTCTTGCAAAATAATTCAGCCCATGCATATTCGATTCCTGACCGGCCTCACGATTGCTTTTTGGAGCACACTCTGTTGGGCGCAAACACCACCGACGCTGCCCAACACCGCCGATGTCGAAACCTGCTTCCCGGACACGAGCGGCTACGCGGTGATCACCGTAGGCCCGGTGGGGCGCGATTTTAGCGACCTGCAAGCGGCACTCAACGCCGCCGCGCCGGGCAGCATCCTCGTGCTCGATGCCGGCGCTGTGTTCAAGGGCAGTTTTACCCTGCCCAATAAAACCGGAAATGACTGGATCATCCTCATGTCCTCGCATACACACTTGTTGCCGCAGGCGGCAACGCGCATCGCCCCGGACGCGCCCACCGGCAACGGCGCGTTCCCGACCCAAAAAGATGCGATGCCGAAGATCGTGACGACCAATCCCTCCGGACTTCCCTGTCTGCGCACGCAAGCGTCGGCGCACCACTACCGTTTCGTAGGCCTCGAACTGACCGTGGATACCTCGGTGGTCAACAGCTACGGCCTGGTTTTCTTCGGCGATGCCTCCGCCGCCCAAAACACGCTGAGCAAGGTGCCGCACGATCTGGTGGTGGACCGATGCTACATCCACGGGCATGACAAGGCTACCGTGATGAAAGCGGGAATTTTGCTCAACAGCGCCAATACCGCCATCGTGGACTCGTACCTGTCCGATTTTCACAGCATCGGGTTCGACACCTACGCTATCGGCGGCACAAACGGGCCGGGGCCGTTCAAAATCCTGAACAACTACCTCGAAGCCGCCGGGGAAAACATCCTGTTCGGCGGCGCCGCACCGGCTATTCCCAACCTCGTGCCCGCCGACATCGAAGTGCGGCTCAACCATTTTTTCAAGCCGTTTTCCTGGCGCGTCGGCCACCCGGATTACGCCGGCAAACACTGGACGATCAAAAACCTGTTTGAACTGAAAACCGGCAAACGCGTCCTGCTGGACGCCAACCTGCTGGAAAACTGTTGGGCCGACCTCCCCACCGGCCAAAGCGGCTATGCCATTTTGCTGACCGTCCGGGCCGAAGGCGGCGGCGCTCCACAGGCCGACGTGAGCGACATCACCATCACCAACAACGTCATTCGCCACGTCGGGGCAGGCATCACCTTGTCGGGGCACGACAGCCCCACGCCGAGCCTGCAATCCAAACGTATCCGTATCGCCAACAACCTGTTCGACGACATCAACGGGCCGAACTTTGGAGACGGAAATGTCTTCGGGCCAAACGACGGCACCTTCCTCAAAATTGGCGATCCGGCGGATGTCATCGTGGAGCACAACACCGTGTTCCAGACCGGGCCGATCACCTGGGCCTACGACACCACGCTCAGCATCGCCATCACCGACAATATTTTCAACTGCTTCCTTTCCACCGGCGGTTATCAGGGCATATACGGGCCGGGCTTTGCGCAGGGTGGCAACGGGCCGATGGGGGCTTATTTCCCCGGCATCACCGACGCCAACCGGAAATTTCACAAAAATGTGCTGATGGGGGGTAATGCCGCTCGGTACAGCAACTACGCCACGGCGAGCCAGAACTTTTTCCCGAATACAAACGCCGGCGTGCAGTTTGTCAACTACGGCAACGGCATCAACAACTACCGCGACTACGCCCTCGCCGGCGCCAGCCCCTACAAACACGCCGCCTCGGACGGCTCCGACATCGGCGTGGACTTCGTCCGACTCGACAGTGCGTGGCTTGCGCGGGAAACCTGCATCCCGACAGTGTCCGTGTTTGCCGAACCCGACCGCCCGGAAATCCGCCTGTATCCCAATCCGTTCCGCGACCACCTCTCCGTGGCCGTGGCTGTTCCCCTGGAGGACGCGGTGCTTGTCCTGTTCAGCGCGACAGGGCAGGAAGTCCGGCGGTTTTCGAAACTCAACGGGCAAGCGGTTATGGTCGCGACGGGAGATTTGCCCCCCGGGATTTATTTTGCCGCGTTGTGGCAGGCGGAGCAGGTTTTGGCCAGGAGCGTACTTGCGGTTGCAAAATGATGCATCGAATCTGGCGGTACCATAAAGGTTTCGTGTATTTATAAGAGCGTGTTTAAATTTTAGTGCTGGAGCGAGGGCGAGGAAATTTTGTTTCTATCCAGGCAAAATTTGCAGCCGTAGCCGGGCACCTACGGCGAAATTTTTAACGCAGAGAGAAACAAAATTGGTCGTCCGCAGCCCAGCAACTAAATTTTAAACACGCTCTAAGTTATGGGGAATTTAAAAGACAACACCAACGACAATGACAAATCAACTATTAAAAGGACTTGTTGACCTAATTTACGGGACAGAACGTGCAAGACGAAAGTTTGAACGTGAGCATCCGAATGAAAAAGTTTTGGCGGCAGACGCAAGTAAAGGTATTGTGACAACTAAAAATCAAGACATACAACTTGGACTTGATTGGGTAACTTCTCAACGAGCAGTTGTTTTATTGACAGACAAAAAACTCGTTTGTGGTAAATGGACAATCCCACTTGACACTATTTCAACGGCTCAACTATTCAAAATTAAATCGTTGTTTGGCGGTGGACAAGTTTTAAAAGTTCAAACAACGGACGACAAAAACTATCAATTCGGAATGCAACTAAATCCTGAATGGACGAGCCAACAACGACTTCCTTTGACACTTGAACAAGGACACGTAACATATTCGGCTTTTAGTATTATCGTAAGACTAATTGCAGTTGGGTATTTGATTTATTGGATTTATGAACGATTCATTGCTAACTAAAAAGATTTACTTCAACATCAAAATAAATTTAATCAAAAAATATGGCATCAGGCTTTTTTGCAATTTTAGACGACATAGCTGCTTTGATGGATGACGTTGCTGTTACCGCCAAGCTCGCTACAAAAAAAACAGCCGGAATACTTGGTGATGATTTGGCCGTTAATGCCGAAAAATCAACTGGCTTTGTATCATCCAGAGAAATTCCTGTTTTATGGGCAATAACTAAAGGTTCTTTTATTAACAAGTTAATTATCGTTCCAGTAGCTTTATTGCTGAATATATTTTTACCAACTGCCATAATATTAATACTTATACTAGGTGGTTTTTACCTAGCCTTTGAGGGTGTAGAAAAAATAGCAGAATACTTCTTTCATAAAAAACAACCTGCACAGCAAGCAGCAGTTGAAGTAATTGAAGAAGATGCTGCTTTAGAAAAAATTAAAATAAAATCAGCTGTAACCACAGATTTTATCCTCTCTGTTGAAATCGTTATTATTGCATTAAGTACAGTTTTAGACAAGAGCTTAAGTATACAAATTTTAACCATATCGGTTGTTTCCATATTAGCTACTGTGGGTGTTTATGGCATTGTGGCGCTGGTTGTTCGTATGGATGATTTTGGGTTTATGTTGATTGAACAATCGAAAAGAAAAGGATTTTTAAACGCCCTTGGTCTGTTATTAGTAAGAACCTTACCCATTGTTATCAATATATTTTCGGTGATAGGAACCATAGCATTATTACTTGTGTCGGGTAGTATATTTGCGCACAACATTGAATATTTGCATCACATTTTGCCCGAGTGGCCAGCCATTATAAAAGAATTTTCGTTTGGCGTGTTAGGCGGATTATTGGTTTTAGTTTTAATAGCTGCTACTAAATCAATCCTTTCGCTATTCAGGAAAAAATAGACCAGTCAATAACCCATAAATATGGCAGTCCAATTTTCATTCCTCTGCGTTGTTCGTCGGTTACTAAATCCCGTAATTGACCGGACGCGGGTGCAGTGCTTCTAAGCAGTTTAGTGCAAGGTTCAATGAAAATTATCTAAACGAACTTCTGAGTACCTTTTAAATTATCACTAAAATGGCTTCTTCACGAGATACCGTATATATACCAAAACGCAATTTAATAAAAGCAAGGGCATTTACGATTATAGGTTTGATCGTAATTTTCGCTGGAATACTCCTTCACTACACCGGGTTAATGGAGAAATATGTCATACACATAACAGTGGGAATCGGCGTATTATCTATTCGAAAAGGAAAACAATATTCGGTAGAAAGAGGAGGGGAAATTCTGGAGAAAGATTTACGACAACCAATAGTTTATCTTAGAACATTTCATGATGAGGATTTAAGCCCAACAAAAAAACAATTACTTAAAGATATTTTTTGGCAGAATAAAAGCGAACACAAACGAAAAAGTCTTTCTAAGTACACTCCTTACGATGTCGACCGGGAGCAACGGGCCTTGGCTCGCATCTTCAAAAAAATTGGACCCTATGTGGCGTTGGGTAAACCCGGAGAAAAGCTTCCGGAATTAGGTTCATTTAAACTGTATTCATCCAATGATGCCTGGCAAGAAACTATTCTCAAATTACTACAGAACTCAAGGCTGGTAATTTTTAGTGCAGGTAAATCAGAGGCTCTACGGTGGGAGCTTAAGCAAACCGTTCAAAATGTAAATCCTACTAAGTTACTTTTAATTCTACCCATTAGAGATGATATTTATTATGACTTTATTTTGTGGGCAAATGAAATATTTCCCTGCAAATTTCCGAATGACTATCCAAGTCGGAGATTGGTAGTCTTCACTGAGAACTGGACTCCTGAATATCTGAGCATGCAGAAGACCTTAACTAATTCTCTTCAACCTTACTTTATAAAAAATGGAATCGAGGTGAAGGAAAGTTACTTTGAATCCATCGTGGAATTTAATGATTGGAGCTAAAAACCGTTTTGCCAAGGCTTTTATACCCAGCAGAAAGTGGTTTGCGAAAAGTTAGAATAATCAAACACCTATCACAACCCATCATTTTTTAACAAAACATGCGAAACACATTTACCTACACCACTTGCCTCACCTTTTTGTTCACCCTCCTTTTTTCCTGCAAAAACACCCCGAAGGACGCCGCAAAACCGGTTACCCTCGGCACCCTCACTTACAGCAAAACAGAAGGCTCCGGCTGCGACCAGCCTGATGACGAGCGCACCAACTGCGCCAAGGTTAAGCTCCAATGGCCCAACGTGGAGCAAGGCCCCGATGCCCTAAAAAAAAGCGTGACCACCTGGGCAGCCTCCTACCTTACCAGTATTCTGGCGACCGAAATGGAGGGAGCTGCTGCCTCCATCGAGACCAGTGCGGCGGCATTTATCAAAGCACAAAAGGACTTCGCCAAAGAAGCTCCCGACTCGCCAATGGCCAACTTTACGGCGGAAAGCAACTGGGACGTCCTGCTCAACAACAGCCAATACCTGACCCTCGAAATGGATGGGTTCACCTACATGGGCGGGGCGCATGGCAGCCCTACCGCCGCCGTAGCCACGTTCGACATCCCAACCGGAAAACAACTTTCCTGGGCCGACCTGGTCACCGACACGGCCGCCCTCAAAGCATTGGCCGAAAAAACATTCCGGGCCGAACGAGCCGACCTCTTCACCGCTTCCGACGGCTCCGAGCCGTTCAATTTTGACAGCACGTTTCCCTTTGCCCTGCCGCAAAACTACGGCCTGGCACCGGACGGTATCTACTGCCACTACGTAGTCTATGAAGTTGGCCCGTATGCTATCGGCAACACACAGTTTACCATTCCGTTTGAAGCATTGGGCGCCCTGTCGAAAATTCAACCTGCCGCTGCCGCCTCGGCGAAAGTAGCGGAATTACCCGAAATGTATGGTTGGCAAGGTAGCCGCATTGTGCTTCCGACTTTTGAAATCGAAGTAGCCAACAGTCCTGATGCAGGCCAGACACTTTCAAAGCAAAATGAATCTATCATCGTATCCGCGTTCTTCTCCGGCGATCCCCTCCACGAAAAAGATCGGGATGAGGTTGGCGAAATGATGGTGGCCAACCAGGAAATCGAACTTACCGGCGACGACCGTATCGCCCGTTTCGAAGGCATCACGTTTCCTAAAAGGCTGTACGATAAACTGGCCGACAAGGATGTCCGCCTGCTCATCAATGTGTACAGCGGCCGCAAGTCCTCCGACGATAACCTGCTCAACTGCGCTATTTTGGAGGCGAAAGCCAGCCAGTTGACTAACAAACGTTTTGTGCTGGGCTGCACCCTGATCTCCGAAAACACTCAGAGCGCAAGCTATCCGTTTGCCTGCTATGCCTTGCCGGAACCCGGCGCCACGCCCGACAAAAAACCGGTGCTGCTGGTCACCTGTACCGAAAAAGGCCAGATAGAATGGGCCGGACAACCCGTCAAGGACTACGCCGCGCTCAAAGCCGCCATTCGCCCCGTTTTGGCGGATTTGATTAAAAAAGGCGCCAAAGAACTGCCCGGCATCAAGACCGAAGGCTGCATGATGGGCAACAGCAGCGAAATCGGGTCCATGTATGAGGAGCTGAAAAGCGAATTGATGGGTAAAAACAAAGGGGCGGCTCCCAAGTAGGAAATCATGCCCACCCTTCGCTTCTCCCCCTTCCCCCTCCTGACCACGGCCCGCCTCATCCTTCGGCAGTTGAGCCCGTCGGACGCCGGCGCTATTTTCGTCCTGCGCTCGGACGAGCAGGTAAACCGTTACCTCGACCGCCCCGCCTGCCGGAGTCTCGAAGAAGCTGAGGCATTCGTGGAAAAAATCAATGCCGGCATTAGGCAGGATAAGTCCCTGTACTGGGCTATTTGCTTGCGGGAAAACCCGTTGTTGATCGGCACGATTTGCCTGTGGAATTTTTCAGAAGATGGCCAAACTGCCGAACTGGGTTATGAACTCAGTCCGGCAGTTCAGGGCCGGGGCATCATGTCGGAAGCCGTAGGTTGTGTACTGAAGTATGTGTTTGGCGCCCTTGGGCTACAAAATGTGGAGGCGTTCACGCAGGAAGAAAACGCTCCTTCGAAAAACCTGCTTCGTGTGCACGGCTTCCTGCACGATGCAAGTTACGATGTGGCGGAGGATGGGAACAGCAAGTTTATTCTTGCAAAGCATTGCGCCGTGCTTGGGTCTTTTGACCCTGCACAATAGCAGTTGGTAATCAAGCGGTTGGCGCGGGGTCAAAAGACCCGCGCGCGGCGTTTCAAAACACTTCTAACCAGAAACCTGCCAACCCTTCAACCAGAAACCTGCCAACCAGAAACCCCTACCACACCCACCCCACCCGTACATCAAACACATCCGCAATATGGCGGTGCGATTTGAGCGTGGCGCCCATCTGGATGTGTTTTCCCACCCGGTAAAAAAGCCCGTAGCGTTGGTACAGCAGATCAGTAGTGCGCGCCGGATTGTGCACATAAATTCCGAGGTGTGTCGTGAACCGCACGCGTCCGGAAAGCAATTCGTGACCAGCCAGCATACCCCCCAACAGGGCGCTGCGGGGGTCGTTCCAGCGGTCGAGTTGTGCGCGTTTCCAGCCGTCGTGAATCCACTCAGTGCCGGCCGAGAGGGCGCTCATGCGGCCCACGCGCCGGCCTGCCACGGCGATACCGCCGAGCAACCAGCGCAGTTTGTTTTCTGCGAAAAATTCGTTGGCCTCCACGGTTTTTAGGGAACCCACTGCCTGCATGTACCAAAAGTGCCGGGGTTCCTTTTTCCAGTCCGGACTTTTGAACGCACGGCGGATGGGTACAGGCCGGAAATTGTAGGCCGCACCGGCGTTCCAGGTCGGAAAATTCATTCCCTTGTTGGGGGTGTGCATCCCGCCGTTTGAGATGTGGTTGTAGTTGAACCCCAGCGAAACCTCCCATTGCGGCGTCAGTTTGTAATTCAGGTATGCATTGGTCATGACCAAAAAACTGACGGGCGTGCTGAAAAACAGGTTGGTCGGATTGGTTTCTGCGTCATAGACCTTGCTTAGGTACGATGCGCCCAGCGCCATTTGCACGGAGCCGTACAACCGCCGGTCGGGCCGAATCAGCGGCTCCACGTAAGCCGCCAGCGACGTGCAAGAACCCAGCACCTCCGGAAAATCGTAGTTGATGTGGTGCGCCACAAATCCGCGTTTGGCCACTACACCGGTATTGCGCAGGCGCTCTTCCCGTGTTTCTACCCACTGCACGTTCATTTCCACACCAAACGGATGGGAACCCGAGACCCCAGCGATGTCCCGGGAATGCGGAATGATAAACCCGTAGTGCCCGCGCATCCCGACCAGCAGGGGATTGCGCGGGGCCGTCGCCGGAGATTGTGCGAGCAAGAAGGACGGGAAGAGGCACAAGCCGATGTACAGATACTGAAGCATAACTGGTTGATTTTTAGCGATAGACCTTCTTAAAACCCGGAAGGTCTTGCTCCTTCTGAAACCACCCAAAAAAACGGCGTTTCTTCCACAATACGGCCAGTGTTGAAAACACTTTTTGTCAGCGCCAATTGGTGGTCGTTGTCCAGTTGCGTGACGTACGCTTTTTCGATAAAACAAACAGGCTGTGTGCGCATGATCTCCGTTTCAACCAACGCCCGCGCAACGCCCATTTCCCGTTCTACCACCCAGTCCAGCGGAAGTGGCGGGCGGGTATTGGTTATGAAATTGGCGTGCGGGAATGCCGGCAATGTCTTGAAATTTGGACCGTACCGCTTGATCAGATCGGCCAGCTCCCGGTATTGCGCTGCTGTTTCAGGACTGCTGTAGATGCCGGAAAGCCGCGGAAAAACAGCGCCCAAGTGCTCCGTCATGGCCGCTCTCGGACCGTCGCGATAGACCCACTCGTAGCCCCAGCGAAACAGCGCGAGCAGGACGACCAGTGCCGCCGCGCTCCACCAGCCGGGCCGCCGGGTCGGGTACGCCGCAGCAAACAATGTCCGGGAAATTTTGAGTGCTGCGTACGCCCAGGGCACGGCAAACAGGACCGGCAAATTATACCCCCAGCTTACCGAGGCGCACCAGCATAGCGCCAGCAACGACCCGAAACGCCATACTTGCGCGCTGTCCCAATTGTCGCTCCGCCATTGCCAGGCGGCATACCCGGCAGCCACCCAGAACAACAGCCGCGTTTGCGCAAACGGCACGGTAAACTCCCGCCGCTCGGCGATCACCCAGGCGTAACTGCCCACCAGCACCACCAGCCACAGCACCCACCCCCAAAAGGCCCACCGCCCCCCGCGGTTTTTCCACCAAAACCACACAGCGGGCGCCCAAAACACGACCGTTAGTGCCGCCAACGCGGGCTGGATGCGGAAATAATCGAGCACGCCGTGCTGTACCGCTTGCCCGGAAGATGTGGCGGATGTGGTCATTTCCCAAAAAGCACTAAGCAGATTTTTCGAAAAAAGGTAGGCGACGAAAACGCCCAGCCCGGTGAGGAATAATAAATGATGAATGATGAATGATGAATGGATGGAAATAAAGGAATAGACTTTACCTCCCGGTAAGTTTTGGGTTTCACGCTCGGTAACTCTCCGCCCGATTAAGAGTGGCGCCGGAAGCAACAACAACACGACCATCGGATAAAACGACTGTTTGCACAGCAGCATAGCCACCAGAAACAGCCCGGCGAAGAGGCCGCCGCGCCAATCCGGTACGTTGCTGCGGCACCAGATCGCCAGGGCGCCGAACAAGAGCCCATCCACCGTATGCCAGGCCGCAGGCGGGTAACAGTGCACCGAGAGTACGAACGCGAAAGCCGCCAGTTGCCAGCGGCACGCCCCGCGGGCCAGCACCGCTGCGCCGATCCACGAGTAGAGCGCCACTTTCAGGTAAAATATCCAACGTTCGCCGAGGATGGCCCAGTCGTCGGGCAAGAGGTATAGTTCCAGCGCGCGCAGCCACACGGGCAACGGGGGGCGTACATACACCACGTCGGCATAGAGCGTTTTGCCGCTCAGCACTTGCCAGGCCAAGCCGGTTAGGAACCCGCCATCTGTTTCGTTGATGCCGAAAGGCGCGTAGTAGCCGCAGTAGGCTACGACGATCAGGAAGAAAAGAAGCGGCCAGCGGAGAAAGTCTCTGGTGCTGCCGGATGTTGTTTTGGAATCGTTCACTTCAGGAATGTGGCCAGTACGTTGAAAAAAGTGCGGCAAGATCGCACCTCCTGGGTATTTCAGCGGTACTCCTCTCCGTAAAATGACAACGCTGTAAATAGCAGGAGCCGCCCCGAACACCGGGGCGACTCCTGTCATCATTCAGATTTCTGTATTCTTTCAGCAATCCCCCCCCGTTGGGGCCGGGTGCAATGCCGCTTTTGTAATGTATTAACGGATATAGTAGCCAACGCTCAAGCCAAAGGTCGTTCCTAGTTTGAACGATTCGGCGGTATAGGTTTGGCCCTTGAAATCCATCGTTTTCATGTTTTCTGGATTCAGTAGGTTCCGGGCGGAAAGCGTCACCTGGTAGTGATCGGCAAAACGCTTGGTGAGGTTGAAGTTCAACAAAGGAAACTCCTCTTCATATACGTCGGGCGTAGCTGCAAGCGAAATGGTGTACAACCGGCGGCCCGATACATTGAACGACAACGACGATTCCCAGCCTCTTTCCGGATCAACATACGACAACACCGTGTTCACGATGTACGGCGCTTGACCCTGGAATGGGCGCGAAGCTAGGTCGTAGGTCGGATCAATTTGTTTGGACGCAGCCAATTCATCCGCCGGGATGTCGTAATCGGATTTGATAAGGGCCACATTGGCGCCTATAGAGAAGTTACGGGCAAAATTACCCAAGAACGCGAGGTTTTTGCGGAACTCTATTTCCACACCGTACACATTGGCCTTTTCAATATTTACATAACCCAACTCAGGAATTGTTGCGCTTGGCGAAAAACGCCGCAAGATCGGATCGCGAAACTGCTTGTAGAACAAGCTGAATGCAAATAATTCGCCCGGCTCCGGATACACTTCGTACCGGATGTCGTAATTGTCTATCAGCGTGCGCTGTAGCAGAGGATTACCGATATTGAAAAAACCGTTTTTGGTGTCGAATTGCTCGAACGGCGCCAGTTCGCGCATGTTCGGGCGGGCCAGTGTGCGGGTAGCAGCAAGACGGATATTGGCCTTTTCGCTGAGGCCGTAGATCAGGTTGGCGGAGTACAGCCAGTCGGCAAGGTCAAGGACACTGGGAGCAAATGACGTATCACGGCTTTGCACAAACATATCCGTTGTTTCCAAACGAGTACCTGCAATGGCTTTCAGACGCGGGGTAAGGTTGTACACCAACATGCCATAACCGGAAATTACCTCTTGGTCGCCATTGTAAAAGTTTTTGTTGTTGACCTGATTGATATAATGGTACCCCAGGCGGTAGCGCTGAACGGAGCCGTCTGCTTTAAACGTCGTGTCAATGATTCCAAAGTTGCTGTAATCGAAGAATGCATTGAAATCCCCCCGGTAATTGTTTAGAAACAGATCTGTTGGAATGTCGGAATGGCGATTGTGGAGGAACTGATACTCTGAAAAGTCGCGCGTCATGTTGCTGTACAGGCCACCAAACTTAATCTGATTGGAACTGCTGCGGGTCTGCAGGAACGGGATGGAAATATCCACTTTGAATTCTTGTGATTCGTCGTTCAGGTCGCGCCAGAAATGGAATGGCGGGCGAAATTCGGCCTCGTTGATCTCGTAACGCTCTTCCTGATTATCGTCTACGTAGTTGATGTAGGCAAAAAAACGCGTATCAGGCTCTTTCTGGAAAGACGAGTTCGTAGCACCGCTCCAGCGGACTTCCACTCCATTCAGTTCAGGGAACACATGCCGCCCACTTAATTGATACGACACATACTGCCGGCGGGCAAATTCCAGCGAGTTGGTGAAGTATTCGGCTGTAGGTGTAGAAAGTTGGCCAAGCCAGGAACCGTTTTGCGAACGGCCGATGATATCGGTGTCATTGTTGTAAATCACATTGGCGCTTATGCCGTGATTGGAACCTATTTTGTAGGTCAGGTTGAAAAGCCCCCCAAGGTGCGGGGTTTCGGTGCTTTTGGTTTCGTTCAACAACTGGTACCCAAACAATGTCGTAGCACTGTTATTCAACCAGGTATTAACCGCACCGTTTTCATAGTGACTGAATTCGCGCGAGTAGTTCACCCCGAGCGAAAAGCCCAGCGTGTTGCCAAACAATTTGATATTGTCTCCAATCGAAAAATTCAAGCCGTGGTTCAGCGGCGCCGTCTTGGGTGTCGGCGTAAAGGTATTGCTCAACTTGAACGAAGATTCGTTCAACAGTGCGCGCAGGTCGTTGAAATTTTCGCTGGGGTTACGTGCATTCAGGTACGAACTCTGACTGAGCAGGCTGCGGTTTTTTTCATCAAGCAGCACGTTGGGCAGGTCACGGCCGCCATCATCGAAACCAATCCAGTCTTTGCTGCCGGCATCGCTGCCGTGGCCGAGAAAATTGTCGTTGAACGTCGCTTGCGTGTTATAGGAAGCGCTCATGCCAAAATACAGCGTGAACTTGTCGGGGATAGACTTGGTCGTGATGTTCACCAATCCGCCGGAAAAGTTGCCCGGGAGGTCTGGTGTGAAGGTCTTCATCGTCACGATGTTGTCAATCATTTGGGACGGAATCAGGTCCAGGCTCGAACTGTTGCGGTAGGGGTCGGTACTGGGCATCGTAATGCCGTTTAGCTGGGAGATCGAGTATCGGTCGCCCAAACCGCGCATCACGATGAATTTTCCGCCCTCTACCACAGCGCCGGTAACCTGTTTCATGGCATCTGCTGCGTTGGAAACGCCAGTCCGACTGATTTGCTGGGAGGAGATGCCATCCTGAATGGAGAGGGAGCGTTTTTGTAGCGCAATGAGCGAGGCATCGGTGTTCTTCATGGTCGTGGAAACAATTACCACCTCTGCAATCATGGCCGATTCAACGCCCAACACAAAATCCAGCGTGTTTAAAGCGCCGGATTTAGCCTCAAAGTTTTCAATTGTTTGCGGTGTGAAAGCGGTATAAGACGTCGTGATGGTGTACATCGCGGGATCCAGTTCGACGCGGTAGTTCCCGTCGTAGTCTGTAATGGCGCCACGGATTTCACCGCTTTTGTTCGTGGCCTTGATCGTTACGCCGATCAAGGATTCGCCCGTTTCTTTGTCAATAACTTTGCCGGCGATAACGGCTTTTTGAGCAAGTAGCTGGGTTTGGAAAGGTACCCAGAAAAGGATCAGTAAAAAGGTAGCGTAGGAATTGAAGAATTTGCTCATGATATGAAAGGTGCTTAAAATTTAAATTGGCAGCAGGTTTTGCGCCTTGTGTGCAAAACCTGCTGCCGTTTGTATGAGATTAGAAAAGAAGCATATCAATTACTCGACAATGAGTTTTTTCGTAGTGGTCTGACCGTTTTCAGCCGTGAAACGGATCAGGTACATGCCGGTAGCCAAGGTGTTAATATCTACTTCCTGTACACCGCTTTGCAGGTTGATGCGCTGCTGTATCAAGCGGCCCGACAGGTCTAGAATTTCGATACCAACTGCCTCTTCGAATGTTGAGTTCACCGTGAACATACCTTTTGCCGGGTTCGGGTAGATGCTGAACAGGTTAGCCAATTCATTTTCGTTCAAACCAGTGGTAGCACAAGCGGTAGGCGTGGTCACCAAGTGGCCATTGCGTGCCAGCGAAGACCAGCCACGCATCCACAGTTCATTCCAATTCGTGCTGAAAGCACCTTTGAAATCAACCGTCGTGAAGAACGGATCGCCGGCGGGCAGAGCAGCACGCGAAGTGGTGTACGCTGAGCCGATAGGACATGGACGCGGGTCGAGTTGGTTGTTCTGGTCGCGGCTGATGGACAGCAAGTAAGGCGACCAGTTGGCCACGGTTTGGTTGTTATTCAGGTGCGCTTTGAGGATAGCGGCGCCTTTGTCTTCCGCCGTTGCACTCACACGTATGATACCAGTTGCTCCAGTATCCACGGTAGTGAAACTACCGATTTTATAGAAAATATTGTTCAGCAGTTTCAGTTCGCCAGAAGCAAGTTTGGAATAAGCGTCGTTTACGCCGGCAGCTTTATCCTGTACTTCCAAGCCCTTGGCCTTCATGTCCGTCACGATGCAGTTGGCCAGCGTTCCAGCCGTGCCTGCGCGCAGGTTCCAGCCTACCGGGTTGGAAGCAACTGCGCCCACACCCGAACCGATATGCGTCCAGTTATACACCGTCGGGTTGGAATAAGGTGTGCCGTCATCCGGCGTGGTGCCATCGAACTCGCCACCAGCATCGGCAACATCGTCGCGCTGGATGGAGAACCAGAACTGACCCTTACCCGTGTACACTTCGTCCCAGTCGTAGCTATCATCTTCAGCAAAAGCCACGATAGCGTATTTCAAGTTCGGCGCGCCACCGAAGAATTCGATGCCGTCGTCTGAGTTGGCGTAAATTTCAATGTATTCGAGCGTAGTCCCGCTGCCCACACCGGCCAGCGTGAGGCCGTTGAGTTCGTTGCCCGCAGCAATCTGGCGACCGCCGTGGCGAATGGACACATAACGAAGCACACCTGAGTTATCAGCGTTGTTGGTGCCGCCGTACAAACCACGCGGTTCGGTCGTGGGAATACCCTCAACTTGTACCGGCGACACACCGTTTTTCTGCGTCACACCGCTGCCGAGGATGGCCAAGCCACCCCACTGGGCGACGTCTTTTGGCCCCAAATCGGTCGGGTCGTTTACATCGTCGGCTTCAGCCGTGAAAATGATCGGCTCCGTAGCGGTGCCGTTGGCGAAGATTTTGCCGTTGCGGGCAACGATCAGGGCAGAAGGATTGCCTACGTCGGCGCGGGGTGTGAATTTCACTACCGTACCGGCTTCGATTGTCAATGTAGCGCACGAATCAATAAACGTCAGACCGTCCACCACGTAGGTCTTGTCTTTCGTCCAGGTTACATTGTCGCAAGACTTGATCGAAGCATCGTTGACAAATACAACCTGATCATTGTTGTCAAGGTCTTTGAGGTGGTTATTCTGGTCGAGCGCCGTCCAGTCGCGCAGCCACATGCCGGCAGCAAAGGGCGGGAAGGCGCCTTTGTAGTTCACTTGCGTGAAAAACGCGTCGCTGGCCGGATAGGTTGCCAAGTCATTGTTGACAGTAGCACCACCTGTCGGGCGCGGGTCAAGGTTATTGTCCTGTGCGCGGCTGATGCTCTGAATGCCGGGGTTGGCCACCAGATTTTTGTTGGTCGTCAGGTGCGCTTTCAGGGCAACAGCACCTTTGTCTTCTGCGGTTGCACTCACACGGATGATACCAGTTGCACCGGTATCAATCGTATTGAAGTTGCCGATGTTGTGGAACACGTTGTTCAGTATTTTCAGTTCACCAGCCACGAGTTTGGCGTAAGCATCGTTCACGCCGGCGGCTTTGTCCTGTACTTCCAGGCCCTTGGCCTTCATGTCCGTCAAGATGCAGTTAGCTAACGTGCCGGCCGTGCCGGCGCGCAGGTTCCAGCCCACCGGGTTGGAGGCAACAGCTCCCTGGCCCGAGCCGATGTGCGTCCAGTTGTACACCGTCGGGTTGGAGTAAGGCGTGCCGTCGTCCGGCGTGGTGCCGTCCAGTTCGCCACCGGCGTCAGCCACATCGTCGCGCTGGATGGAGAACCAGAACTGGCCCTTACCCGAGTACACCTCGTCCCAGTCGTAGCTATCGTCTTCAGCAAAAGCAACAACTGCATATTTCAGGTTCGGCGCGCCACCGAAGAATTCGATGCCGTCGTCCGAGTTGGCGTAAATTTCAATGTATTCGAGCGTTGTGCCGCTGCCCACGCCGGCCAGCGTGAGGCCGTTGAGTTCGTTGCCCGCAGCAATCTGGCGACCGCCATGGCGGATGGACACATAGCGCAGCACACCCGAATTGTCGGCGTTGTTGTTGCCACCGTACAAACCACGCGGTTCGGTCGTCGGAATGCCCTCAACTTGTACCGGCGACACGCCGTTTTTCTGCGTCACACCGCTGCCGAGGATGGCCAAGCCACCCCACTGGGCAACGTCTTTCGGACCTAAGTCGATTGGGTCATTCACATCGTCGGCTTCAGCCGTGAAAATGATCGGCTCGGTAGCAGTACCGTTCGCAAAAATTTTGCCGTTGCGGGCAACGATCAGGGCAGAAGGATTGCCCACGTCGGCCCGGTCCGTAAATTTCACCACTGTACCCGCTTCAATCGTCAAGGTAGCGCAGGAATCAATGAACGTCAGACCGTCCACCACGTAGGTTTTGTCTTTCGTCCAGGTCACATTGTCGCAAGCCTTGATCGAAGCGTCGTTGACAAATACAATCTGGTTGTTGTTGTCGAGGTCTTTGAGGTGGTTGTTGCGGTCGAGCGCCGTCCAGTCGCGCAGCCACATACCTGCCGCAAAGGACGGGAAGGCACCTTTGTAGTTCACTTGCGTGAAAAACGCGTCGCCAGCCGGATAGGCAGCCAGATCATTGTTGACGGTAGCACCACCTGTCGGACGCGGGTCAAGGTTTTTGTCCTGAGCGCGGCTGATGCTCTGGATGCCGGGGTTGGCCACCAGGTTTTTATTAGTCGTCAGGTGCGCCTTCAGGGCAATAGCACCTTTGTCTTCTGCGGTTGCACTCACACGGATGATACCGGTTGCACCTGTATCAATCGTATTGAAATTGCCGATGTTGTGGAACACGTTGTTCAGTATTTTCAGCTCACCAGCTACGAGTTTGGCGTAAGCGTCGTTCACACCGGCGGCTTTGTCCTGTACTTCCAAGCCCTTGGCCTTCATGTCGGTCACGATGCAGTTGGCCAGCGTACCGGCCGTGCCGGCGCGCAGGTTCCAACCCACCGGGTTGGAGGCGACTGCGCCCTGACCCGAGCCGATGTGCGTCCAATTGTACACCGTCGGGTTGGAGTAAGGCGTGCCGTCGTCCGGCGTAGTGCCGTCCAATTCGCCACCGGCGTCAGCCACATCATCGCGTTGTATCGAGAACCAGAACTGGCCCTTGCCTGAGTACACCTCGTCCCAGTCGTAGCTATCGTCTTCAGCAAAAGCCACAACTGCGTATTTCAGGTTCGGAGCGCCACCGAAGAATTCGATGCCATCGTCCGAATTAGCGTAAATTTCAATGTATTCGAGCGTTGTGCCGCTGCCCACACCGGCCAGCGTGAGGCCGTTGAGTTCGTTGCCCGCAGCTATCTGGCGACCGCCGTGGCGGATGGACACATAGCGCAGCACACCCGAATTGTCGGCGTTGTTGTTGCCGCCATATTGGCCGCGTGTTTCTGTCGTCGGGATACCTTCCACTTGTACGGGGGAAACTCCGTTTTTCTGGGTCACACCATTGCCAAGGATGACCAAGCCGCCCCACTGAGCAACGTCCTTAGGGCCCAGGTCGGTAGGATTGTTCACATCGTCGACTCCTGCAGTGAAAATGATCGGCTCGGTAGCGGTGCCGTTGGCAAAAATTTTGCCGCCTACGGTAATGATCAGAGCCGATGGATTACCCACATCAGCACGGTCGGTGAACTTCACCACGGTTCCTGCCTCAATGTTGAGTGTAGAACCATTTTCTACGAAGACAAGGCCATCCAAAAGGTAAACCTTATCTTTGGTCCAGTTGACCGTTTGTCCGGGTTGAATATCGGCATCGGTGATATTCACCACCGTTTGTGCATACGACTGCACCCCGAAATAAATAAAAAACAAAAAAAGGTAAGCTAATTTTTTCATAAAAACAGTATTTTTTTGGACGAGTTGTATGGTATTGACCAACTTGGCCAAGGTAAAAAAGACACTTTTGAAATGCAGCGTAAGAGCGGGAAAGCGAAGAAATAGACGGTGTAATTTGTGCTGAAAACCTGCTTTTTAGACTGCGATTCTTAATTTGTTGCAAAGAACCCGCTCCAATGTTAAGCCTGTGTTAAGTCCGCGTTAAGTATTTCCGAGCCACTTTTCGGCACCCAACTGATTTCGGCGTACACGCTGTCTGTAGAAGAAAACAAACTCTTGTTATGAAAAAAGCACTCTTGTTCCTCGCCATCCTCCTCGCCTTCGGTTGTAAAAAAGAAACCACCCTCGAAACCTCCGATTTTTTCATCTTCGGAACCGCTTATGGGTACTGCGCAGGTAGTGAATGTGTCACGCTCTTCAAACTCGAAGACCAGCAGTTGTACGCCGATGATAATGCCGGCTATACCGACCTTTCCGCCTCCGACCAGCCGTTCCAAACCACCAGCCTTCCGGCGGATAAAGTAGCCCTCGCCGAAGTACTCCAGGCACAAATCCCTGCGAGCCTGTACGAAAAGCCGGACGGTAATGTGGGCTGCCCCGATTGCCGCGACCAGGGTTTGCTCTTTGTAAAAATCAAAACCGGGGATACGGTGCGCGAATGGCGCATTGATCCGGATGAGCAGCAGTATGCCGCGTTCTGCGATTCGATTCGGGCTACCGTGCAGCTGCTGAAATAAACCACCTACTTTTGCCCCCAAAAAGCACTTGACACAACACGAACGACTCGATCTGCTGGCCGAACTGGGCGATTATCTCCTCGCGGAGCCCGATGCCGTACTGCAACAAGTCATCCAGCAGGCCTATTCCGAAAACCGGTGGTTCACCGAATCGAATATTCGAATGGCCCTGCAGGCCATTGCCCGCGCTTTTCTGGATCGGGAAAAACTGACGAACTGGGCGGCCCGTTACCCGCTATCCGACAAACCACACCCGGAAAAAACCGTGGCCCTGGTGATGGCCGGCAACATCCCGCTGGTGGGTTTCCACGACTGGCTTTGTATATTCGTAGCCGGGCAAAAGGCCAAAGTGAAACTGTCGGAAAAAGACAAACACCTTCTGCCGTTTTTGGTAAAAAAACTGGGCGAGTGGGCCTTCGAGTCGTGGGAATACACCGAATTTGTGGGAGAGGGCGATAAACTGGCTGATTTTGACGCCGTTATCGCCACCGGCAGCAACAACACCGCCCGCTACTTCGAGCAGTATTTCGGCAAATACCCGCACATCATCCGCAGCAACCGCAACGCCGTGGCCGTACTGACCGGCTACGAAACGCCGGACGACCTGCACGCACTCGGCCGCGACATTTTCACCTACTTCGGACTCGGCTGCCGGAATGTGTCCAAAATCTACGTTCCCCACGGTTACCACTTCGATACCCTGCTTGAAGCCCTGCACGAATACCGCGAAATTATCCACCACGACAAGTACAAAAACAACTTCGACTATAACTTTACCCTGTTCATTCTCAACCAAATCCCTTTCCAAAACAACGGATGCCTGCTGCTGAAAGAAGATACCGCCCTACAAGCCCGCATCGCATCCGTACACTACGAATACTACGACGACCTACACGACATAGACCGGTTGCTGGCTGAACGGAAGGACGACATTCAATGTGTGGTGAGCAACGTGCAACTGCGGGATTTCAAAGCGCTGCCCTTCGGAAAAAGCCAGGAACCAGAACTGGACGACTATGCAGACGGGGTGGATGTACTGCTGTTTTTGTCAAATTAAAACAAATCAACTCGTATGCGCTTCGACATCATCTCCGTCCTGCCCGAGCTTCTGGAAAGCCCGCTCAACCACTCCATCATGAAACGGGCCAAAGACAAAGGCCTCCTGGACGTACACCTGCACAACTTGCGCGAATACGGCCTCGGGCGGCACCGGCAAGTGGACGACTACCAGTTTGGCGGTGGCGCCGGTATGGTCATGAAACCCGAACCCCTCGCGGCCTGCATTGAGGCACTGCAAGCCGAACGCACCTACGATGCGATTATTTATACCTCACCCGACGGCGTTCGGCTCGATCAGGCACTGTGCAACCGCCTTTCGATGCACCAAAACCTGCTCGTCATCTGCGGGCACTACAAGGGCGTGGACGAGCGCATCCGCGAAAAATACGTCACCCTCGAAATCAGCATCGGCGACTATGTGCTGTCAGGCGGTGAACTGGCTGCCGCCGTACTGGTGGATGCCGTGGGTCGCATCATTCCCGGCGTGCTCAACGACGAAACGTCAGCCCTTTTCGACAGTTTTCAGGACAACTTGCTGGCCCCGCCCGTCTATACCCGCCCTGCCGAATGGGAAGGCATGGCCGTGCCCGAAGTCCTGCTGTCCGGCAACGACAAACGGATTGACGAGTGGCGCCACGAGCAAAGCCTTGAACGCACCAAGGCCCGCCGCCCCGATCTTTTTGAAAAATTTGTACACGAATAAACCGCACTACTGCCCGCGGGCCTTTGCCTTATTCCGGCACCCATCGCTGCAATATCTTACCTCCGCCCACACCTTTTCCCACTTTTTGCGCCAGCTAAATGGCCGCCCGCACACACTGCAGACCTTCTGCGGCCGGTCACTTTTTTTAATTTGTTTCATATTTAAAACAAAAAAGTTTTTAAAAAACAAAAAGTTGTAAATTTGCAGTTCTTTCACTCAAAACGCCCAACTCAAAACTCGCAACTCAAAACTCAAAACTTCACTATGACTCGCTGTCCAAACTGTGCTGCCGAACTGATCCCAGGGGCCAAGTTTTGCCACCGCTGCGGCGATTTGGTTGCGGAAAAAACCAAGTCCTGCCCGGCTTGCCACGAGGTAAGTCCGTTGGCTTCCGTGTTTTGTCACCATTGCGGATTTCATTTCGAAGGAAAGAAAAGCAAACCCTATGCTTATCAGCCGCGCTACGCGCTGGAATTTGATCCCACCACAATAACAGAGCAGGTGAAGGCTATGTTTTTCCGAAGCCTGCGCGACCGGGTGGAAGAGGAGCACGATCCGGAACGGTACAGCGACTATGTGGAGCGGTTTTATCAGTCGCGGTTTCGGGAAATATATTCCGTGCGGGCTGAACAGATCGCCGAGGACGTTATGACCCGCTGGGAGCGTTTCGGCACCGAGGCGCTGCCGGAAATTGACCGGCAGATAGACCGCTCGTTCGAGGGTCTGCTTGACTATTTTACTATACAGTTTTGTCCCGACCTGAACGGTGTGCTGCTGCCTGGCGCCATTCTGAAATACGAACACGCCGAGGCCGGAAAAACCGATCTCTGGCGCATGATCCAGGATTTTCTCGACTTCGACCTGGAGGAGGAAATGTTTTACTTCGATTTCATTGCCATGCCGGAGGTGGCACTCGCCAATGCCTGCAAAAACTTCCTCACCGCCGAACGCCGCGAAAAGGTGTTTTTTATCTGCGACCTCTCGCTCAAGGGCAACGGCAAAGAAGGTTTTGCCATGACGGACCGCGGTATCTACTGGCGCGCACCGTTCGACAAACCCCGGCGCGTGCTGTACCGGGAACTGCGTACCGTGGAAACGGGCAAGGACTGGATCACCATCAGCGGTCATTTTTTCACCGCCAACCCTTCGCTCAACCTGAAACTGTACAAATTGCTAAAAAAACTGCGCGGGTGGGAGGAGCCGGCGGTATGTGTGTGAATGGCCGGCGCGGTGCCTACCTTTGCAGCCAAATATTGTCCACTTGCCTGTACAGACACTGATAACCGCTTTCGATCAACTCATTCTTGACCTTACCCCGCGCTACGGCCCCGGCGAGGCGCGCAGTATTGCCCGTATTGTTTTCGAAGATGCATTCCAAACCCGACGGCCTTCGGAGAAACAACTTTCCGCCACAGAAAATAGCCGTTTGGAAGACATCCGGCAGCGCCTGCTACGGGGCGAACCGGTGCAATACGTTCTGGGGGAAGCTGATTTTTTCGGGTTGAAATTCGCAGTCAATCCCGCCGTCCTCATCCCCCGCCAGGAAACCGAAGAGTTGGTGGCCTGGGTACTGGAATGGCTAAAAGCCCAACAAATCCACGCCCCTGCCCTGCTGGACATCGGCCTTGGCAGCGGCTGTATCGCGGTGACGCTGAAGCGAAAACGCCGCGATATCCGGCTGTTTGGCTTGGAAAAAAGCCCCGACGCACTGGCATTGGCCACCGAAAATGCCCGACGTATTTTGGGCGATGACGAATTTATGTTTGCCGAAGGTGATATTCTGGAACCAGGTAGCTTGCCGGTATTTCCGCCCCTGCAGGTCATTATCAGCAACCCGCCCTACATCCCGCAACACGAGCGGACGTATGTCCCCGAACACGTGCTGGCGCACGAACCCGCGCTCGCCCTGTTTGTCGAGGACAACGATCCGTTGATTTTCTACCGGGTCATTAGCGCTTTTGCCCTGGAAAAATTGCAGCCCGGAGGCGCCCTGTTTTTCGAATGCAATGCATTCAATGCCAACGAGGTCGTCAGTCTGCTCGTCCGGCTCGGCTTCTCCGATGTTACCCTCCGGCAAGACCTTGTGGGGGCCGACCGAATGGTTTTCGGTTGTTTGCCCGCCCGGTAATTTCGAATCAATCGCTTGGTGGGTTGCACCACACGCTACTGGATATTTTTTCCAATATCCCAGACTTTCCAGGTTTCAAAACCTGGAAAGTCTATTGCTCGTAAAAAAATCTCCAATAGTTCGGGTTCAACTTTTCCCCGACTTTTCTGTCCAAGCAAAAAAACAAACCGCTATGCACTTACTTGTTCGCCTGTTCATGCTGGTCGCACTGCTGCTTCCCGCGACGCTCTTTTCTCAAAACACCATCTATTTCCCGCCCAAAACCGGCACGGTGTGGGAAACGACCAACCCCGCTACGCTCGGTTTCTGCCCCGAGCGCATTGATAGCCTCTACCAGATGCTGGAAAGCCGCAACACCAAGTCGTTCGTCCTGCTGCAAGACGGCAAGATCGTGCTGGAAAAATACTTCGGCACGTTCACGCGGGATTCCTTCTGGTACTGGGCTTCAGCCGGGAAATCGCTGTCGGCATTTCTCATCGGACAGGCCAAAGACGAGGGTTTGGTTGACATCAACGCGCCCACGAGCACCTACCTCGGCACGGGCTGGACCAGTGCGCCGCCCGACAAGGAGGCGCTCATCACCGTGCGCGAACAACTCCGCATGACCTCCGGCCTCGACGACGGCGTACCCGACGACAACTGCACCGACCCGGCGTGTTTGCTGTACAAAGCCGACGCCGGTACACGTTGGGCCTACCACAATGGCGTGTACCACCTGGTACACGATGTGATTGAAGCGGCAGGCGGACAAAGTCTCAATATATTCACCAAAACCCGCCTGTTCGACCGCGTGGGCATGACCGGCTTGTGGATCAACCACATCCAGTACGGACGCGCCCGCGACATGGCGCGCTTCGGTTTGCTCATGCTGGCCAAAGGCGTGTGGGCCGGCGATACCCTCCTGCACGATCCGCAATACCTGTACGACATGGTACACCCGTCGCAAACACTAAACCGCAGTTACGGCTACCTGTGGTGGCTGAACGGGCAGCAGAGTTTTATGCTACCAGGTTTGCAGTTTGTTATTCCCGGGAAGCTGGTACCCAATGCCCCCGACGATATGTACATGGCTTTGGGTAAAAACGACCAGAAAATCCACGTAGTGCCGTCCAAGCGCTGGGTGGTCGTCCGCCAGGGCGACTCGGGTACTGTCGGTCCCGGCGGCGGCACCGTACCGATCGTGTTGGACAACGAAATTTGGGCGTACTTGAACCAACTGGTGTGTACGCCCGTCAGCACAGACGAAAGTAATCCCGGTAACGGGGTTCGCGTATGGCCCAATCCCGCTGTGGACGGCTGGAATATCGAAGCAAAAGATGCTATCGAACGGGTGGAATTGTATGCAGCGGACGGGCGGCTGGTGCATACAATTGAAGGTCTGAACACGACGAATTTCCGAATGGCAACCGTAGGGCTTCCAGAAGGTGTTTATTGGTTGCGAGTGTTCGGTACCGGAGTTGTGAACACGCGGCGGGTGGTGTTGGGGAAATAATGGAATCTGGTCGTTGGGAACCTGACTTTTGGTAAATTCTGGTTTCGACAAACGCGTGCCAAAGAGTTATCTTGGAGCAAAATTGTTGCTATGCGAAAAACTTGCTACCAATTGCTTTTTGTGCTTCTCGTTACCGGCACGCTAAATGCCCAACAAATTTGGCGCTTGGAATTGCCAGACCAAGTGATCGTTCCGTCGTACTCGTCGCTGATAACTGAAAGCGGGCACTATCTTCTGAGCTCCGGCAGTGATCTAATTCAGATAGATCCATTTGGTACCATTGTGGGCCACCTAAAAGCTAGTACGGAAACCGGTTTGCACCCCTTCTATCAAAAAAAATATTACTCCCATACCGGGTATCCCTATTTTTTGACAAGTACTCGAACGCTGGACGGCAACCCGCTCAAAACGTTCACGATTGCAGAATACCAGCCAGGCAAGGGCATCGTGCGCGATATGGCGTTCACGGATACCTTGGGATCAACCGCTTGGTCCCGCCCTATTTTTGTGCCTACAAGCGACAGCACATACGTCATTTTCGGGCGCAATTTTTACTGGAAAATCAGGCACACCGAAAGCGTTGGCTTCCAGCAGGAGTGGGTCAAGCCGCTGAACATGGCATTAGCTGCCGTCTTGTTTCAAAACGGCCGGTTTGTGGTGGCCAACGAGGATGGTTCTATTTTCGGGATGGATGAGGGCGGCAACATACTGTGGGCGCAAAACCATGTAATGATTTTTCGAGCTTTAAAACCCTCCGGGAATGGGTTTATTGGGTGTGGCCGCACGAAAATGGGCACCAAAGCGATCGCAATTAAGCTCAATTCCAACGGCGAGGAACAGTGGCGTACCACAACAAGCGGCAAGGAGTACCGTGATATAGTGGGCACTCTGGATGGCGGGTTCGCTACGATCGGTGATTCGGAAAACGACGAAATCCTGCTGACGCGCCTGAACGCCGACGGACAAGTGGTGGAAAACCTGACTTTTGGCTCTGGCATCGGCTTTCGATTGTTGCAAGCTGCCGACAGCGGCTTTGTACTAGCCACCCGCACAGGGATTCCAACAACCTTCGAATTGATCAAAACTGACGCAAAGGGGCAAACGGCAAAGTCTGCGTTGAAAACCAACGTGCAAAATCGAATTCTACAAAACGCAAAGTGGAGGACAACGGTTACGCCTACCCCGTCCATTTTCTTCGACGGGTATGATTCCACCTTGCTGTATCCTGATGAAGATGGCCTTGAACCCGTATGCGGTGTGTCGCCACAAATCGGCGGATATGGACCTGACAATTCATTGCATCTGGCTGCCGATCAATTCGGGTTGGGGTATTTGAAAGACTTCCGGCATGGTTTCGCAGGCGCTCTTGTCAGCGACTTTAAGCGGGTTTGGCTTTTGACGAATGCCCAAATAGCGGATGTACGTCGGGACTTTGGGGACGACGGAATTTTCGAAAAGCCCCTGCCATTTGACCTGCTGACCTGGCCGGCAAAAGGCAATCCGCACTTGCGCTACAATCCTGATTTTACTCCTATAAAAACAAATCCTGATAACTTTCCGGCTCCTTTTGTTGATGCAAATGGTGATGGTGTGTACAATGCCATGGATGGCGACCTCCCAATTATCAAAGGCGACTACATGGCGTGGTATATGCTGACCGACAGCCTGAAAGAACATACATGGAGCTATGGGCTCCCATTGGCAGTGGATATGTTTGTTTCCATTTACGGTTACGATTGCCCACAAAATGAGTTGATTGAGCATGCAGTGTTTGTTCATTTCGATGTCATCAACCGCTCACAAAACACCTATACAGAGACGTACATGGGCCTTTTTACAGATTTCAAACTGGGCTGCGGGACGGATGATTTTATCGGTTCATTGCCTGATGCGCATTCCTACTACACCTACAACAAGGATGTGCAAGACGGTACCTGTATGGGCAGCAAGGATTGGAATGGTACGCCACCGATATGTGCAGCCACCTTTTTGAATCAAAACTTGGATGTTGCTACCAGCTATTCGCCTTGGAATGCTTCCTATAACCCTACCATGCCCACGGAGTTTTACCAATATCTAAATGGATCGTGGCTTACACACGGGGGTACCGGCTACAATCCCGGGAGTTATGATTTTGTACCATACATTTTCCCGGATAATCCATCCGACCCCAATGGCTGGTCTATGTGCAACCTAAGTTTGCCACCCCGGGATGTGCGTGCAATGGGCACGCACGGACCGTTTACCTTTGCCCCCGGCGACACATTTAGCCTGACAACGGCCTTTACCTTGCACTTGGGCATCCCACATCCATGTCCCGATATTATGTCAACCGTCATGCCGGCCCTCGAACAATTCAGGGACTGGAGCGCCGCAGGGTTGCTCGCCATCGTTCAAGAACCCGGTCAGGTAGTTTTGTCTCCCCCCGGGCAGCGCACGACGATACATGCAGGGGTCCATAACGCCGCTTCCTATGCTTGGTCCACCAGCGAAACTACACCGACAATTACTGTGGAAAAAACCGGGTTGTACACCGTTACCATAACTGCTACAACGGGTTGCCAAATCGTGCATGACGTGTTGGTTCGGTTCGAATCCGCTGGAAAACCACCCCAAGTCATGCCCGAGTTCTACCTCATGCCCAACCCAGCAGACTCCTATATTGGGGTAAACTGCCCTGAATGCCCCGATTCAATCCGGCTACGTGCAACCTTGCATAATGCGCATGGCCAACTCGTGCACACGGCACTTCAACCCAACGGCGAGTTCTTTCGTATCGCTACGCACAACTTGCCTGCGGGTTTCTACGTTCTTCAATTATGGCAGGATGCATTGTACTTGGGAACTAGGAAAGTTGTGATCACAAGAATAAGGGGTTGACTTCTCCAACCACGCAATCACCCAACTTACTGACAAACATCACCCTGATTATCTAACCTTTTCCCCGTAAAAAGCCGTTAGTTTTGCAGTAACAAGAACATTCAATAACCTTTAAAACATATTTGTCATGAAACGTGGATCAATAATATTAGGAATTGTGGGTGGCGTGGCTGTGGGTGCGCTTCTGGGCATCCTGCTCGCACCGGACAAGGGTGAAAGAACCCGCAAAAGAATTCTGAGAAAAGGTGAAGGCTACATGGACGTCGTGAAAGACAAGTTCAACGATGTCGTGGAAGAAATGAACGAAAAGATGGAAGGTGTGGCGAAAGAAGCCGTCAATATGATGCGGCGCAACAAGGTGAAAGCCAACACCATGGTGGACGAAGTGGTAGACAAAATGTAATCCCACCTAAAATCAGGAAGTGAACAAACAAAATCAGTAAATACCTCGGGGGCTATGCCCTCGGGGTATTTTTTTGTCTATTTGAACTGAATCGCACGCACCGGCGATACCCGCGACACGACATACGACGGCAACAACAAAAATACGAGCGTAATCGCCAGCGTACCCAAATTGATGACCAACCAGGGCAGCCAGTTCAGTTGGACGGGTGCGTACGAGAGGTAGTAGTCTGCCTCATTGAGCGTGATGAAGCGGTAGCGGTCTTGCAAGTAACAAAAACCGACACCGAGCAGGTTGCCCCAAAACATACCCGACAGCGTGATAACCGCTGCATGGTACAGAAATACCTGCCGGATCCGGCCCGAAGTTTCGCCAAGGGCTTTCAACACGCCGATCATGGTGGTGCGTTCCAGAACCAGCACCAGTAGCGCCGTGACCATATTCACGATAGCCACAGCCAGCATGAGGATAAGGATGACCACTTCGTTGTAGTCCTGCAATTGCAACCATTCAAAAATGGCGGGGAATTTTTCGCGAATGCTGACACACAGCAAATCGGGCGGCAACACCTCGTCGTACACATACTCGGTGTACAAATCCAGGTCGCGGATATCGTCGAGCCAGACCTCGAAACCGGCCACCTGATCGGCTTCCCAGCCGAGCAAGTCCTGCACCATTCGGATATCGCACAGGGCAAACTTGCGGTCGTACTCCTCCAGCCCGGTTTTGTATATCCCGCTGACCTGGAACATCCGGCGGAGCTGGTCGTTGCCTTTTACAAAATGCACCACAAACTTGTCGCCCACGCCCACCTGCAACCGGTCTGCCGTCTGGCGGCTCACAATAATGTCGCGGGAAGGCGCAGAGTCGCCCGGAGCGATGGGGTTGCCTTCGAGCAGGTAGGGCTGGAGGTTGGCCCAGTCGAAATCCCGGCCGATGCCTTTCAGCAGGATGCCCTCCATGGCGGTTTTCGTGCGGATAATACCGGGTTTGTGTGCGAACGCCTGAATGTGGCGGATGCCCCCGCGCGATCGGGCGGTCGTTTCGCGGCCCGTTTCAAAGCCGAGTACCGATTCCGGCAGGGTGTACGACACCCCGCGCACCGTGTCAATAGACGGGTAAAAATCCTGATCGCGCTCGATGGGCTTGGGCTCGAAGGAAAGAGAATAGGCGGTGTCGGAGATGTGGATATGCCCCCAAAACTCAAAAATCTTGCGGCTGATCTCGCTTTTGAACCCGGTGATAAACGCCGTGGTGGCGATCATCACGGCCACGCTGAGCGCCACCGCCGCGATAGCAATGCGAATAATAAACCGGGAGAAGTTCTTTTTCCCGGAAAAGGCGATGCGGCGGGCGATAAAAAAAGGGAGATTCACAGCGGACAAAGGTATGCCTTGGGGCTCAATTCATTTCTGCGGAAAAAACAGATAGTCCAGCAACAGGGATACCAGTGCGTATGCCTCAATAAATCGGTCAAACGAAGATGGTTCAAAAAAGAAAAACTTGACGAGGAAGTAGATGGCGCCAAGGGCCACGCTGGATGCCCAAATCTGATACCAGAGTGGGCCGTTTTTAAATTTGTGAAGCATAAATCAAATGTGTAAAAGTCCAGGTTATATGCATTATTCCTGCTCCAAACCTAAGCAGAAAAATACTGCTTCATCCGCTCGGAGTGCAGCAAATACGATAAAAATCCAGCCAAAACCAGTAGTATCCAAAAGCCCGGACGCGCGGTATCCTCCACAATAGAAAACGCCGAAATGGCAAGGATACTCCAGCCTAAGATAATGGCGCCGGACCGTGCCCATTGCTTGCGGAAAAGCACCCCGAGTCCAAGTAAAAAGCCCAAAAAAGGTGCAATTTTTATGTTTCCGGTGGACTCTACAAACCAGGTTTTGAAGTATGTGGGGAAAAATAATGTAATCCCAAAAAGGAGCAAAATACAAAGCACCGCTTCCAAACGGCCGGTGGATTGTGTGAAAATATTTTGTGCCATAATCGTTGCGTTTTTAATTGGTGCCTGCAAAAGTAAAAAATGAATTTAGAAACCATTGCCTGTACGCTATTATCAACAGACCCTAAATCCGAAAGGAAACCCTAATTTTGCGCCCCCCCAATCGAACCAATCGAACCAATCGAAATAATCGAACCAATCGAATCAATCGAATCAATCCCACGTATGGACTTTATCTCGGAACTCCGCTGGCGCGGACTCATACACGACCTCACGCCCGGCGTAGAGGAACATTTTAAAGCCGGCACGGTGCGCGGCTACATCGGCTTCGACCCGACCGCTCCCTCCCTCACCATCGGCAACTACGTGCAGATCATGCTGCTCACGTTCCTGCAGCGCGCCGGCCACCAGCCCATCGTGCTCATGGGAGGAGCCACCGGACGCATTGGCGATCCCAGTGGCAAGGACAAAGAGCGCGACCTGAAAAGTTCGGCCGAATTAGACACAAATACCGCCCGGCAGATCGAACAGTGCAAGCAATTGCTCGACTTCGACCCGGCCACGCCCAACCATGCGGTATTGGTAAACAACTACGATTTTTACAAGGACATGAACGTATTGGACTTCCTGCGCGACGTGGGCAAGTACCTCACGGTCAATTATATGATGTCCAAGGAAAGCGTTCGCCGCCGCATCGAAGGCGAGTCGGGCATTTCGTTCACCGAGTTCAGCTACCAGCTCTTGCAGGGGTATGATTTTGTGCTGTTGCACCGCGAACACGGCATCACGGTACAGATGGGCGGCTCCGACCAATTCGGAAACATCACCTCCGGGGTGGAGTTGGCGCGGAAGATTGACGAAACGAAGGTTTACGCCGTCACGACGCCGTTGCTGACCAAAACAGATGGCTCAAAATTTGGAAAAAGCGAGTCGGGTAATATCTGGCTCGACCCGAGTATGACCAGCCCATACCGGTTCTACCAGTTCTGGCTCAATGCCGACGACCGCGACGTGCCCAAGTTCCTGCGCTACTTTTCGCTGAAAACCCAGGCGGAAATTGAAGCGCTGGAGGCTACCGGCGACATACAGCACACCAAGCGCGAGTTTGCCGAGGAAATCACCACGCGCATCCACGGCGCGGAGGAGTTCGCCGCCGTGCAAGCCGTATCGGCGCTGCTGTTCGATCCGAAGGCCGGACCGGATACCCTGCGCAGCCTCGACGCCCGCACCCTCGCCCAGGTAGCCGAGGAAATCCCCGCACCCAAAGTGGCTGCGAGCGCCGTGCAGAACCACTGCGGCATCCTGGATTTTCTCAGCGAGCACACGGGTATTTTGCCCAGCCGCAGCGAAGCCAAAAAGGCGATTCAGAACAACGCCATCTCGATCAACAAGGAAAAAATCAGTGCGCTTGACGTGGCCATCACACCCGAACACCTGCTCCACGGCAAGTACATCATGGTAGAAAACGGGAAGAAGAACAAATACCTGGTGGCGCTGGAGGCGTGACGCTCACTCCTTCTGTTGCTGTTTCTCCTGCTTCCGGAAATACCGCCGCAGTAAAAAGCTGTGTTTCAGGCCTTCCATGCTTTCGTTGAAACGGGCGGTGCCCTGTTCAATGTTGCCCAGTGTGGTCTGAATACGGGCGGCAGCAAGGGAGTCGCGCAAGAGCAAATGTGCCGTTCCCGGCCCTTGCCGGATATCTGTTTGAACGTTGTCGGTCAGTAGCGCCACCTGCCGTACCAATGAATCCATATTCTGCACCAGCTGGCCCGCCTGCGTTTCTACGCTATGCAATTTCCGGGCTGCCAGGTTGAGTTCGTGGGCCAGCGTCGTATCCCGCAACAAAGCCCCGACCGTACCTTCTCCGGCTCGAATACCGGCCATTACGGACCGTAAGTCTGTGGCGGTAGCCGATGCGGTGGCTGTGGTAACCCGCAAGTTCGTCAGCGCCGCTTTCAGGTCGCGCGAAAGGCTTTCGTCCTGAAGCAATGTTGTCAACTGGGTACTCTTGTTGATCCGCTCAACGGTCTCAAGCAGTCCCTGGGAAATAACGAGGACATTCTGGTTCGTTTTGTCCAGGATTTTCAGCATCGCTGCCGTGCTGACATCCTTTTCGGAGTGTATGATATCGCCCGGCTCGATCAGCGGGGCGGGTTCCTTCGCCGGCAAGAGGTTCACCACACGGTTTCCGACCAGCCCGTCCGTAGAAATATCGGCCAGGGTATTTTTGCGCACCACCCGGCGCATCTCGTCATCAAGGCGAAGCTCTACCTCCACGAGGGTATCGTTGATCAGATTTACCGACTCCACCACCCCGACGACGATGCCGGATACCCGGACGTTGCTGCCGGATGTGAGGCCGTTCACGTTTTCGAAATGCGCCTTGACCGGGAATCGGGTTGAAAAAACACTCTGGTTTTTGCCCAGCAAATACAGGAAGGCGACAACCAGCACCAACCCGGTCAGGGCGAAAATGCCCAGTTTGATATTATCGGAAGTTCGATTAGCCATATCTTTTTAGTCAAAAAATGCGCGAATGGTTGGGTCTTTGGACGTGCTTAGCTCTTGATATGTTCCGGTTGCGTAACATTTTCCATCAATCAGCATGGCAATACGTTTGGCAGCGTAGCGCGCCAGTTTCATGTCGTGTGAAATAACCAGCGCCGATGTCTGGTACTTTTCCTGCAATTCTTTGATGAGTTCGATAATTTCCATGCCGGTGATGGCATCGAGGCCGGTGGTGGGTTCGTCGTACAGGATGATATCCGGTTTGAGGATCAGGGTACGCGCCAGGGCAATACGTTTGCGCATACCACCGGAGAGTTCGGCGGGCATCATATCCACTGTGTGTTCCAGCCCCACGCTTTCGAGTACTTCGAGCACGAGGTTGTCCACGTCTTTTTGCTCCACATTCAGCCAGTGCCGCCGCAGCGGAAATTCCAGGTTTTCCCGCACCGTCATGGAGTCGTACAGGGCATTACTTTGAAACAAAAAACCCACACGGGCGCGCAACTGGTCCAGCTCGATGTAACTCAGTTCCGGCACATTTTGCCCCAGCACTTCAATACGCCCGGAGTCGGGTCGCATCAAACCGATGATGCACTTGATGAGCACCGATTTACCCGAGCCGGACTTGCCCAGCACCACCAGATTCTCTCCCCGATTCAACGTCAGGTCGAAGTGGTCAAGCACCACGTTTTCGCCGAATGCCTTGCACAACTGTTCTACCACAATCACCGGTTCGTTGTTTTTCATGTCCCGTCGTTTTTTACCAGATCAATGCAGCCACTTGCACCGCGAGCAGGTCCAGAATAAAAATAAATACCGAGGCCATAACCACTGCGGAGTTCGCCGAGAGACCGACGCCTTCGGTGCCTTTGGAAGAGTAGTATCCTTTGAAACAGCCCACTATACCTACGGCAAAACCGAAAAAGAAGGTTTTGATAAACGCCGGCACCGCGTCGGCATAAGATAAACTGTTCATCACTTGTTCCATAAACAACTGAAAACTAAGTACCTCGTAAATATTTACCCCGAGGTACGACCCATACAGGGAAATAGCGTCGCCAATTACCACCAGCACCGGCAGCATAAACGTAGCGGCCAGTACACGGGTAACGACTAAGTATTTAAACGGATTGGTGCCCGACACTTCCATGGCATCTATTTGCTCCGTCACCCGCATGGAACCGAGTTCCGCGCCGATACTGGAGCCGATTTTGCCGGCGAAAATAAGCGCCGTGATCACCGGACCAATTTCCCGGATAATGGAGATACACACCATGGCCGGTATCATTTTTTCCACGCCATAGTGTACCATGTTGGGGCGCAGCTGCATGGTCATCACAAAACCCATGATAAATGCCGTCAGCCCAACTAATGTGAGTGATTTATATCCAATGACAAAGGATTGGCGGAACAATTCCTCCCACTCATACCGCGGTCGGAATACTTCCCGAAAAAAACGGCCGGTGAACCGGGCGAGCGCACCAATCTCCTGAAAAAACGTATGGTTAAATAACGTATTTAACATGACGTGATCGGTTGACGGGGAATGTAGGATCGAATGTAGGGCTATTGTTCGTAATGCTGTACAATACCCGCACTATTACTAACTGCTGTAAAGGTAATACGAGCAGTTCAATGCAAGTAAAGTACATTTGTCACTCACAACCATGCAATACATCAACGTTTTAGCCACTTGCCTCCTCTTCCTGGTCGCCCAGTCGGGGTATGCCCAGCAAACCTCCGTTCAGCGCCTCACCAAGCCGCTGCACATTGTCGTCATTGGTTCGTCCACCGCAGCCGGGGTGGGCGCCCGGCCCTTAGACAGCGCCTGGGTAAACCGCTATCAGGCACACCTGAAAACCCTGCACCCGGCTTGCCAGGTCGTTAACCTCGGCAAAAGCGGTTACCAGACGTTCCACCTCATGCCCACCGGGCACAAACCGCCGTCGCCCTACCCTGCTCCCGATACCCTGCGCAACATCACCAAAGCTCTTTCCCTGCGCCCAGACGCCATCATCATCAACCTGCCCTCCAACGATGCCGCTGCAGGATATGAAACACAGGTGCAACTCGACAATTTCGAGGCCATCGCTTTTGCTGCCTGGGCTGCCGATGTGCCCCTGTGGATCACCACGGTACAACCCCGCAACTTCGACACGACCAAAATCCAAACCCAGTACCAGGTGCTGCAAGCCCTGGCAAAACGCTTTGGCGACCAGACTATAAATTTCTGGGATGGCCTCGCCGGCCCAGACGGCACGGTCAATCCACGCTACAATTCCGGCGACGGCATCCACCTGAACAACGCCGGCCATGCCCTGCTGTTCGAGCGTATGGCCGCCAAAAACATCCCCGCCCAACTCGCCCTGCGCACCCGAAACCTGTACACCATGGACGACCGGTGGACCGGCGTACTCCCCATCAGCAACAACGACCTGCGGCATCCTGCGCTCACACCCAAGCCGCCAATTTCCGTACTCCTGCAAGCCGACCAACCCATGGACGAGGTCGCCGTGGAGGTATTCGATGCCAATGGACGCCTGCTGCGCAAACTAACAGCCAACCTCCCCCACCTGCTCCTCAGTGATTTCGGACCAAATGGCGTGTACCGGATACAAATGCAAAAAGGGCGGTGGGTGAAAACGGTGCGCTGGGTGAAGACATAAGACAAGTTTCCTTTTGCCTCTGGTTCCCTACCTTTACTGCAAATACACCATCCATGAATATCCCGCCCGACCTGCTTCGCGAGTACGGCGCCGTCGTGAAAAACTACCGGCGGCGGGACGAAATTTTCCGGGAAAAGCAGGTGGCGTTTTACTACTTTCAGATCGTCACCGGATTGGTGAAAATGATCAACCACGGAGAGGAACACGATTTTATCCAGGGCATTTTCACCGAAGGGGAAAGTTTCGGCGAACCTCCCATGATCGCCGGGTTCCCCTACCCTGCGTCCGCGTGTACCATCACCGATACCCAATTGCTGGCGCTGCCGCGCAAACACTTCCTTGAGTTGTTGCGCGCAAATTTTGAAGTCCATCTGGATTTCACTGCACGCATGTGCCGACGCGTACAACATAAGTCTGAAGTGCTGAAGGCCCTCAACCTCGGCCTGCCGGAAGAACGTATCCTCGCCATCATTGACCTGCTAAAAGCCAAACTGTCGCGCGAGCAATACGGCCAGGAGGACCATTTTCTCGTGCCCGTCACTCGTCAGGAAATCGCCGATATGACCGGCCTCCGGGTGGAAACCGTCATCCGAAAAGTTGGCCTGCTGGAAGAACAGGGAAAACTGATCGTGTCCGAACGGAAGATCCTGCGGGCATACGAAGTGGATTGATCCAAAAACCTACTGCCCGAATCCAATGCCCCGCCGTTGATACACCGACAGTTTTCCCTTATCGAACGTAAACGTAGCCACGTCATCGAGCACAATGGTGTGCAGCTCATCGGCATTGTTTTCGCGGACGGCAGGGTCTTGTGCGATGCGCAGGTTTTGGTTTTTGATGGTATCCAAAACGATCTGGCGCACCGTGCGGGCATTGCCGAAATACTTGTCGCGGAACTGAAACAGGAAGGCCATGTACTTGCCGAGGTGCTCGCGCGCATGCTCGTCCACGCGGTAATGCTCCTGCTGGAACATGAACAGCGCGATCTCGAGCAGTTCGTCGGGCGAGTAATCCTCAAACCGCAACACTTTGTCGAAGCGGCTGGCGAGACCGGGATTTGCTTTTAAAAAGGCATCCATGTTTTCGGGGTAGCCGGCCACAAAGACGAAGAACGCGCCGCGGTTGTCCTCCATACGTTTGAGCAGGGTCTGGAGCGCCTCGTCGCCGAAGTCGCCGTGGGTTCCGCGGCCGCTGTTGGTGAGGGCGTACGCCTCGTCTATAAACAACACGCCGCCCATAGATTCCTCGATACGCTCGGTAGTTTTGATGGCTGTTTGGCCCACAAAACCGGCCACGAGGCCCTGGCGATCGGTTTCCACCATGTGGCCGCGCTCAAGTACACCGAGGGCCTTGTAAATTTTGGTGAGTATCCGGGCCACGGTGGTTTTGCCGGTGCCGGGGTTGCCCACAAATACCGTGTGCAGGAAGAACCTGCCCAACACGTCGCGCCCCGAGATGCGGTTAAAACGCACCAGTTCCACCAGTTGGCGAATGTCTTTTTTGATATCCTGCATCCCGATGAGGCTGTCGAGTTCGTGCAGCGCCTGCCGCAGCAGGTTTTCGTCCACGGGGATATTGGGTAGCGGTCGTTTGCTGGTGATCTGTACTTTTTCCACGTCCTCGTGCAGGATGACTTTCAGGGCCTCCGGCGGCAGGTTGCGCACATCGGGGTTGGACATGAGGCGCAGGCCGAGCTGAATTTTGGCTTTATCCAGCAGGTCGTACACAAAACGGGCGTTGCCGAAGGAGCGGTCGCGGCGGCGGAAAGCCTCGGTGATAAATTCGTCCAGCAGTTCCTTGGCCTCTTTGGCGAGGATAATTTCCTTTTCCTTGCAGGCGTAATCGGCGATCTGGCTGAGTTCCTGCGGCAGGTAATCGGTGAACTCGAAGGACATTTTGAAGCGGCTGCGCAAACCCGGGTTGGAGTCGAGAAAAGTTTTCATCTCCTTGGGGTAACCGGCCACGATAACGGCCAGGTCGCCCGGGCCGTTGGACAGCTCCTTGACGAGGATTTCGATGGCCTCCTTGCCGAAGTCCTTGGAATCCTCGGCCGAGCGGGCCAGCGCGTAGGCTTCGTCAATAAACAACACCCCCCCGCGGGCCATTTCGATGGCGTCCTTGACTTTGGGCGCCGTTTGGCCGATGTACTCGCCAACGAGGTCGGAGCGGTCCACCTCATGGACGTGCCCCTTGGTGAGCAGGCCCATTTTTTTGTACAACCGACCCATCATTTTGGCCACGGTGGTCTTGCCGGTACCGGGGTTTCCGATGAAGATTGAGTGGACGTTGATGCTGTCGTTTTCCTGGAAGCCCTTCTCCTTGCGCAATTGAAGGAACTGGAGGTATTGGGCGTGCTCGCGCACTTTTTGCTTGATTTCGGTGAGGCCGATGAGCGCGTCGAGGCGGGAGAGCACATCTTCGAACGTATCGAGGTCCTCTTCTTCGGGCTGAAGGAACACCTGTTGGCCCACATCCGGCAGCCAAACGCCATTGACGCCTTCCTCCCAGTCGGCGCCAACCTCAAAGGGCATGACGGCGAGCAGTTGGTCCATGAACACGATCTCGGCCGTGTAGCGGTCATTGCGCCACGAGCCTTTGACATTGCTGCCCCAGCCCGCGGTGATTTTCACACCTTCGTCGGCTTTTTCCACGCGGTGCAGACGTACCACCTGACCCTTGAGTTCGCGGGCGTCGTTGTAAAATTTGATAAACATCTCGCACTGCCACTGCTTGCTCAGGAGTACGTTCCGAAGCACCACCTCGGCGTAGATGTAGCGGGTTTCTTCGCCATTGAAGCGGCGCAAATAGGTGCGCTCGAACTCCGGCGTGTCGTCGTACGGGCCTTCGTACATACGCAACGAGGCAATCTGGCAATACGGGTTGTCGGTTTTTTTGACGGCGCGACCGGCATCTTCGATGTAAAAATAGCGGGTAGCGACTTTCTCGCCCTCGATCCAGGCTTCCCAGTAATAGGCGCCTTTTTTCCAAAAAACGCCCTCCTGTTTGTTGCCCCAGCCTTCGCGGATATAGCCTACGGGGTCGTATTTGCTCACCTTGCGGCGGAAGGGCAGGGCGCAAATTTCCTTCTTCTGCTTCTTCACGGCGTAGCAGCGGATCTCTACGTTTACCTCCCAATCCTCAACGTCAAATTGTTTGTTGTGAAACGACAACTCGGCATACACGTATGTAGTCTCGTACCGGTCAAACACTTGCCGGTACTTCTTCTTGTTGTCGGCCAGCCACTCCGTGGAGGCATATATTTTTAAATCCCGGAACTTCCAGTGTCTGGAATCCGGGGTTTCCTCGGGCAGCTGCGATTGTTGGGACCCAGTGTACATGGTGGTGGTGCAGATTTCTGGTTTACAAGGTTTCTGGTTGGAGGGTTTCTGGTTTACACGGTTTCTGGTTGGAGGGTTAGATGGTTTCTGGTTTTGGGGGAGGGCAAAATACGGGAAGTTTCTTCGAATGCTGCCCAAAAATATACGGAGGTGATGATCGAGGCGCGAACGCCCGGAAGAGGGCTGTAGACTTTCCAGGTTTTTACCGCCGAGCACGCCTTTCGCATATTCCGGGTACGCTACGTTTGTCATCCCGAAGGGATCTGTCCGCTCTACGTATGGCAAACCACGCAGTTTCGACCGTAGAGCGGACAGCTCCCTTCGGGATGACAAACGTAGAGCATGGAAACTATGTATATACCTGGAAAGTCTGGACGGTCAAAATCACCCTCTGATGGTCATACATGAGTAGCAGAATATATGCACGTTATACTGCCCGTCTCACCCGCCATAGCGGTGCATTCACGAATTACGCCAAAATTAACATTGCCCCCTCAAAGGCATTTTCAGGCAATTCGACCTATAATTGCCATCGCTTTTATCTTCCTGGTCAGGAGCTTACTAATCCCAAATTTTTTACGGTCCCCGTACCTGATTCTGAATTGTCGTTTTCCAATTTGTCGTACCCGGGTTCAGTTATCCTTCCGACTGGGCACTAACGAGCCGGGCTTAACTTTTTTGTCATGCGTTTAACTTTACTCTTATGCAGCCTGCTGGTACTTTGTGCTCCATTAAGTGCCCAAAAACATGACAATACCTGGGTTATTGGCTACTCTGGTTTTGGAATCCAGTATGGCCACAGCCTTTTAACCTTCGACGATGGCAGTTTGAAAATAGACACAGCATCCTATACGATGCCCGGCTATGATTTGATGCACAACAATTCGGCATATTCAAATCCTAATGGCAACCTGTTCGCCTTTTTCAATGGCATACAAGTCCAGAACAGCCAGTACTTGGCTATGCACAACGGGACAGGCATGAGTGTAAAAGTGAACCCGAACCTCTACTCGAGCGCCGCTGCCATCCCAAAAGGTTCCGTATTCATTCCTTTCCCAGGCAAATTGGATAGTGTTTTATTGCTGTACGCCAGCTTGTTGTATATAGAGAGCGACGGCTTGATTTTGGATGTTTGCTCGGAGGGCATCAGCGGGGCGATTATCACCAAAGGTTGGGAGCAGGTATTGGACCGCCGATTGGCCATAGTCGAAAACGACACGCTGATACGCGGCAATGTCGTTACATGCCGCCACGCCAACGGGCGCGATTGGTGGCTGTTGGCGTTCAAACGAAATACGAACAAATGCCACCGGATTTTGATTGATCCCGAAGGTTTCCATTCGCTGGAAATGGGGGAGGTCAGCTTGCCTGTTATCAATGGAGCCAATACGGCTTGTTTCTCTCCGGATGGAACCAAGTTTGCAGTGTACAATACAATTAGTCAAACGGTCGGATCCTATCTGGATATCTTTGACTTCGACCGATGCACCGGGTTGTTGTCCAATCAGATACAGATTCATGGAGAGCGGGGATTTGGAGGCTTAGCCTTTTCGCCCAGCTCACGGTTTTTATACCACAACAAAGAAACCGTGGCCCACCAATACGACCTCTGGGCCGCCAATATCCCCGCCAGCCGCCAGGTGGTGGCGGTGTACGACGGCTTCAAAGACCCTTTCTCCACCACCTTTTATATGCTGCAATCAGCCCCCGACGGCAAGATATACGGCTCGGCCACCAACGGCACGCGCCACCTGCACGTCATCCACAACCCCGACGAGGCCGGCAACGACTGCCAGTACCAGCAGCACGGCATCCAACTGC
>JBGSKO010000180.1:0-30607 GCA_041741155.1 Saprospiraceae bacterium | reverse complement strand
GGTCGTTTGACGCGATATCATCCCTAATATTTCCTTTTGAAGGGTACTTGGCTGTAATTTTGGACTCCGCATAATGCCATTTTTAAGCGCTAAATATACCAGTTAATTCATACGTCAACTGCCGGACGCGCCACTAGTTTTATTAAATCGGTGGCCTTTTCCCCAGACGGAAAACTGATCTTGACGGGAAGCGACGATAACACGGCGAAGCTGTGGGACTTGTCAGGAAGGGAGTTGATGACTTTCATAGGCCATGCTGGCAAAGTCACTTCGGTGGCCTTTTCCCCAGACGGGGAACAGGTCTTGACGGGAAGTGACGATAACACGGCGAAGTTGTGGAACTTGTCGGGAAGGGCGTTGAGGACTTTCGACGACCATGCTAACTGGATCAGTTCGGTGGCCTTTTCCCCAGACGGAAAACAGGTCTTGACGGGAAGTTACGATAACACGGCGAAGTTGTGGGACTTGTCGGGAAAGGCGTTGATGACTTTCGCCGGCCATGCTGCATTCGATGCTGCATTCGTCAGTTCGGTGACCTTTTCTCCAGACGGGAAACAGGTCTTGACAGGAAGTTACGATCACACGGCGAAGCTGTGGGACTTGTCGGGGAGGGCGTTGATGACGTTCGACGGCCATGATGCAGCCGTCAGTTCGGTGGCCTTTTCCCCAGACGGGAAACAGGTCTTGACAGGAAGTTACGATAACACGGCGGAGTTGTGGGACTTGTCGGGAAGGGCGTTGATGACTTTCGACGGCCATGAAAACGTCACTTCGGTGGCCTTTTCCCCAGACGGGAAACAGGTCTTGACAGGAAGTTGGGATAAAACGGCGAAGTTGTGGGACTTGTCGGGAAGGGAGTTGATGACTTTCGACGGCCATGCTGACCGCGTCACTTCGGTGGCCTTTTCCCCAGACGGGAAACAGGTCTTGACGGGAAGTGACGATAACACGGCGAAGCTGTGGGACTTATCCGGAAGGGAGTTGATGACTTTCGGGGGCCATACTGACGAGGTCAGTTCGGTGGCCTTTTCCCCGGACGGCCAGATGGTCTTGATGGGAGGGAACGATAGAACGGCGAAGCTGTGGGACTTTTCGGGCAGGGAGTTGATGACTTTCTCCGGCCATGCTGAAGCCGTCAGTTCGGTGGCCTTTTCCCCAGACGGAAAACAGGTCTTGACGGGAAGTGACGATAACACGGCGAAGCTGTGGGACTTGTCGGGCAGGGAGTTGATGACTTTCGACGGCCATGCTGAAAGCGTCAGTTCGGTGGCCTTTTCCCCGGACGGCCAGATGGTCTTGGTGGGAGGGGACGATGGAACGGCGAAGCTGTGGGACTTGTCGGGAAGGGAGTTGATGACTTTCGCCGGCCGTGCTGCATACGTCAGTTCGGTGGCCTTTTCCCCGGACGGCAAACAGGTCTTGACGTTCAGTTGGGATACGGCGAAGTTGTGGAACTTGTCGGGCAGGGAGTTGATGACTTTCGCCAGCCATGCTGAACCCGTCAGTTCGGTGGCCTTTTCCCCGGACGGCAAACAGGTCTTGACGGGAAGTTACGATGACACGGCGAAGCTGTGGGACTTGTCGGGAAGGGAGTTGACGACTTTCGCCGGCCATGATGAGAATGTCATTTCGGTGGCCTTTTCCCCGGACGGGAAACAGGTCTTGACGGGAAGTGCCGATAACACGGTGAAACTTTGGGACTTGTCGGGCAGGGAGTTGATGACTTTCGCCGGCCATGCTTCCAGTGTCTATTCGGTGGCCTTTTCCCCAGACGGGAAACAGGTCTTGACGGGAAGTGCCGATAACACCACCAAACTCTGGGATACGGCATCGGGCCGAGTACTAGCCACCCTCATCTCCCTTGATTCCACAGACTGGGTCGTCACCTCGCCTTCTGGCCTTTTCGACGCCTCCCCCGGCGCCATGAACCTGATGTATTTCGTTCAGGGCCTCGAAGTCATCGAACTGGAACAATTGAAAAAACGCTACTGGGAACCCGGTCTGCTGGCGCAGATCATGCAGAACAAGCGTCTGCGCGATGTGTCGTCCTTCGGTACGCTGCCGTTATACCCCGAAATCGAGGCTGGTATTTCGGACAACAAGTTGCACGTAAAACTTACCGAACGCAGCGGTGGTATAGGCAAACTCAGCCTGTTCGTGAATGGAAACGAGGTCGCCGTTGACGTCAACCCGAACAAAAAAACTGCCCTGGATATTGATCTGAGCCAATTCAACGAATTCTACCTCGATACCAACACGCTGGCGTTGCGTGTTTTCATCGCCGAGGGCTGGTTTAAAAGCCAGGCGTATGAACTCCGCTACATCCCGGTAGCGTCCAAAGGACAGGATAACAAACCTTCCGGCGCTAAAACGTCCTTTTCCCCCGGCCTCCCCCACCTGTACGCCATTGTTGTAGGCACATCTGAATACGCCAACACCACGATGAAACTGCGCTTTCCTGATCTGGATGCCGAAGCCTTTGCACAAGCGCTACAGGCATCCGGCGCGCGCCTGTTCCCGGAACGCGTGCACCTGCAACTCCTGTCCACGGCAGCCGGACAAAAATTGGCGAATAAAAACAACATTCAGGCCGCCTTCGAAGTGCTGATGAACGACCAAGTCAAAGCCGGCGATATTCTGGTGGTCTATTTTTCCGGCCACGGCATCACCTACGGTCCGGCGGAGAACAGCCAGTTCTATTACCTGACCAAAGACGTCCCCGGACCCGATCTGAGCATCCCGGAGGATCGGAAGCATTACACCGTCTCCAGCGAAGAAATAACCGGCTGGCTCAAAGAAATTCACGCGCTCAAACGCGTGCTGATCTTCGACGCCTGCAACGCGGGCTCGCTGGCAAAAGCCTTCGAAGAAGTCGGCGCGAAAGAATTTAACCCCTCCCAGATTCGCGCCTACGACGAGATGAAAGATCGCACGGGCACCTTCATTCTTGCCGGTGCAGCCGCCGACAAAGTGAGTTTTGAGGCCGGCGAATACGGACAGGGCCTGCTTACCTATAGCCTTTTGGAAGGCATGAGCGGCCTGGCACTGCTCGATGATAAACGGGTGGACGTGATGAAACTGTTCCAGCACGCCCGCACCACGGTGCCCAACTTAGCCAAAGGCATCAATAAGGTGCAAACACCCATGATGGCCTTTCCCAAAGGGCGCGATGGCGGCAGTGGCGAATCCTTTTCTATCGGCAAAGTGGACGCCCTGGCAAAGATGCCGCCGCTGAAACCTGTCAAACCGGTTTATATCAAAAGTGTGTTTCTGGCCGTACCGGAAAACGAGGATGTGCTGGAACTGGGTCAGGCGCTTGCCGATTATTTTGATGAACTGACCCTTGGCTCAAATCCCCCCCTGATTTATGTGCCTGTGGACAAGTACGAAAACGGGTACAAAATCACCGGCACCTATCAGATCAACGGTGAAACGGTGGCGCTTAGCGGGGTTTTGAAAAAAGGCGCGGTAAAAAAAGGGAATTTTGAAGTACAGGGTAAAAAGAGCGACCTGCCGGCGCTGGTGGAGGCGATTGTGGAAAAGGTATCGGGGATGGTGGAGTGAGCCACTGATTATGATTCCCAAAACCTGTCCGAAGAATACAAAGAACTAAAATACGCCATAAAAAACATGCAGATACGAACATTGTACACGGTTTGGTTGCTTGCTGTAATGCACCTGCTGAGCGCCCAAACACCCGAACTGGGTCTTCCCGTCGGACATACACAGGCCGTGACCTCGGTGGCCTATTCCCCCGACGGTCGCTGGGTGCTTACCGGCTCGCTCGATAAATTAGCCAAAATATGGGACCTCGAAGGGCGCGTGCTCCGCACCCTGAACGCCGGGACGGGCGCTGTCACTGGCGTCGGGTTTTCCCCCAAAGGCACGTACGTGTACACCCAATCGAAGGACAGCACCGTAGTATGGACCCTCGATGGCCGCGTATTTTTGCGGTGCAATGACGCCCCCGTATTTTCGCCCGATGAAACGAAACTCTTGTACACCTCCGGGGATACCAGTTATTGGCACCACCTGAAAACCGGCCGCCGGCAGCCTTTTGCTATCGAAAAACGAGCGAAAAACTGGTTTTCATCAAAAATACCCTCTATAAATCGGTTCTCCCCCGACGGGCGATTTTTCCTGCATTGGACCAATACGGCACTGGAACTTTGGACGGCTGCCGACAACCGGGCCTGGAGCATCCAGTTGCCGGAAATGATCGCCGCAGCCGAGTTCAGTCCCGACCAGGCGTGTATTCTCGTTGCATTTGCCGACGGCACCCTGTCCTCGTACAACCTGGAAGGCAAAATCATCAACAGTATCGGCGAAGCTTCAGAAATGAATACCAGATTCAGTTGCAGCGCTATCGTTTATGATGTTTCCTGGGTGCGACTGGGTTTTTCAAACGACAATAAAAAGGTATTTTGTAGCAGTACCTCGGCAGCCCGGGTGTATGACATCGCAGGGGCCGGTTCGTCGAAGGATTGGTTGCGACCGGATTTTAGCCTGCCAACCGAAGTCGCCGGGGACGGAGATCGAGATGGCAGGTTTGGGCACATCCTCGAGATTTCTCCCGATGGGTTCAGGGTGCTGTGGCGCGATTCCAGGAATGAGCGGATTACCGTGCGAAACCGGCAGGGCGAACCCCTGCTGTCGCGGCAAGGGCTGTATGGCCCAAGTTGCGGCAGGGAAATAATCGCGGATATATGCTACCGTCCCGCCAATGCCGTGTTCGACCCGGCGGGCCGCGCGGTACTGGTCGGCCTGGACGACGGCTCGGCGGAAATGATCGGCCTGGACGGCGGGGTGATCCAACGTTTTCAAAGCGGGCTGGCTGCAAAAACAACACAGGTAGCCAGGTTGGCGGAAGGAAGTACCCTTTTGTTGAACCTGTCGGAAGTAGGCGATTCGGAAGAAGGGGCGATTACCTTCGAAGAAATCGTAACCTTGGACCTGAAAAACAACCGGCTGAAAGCATTCGACCCCGCTACGGCCGATACTTCCGCGGGCGCATATCGCCGGTTTTCAGCACAAATCAATGCCGAAGAGGGCCGGTTTGTCGCTTATAACGGGCGATATACGCTCGAAGGCGACGAAGACCCAAATATCAGATATGAAGATTTATTAAACCCCGGACTTTACGCAAGTACGTCCGCAGGTACGGTGCGGGTGTTCGAACACGGAAAAACCGCCTTCCAGTTTTGGGATGAAGAAGAAGGGGGAATCGGCTCTGTCTCCGACGTTTGTCTATCGCCCGACGAAAAGTACCTCCTGACCAGCCCAACGGAAGGCCCTCCCCGGGTTTGGGATTTTCAGTGCCTGCGCGACCCGTCGAATCCTGCTTCCGCCTATTTATCGGATGATAATTTTTATCTGACACCGGACGCCATTCAAAAATGTTTCGTCCGTACCCTGGAGCGCGCACCTGCCCGGAGTTATTTCTTCGATTTTGCCCAGGACAGCCGAAGCCTGCTGGTAAAAGAAAACGAAGTCATCCATTGGGTCGGCCTGGAAGGCGATATCCTGCAAACCTTCCGGGGGCACCGGCTCAACGTGACCGGGGCGACCTTCCTGCAAAACGACCGCTTCGTGTTAAGCTGGTCGGAGGACTACACCACCCGGCTCTGGGATGCCGCCACAGGCGAAGAACGGGCTACGATCATTTTTATGCCGGGGCACGACTGGGTCATCACCACACCCGGAGGATTGTTCGACGCTTCTCCCGGGGCTATGGAAATGATGTATTACATTATCGGGCTCGAAGTGCTTGAAATCGAACAAATCAAAGAACGGTACTACGAGCCCGGACTGCTCCAAAAACTGCTGGGCTACCACGACGAACCTCTGCGCAGCGTGGAACAACTGGATGCCCTGGAATTGTACCCGGCGGTAAAATTAGACCTCGACACAGCGCAAAATACCCTGCGCATCAGGCTTGTTCCCCGCAATGGCGGTGTGGGCAAGGTCAGCGTGTTCGTAAACGGCAAGGAAATCATCGAAGAAGCTAACCCGCTTCAGGGAAGCGGAAAAATACGCGACACCTCCATGACCATTCCCCTGGGCAATTACGCCCGCTATTTCCTGCCGGACAGCCTGAACGACGTGTCCGTACGGGCGTATAACGCGGCCGGCTGGCTGAAAAGCGCGCCGCAGCGCGTGACGTACCGCCCGGTGTTTGCACGTTCAAAAGGTACTGATCAGGATAGGGGCGCGGCACCCGTCCGGCTGGAAGGAGCGCCCAACTTGTTTATTCTTTCCGTTGGTACCTCCAACTACGCGGGAACGAAACTCGACCTGAAATTTGCCGGAAAAGATGCCGTGGACATGGCCAATGCTTTCCAGCAGATCGGCAGGCAGCTGTTCAACGATACGCCGGGAAAAGTAGCATCCTACGTCTTTACAACCGACAGCAGTGCCTATCCGGCGCCTACCAAAAGCAACATTCAACAGGCATTTGAAGCTATAAAAATGGAAGCCAAAGCGGCTGATATTCTGTTCGTATACTTTTCCGGCCACGGCATCGCAAAAGGCAACGAGTTCTACTACCTCACGCAGGAAATGAGCAGTTTTGAAGTCGAAATAGAGGGCAAAAGCAAAGTCATTTCCAACACAGAACTCACGCGCTGGATCAACGACATTCCCGCGCTCAAGCAAGTCCTGATTCTGGATGCCTGCAATTCCGGGAAAGTTGTGGAGAGCCTGGCCATGCTTTCCAGGGGCCTCAATTCCTCCCAAATCCGCGCACTGGAGCGGTTGAAAGACCGCACCGGCATGTTCATTCTCACCGGCTCGGCAGCCGACAAGGTCAGTTATGAAGCCGGGCAATTTGGGCAGGGGCTACTCACCTACAGTATTCTAGAGGGCATAAAAGGCGAGGTTCCCGACAAATTCGGTCATGTGGACGTGATGAACCTCTTTCGATATGCCACCGAGCGGGTACCCGAATTAGCCAAAGGTATCGGTGGTATTCAGACGCCTGTGCCGGTTGGTCCTCTGGGGAAAAGTTTTCCCATAGGTATTGCCGACAGTACCGTGAGCATTCCCATTGCGCAGGAAAAATCGGTGTTCATCCGGAATATATTTATGAATGAAGAACGCTTCGACGACGGGCTGGAGCTAACGAAATCGCTGAACGATTATCTGCTCGAACAGACAGCATCGGGCGAAGCCGGTTTTATTTTCGTGGACGTTTCCGAATACGAAAACGCGTATTCGATCCGGGGCCTGTACCGGCTCAGTGGCAACGGAGTGACCGTACGCGGGCGCTTGTACAAAGGAAAAACGCCCGTCGGTGAGGAGTTTAAAGTCCTCGGTAAAAGAAGCGACCTGCCGGCGCTGGTGGAAGCAATTGTGGAGAAGGTTTCGGGGATGCTGGATTGATGTTTTCCCATCGAAATACACCGCTATTTCCCCCCGATCAAACTGAACGAAAGCCCTACAAAATATCCCAGCTGGTACCGGGATTCCGTCTTTAGCAGACTGGCATCGGCCTCAAAATAATCGCCCGCACTGTAGCCGTCGCTGAGCTGCTGTACTTTGCCGCCCATAATCCCCGTACTCAGCACAATGCGCTCCCCGCGGCCAAATACCAGGCTTGGGCCTAAAAAGAAAGACAATGCCTCCAATCCGCCGCCATCGCCGAGCGGGATGCCCACGCCAAACGAGCCGCCCAGCGATACCGCTCCCCTACCCTGCCGGTAGAAGTGTACGAACGAGGACAGGTAGGGCGTAAAAGCGTCTTTTGCACTGCTGCGAATCAGGCTGTCGCGCACGAAGTAGTCCTGAGGGCGTTGAACAAACTGCCCGAAAGACAGACCCAGTCCGGCACTGACCTTGAAACCGCCGTACACATCCACCAGAATATTGGGAACGTGTTTAGTGGCAACGCCGGGCGTCTGAGCAGAGTCAATCGGAGACAAAATTAATTGCAGACTCAAGTTGTCGCCCTCGGCGGTGTGCCGGTACAGCTTGGAAAAATCATTTTCCAGCAGAATCAGGTAATCCGTGCGCAATTGTACGAGTGTTTTCAGATCAAGGCTTTTGACTTGCGGGAGTTTTTCCTGAAGCATGGCGATATTGCGCTGGTAGGTGCCGAGGTTTTTTCCCGGCGTAGTCAATTTTTTTTCTGCAACCGTGTGAAACCGGTCCACATTGCTGTCCGGAAAATCAGTCTTGAAACCCCGGATAATGCCGAGCCAGGCTTGCAGGCTATCCAGTTGCCCGGCGTATAACAATGTGTATTTTTCATAATCCTGTTGCAGACCGGCCAACTCCCCCTGCGCATCGGTTTTTTGAAGGACGGTGCTGATGCTGAGTTTGGTCGGGTCGCTTTCACCAAATATCCGCGACATGTATTCATGCGAAAGTTGCCGGATTTGGTGGGGCGCGAGTTGTGGGTTGTAGCGGAGTTTCAGGAGTTCGGCGGCGACCAACGATTGGATTTGCTGGGCTTCCAGCGCGGTTTGGATGCTTTTGTTTTTTTCGGAAAGTTGCTCATCCAAATCAACGAGCAATTCGAAAGCAGTATTGATTTTCGACTCCAGTTGCCGCATCGTCTCCAACCGCTTTTGGCGTTCGACTTCTGCCGCCGTAGCGCCCATGCCGTCGCCTTTGCCGACATCCCTGCCCGAAATGCCCGGGATGCCCAGTCCGCTCATCAAACCGCCCTCGCCAAAAAGCATCTTGACGGGATCAAAACCACCACCGGGCAGGAGTTGACTCAGGTTAAAACTACTGCCCAGGGCAACAGACTCCCGACCGACTTCCGTCACGACGTCTATGTTGTACAGGTAATTGTTATAGTTATTGATATGCACCCAAACGTTGTCACCTTTTCGCGCAACGGGCCGGCTTATAGTTTTTTCGCCGCGCAAATAATACACGGAGTCTGTGAAAGCATCATAGTGAATATGGAGGTCTTGGGCGCTCAATCCGGAAACAACAAGAGCCAGGGGCAAGAAGGAAAGCAAACGTTTCATGTGAAAAAATTTTGGTAAAAGTAGTGGCCTCCGTGATTCCATTGTCATCTTTACAGGAATTAATACCGTCTATGAAATAAACCAATCTTTTATGAAAGCAGTATGTATCACCAGTATTCTCCTGTCTTGCTTGCTCCAAAGTGTATTGGCCCAACACCGCACCATCGGCACGATCCCGCTGGGCGGCACACAGCCCGGTTCATCCCAGTCACCGGCGGACAAAATGGCTGCCACCCCGGCTTACAAACAAGCCCTGAGCGTATTCGACAAGTTGGTGGAAGCGCGGGGCGATTTTCGGCTACCGGTTCCCAAGTTCGTGATGCTGAAGGGCAAAGGCAATGGAAATGCCGCATTTATGAACTACCAGCTCAATGAAGTACAATTAGAGGAAAACGCCTTCAACGCCAGCAAGGAGTTCGGCGACGCCGGTCTTGCCTTTCTGATCGGCCACGAACTGACCCACTACTACGAAAAACACGGCTGGCGAGACGGTTTCGTGCTGGAATACGGCGACCTGCCCATCGGGCTGAAACTCAATAAACTGACCGACAAGGTCGCCAATGAAACGCAAGCCGATTACCTCGGCGGTTTTTTGGCCTACTCGGCCGGGTACGGGCTGTTCGACAAAGGCCCGGAGTTGATTCAAAAAATATATACCGCCTACGGATGGGGCACCGAATCGGAAAATTATCCGTCCCTCTCCGACCGCCAGGCCCTGCTCCTGCGCACCCAGGAAAAACTCGGGCGCCTGATCGAGGTGTTTGAAATGGCCAACCTGCTCACCGCCATCGGCAGCTACGCCGAGGCGTACGAGTACTACCGCTATGTGGCCATCCGGTATCAAAGCCGGGAAATTTACAACAACCTCGGCGTGGCCAAGGTGCTGGAAGCCATGAACGAATTTGAAGCAAACGAACTGGTGTACCGGTATCCTGTCGAGCTCGATCTGAGTTTTTCCGCCGGCTCCAAAGGCTCGGGCGCCGGTAGCCTCCGCGAAGCGAAGCTCCGCCAGGCCCTGCTTCAATTCGATGCCGCCATCAGTATGGACCCCTCCTACGCGCCCGCCTACCTCAACAAAGCCTGCGCCTACGCGCTGCTCGGCGATAGCACCCGCGCCCGATTCTATGCCGACAAAGAGGCGCGCAATGCAGCGCTGGGCAACAACCGGTACCCGAAAACGGCCGTAGATGCCGATGTCCTGCTCGGTATCCTCGAAGCCAAAAGTGGCAATACCGAACAAGCCAAAAAAATATTCCAGACGGCTGCAACGAAAGACTCCAGCAAACTGGCGGCCATCAACCTCAGGATTTTAAACAACGAACCCCAGGAGCAGGCTCCAAAAGATAAAGTCGGGCTAAAACCCGAAACGATTGACGGACTGAAAATGGTGGCGATCTCGCACCCCATAGACAACGACCTCTTTCCCAAATACGATGATCAAAAAACGATTGAACTGACGGACAATCTGGGATTCAATCAAAACCCGGCGCCCGGCCCCAACTCTAAAGTGTACATCAGTAACAACACGATGAACACGACCGAGCCAATGACCATTTTTCACTTTACCACTGCCGGCAATAATGGAAAAACAGCGAAAAACATCGGTCTGGGCGACGGGCGCGACGCCATCGTCAAAGCGTACGGCGAAGCCCCGCGTACCATCGAAACCCCCATCGGGCAAATCATGGTGTACAAACAGATCATATTCATCTTGAAGGACAACAAACTGGAACGCTGGGTAAATTATACCAAACGCTAGTGCCACGTCATCCCCGCTTAGGGAAAATACATCAACAAATACTTGAACGCTACTGATAACTAATCTGCCTTTTCGCATATACATAGCAGCGTGCTCCAGCACCAATGACAGACCGGTTTGTAGTTGCACGGTCTATGATCTACACTTCTTTCACTAACTTCTTTCAAAACATGAAAAACACACTAAAATTCAATCTGTTCCTCGCGGTCTTGTTGTTCGCTGCCTTTACTGCGCCCGTATCTGCCCAAGGGCTTTCGGAGGAAATAGACGCCCTCGGAATGTCCTACATGGCCGCCTACAACATCGGCGATGCCGAGGCCCTCAGCGCCCTGTATGCCAAAGAGGTCGTCTTTGTAAATGCCAAAGACGGGAGCACCAATACCGCCACGCGGGAACAGGTCAAGGCCGGCCTTGCCAAAGACTTTAGTAAACCCGCCGGCACCATAAACATCAAAGGCACCGGATTAGAGGTGCTGGAAGATGGCAGGGTACGGATCACGGGCACGTTTGCCATTATGAGCGGCGCCGATGTGGATCCCCGCACGATGTCCTATGAGCACTTGCTGGTGAAAGAAGACGGGCAATGGAAACTTTGCCAGATGAAAAGCTGGTAGGGCAACTATTTTTTAAAAAGTTCCCACCCATTCAACACCAGTGCACCAAACCCCACGGTGTTTAGTGTCCCATGCCAGATTTTCATATTAGGGATGCTGACCCACGAGATGGGCCACGAAAAACGCAGGGCGTACAAACTGGCCAACACCCCGCCTGCGAGCAGACACACTGCGCCACCGAGCCAGAGTAGCCGCGCCGCAGGCGGGTATTTTTTTTGAAAAACGAGGTTCATTTGTTGCCCGATCACGCCCAGCGCCAGCGCCACAAAAGCCAGCGCCGACACCCACTCGAACACCGGCGAATAGCCCAGTTTGGTCGCCGTGATGCCCGCCGCCACCAGGGGCATGCCGGCCAATACACCCCAACCGAGCAGCCGGTTGGTCGCGCCCGGCATTTCCGACAACAGGCAATACACGACTACGGCCAGCACAAAACCCGCCACATGGAAATGCGCCGCCGTAAGGCCCACAATGACCGGATCGAACCCCAGCGGACGAACGTTGCCCAGAAAAAACACGGACCATGCCGCACCGGTAGCCCAGTAACCGAGCGCCGCCATGCGCACCCAGTTTTTAAGTTCAAATTTTGGGTAAACAAACAGGTCGGCAAGTTCGCGAACCGTCAGCCATGCAGCCAGAAACAGGTACGGGAGTATGCCAAAACCAGCTATCGGGTTTGGAAAAATCAGGTAACCCGCGCACACACCGGCCGCCATAATCCAGTACCACCACGGTTGTTCCCGGCCCAGCAACGCCAAACCCGTCGGAACCAATGCCAGGGCGGCAAATACAACGAGCGCTCCTTCCCAGTGGGTTCGGATAAATATTTCCCCCACCAACCCAAGAAAAACCAGCCAGGCAACCAATGGGACGAATCTTTTCACGACAGCCGGTTTTGGACAAATTTTACCATGGATAGCCTCGACTCCCGCACAAACTTCCGTTGGTATGCCCGCGCGAGCGGGTAGCCCAGCCGCGCCAGCCAGTGCCGGGGGCGGGAAAATGCCCGTATGCCATAGTGCACGCGTCCATCGGTTGTTTTTTCCACCAGGAAAAGTTCTTCGCCGCTTTCGACATGGCCGGGCAGGGTGCCGTAGGCAAAACCGAAGCGGTTTTCTTCGTCAATCACGTACACGATACGGCAGGAATTGAGCCACCAAAGTCCAAGTGCGCCCGCCGTCATGGCCACTATCGTACCCTCCTGAATGGGCGCTCCCTCGGGAGCTATGGATGCCCAGCCGCCCGGAAACATCCGCCATTGCTGGATGGCCTCTTTTGCAGCAGCCCAGACAGCATCACCTGCTCCGAGTGCGATGCTGTAGTGGTCGTTGTCGTACCCCCGTACTGTTTCTGCATAGCGGGTACGCCCGACAGAGGGATAGCTATAGGGACGGTGTTTTTCGGACTCGAGAAAAGCGTGGATACGGGCGGGGTCAGGTTTGGAATGCAGGAGCATGGTTGTCTTTGGGTATGGAAACGGTTTGTCCGGGGTGGTTGTTCGCGGGAAAGTTACTTGTTGCAAAAACTTGTCATCCAGAACGGGTTGCGCACCGGACTATTTTTCACATATTTTTGCAAGACTTAATCACACCCCGGACGCCCGCTGCTCCCGTTTTTCTCACAAAAAAATATCCAGACAATGCGAAATCCCTACACCCTGCTCTTTGCCCTCCTACCGGCAGTCCTGTTTTCCGCACTGCTTGCCGCTCAAGCGCCCGCCACAATTACCACCTGCATCACCCACAAGGGCAAACCCTTAGCCCTGCCCGTTTCGTTGCTTTTTTTCACCAGTAATTCAATGTACACCCTGTCGTCCATTCAAACCAACCCGGAAGGCTGCTCGGTTTTCGAGGCACCCGACGTGCCCGGCGGTATTGACACCGCATTTGCCCTCCCGATCTTCGACGGCGACAACACCCTCAACGGCGTGAGCACCTGGGACAATGAACTGATCTACCGGCATGCCCTGGGGCTGGAGCCGCTGGATTTATTTCGGCAGTACTTTTCCGCAGATGTCAACAGGAGCAAGAGTGTGACCACTTTTGATATCATCGAACTGCGAAAGTTCATTCTGGGCCTGACACCCGAGTTTTCGACTCCGCCCAACGTCTGGCAATTTTTCCCCGAAAGGTTCACAAACTTCCATTTTGGGCCATTCAACTTCCCGATACTCTATTGGGACACTTTGATCCCGCCCTTCGACACGATCCGTTTCGAGGCCGCGAAACGCGGCGATGTATCAGGCAACGCGTTGGATGTGCCGGGTTCCGCTCCGCACGAGGCCCTGCCGCAGGGCGCCGACCTGTGCCTTGGCATCGAGCCTAAAACCCTGTCGGCCGGCGAAACTGCCTGGGTATCCCTCCGGGCCATGAACGGCATCTACACGCTGGGCTATCAGTTCGACATAGCCATCAAACCGCCCCTGTACATCGAGGACGTGGAACTGGTCCCGCCACCGAACGAACACACATTCGCCATCGTCGGAGACCGGCTTTCCGTTAGCCGGAATTTCTTTTTGGTCCCGGAATACCTTGCTCCCGGCAGCGTGCTTATGCAGATGAAGATCGGCGCCACAGGCCCGGCGAACCTGGATACAGGTTTCGTATTGCTTCACAACCGCATCGCTCCCGAGGCTTACGAAAAAACGGACGCCGAGCGGTACCGCCGTCTGAAGCTGGCTTGCGCCCCAACCAGCCTGGATGAAGCAGAAACTGGTAGTTTTCGGGTGCGTTTTTCACCAAATCCTGTGTACGGTCGAACCAGACTTTATTTCGAGGCGCCGCTGTCGGATGTCTCCGGTCCGGTGAATTGGTCCGTGTTCGACCTGAACGGTCAAACGGTTCTTCAAGGCAGGGAACCCGGTATTGACACTTCCGGTATCGAACTGGATACGGAAAGGCTCGTCCCAGGGTTGTACGGGTATCGGGTGCACATTGGCAATAGCATAGCCGTGGGGAAATTGGTGCGGTTGTAGGCGTGCCAAGCACAAAGCGCGTATTTTTGCCCAACCTTCACACACTCACCATGAAAAAACGCGACAAAATTCTTCAGGAAGCGAAAGCCCGCTTGGTGGCGGCCTTCGGCGACAGGATCAAAGACGTCATCCTGTTCGGATCGCGGGCATGGGGTAAACCGCATCGGTGGTCGGACTGGGATTTTCTGGTGGTGATCCGGGAGGGGTATGACTGGCGGACAGTCTCCGAAATACGCGAGATCATGGCATATGTGGACTTGGATTTTGATGTATTTACACAAACATTAGTGATATCGGAGGCAGAACTTTATGATTCACTTCGTGGCGCTCAACCTATTTTTCAGAAAGCAAAACAAGACGGAATCTACGCATGATGACTCCCGAAAAACGCCGTTTACTGATCACTAACCTGATCGCTCGGGCTGAAAAGGCGATCGCACAGGTTGATTTTTGCTTGGCTAATGACCAACTTGATTTGGCATTCAACCGCATCTATTATGGTATGTTTTATGCGATGCAGGCCTTGGCTTTATCATATAGTTTTGAAACCTCCAAGCATCAGCAACTCATTGGTTGGTTCAACAAAAACTTCGTTCACACCGGTATCTTCCCAAGCGAATTCACGGCTTATGTCAAAAAGGCCTTTGATGCAAGGACGGATGCCGATTATGATCTGGAGGGAATTTATTTTGATGACGATATAGGGCCGTATGTAGCCGACATGAAAATCTTCATCGCCACCATCAAAAACTACCTCGATACCCAGTTGCGGGCAGAGTGAGCATGTCCATACTACTGGACATTTTCGGAATGAGACTTTCCAGGTTTGCCAAACCTGGAAAGTCTGAATACCCGGAAAATAAAATGTCCAGTAGTATGGCGCAGCCCCCTTTCCACCGCTTTTAACACACAAAAAAAGGCCGACAGGGATTGCTCCCCGTCGGCCTTTTATATTTCAAATACGACGATCACTCCACAACAACCCGCCGAATAGCCGCTCCTTTCCCGTCGGTTATGCGCACCAGGTACGCGCCGGTCGGATAACGGTTCAGGTCAAGCGTGTGCGTACTGGTTGCCGTCTGGATATCAAGTTGCTGCTGCGCCAGCATCCGGCCCAACAAATCCAGTACGGTCACCGTGTACGCGCCTGGTTTGAATTCATCGAAACGCAGGTACGTCCAGCCTGTGGTCGGGTTGGGATACAAGGTCAGGTTGCCGGCCAGCACCGGGTCCGAGACGCTCGTAATGATGGAAACCACCACCGAGTCCACGCTTTCGCAGCCGTTGGCGTTGATCACGGTCACCGCATAAGTTCCCGTTTGGGTCACCGAAATGGTCTGTGTAGTAGCGCCGGTGCTCCAAACGTACAGGTAGCCGGCGCCCGCGCCGGCATCTAAGGTGTAGGTAGCCGGAGCGGTCAGAATCGTGTCGTTGCCGAGGTTCACCTGTGGCGCATCCAGAGCAATAGCAGAAACCGTCAGCACGGAGTCGCAACCAAAACTATTGGTGTACGCGAATACAAACGTTTCGCCCGGAGAGAGGGTCACACCGTTGTACACCACCTGTTCGCCCGGACAAACGTCCAGACTAATGCTATCCGACGATGAGGGCAGCAGAACAACTTCAACCGCATCGCTCGCTTTGCAACCAACGGCATTGGTCACCGTCACCGAGTAGGTGCCGGCAGCCGAGGCAGCCAGTGTTTGGCCGGTCGAGCCGTCGCTCCAGAGGTAGCCGCTGAAACCGGCGCCGGCATCAAGCGTGGCGGCATCGCCCGGACAAGTCGAGACACTCGCTTGCGCCAGATCGTAGGTGCAGTACGGCGACACGTAGCCTAATTTGTTTGGCAAGCCGAAGATGTACAGTCGGGTCGTTTTGCCGGTGATAACAATGGAACCGTCGCCCGCAGGACTGTCAATACCGAAGTCGTTGTCGTTTACCACCGCAATAGTGCTGTCGTTCAGGATCGTAACGCCCTCAGGTTTGTCGTGCGTGCGATCCCAGCCGGCTTCGAGCAGGTCGAGCACCAGTTCTTTCTGGACAACCTGCACGCCAAACGACGCCAGGTTGGCGGCCGTTCCGACCTGTTCGAGGGTCTGGCCGTTGTAGTCCTCTGTCGTCAGCGGCGTAGCGTTGGAGATGTCAATTTTGTAAATAAACTTCTCGTTCCAGCCGTTGCGTTCGGCGTGTTCCACGAGCAGGAACTCGTTGTTGTTCACAGCTACCAGGTCGCCGATCTTCCAGTCGCGGGTGCGTATTTGACCCCGCACGGGGTTGATTTCGTATGCAAACTGGCGCACGACATCTGTCTCCGGGTCAATTTCTACCATACGCAGCAGACGGCCCGTATTGCCCGCAGCCACATTCGGGTTGTCGGCCGGACTTTGTACAAAGGCGTAAATTTTGCCGTTCGGCGTGTACGCCACACCTTCGAAACCGCGGTTGGGGCGGCGCTTGCCGACGGCAGCCGGCAGGGGCGCATCTTCGGCCTGGGTCGGGAACGGCGTGTAGCGTTTGATAACTTCCAGGGTGGTTTTATTCACTTTCCAAACCGATGCCCCGTACTCGTCGCAGAACCACAGGTTGCCTGCATTGTCTTCCACAATTCCTTCGCTGTCCATGCCCCACACATCGGGCGTAAGAACGGTCGGCGTGGTGTCGGCCCAGGCAATTTCGCCCGTGGAGCCGGCGCCCGCAGGCAGCGGCAGGCCGGAGATCTGCGAGCCGCCGGGACGGCGCAGCGGATCTACGCTCTGGATATTCCAGACGCCGTTTTCGGCTTTGAAACGGGTTACTTTGGGCGCATAGTCGGGTTTTGGGAACAGCAGGGTCGTACCGGTGGCATTCGGGTGGCTGCTCGCAGCAGCGTTCGGGCCGCGGTCGCCTACAGCAAGGAATTCCCGATCGGTGCCCGGGATGTAGTGCAGACCGGAGATACCACCTTCGTAAAGCGTTTGTCCGTTCACATCCACGATCGGGATGGTGGGCGTGTAGTCGTACGTTTCCAGCGCGATTTCGCCCGTTTTTGTGCGGTCGAGGTCTATCTGGAATACGCTGATGGTGCCGCTGATCTCGTTGGACAGTACGAGCAGGTTGCGGCCGTTCGGGCTTTCATTTTTAGGAATGAAAACCAGTCCCTCCGGGCCAAGGTCGCCGAGGTTGCGGGTGTTGATGTACTGGATAAACTGCGGATTTTCCGGGTCGGTCACTTCGTAAGCCATGATCCCGCCGATGCGTTCCAGCCCGACAAAGGCAAACTTGCGACCTTCGATGTCGGCCACAATGACGGCTTCCGGCTCGGGGCCTTTGTCGTCGCTGCGGTTTTTGAACTGCGCCGTTGTGCCGTTGCTGGCGTTGAATACGCTGCCCCAGGTCGGGTCTTGCGCCGTGATCACCTCAAAATCGCTGCCGCTGTCCCATACCGGCAGGCCGGTAGCCAGGTTCCAGATGGTGACGGAACGACCGCCAAAGGCGTAAATTTCGTCGTAGTCGCCGTCGCCGTCGGTGTCGCCGGAAGCGTTCGTCACGTTGAGGCGGCCCAGCATTTCAACTTTTTGCAGGAAACGCGCATCGGGGAACGCAACGGGGTCAAGCGTCAGGCTGTTCAACCGAACGGATTCAAGCAGCGGGTTGTACTCCCGGGCGTCGCCTTCATTGGCTGTGATGGCGTACGAAACACCACCCACTTCGAAGCACTCAATGGCATCGGGCATGTACGTGCCTTTGATGTTCCAGGGAGCGAAAAACAGTTTGCCGCCCCGGTCGGAAGCATCGAGCAGGTTGGAAACGGAAGCGTGGTCTTTGTAACCCAGCGGCCGGATTTCGGCAACAGTCAGGTTTTCCAGATTGATAACCGCTACGGCGTTGTTTTCCTGCAAGGTCACGAGCGCGGTTTTATCGTCGGCGCTTACGCAGATGTACTCGGGTTCCAGGTCGGAACCAACGGTGGCATTGGGACCGAAAATACGCACGCCGGCAGCGCGCAGGTCGTCTATCTGGCTGTCAAAACTCTCAAACGTGATGGTCGTGACGTCGGCATTGGTGATGTTGGACACACCGGGCGCAAGATTGATGACGCTGACCGACCCGAGCGGGTCAATCGAGTAGTCGCTGCTGGGTTCGCCTTCGTTGGCGGTCAGTACGCGAGCGCCGTCGTTGGTGAAAATGACCATATCGGGCAGGTTGCCGACGGTTACGCTGTTGACAAACGCGCCATTAGTATCAAAAAACACCACCGAGCCGTTGTCGGCAGTGGTATTGCCTTGAATGGCAACCGCCACGATACCGTTTTTCACGGCTACCGAATTGATGCCGCCGCCGTAGGACGTCACGTCAATGCTGCTCACTTGAACCGGGAAAACGGGGTCGGCGAGGTTGACAATATCGAGAGTATTTCTAATAATATTCGTTACGAACAGGCGCTTGGAAGCCGGGTCGTAGGCCGAAATTTCAGCGGAACCACCGCCGGCGTTGGGCTGGAAACTTTTCAGGTGACTGAGGCTGATGAACGGATCGGCCTGCGGCGCCGGCGCCTGAATGTCGTTGTCGGCAATCTGGATAACCATTTCGGAAATGCTGCCCGGAAGCACCTCGGAAGCGGGGTCTATGCCCAAAACGATGTAGCGTCCGCCGGTCAGGTTTCCGTTGTCGGGCAGGTTCAGGGTAACGGAAATCGTATCCGTCGAGTTGGCCGGAATAGCTATTGTAGTGGTTGCCAATACAAAATCGTCGCCCGCTACTGCGGTCGAAGCGCTCAGAACATTCAGCGTGACGGAACCTGCATCGCCGGGTTTTTGTACGGCAATACGCACCGATACATCGCCGGCGCCTTCGGAAAACGCTACGAGATCGTCTATGAACGACACCGTGGGGGCGGCTTTCAGGCTGAAAATGGCGAGTGTGCCGCTGAGTTCGTTGGCCGTGATGACGTACGCGTTGCCGTCGGGGCTGTCGGCTGCGGAAATGTAGGTGATGCCTTCGGCGCCGTTGTCGCCCGCATACATGGTGTTGTCGCGGGAGTTTTTGTAATCCACAAAAACCGGGCTGTTCGGGTCGGTAATGTCATACACCATCACGCCGCCGATACGCTCCAGGGTCACGAACGCATAGTGGCGGCCTGCAATAGTAGCCAATGCGACGCCTTCCGGCTCGGGACCTTTTGCGCGGCTGCGGCCTTTGAAACCGTTGCCCTCGTTGTCGGCGTTAAAAATAGGCGCGGTGTACGGGTTTTCGGCAGTGATTTTTTCAAAATCGTCGCCGCTGTCGAACACTAATTGGCCCGTGGTCGTATTCCAGATCGAAAACGAGCGCGCACCTACGCAGTACAGCTCGTCGTAGTCGCCGTCGCCGTCGGTATCGCCCTGCAAGTTGGAAATACGGAAACGTCCCATGTTGTGGTTTTCTTTCAAAACCTGCGCGTTCGGGAAAGCCACCAGGTCGAGCGTCACTGCGCCGACGGTGGTACGTTCGTTCAGCGGGGCGTATTCTTTTTCGTCACCTTCGTTGGCCGTAACGAGGTATGTGATACCGCCCACGGTGTAGTTGGCTGCTGCATCGGGGATGTAAAAACCCTTCAGCGGGTAGTTGGCAATATGGATGACGCCGCTCTGGTCGGACAGGTCGAGGCCGTTACCGAAAGCACTGTAGTCCTTCGTGCCCAGGGGCCATACGCCCGTGAACGTTTTGTTTTCGAGGTCCAGCTCGGCAATAGCGTTGTTTTCCTGCAAGGTCACCCACGCTTTTTTGCTGTCTGGCGATACGCTGACGTACTCCGGCTCGAAGTCCTGCGCTACCGTACTGGCAGCAAACAGAAGCCGTACACCGGCCGCTTTCAGATCGGCAGCCTGGCTGTTAAACTGGGTGAACCGCACCACCGTCACATCGGCCTGTGTCAGGTTTTCCACGCCGTTGGTCAGGTCTATCATCGAGACGCTGCCTTCCGGGTCAATGGTGTACGCATTGTTCGGCTGGCCCTCGTCGGCGGTCAGCACATAACGACCGTCGGGCGAGAACGTAATCATATCGGGCAGAGCGCCGACGGTGACCTTGCTCAGGAACCCGCCGTCGGTATCAAAAAATACCACCGAACCGTTGTCTTGCTCCGAGGTTTCGCCGGTGACACAAACGGCCACCACGTTATTTTTCACCGCTATACTCGTAATACCGGCGCCATACGACGCGGTACTCACCTGCTGGATTTGTACCGGCGCGAGCGGGTTGGAGAAATCCACAATATCATACGCCTGCAGTCCGGTGCTGACGGTGTACAAACGCTGCGAAGCAGGGTGGTGGGCCACGATTTCAGCGAGGCCGTCGGCGTTGCCCGGATTGGGCACCGTATAGCGGGAAGTAAATTTAAGTTCCACCGCTTTGGTGGCTACCGGTGCTTTGCGGTCGTTGTCGCGGATATACACCGTGAAAAACGGATTGCCGGTCACGGTCACTCCGTTGGCATTTTCCAGTGCCAGAACGAAGTATTCGTCCTGCTCCAGTTCGGAATCGTCCACGATCGGGATTTGAATTTCGATCGAAGTGCCACTGCTCAGGTCGAGCGCAGTTGTTTGCGTCAGCGTCACGTCGCTACCGGTGGCCGTGCTGAACACGCCGGTTTTAAACACCAAATCCACCGTAGCGCCGGCAGACGGGTTTTCCAGGTTCAGGCGCACCGTGGCCGTACCACCGTCTTCCGATACCGACACAAAACGGCCGTTGAAGGATACGCGGGTGGTGTAGTTGAAGGCAAACTGGTACGGACTGAGCATGGGGCGGCCATCCGTATCCGTCACACCTGCCACGGTGAGGGTATAGTTTTGGCCGGAGGCAAATGCTGTGGCGTACGTGAGCGTGACGGTATTGGCGGTAGTCAACACAGCGCCGGAGAGGTCGGCGATACCGGTGTAATTGGCCGGGTTTTCAGCAGAAACTACGTCAAGGGTATTGTTAAAAACCAATTCAATGGTAGTGCTGGAGGTCACCGTCGCCTTGGTTACCTGCGGCGGGCCGGGGAAATTCCACACGGGCCAGGTTTGCGGCGGCGTACCGCTGCCTGTGCCGTTCCAGTTGGCCGGATTGAGGATAGCAGCGCGCAATTCCGCTGTGGCACCTGTTTGCGGGCCGGAATAGTACGCGTTCACGGTATTTCCAGCCACATTTCCCGGTGCAGTGCTCAGGTTGATGGAGGAAGCGCCGTCGGCAAGACCGGCGGGTAGTTTGGAAAAACTGCCGCTGCAGGTCGTTTGAGCGCCCGTCACCCAGGCGTTGGAACTGAGCGCAGTGACATGGCTCGGAGCATCGGCTGTCCCGGTGTACACGATCATCTGGTCGCCGCCGGAACTCAAGCCGAACGTAGCGCCGGTGATGGTGCCGATGCCGGCTGTGCCCGCGTCGTTTTGTACGACAAAGACAGTGCCTGCGGGTACAACCTGGTTCGGCGACGTCCAGACGAACCCGCCCGGGCATTGCGGCTGGGCGTTGTCGGTGTACTTGGCGTCGGTCATACGGATTTGGGTGCCAGGCAGGATATTCACAAACGTGAGCAATGCTACTTCGTCTTCACTGCCGGTAGCATTCATGCGGTAGGCCACCGGCACGATATCGCCGGGTTGGAAAGCTGTTTGCGGAACAATCGTGGTGAATGAAACCGCCTGCACGGATGCGACGGCATTGTCGGAAAGGTCCTCCACTACATTGGCTTTCAGGGCGAGGTAGTAGGTTTGGCCTGCGGCCAATGACGCGTCGGGGATGACGGTGATAATACGGCCGTTAATCGTACCGCTGAACGGGACGAGGGCGCCCGCAGCATCGCCGAGGCGCAGTTCCAGGAGGGTTGGGATGTCGGAATTTGCAATTGCGTTGTCGGACACCAGGCGCACATCCTCGCTGAAGGTAAGGGTCGGGTTGACGGTTACCGGAACACTCGTAGTGCCGGCAAGGGGGTTAAAACTGACGGTAGGCGGTATGTTGTCGGCGCCAAGGGGGTTGGCGTCGAGGGTGAAATTGTCGAAACGGTTGTTGCCCACCGTGCCGCCGCTGCCGGCTTCGAAGGTGATGCGGATTTGGAAATTCGGGTTGTCGTTTACGGTCGGAATTGCGGAGAAGTCAAGTGTTTGCAGGGTCGGGTCGCCATTGACGGGAAATATCTGGGTGAAATTGACGAACGTGGTGCCGTCGGTTGTGTAGTCAATAATCTGCGTGCCGGCCCCGGAGCCGGAGCGTCGGGTGGCGTATTTTACAAGTACTTGCTGGAAACCCGTGGTGGGCAGTGCAAATAGCAGCCCGCCTCCGATGGGGTCATTGAAACGCAAGTGGGTGAGTGCGGCGTCGCCGTTGCGGGCGTTCGGGTTGGTGACGTCGAAACCCTGGCCGGTGTTGCTGGTAGCCTGTACGGCGCTGATGCCACCGGGGATAGGGGCAATGCTGGATCCGGCGACCAGACCAAGCGTAGGCGTAAGCAGGGCCGTTTGGTCGGTGGAGTTGTTGAAGTTCCAGTGGTGGACAAGAGTTTGTGCCTGTATTTGCGCGGAAAGCAAAAGGAGCGCGGCAATGAATCGAACGAAATTGGGTAGTTGTACCTTCATGGATGCAGTGCTTTTTGTGAAAAAAGAAACTGCGAAAGTCCACGTGCTGTGTTAAGTGGAAATGAAGGGCAGGTTATCGTTTGATGAAGGCAGGGTTAATAAATAGTGAAGTTCCGGGCAGGACGGATGTACCGACCATTGTTTTTGAATACATAGCGCGAGCGGGGCGCGTCTATATTTTAGCCAAAACAAACGTACATTTGAAACCTGAAAATAAAATATACCCAACCATGCAAAACCGCTCACCCTTTCCCGGTATGGACCCTTATCTCGAGGGGCACCTCTGGCCGGATGTACACAACCGCTTGATCAACGCCATCGCAGAACTCATCGCCCCACAAATCGCCCCGAAGTATGTGGCCCGCGTGGAGACCTACACCGTGGAGGACACCAACCCCGGCAGCGAAGTGGGCATCACCTATCCCGATGTGGCGGTGTTGCAACGCAAGTCATTGCACGAACCCTCGGTAGCTTATGGCGAGACCGTCGTAGCAACGGAGCCGACCCTGGAACTGACTACCCGGGTGACGGTGCGTGTTCCGGTCGTTCAAATCCGCGACGTACAGAAAAACCGCTTGATCACGGCCATCGAAATCCTGTCGCCCGTCAACAAACGTAAGCCCGGCTGGCTGCCGTACCACGAAAAACGGAACGATCTGCACCACAGCGGCGTACACCTGCTCGAACTGGACCTGCTGCGGCGCGGCCGGCATCATGTGCCGGACCTCGGCTTGCCGGCGCACCACTACCTGTTCAGCCTTTGGCGGGCGGGCACCCAGAAAATGTCTGTTTGGACGAATGTGGTGCAGCAACCCCTGCCCGTGCTACCTGTGCCGCTCGACAGTCCTGACCCCGACGTGCTGCTGCCGCTGCGGCAGGCACTCGACCTGATTTATCAGCGGGGACTATACCACCTTTCGATTGACTATACCAAGGCGGCGGCACCGCCGGAATTTTTGGAGGAAGAGCGGGTGTGGATGGCGAAAATAGTGGCGGCGGGCAACGAGTGATTCCACTCAGAGTTTTTTGAAATGCGTGTCGTACCGGTCGCAGCAAGGCGAATACAGCGACATCGTATCGGAGCGCATCCCGACAAATTTTTCGTTGTCGTGCATGATCTGAGCGTTCACTTCCCCGGCGGGCTTATCGGAAACAAGGTGGATCAGCAGGTCAAAATCGGGATCGTTCACCACTTCGATTTTTCCGGTGGTGACGAGTTCTCCGTTGCGCACGATACCGAACATAGCGTTCGGTTTGATCAGCAGGTAGTCAAAATCCATCCCGTAGCCGCCGCCGTGGATTCCGCCGGAAGAACCGATCACGCGCCAGTTGCCGTATAAATCAAAGGGTTTGCCCTGCAGGATATCGGTCGGATGGTACTTGTTTGCCGGCAGGTTGTTGAACTCGTCTAAGGCCGGGCCGATTTCGTTTTGTTCGGTTTTTTTGCAGGACCAAAGTGCGACGAGGAAGAGGGTTAGCAGCGCAGTGGAGCGAAGTGTTGTTTGCATAACGTGTGTCTTTTCTTTCAAAGACAGCGGGGCGGCGGGGAGGCGTTGGGTGGGACATGCGGAATTTGGGGAAGTGGCCGTCATTGCCTTCTTGAAAAAATCCGTCCGCACCATGAGAGGAAGGCTTAAGTTTGCACAAAAAAATACAATGACAGCCCACGCCACATACGATTTGGTTGCCGATTTTATCGCGGGCATGAACCCTCAGCGCATACTCGAACTCCGGGCAACGCCTGGGATGCAGGATCGTCTGGAAGAACTTATCGAAAAGGAAAAAACAATTGGCCTGACCGCTGCCGAAAAGGATGAGTTGGATCACTACGTCGTATTGGAGCGGTTGATCCGGCTGGCTAAAGCGCGGGCACTTTTTCGACTTTCACACAAATGAGCCGCCATATCTCCGACACCCTTCGCCGGCTCGTTGCTACACGAGCAGATTATCGCTGCGAATATTGCCGCATCCCAGAAATCGGGACTTTTTATGGGCTTCAGATTGATCATATCACCAGTTTGAAGCATGGCGGGGAAACAATTGAATCAAATCTTGCTTACGCTTGCACCTTGTGCAACAGAAACAAAGGCACTGACTTGGGCACCCGTTTGGAAAAAAACGGGCCGATCATCCGCTTTTTTGACCCCAGAACAGACAAGTGGGCCGAGCACTTTGAGGTAATAGAGGAAGGGGAAATCGCTGCGAAGTCAATCATCGGCAAGGCAACCATCAAAATTTTCGGGATGAATCATGCCGATAGTTTGATTGAAAGGCGACTGCTTATTGCTGCGGGGCATTACCCTTGATTTTGCATTGTGTTTGGTGTTTTCCGGCAGATCGGAACGGCAAGCGTCTGGTGGATACGCTCCATATGTAACACCTCCCTTTGTCTTTTCGCAGAAATCCGTCCACATCGTGGCGGGCTGCCCTTGGATCGTTGACGGTTCACTACGGGATGACAAGCGCGGCCCCTACTCCCGCCCAGCCTGTCGTTTTTCCTCCAGAGTTGCCAGATCGCGTTTCGATTCCAACACATACCGGTGATCCGGGGGCAGGGATTTTTCCCAGATGGCCGCTGCTCGGCGCATATAGGCGCAGGCGTTGTCCAGGTCGCCCAGATCGTGGTACGTACAGGCGAGGTTGTTGAATGAAATTGCCAAATTGGGGTGCTCGATAGGTAACACCTTCTCCCAAAGGGTTAATGCTTTTTGGTTGAACTCCAATCGTTTTTGATGATCGCCTAAATTGCCGTAGGTCGTTGCCAGATTGTTGTACGACCGCGCCAAATCGGAATGCTCCGCAGGCAACACTTTCTCCCAAATGGCAAAGGCTTTTTGGTTGAATTTCAATTGCTTTTGATGATCACCCAAAGCGCCGTAGGTCTCCGCCAGATTGTTGTACGACTGCGCTAAATCGGGATGATCCGCCGACAACACTTTTTCTCGAATCGCGAGGGCTTTTTGGTTAAACTCCAATCGTTTTTGATGATTCCCCAAAGCGCCATAAGTCTCCGCCAAGTTGTTATAGGACAGTGCCAAACTGGGATGATCCGCCAGCAGCGCTTTTTCCCGAATCACGAGAGCTTTTTGGTTAAACTCCAATCGTTTTTGATGATCTCCAAAAGCGCCGTAAGCCTCCGCCAGATTGTTGTATGACGTCGCTAACTCAGGATGATCCGCCGGCAGTACCTTTTCCCAAATGGCGAGGGCTTTTTGGAGGAATGCCAAACATTTTCGGTGATCGCCCAAAGCGCCGTAGGTCGTCGCCAAGTTGTTGTATGACTGCGCCACGTCCGGGTGCTGAGCAGGGAGCACCTTTTCCCGAATGGCAAGGGCTTTTTGGAGGAACTCCATACATTTTTGATGTTCGCCCAAACTGTCGAAGGCCACCGCCAGATTGTTGTACGACTGCGCTAAATCCAGATGCTCGGCCGGAAGCACCTTTTCCCGAATGGCGAGGGCTTTTTGGCTGCAAGCCAGGGCCTTGCCCAGTTCACCTAAGCCGCCAAACAGGGAACCAAGCGGCAAAGCCAGCTCTGCCACCGCACCATCTGCTTCGGTAAAATCCCCGTTGGTTTTCCACACCGCGTCCAGCACAGCCTCGCCCAGTGGGGCATAACGTGCGCGTGCAATCACCGGCTCGTTTTTTCCCGCATCGGGGGTCAGCAGATCGGTCACGTTTTCAATCACCACCGCGCAGTTTTCCGCGTCAGGCAGCAGCTGCGCCTTGGCGGTTTCGGCGATCACCGGGTGGCAGGCGTAGGCGCCGTCGCGCTCTACGAGCCAGCGCATGCGGGTGAGGTCGCGCAGCAGGTTGTGGAAACCGGGCTTGTCGGCCTCTTTTCCGAACAGGGCGCACAAAAATTCTTCGCTGCGCAATTCCGGCTCTACGTCCGCGCCGTAGGGCGGGAGGATGCAGCAGTAGCGCAGCAATTCTTTTTCCTGCTCGCCAAGGTCGAGCAGGAAAGTGTCGCGCAGGTGGGCGTGCAGGGGTTGGTTTTTGCCCGATCTGCGCACGGTCAGGTTGTAGCCGTCGAGTTGGCCGAGGCCGCGCGCCTGTAGTTCGGCGCGCAGGGCGGCCACATCGAGTTTTTTCTCGCGGGCGTATGCGGCCAGCAATTCGATAGTGAGGGTGTGGTAACCGATGGCGTGTAGTATTTCATCCAGACCGGGCGTAGTGACGGGGTGACTTCGAGTCACCCCGTCACTATGAATGTTCCAAAACAGTCGCGCGGCTTCGTCGCGGCTGAGCGCGTCCAGTTCGAAGGCGTCCATGTTGGGCATGGCCTGGCGGGCGGTGATCAGGATGCGCCAATTGTCGGCCAATCGGCTCAGGTCTTCGGCGTAGAGGGCGGCGGCTTCGGGGGCATTGTCCACCACGAGCAGGTTGCGGCCAGGCACTTTGGCCAAGGCCGCCAGCACCCGACGGAAATGCTCCACGGGCCGCTCCTGCGGATCGAACACGAGAGCGAGGGTACTGCGCAGCTCCACATTATCGGTGAAGGCGCGGAGGAAATACTCGGCGTTTTCGGTGCGGCGTTCCTCGTCGGCGCTGAAAAGCGCCACCGCGCTGAGCCAGGCGACGTGATCATAGTCGCCCTTGAAATCCCGCCAGAACATCTGCGCGAGGGTGGTTTTGCCCATGCCACCGATGGCGCAAACGACCACGGGGCGGCGGGCGTGGGCCAGTTGGCGGCGCAGTTTTTTTCGTTCCTGCACGCGTCCGAGCGCACCGGGTGCGAGGTTCGTCGGCGGGTGAACGAGGTATTTGGGTTCGGTTTGTGTGCGTTGGCCGCGTATTTTTTCAACAATTTCCTCCCACCAGGCTACCAACGAAAACAGTACGCCGACAAGGACGATCATCGGCTCCACCTCGTCGGGCAGCCATGCAGGGTGCAGCAGCGCTCCGGCCCACACCAGAGCGAAGTACAGCGTAAGTAAAATCAAGGAAATCTTGAAAAAGGGGCGCCAGGGCATCCGGTTCGGTGATTTTCGGGTAAAGGTAAACGGAAAACCACAGTTAGTATACTGGTTTTCAGTGCTTCTCCCAACCGTAGAGCGGACGGATTCCTCCGGAATGACAAACCCAATTCAACCTCACCCCTTCAAAAACTCCGCCGCCCCGTCCAGCTCATCGTAAAAATCCTGCCCGTACTTGCGCACAATAGCGGCTTCCAGAAAGCGATAAACGGGCATTTGTTCTTTCTGACCCAGTTCGCAAGCGGCGGAACAGATATCCCAACTGTGGTAGTTGAGCGCCTCGAAGCCGAGTTCCTCGTTTTTTTCCACGCGGATGGGATAGAGGTGGCAGGAGATGGGTTTTTGAAAATCAATAACCCCGGCGCGGTAGGCCGCCTCGATACCGCATTGGGCGGTGCCGTTGGCACTGAGCGTCATGTAGGCGCAAGGGCCATTGTCCACCAGGGTCGTGCCGTACTCGTCGGCATTTTCGAACCACCGGTATTTGCCTTGTTCCTCGATGGCTTGTATGCCGGCAGGGCTGAGAAAGGGTTTTACTTGTTCATAAATGGCGTCGAGAACAGGCAACTCTGCGGCTTCGAGGGGCGCCCCGGAGTCGCCTTCCCAGCAGCAGGCGCCCTTGCAGGCGGAGAGGTTGCAAATAAAGTGCTCCTCGACGAGTTCGTCGCTTACGAGTTTATCTTGTACGATGATCATAGTTGGCTTAGGTGTTCAGCGCGCCGCACACCGAGAGCACTTGCCCGGAGACGTACGCGCCCATGTCGGAGGCGAGGTAAACGCAGGCATTGGCGACATCCTCGCCGGAGCCGAGGCGTTTCATGGGGATAGCACTGAGGTAACCTTCTTTGGTTTTTTCATCCAGCACGGACGTCATTTCCGTTTCGATAAAACCGGGCGCTACGGCGTTGCAGCGGATGCCGCGCGAGCCGTATTCCTTGGCAATAGACTTGGAAAAACCGATGATGCCGGCCTTGGAGGCGGCATAGTTGGCCTGGCCGGCCTGACCAAACACCCCTACGACCGAACTCATATTGATGATGCTGCCGCCGGTCCGGATCATGGGTTTCAGGCAGTGTTTGGTGAGGTTGAACACCGACTTGAGGTTGGTCTGGATGACCTCATCCCACTGTTGCTCGGTCATGCGCAGCATAAGCGTATCGCGGGTGATACCGGCATTGTTGATGAGGATGTCGAGTTTGCCGAAATCCTTGACCACCTGTGCGACAAGTGCCTCGGCCTGGGCGTAATCGCCGGCATCGCTTTGGTAGGCGCGGGCGTTGGCGCCAAGTTCGGCAGCGAGTTTTTCGGCGCGTTCCGCCGAGCCGGCAGATACGTAGGTGAAAGCGACCTGGGCGCCTTGTTCCACAAATTTACGCACCAGTGCCTCGCCGATACCGCGCGAGCCACCGGTGATGAGGGCAACTTTTCCGTTGAGCAAAGCCATTTTTTTAATGATGAATGATAAATGATGAATGATGAATGCACCCGCTTTCGTCGAGGTTATGGAACCGAGAGGGGCAAAGGTGCGAAAAAACTCTACTTTATCCAGCGCTCTTTCCGCCCGCTATGGTGTTTTCAGCAAGCGCGCACAGCTGCTAAGTTGACGGGAGCAGAGCCCACCCGTGGCGCTGATGATTCCCATTAGGATGACAAACTCAGCCCCACCCACCCCGTGATTCCAAAACGCTATAATCTCGCCGTCATCAATGCCAAAGAACATTTCAAAAAGTTCTGCACGCCGGGCAGGCGTGCAGAACAGGGATCAACAATAACAGGAAAATAAAAACGTCCCCTATAATAAATTAGGATTACAAATCGAGTCATTCAATTGCATCTAAATGGTTCTGAAACCATATCCGGTTCGTTAACTCTATATCTTTTCCGTGATGGAGCGATAATAGAATCTTCCTTTAATTCAAAGTCATATTCAAAGATAACGTCTCGACGCGCTATTGCTCTTTTTATTTTTGATCTATATGTTTCATTATTGTTAGTATTTTTAGTTTTTTTAAAAAATATCAATAGTTTTTGTTTAGAACGGCTCGTGCTTTCAATTCTAATATTTAGCAAAATACTATCACAAACATATTTATCAATTAATAATCCAGTCTCTTTCTCAATAGAGTTATGGTACCCATAAACAAGATAACATTCAATTCCCGGCTGTTCATCCAGCTTCTCAAATCGCTCAATTCTAATATCGGATATATTAGACTTCGCACACCCCTGTATAAGAAAAAACAAAACAATGAAGTAGTACAATGTATTTATACAAAATGATTGCATGCTAAATAAATATTTGATTGTGAGAAAATTTTAAGGGGTAATATCGCCTTTTATTTTCACCGAGAACCAGAGGTCTGTCATAAAAGGCCAATAGTTTTTCCTGTGTTGAAGTATCCACCAAGCAACAAAACCTGGTCCGCCGGGAAAGTAATTCCAGAACTCTGTAACATCCCCATCATCAACGCCAAAGTTGTCAGTTATATTCACTCTTATGACAGCCTCCCAGGCGCCCGAGACGGGGTCAAAATCATATTGATCATTTACAATGTGCACATCGGTCTTTTGAGTGTCGTTTATTAAAATGGTATACCCAGCGGAAAGTGGTTTGCGAAAAACCATTATAGCCCGGCAATACGAAATTTGAGCGTCAGGAGAGACTCCAGCGCTTGTTTATGCTCTTTGATATTTTTGAAAAAGTCGAGTATGGCCTGTCGAAATTCG
>JBGSKO010000179.1:0-15744 GCA_041741155.1 Saprospiraceae bacterium | reverse complement strand
GGTCGTTTGACGCGATATCATCCCTAATATTTCCTTTTGAAGGGTACTTGGCTGTAATTTTGGACTCCGCATAATGCCATTTTTAAGCGCTAAATATACCAGTTAATTCATACGTCAACTGCCGGACGCGCCACTAGTTTTTTTGCAATCATGTTTTTGATGTTTTACTACGTTAAAAAAGCAAATTTAAGGTTTTTTGGTCGTGCGCAAGACGAACGTATTTTTCTTGGCCCCATTCCCAAAATTCGCCAACTTCGCCCTTGTATTTACTTAAACGTATGAAGATAGCTGTATTCCCGGGGTCATTCGACCCAATTACCATCGGGCATGTTGATCTGGTCACTCGGGCAATGCCACTTTTTGACGAAATCGTAGTGGCCGTTGGGGTCAATACCACTAAAAAGTACTTATTCTCCCTGGAACAAAGATTGGAGTGGCTCCGGCAGGTATTCGCAGAATATCCCAATATTCGGGTGGACCATTTCCACAACCTGACCGCGCATTACTGCCAACGCATCGGGGCGCACTATCTGTTGCGCGGCTTGCGCAACGGCTCGGATTTTGACTACGAAAAAACGATTTCTCAAATCAACCATATCGTGGGCGGCGATATTGAAACTGTGTTTTTGATCGCCCAACCAGAGGTCTCCCACATCAGCAGCACGATCGTCCGCGAAATCATTGTGGGGGGGGGCGACGCCTCTCCGTTTATCCCAAAACAAATCCATATTTCCATTTGAAGAATCACTTCATCACTCAATTCAACGACAGATGTCTGACGCAATTTTTAACGTACCGCACCCCACCAACGAACCAATCTTGAGTTATGCTCCCGGAAGCCAGGAGAAAATAGAACTGAAAAAAACATTGGCCGCCCTAAAGGCTACACAGCAGGACATACCTATGTATATTGGTGGGAGGCATGTCTTCACGGAAACCAAAACGGCAATTCGGCCCCCACATGAGATCAGCCATACGCTTGGGCACCATTCTATCGGAAATGCCGGGCATGTTCGGGATGCAATTAATGCCGCTCTGGCAGCAAAGCCCGCCTGGGAGGCGATGCCGTGGCAAGACCGGGCCGCTATTTTTCTTAAAGCCGCTGACTTATTGACGGGGCCGTTCCGAGCCAGGATGAACGCTGCCACGATGCTTTGCCAAAGCAAAAGCATCTTCCAGGCAGAGATTGATGCTGTATGCGAGTTGGCTGATTTTTGGCGTTACAACGCGTGGTTCATGCAGGAAATTTACAAACAGCAACCGCTGAGCGTGCGCAATACCTGGAATCGCACGGACTGGCGCCCGTTAGAGGGCTTTGTATTTGCCTTGACCCCGTTCAACTTTACCTCCATCGCTGGGAACTTGCCTACAGCGCCGGCCATGCTTGGCAACGTAGCAGTCTGGAAGCCGGCGGAGTCTCAAATCTACTCCTCCGCGGTTATTATGGAAATACTGGAAGAGGCAGGTCTTCCTGCCGGAGTGATCAACCTGGTGTATGTGGATGGGCCTACCGTCGGTGAGGTCGTTTTCGAGCATCCGGATTTTGCTGGTCTGCACTTCACCGGTAGTACCGGGGTGTTTCAAAAGTTGTGGAAAACAATCGGCACAAATATTCCAAAATACAAATCGTATCCACGGATCGTGGGCGAAACAGGGGGCAAGGACTTCGTTGTAGCGCACCCATCCGCCGATGTGAAGGCTGTGGCCGTGGCGCTCACGCGTGGCGCTTTTGAGTTTCAGGGGCAAAAGTGCTCGGCAGCATCGCGGGCATATATTCCACAGAGCTTGTGGCCCAAAGTTCAGGAATACTTGTTGGATGACCTGCGCAACATGAAAATGGGCAACCCGGAAGATTTTACCAACTTTTTCAATGCAGTTATTGATGCTAAGGCATTCGATAAAATTTCTGGTTATATCGCAGACGCCAAAAAATCCGACAAGGTCAAGATCATAGCCGGCGGGAATTATGACAAATCCAAAGGCTATTTCATTGAGCCAACCGTCATCGAATCGTCTGACCCCAAATATATCACCATGTGTGAGGAGATTTTCGGGCCGGTACTGACGGTATATGTCTATGCGGACGAGCAATTTCTGGAAACCCTGGATCTGGTAAATACCTCTTCACCGTATGCGCTCACAGGAGCTGTTTTTGCGCAAGACCGGGCTGCTTTGGTGCTGGCTGACGAGAAATTGCGTCATGCTGCGGGCAATTACTATATTAATGACAAGCCCACGGGAGCAGTAGTGGGGCAACAGCCTTTTGGCGGCGGCCGGGCATCGGGCACAAATGACAAAGCAGGGTCCATGTTGAATATGTACCGTTGGTTGTCACCTCGTACAATCAAAGAAAATTTTGTACCGCCTACAGATTTCCGGTACCCGTTCATGCAGGAAGCATAAAACGACAAACAGAAAAAGCGGCTGATCGGGTTCTCCCGGTCAGCCGCTTTTTTTGTAGCAAAAAAACGAGCGAATTAGTTGCTGTTGGTATTGAAGAACTTCAGCTCCTTGATACGTGCTTTTTTGCCTACCAAATTGCGCAGGTAGTACAAACGTGCCCGGCGAACACGGCCGCGCTTCATAACTTGAATGCTGGCGATGTTTGGATTGGAATATGCGAAAATACGTTCCACACCTACTCCATGAGATATTTTGCGCACCGTAAAGGTGCGGGTCAGGCCATGGCCTTTGATCTGAATGACATCACCGCGAAAATCCTGCTCGCGGGTTTTGTCTCCTTCCACAATACGGTATTTCACAATAACCGTGTCACCGGTTTTGAATGCCGGAAAGCTCGGTGCAGTCAGTAGTTGATCGTGCACAAACTGGATGGCTTCCAATTCTTTCATGATATTCTGTTAATTAAGTACTTCGGTTCAAAAATTGAGGCGCAAAGGTAGTTTTCCTCCCAGTCAAATAAAAGTATTGTCCTGAAATTTTATTCGAGACCAGACAAAATCTTAATGCAAGGTTAAATGTTTCAACATTTGTTTTTATAACACTTGAATACTTTACCTTTGTGGGGCGTTAAAGCATTTTAAAATTCTTCACCATTAAAAATTGTAAGTCGAACATGAAAAAATTGTTTTTCCTTCCGCTTCTGGCCATTCTGGCAATGGCTGCCACCTCTACCGTAAACTACAAAGCCGACCTTGTTTCCAGCAATATCATTTGGCACGCCGCTAAAGTGACTGGTACGCACACGGGCACGGTAAAACTGAAAAATGGCAATCTTCAACTCACCGACGGCAAACTCACCGGAGGCTCCTTCGAAATTGATATGAATTCCATCGCTTGCACCGACCTCGAAGGCGAATGGGCAGGAAAATTAGTTGGCCATATCAAAAGCGACGATTTCTTCGGCGTGGAAAAATACCCAACATCCAAGTTTGTCATTACGCGTGCAATCCCTACGGATTCCAAGGGTAATTACAAAATCATAGGTAACCTGACGATCAAAGAAACGACTAAAGAAATCAAATTCCCTGCTAATCTGTCCGAGGCTGCTGGCCAGGTAACGGCAACGGGGAAGATCACTGTTGACCGTTCTGAATACAATGTGCGCTATGGCTCCGGCTCGTTTTTCGATGGCCTTGGAGACAAAACCATATACGATGATTTTGATCTGAATGTCACATTGGTGACCAAGAAGTAATTTGCTGAAAATTTAGCGAAAATATAGCCGCCCGATGGAAGTTTCCGTCGGGCGGTTTTGTTTGGAATATACCTGTACCTTTGTGCTCCTCAAATTTGTTCTTTGCCGTACCATTTGGAGTACTTTCGACGTTTTGGGGAAAACGTTTTCATTTATTGGTCAAAATATACCTTTCACATGCTTCGCGTTGCTTCTTTTGGTATACTGGTAGCCAGCCTGTTTATTTTGGCATCGTACCGGTCTTGGGGGCCGACGTTTTGGGAGCGGCCTCTTCCAGTCAATTCTACTGTAGCCAGCCTTTTTTTTTCCCAAGAGCAGGCCGTGCTGGGCGAGTGGGCCCTCTCCTCATCTGTGGCGCTTTCGGATACTTCGGGCGGATTGCGTATCCTGATGCTTAATTATACTGCTTATGATAGTGCGTATGTTGGCAAAATGCGCGGGTTAATCTCGAATCGCGTGCCCAATGCAATTCTGACAGATTTTTGGGAAGGTTCTTCTCAAGACTTGGCTCAAGCAGTTGACAAACACCAGCTCGTAGTCGTCACATACCCTGCTAATGGCTCCGCCCGACAGGTACGGGCATACGGGAAAGTGCTCAAACAGTATGTTCAGCAAGGGGGCGCCGTGATGTTTAGTGGTACGGATCAGTTTGGCATTTTACAGCAGTACGGACTATTTGATCTTGATTTTGGATATTTCTGCTCGGGATTGGAAGTGCATGAGGATGCATTCGATCATCCCGTTTTTGCTAGCACGCCCACCGATTTTTCGCTTGCAAACTATATTTACCCGCTTGATGTTTCGGACCCGGGTTTCGTCACCTTAGCCGATTTGCGGGGTTATCCTACGATCGGTTATAAGAATATCGGCGCCGGAAAAGTAGTCTATCTGGGACTGGAATACTACTACGATGAGGTTGTTTCCAGCCAGATATTAGAAAATACGTTGCGGTGGCTTGATCCGAGCACAGACGAAGGAAACTCGATTTCCAGTACGCAATTGAATACTGAGAATGCTACGTGGCCAACACGTACGGGACGGCGTAGCGAAGAAAGGTTGTTTGTGGGAACTGGGAATACCGCTGCAGGTTCCAACAAGCCTGTATTTGATTTAAAAGTTTACCCAAATCCCTATTTTGACAAAGCCACACTTGATGTAAACCTGGAAAAATCAGCTCCGGTTTCGGTGGAAATGACGGATGAATCGGGCGGAGTTGTTGCAGTTTTATTGCCCTCCCGTGTATTAAACCAAGGCTTCTATCGCCTGGAAGTGCCTAATGTACCATCTGGTGTGTACTTTGTTAAATGCCGAATTGGTAACCAAACGACGGTGAAAAAAGTCGTGAAGGTGGCGACACAATAATTACTTGCCTATAAATGAGGAGCCCTTCCAGATTCAATATCTGGAAGGGCTCCTCATTTATTAGGTGTTATTACTTCCCTCCTTTGGGACTCTTTTTCTCTTCGTGAAACCGAATAATGTCCTCCATGATTTCGCCGAGTTTTTCAGCGCCGATCCGTTTCATCAGGATTTCGTGCTTGCGGTCCAATACAAATATTTGCGGCGTAGATTGTACATCGTAGAGCGTTTTGTATCGGCTCTGAATGTATGGATCGTAGTGGTTCAGAAAAAGAAAATCGCTGAAGCCTTTGTCCTCAATTTCTTTCCAGCAGTCCGGCCCTTTGTCGGTCACAGCGGTGCAGACGGCAAATACCTTCACTCCCCGGTCCTTAAACTTGTTCGCAAACTCTACCATGCTTGGAGCCGACTTTTTGCAATGGCTACAGTCGGGCGCCCAGAAATACAACACAGTGAAGTCGGCATCTACATCCCATAATGCAGCGGGTTTATCATTGCGGTCTTTGACGACGATATTAGGTGCGATCTTGCCGATCAGGATGGGTTCCAGGCGGCGTGCATTGTCACAAATTTTTTCTAAATCCTCCTGTTTTACCCATGGAGCGCCGCCATTGCAGTAATAGCGTTGTGCCAGGTGTACATAGCAAGCATCCATACCTACAATCGTTGACTTTGCGAAGGCGTTCAGGTAGTGAATCAGGTAGAATTTGTACGTTTCTTGGGAACCTTTCAGTTTTTCGATGAGTACGTCCAAGGCTATGTTGATGCTATCCGGATGTTGCGGGACCACCTTGTTGATGTAGTTGTCTACTTTGGGATGAAGCACAGGGCTGCGCAGGAGGCATGGATCAGCGATATCCACGTTGTCAAAATAGTGTGCGCGGTACCAATAGTACTTTTTAAGTTGTATATCCTTTGCATCGGCCCCTTCAAACGCTGGAACCTCCGGCTCAATAGAGCTTTTGATAATCTTGGCGGTGAGGGTCGTGGGGTGTTTGCTGATCAGGTCGCTTTGGTACTTGCGCACCTGCTTGTCCAATTCCCCACTTTCCTGAATAAGGCGTAGCGAATCGGCCTGAGAGCCGTTGGTACGCGCCAGTTTAGCCTTGATCGTGTCCGCATCCACGCGCATGGTATTCAGGAAGGAGAGGTACTCATAAAACACTTTATTCTCGTCGGAACCTTTGAGTTTGATCTTGTTCACGGCGTCCTTGGCATCAGTCTGCATCGAGAAATCCTGATCGTCTTCGGTAAGCAAAAGTTGAATAAAGGCGTTGTCGGGTTTCAGTACCAGCAGGTACACGCCACATGGCAGGAGCGTGTCGGCTTTGAAGGTAAAATACCCGTCGGAGCCCACTTCAACGGTGTCTTTCACATACTGTTTGTCGCCGTAGTGAAAACCGAGTACGAGTTCTTTCTGGTCGTAGTTGTCCAGTTTGACCCGGATGTTGTAACCCTTTTGAGCATGGAGGGGGCAAGTGGTAAGGAATAAGACTGCGAAAAGAGCGCTGAAACGAGCGGTCATGGTAGGTAGTTTGAATGTTGAACGTTTTTTTATCAAAGATTGTATTGCTTGATTTTCCGATACAGGGTCCGTTCGGAAATTTTCAATTCCTCGGCAGCTTCTTTGCGGCGACCATGGTATTTTTTCAGGGCACGGCGGATGGCATCTTTTTCGATATCATCCATGGCTAACGGGGCGTCTTCTACATCTGAACGGTCAAAATTGTTTGGTCCTTTCGACTGTTCGATGATAATCGGCGTCACACGTACATTGCTTTCATGCGGTGCGGAACTGCTTTCCCGGACGGAGTAGTCGTTTGCGTCATCGGCATCCATCTGATCGGAAAAACTAATGGATGGTTGTAGTCGGCGGAGATTACTCATGTCGGGCATCCGCAGGTTGTTGTTCTGGATCAGTTCGAAAACGAGTCCTTTGAGATCGTTCAGGTCGTTTTTCATGTCCACGAGCAACTTGTAGAAGATTTCCCGCTCCTGAAATTCGCTGCCTCGCATTCCATTACTGTTGGTTCGCTCGGACGGTATGGGCAGGTTTCGGGTAAACATCTGCGGCATTTGGCGCTGCAGCGCCTCGGCGCTGATTTCACGCTCTTCGGACAAAACGGATATTTGCTCGGCTACATTTTTGAGTTCTCGAATGTTGCCCGGCCAGCGGTAGGTTTCGAGGGCAAACTGCGCCTGGTCATCGAGCCTAATAGTTTGCATCCGGTATTTTTCGGCAAAGTCGTGCGCGAATTTTCGGAACAGCACCGGGATGTCCTCGCGCCGGTCCTTGAGTGCCGGCACCCGAATGGGCACAGTACTGAGGCGATAGTACAGGTCTTCGCGAAACTTGCCTTTGCGCACGCGCTCGTCAAGGTCCACATTGGTGGCGGCAATGACGCGCACATCGGTTCGCAGCACCTTGGATGCGCCGACCCGTATGAACTCGCCCGATTCCAGTATGCGGAGGAGGTACGCCTGGGTATCGAGCGGCATTTCGGCAATCTCGTCCAGGAAAATAGTGCCGCCGCTTACGGTCTCGAAGTATCCCTTGCGGTCGTTCACCGCGCCGGTGAACGATCCTTTTTCGTGGCCAAATAGCTCGGAATTGATCGTGCCCTCGGGTATGGCGCCGCAGTTGACGGCGATAAACTCGTTGTGCTTGCGCGCACTCAGAGCGTGTATAATTTTGGAAAAAACTTCTTTGCCCACGCCGCTCTCGCCCGTTATGAGTACGGTGAGGTCGGTGGGCGCCACGCGCACGGCCGTTTCAAGCGCAGCATCCAGCAGGTGTGAGGTACCAACGATGCCGAAACGCTGTTTTATGGATAAGAGGTTGATAGACATAGACATCAGGCTGCTTCTAATTCGATCGGCTTTAAGCGAAAAAAGTGTCGCACAGCCTTCCAATTCGGACAAAGTTCCGGGTCGAAGTACACGGTTTTTAGTTCGGAATATGTTTCGAGCGTATGGCTATGTGCGAGTATTTCGACCACCACAGGCTGTCCTTTTTCGGAAAATTCAACCAAATAAAATGGCTCGTTGATATCTTCATGGAGCAAATCAAATTCAGTCGCCATACCGTTCAGATAACGGAGCAAAGTTTCATATTGTACGCGCCAAACCAGCCACTGGTGTGCATTGGGGGCCATATCGTACCATTTATATAAATAAAAGTCGCCGTTTACATCGGCAAATAGTGACAACAGTGGGCCATCGTAATACTCCAGATCAAAGAGTTTGGTTACATCTCGAATATCCATGTCTCAAAGATTTTCAACGTTAATGATGCATTGGGCCAAATCGGTGTCCTTAAACTCGTGAAAGGTGATGTGCGAATCCGATCGCTCGAAAGGATCGGAATGCAGTCCGTCTGTATCTCCCAATTTCAGCGCAGCCAGGCAAGTTCCAACGGTTTTGGAGAATCTTCCTGCAGTTTTTTTCTGAAGCAGCATAAAATGCCGCTTTTCCTTTTCTGCAAACATAGACAAGCCAAATGTTTGGCACTTTTGAGCGTAATCTCTGAATTCATTCAGCCTTTGAGGAAATATCAGGGCAACAGGTTTGAAATTATTTGGGTGATCCAAATCTTTGAAAATAAACCGAAAGGCAGTCAGCGGGCTATAGTCATACTCCGGTGGAGGGCAGTTTTCAATCCCCAGTTGCTGCATTTCGGCTTGGTATTTCAAGGTCATGGTTGCCTAAGGTTTTGGTTAAATGGACGCTGCGTTTTCTACGTCTTCCAAGGTCAATTCACTCAGCTGGTTCCCGTCGGCATCTGGGTAACAGATCAAACGATTTCTCCAAGTAGTGTCGCACTCGTTACATCCCTTACCCGCACCAGCGCATAATCCCCCGGCTGCAATCCCGGTTTTTTCGGAAACACCAGCATCTTGTTCTGCGTGTTGCGCCCGCAAAAATCCTGATCGGATTTGCGGGAGTTGCCCTCAATGAGTACCTCGAAAGTTTTTCCGATGTCGGCCTGGTTGTGGCGCAAACTCACTGCGGTTTGCAGGCGGATAATCTCGTTCAACCGGCGTTTTTTTACGTCCTCCGGTATGTCATCAGCAAACTTGCGGGCAGCCAGCGTGCCGGGGCGCTCGGAGTAGAAAAACATGTACGACATGGAAAAATTGGCCCATTCGACAATGCTGAGTGTATCCTGATGCTCTTCCTCCGTTTCGGAGCAGAACCCCGTGATGATGTCGCTCGACACGGTCGCATCGGGCAGGATGCGGCGGATAGCGCGGATACGATCCTCGTACCAGGGTCGGTCGTAGGTGCGGTTCATCATCTCAAGGATGCGGCTGTTGCCCGATTGCACCGGCAGGTGGATGTACTTGCAGATGTTATCGTACTTGGCCATGACATGCAGCACATCGTCGGTCATGTCTTTGGGGTGGCTGGTACTGAAGCGGACGCGTAGTTTCGGGTGTACCAAAGCCGTCATTTCGAGTAGATTGGCAAAGTTGACGCGCTCGCCGGTTTCTGGGTTTTCCCATTTGTAGGAGTCCACATTCTGGCCGAGGAGGGTGACTTCGCGGTAGCCGTTTTCAAAAAGGCCTGCCGCCTCGGACACGATGCTGAACGGATCACGGGAGCGCTCGCGGCCGCGGGTGAACGGCACCACGCAGAACGAGCACATATTGTCGCAACCGCGCATGATGGAAATGAACGCCGTGATGCCGTTGCTTTCCAGGCGCACGGGACTGATGTCGGCATAGGTTTCTTCACGACTGAGCAGCACGTTTACCATGCGCTGGCCGTCTTCGGCGCCGCCAATGAGGTTGGGCAGGTCTCGGTAGGCATCGGGGCCAACCACGATGTCCACGAGTTTTTCCTCTTCGAGAAATTTCTTTTTCAGGCGCTCCGCCATACAGCCGAGCACACCAACGACAGTGCCTGGGCGCCGGTTTTTGATACTTTCAAAAAAACGAAGACGCTTGCGTACGGTCTCCTCGGCTTTTTCGCGGATGGAGCAGGTATTGATGAGAATCAGATCGCTCTCCTCCACATCGCGTGTAGGGGAGTAGCCGGCTTCGTGGAGGATAGAGGCTACGATCTCCGAGTCGCTGAAATTCATCTGGCAGCCGTAGCTTTCGATGTAAAATTTCCGCCCGCCGGGTGTGCTCGTGTCCTGCCAATGTTCCTTGAACAGCACGTTTCCTTGCTTCGCTTCGTCTATGGTTTTTATTCCTTCCAGAGTCGGATTGTTGTCGTACATATTTTATACTTCGATTTGAGGCGGCAAAGGTAGGTGTTTGTTGGAGAAAATGACAAAATGGCAGGAGTGGATTTTCTGTAGTTTGAGAACATCAGGTTCTAGTGCAGGAGGATGGGGTGTAAATCTGACACATTTGATTTCTATAAATGTGTTCCAGTTTTCCATCTTGTGTCGGATTGGAGTACCACACATGTTATGTTTGTTCGCGCCTTTTGCCGACCATGCCATGAAAATACCCTTTGATATTTCCCGCGAACGTCCGCACGACGCCTACTTCGAGCAGGTGTTCAAAGTACTGCCTGTGACCATCGAATTGGTGCGGCAGTTCCTACCACAAGAACAAGTCGCGGTGTTGAATTTATCAACCCTGCAACTGGCTTCGGAGAGTTATCTTTCTGATGAACTTCGCGAGTTTTTTTCTGATCTGGTGTACACTTGCGAAACCTATCAGGCCGAACCGGTGAGAATTTGCCTCCTGCTTGAGCACAAAAGTGGCAGCACAGGGCGCCGTATTTACGTGCAACTGGGCAATTACATACGTGGCGTGCAGGACGAAGATATTAGCCAGCAGCGACCTCGGTTTACGCTCTCCATCCCGATCTTGTTTTACCACGGTGCGGCTCCCTGGGATTTAAGTCCGTTGCATGAACAGTATGGGGCAGTGCCTGCGGTTTTATCTGGCTACATTCCGCACTTCGATATAGTCAAGATAAACGTTCAGGCAATGCTTGATTCAGAAATCAGGAATATGCAGGACGCCGTGCTATTGCGAAATATACTACTCGCTTTCAAACATGTTCGGGAGAACGAATTCATCCGGCATCATTTCCGCGAAGTGCTTATTTTTGTCCATGAAAGCCTATCCGAGGAGGTGCTGTCTGATCTTTTTCTTGCGACATTTTTATATATACAAATTGTTTCGCCACTTAATAAACAAGATATTATGGAACTTGTAGAAACCTTGCCGCCACTAGAGGAACTCAAAGCCAAATCTGCATACGAGCAATTTGTTGATGAGGGTTTTGAAAAAGGCATGGAAAAAGGCATGGAAAAATTGCTCGTTGCTTTTTTGAAAAAGAACCCGAACTGGACGGATCGTCAGGTAGCAGATGCATTTGACCTCCCGGTAGGTATAATACAGAATCTACGGATCATCCTGCTTAAACAGGGTTAACCGGCATAAATTTTTCCTCGTAGTTCTTGATCAGCCAACTTCAACGGCATAATAATGGCGCACAAATAGCCCAAACTCTAATATTCTACCATTCAAAGACAACCAGATCTGATGTCCATCCAAACTGCTGTTCCCGTCCTGCTGTCCCTTTTGTCCGAAAGTACCATGTGCCACGAGGTGCGTCTCCGACGAACAGTTCCACACTGGCCGCACCGGAATAGCGCAGGGAGCCATTCGCCCAATCAATTTTTGGGTAATAAATAGGCAAGGGCTGCTCGCGTCGGTTTATAGGACGGCCCTTTTCGTCCATTTGATACCACTCCAGGATGGGCTGTTCGTACAGGTTTTCGACGCCGAACTGCTGGAGGAAATGGAAACGAATGTGCTGTTTTAGACTGTCGTAATAAAAGCCGTTCATTCTAATCAGCACCTGGCCCTGGTTGCCGGAAATGGCTTCCCACGCATTGGCGGAACAGTGGCGGACGACAATTTCAGACAAGGCATTGCGTAAGTCACCCGGTGGGGCGGCACTTCGGGCATTGGTGAAAAACGACAAGGCTCCAGGGATTAGTTGCCTTTCCTTATTTACCGCCAGCGAAGCTGCAGCATCAACAACCGTTCCGCGCAAGGGCATCTCAATCCAGGAGTAAACTTCGGTAATGTCTCGAAACAGGGCTGTACGGGCGCTGTCCGGCAATTCAGTGTTCCGGCAAGCACTGCTGAAATTTTGCAAAGCAGCACGGTGCAAGTCTGTAGCCAGATCGCGCAGTTTGATTTTTTCCATCAAAAAAAACAAACTGCCCGCATCGCAGAAGGGCTCGGGCAATTCGCCAACGTACGGCCATTCTACTCGTTTCAATACCTCTGTTGGGAAAATATGATGGTACAACACTATCGCCTCCCAGGCTTGTTCCGTGATGCCATTGCACAAAATCCAGACAAAGGACAAGTCGCGGTACCAATACCAATTGTCTGAAGAATGCTCCTCCCCCAACTCGTCGGTATGGCGCTTGATCCATGCGAAGAGCGCATCGTTTTGTTCGACAGGATTTTCGATGGCCCGAATGGCAAACAAAGTGTCCACCCGGCGGATATCGCGTTGTGTCTGGATCAGTAAATCGGCCCACCGGGCTTTTTCGGAGCGAATAAACTGGAAATTTCCCGGGTTTTCCAGTTGGAGCGGATAGTGAACGTTCTGCTGGTGGTCAAGCAGGCGAATGCCGGAAAGGGACAGGTCGGCGAAAACAGGTTGATCATGTACAGGCGGCTCTTCATACCATAGGCGGTATTGTTCTGCCGTGCTGCCCCGACAAAACAGAAGCAGGCGGCTGATGGCATTTGATATGCTGCGGGAACCATCGAAGGCACCGTCGTAGATGCTGCCGATACTGACCCACACGGTGTCGCCAGTGCGGAATAGTTGGCTGCGGTATATTTCGGTGAGGCGTACCCGTAGCCACCTAACCTCATTGTACTGTTTTTTTTCCGAGAACACCAGCGTCGAATCGGGGTGAAGCGGTTCGGCTTCCCAGATCTCATCGCTTTGGACGATAAGGGCAAGGATGGGTAGTGTTATAAGTTCTTCAGCAGGGAGAGCAGTTGCCAAGCCAATCAGCCAAAGTAGGCCAAGGAAGTGTTTGCGCATAGGTGCAGTTTTGCCCTCATTTTAGTGCGTGAGACGTGTTTTTAAGCGCTTTTTGTGGTTAATGCCTCCAGCGTCGCCCGAATCAAATTGGCGACAGCCTTACCGGTATCCCTGCTAAACAGCCCCAGCGCCCGGTTGGCGATTACGGCGCTCAGGGAAATGGCGCGGTGGCCAAGTAAATGGCTGAGACCGAACAGTGCCGCCGTTTCCATTTCGAGGTTCAGGATTTTGGTACCGTCGTACTCAAATTGCTGTAAGCGGTCGAGGTAGTCCGGCAGGCGCACAGGTGCGCGCAATTGGCGGCCCTGCGGGCCGTAAAAACCCGGGTTTGTGGCCGTGTAACCCTGGTAAAACCCTTCGGAAAACTGCTTGATCATTCCAGGATGGGCGGCAGCGAAATACGGCGCTACGGGAAAATCCCAAGCCGAACCGAAGTGTCTGCGCAGCGCTTCGACTACCGTGTGCTGCTGTTGCTCGGGCGCCTCGTAAAACTGCAATAGCCCGTCCAGGCCGATGCCGCCCGTAGATGCAACGAGGCTGTCCACCGGCACTTCGGCTTGCAAACCACCCGCCGTACCGAGGCGAATAAATGTCAGCGGGGTGGGGGAGGACTTGGGTTGCCTGGTCTGGAAATCAATATTGAACAGCGCGTCCAACTCATTCACTACGATGTCAATATTATCAGGGCCGATGCCGGAGGAAATGACGCTCAACCGCTGGCTGCCGATCCAACCGGTGTGGGTGACAAACTCGCGTTTGCGCACACGGTGCTCGATGCGGTCAAAATGTTGGCTCACTTTGGCTACGCGATCCTGATCGCCTACGGTGATGATGAGCGGCGCCACTTGTTCGGGCAGCAGGTTCAGGTGGTAAATACTGCCGTCTTTGTTGAGGATGAGTTCGGATTCTTTGATTTGCATCGTGTACGGGTTGTGCGGTTTATGGTGTTTGCCAAGTTTTGACAAAGATGAAACGTCTTTAGGCGGCATCTGTTCCCGTCTGGAGTCCACTACTATTTTATTTTCGCCGTGAAAATACGGCGCGATTCATCGTTCCTTTGCACCATGTTTTCCAAAGAACAAGACGCGCCGCGCGGAGGTCTGCGCTCGCCGCTACTGCCTGTTTTTTTAACGGTTTTTCTGGATATGCTTGGGGTCGGGATCATCATTCCCGTACTTCCGGCGCTGTTCGTTTCTGCCGGTACCAGTTTTTTGCCGGCCGATACCAGTGCGGCGGAGCGCTCGGTGCTTTACGGGTACCTGATCGCGATTTACCCCTTTATGCAATTTTTCGGTGCGCCGGTGCTGGGCGCTTTATCGGACCGCTATGGTCGCCGCCCGATGCTGGTGGTGTCGCTCATTGGTACGATGGTGGGCTATTTGCTGTTCGGCTGGGCTATCCTTATTCAAAACCTGCCCCTGCTCTTCCTGAGCCGGGCACTGCCGGGCTTTACCGGGGGCAATATTAGCATCGTCTATTCGGCTATTTCGGACCTCACGGTGGACCGCCCGGAGACACGCCCCAAGTATTTCGGGCTGGTGGGCATTGCTTTCGGCCTGGGCTTTATCCTCGGTCCGGCGCTTGGGGGTGTTTTGGCCGACAGCAGGGTGGTTTCGTGGTTTGACCACTCCACACCGTTCTGGTTTACAGCTCTGCTGACATTTGTCAATATCCTGTTGCTCTGGAAGTTTTTTCCCGAAACCCTGAAAAAGCGTCGGGAGACAGCGATCAATTTGTTTACCGGGTTTGCGAATATCCGCAAGGCATTTGTATCGCCGAACCTGCGCGGCATTTTCCGGGTATCCCTGTTGCTTTCGCTGGGCTTTTCCTTTTTTACCCAGTTTTTTTCGGTATATCTGATGCAACGCTTTGGCCTGTTGGAAAAAGATATAGGGCTCATTTTCGCCTGGGTAGGCCTCTGGTTGGTATTCACGCAAGGGGTGATTGTGCGGCGCCTGTCCCGGAAAGTATCGTCTCAGCAGGTGCTGAAGTACTCCATCCTTTTGCTCAGTATTGCCATTCCGATGGTGTTGCTGCCCACCACTCCCTGGAATATTCTTTGGGTAAATCCTTTCATCGCCATTTTTCAAGGCATCACGGCGCCAAACCTGACCGCAGTGGTCAGCGCGCAAGCCGGCGCCAGGGAACAGGGCGAAATATTGGGCATCAACCAGAGCATGATTTCTGTCGGACAGATGGTGCCGCCGGTGCTCGCCGGGTACCTGAACAGCCTGAATGGTTCTTACCCGATTTTAGCGGCGGGGATCATGATGTTTTTCGGCTGGCTGGCGTACATTAGCCTCCGCTTGAGCAAAAGCAAAACAGACACAGCATGAAAAAGAAAAACGAACTTTCCCTGCAAGAGGCCATGCAGGCTATGCTCCAGGAGTATCGGCTTGAGCCACGGCTCAATGAAACACGCGTAAAAACGCTCTGGGGAAAACTGATGGGGAAAACCATCTCTACCTACACGTCTGATATTCAGGTACGCAGAAACGTGCTGTATCTAACCATCTTGTCCGCCCCGCTCAAGCATGAACTTTCGTATGCCAAAGACAAAATAAAAGACCTCCTCAACGAGGAAATGGGGGAGGAGTATGTGAAAGATGTAGTGATTCGATGAAATAAGTTGAGATGGTTGAGATAGTTGAGGGGGTTGAGATGCGCATCTCAACCCCCTC
>JBGSKO010000178.1:0-92279 GCA_041741155.1 Saprospiraceae bacterium | reverse complement strand
AGATTAGTTAGGTTAGAAGGTTTCTGGTTAGAGGGTTTCGCTACCAGAAACCTTCTAACCAGAAACCCTCCAACCTGCTAACCCAATTGAATATTACCGACTATTTCCAGCCCGTATCCTATGAATCCCGTTCGGGGCTTTGGGTTGTTGGTCAGCAGATTTATTTTGCTGATATTGAGATCGCGGAGAATTTGGGCGCCGACTCCAAAGTCTTTTTTGCCCATGCTGGTGTGCAGTTCAAAGCGTTCCGGTTCTCCGTCGTCCATACATTGTTTGTAAATTTTGAGCCGCGCAAGCAAATCAGCTTTGTCTCCCTGGCGCAAATAAACAAAAGCCCCTTTGCCTGCCTCCGAAATAGCGCGAAGAGCTTGTTGTATCTGGTCACCGTAGTTAGAAAGCAGCGTACCAAGGATGCCCCCAGTCTCCGACCATGAGTGTACCCGCACCAATACTGGATCGTCCTCCATCCAGTCCCCTTTTTTCAGAACAAGATGGCAGTCTCCGCTCGATACATCTGTAAAAACAATCGCCTCAAAATCGCCATACTTGGTGTTCATGGTAGTCTGAAATTCCCGGCGCACGAGGCGTTCGGTACGCATCCGATATGCGACAAGATCGTCAATGGAAATGATCTTGAGGTCAAACTGCTTGGCTACCTCCAACAACTGCGGAAGGCGAGCCATAGAACCATCATTGTTCAGGATCTCAACCAGTACACCTGCCGGGTAAAAACCCGCCAACCGGGCCAGATCCACAGCTGCTTCGGTGTGGCCAGTTCGGCGCAGCACGCCTCCTGTTTTTGCCCGCAGGGGGAAAATATGCCCGGGTCGGGCATAATCGCTGGGTTTGGCGCCGGGATTCGTCAGGTTCCGGATCCCCGTAGCACGGTCGTAGGCGCTGATACCCGTGGAACAACCGTTCCCAATGAGGTCAATGGATACCGTAAAAGCCGTTTCGTGCAAGGCTGTATTGGCGTTCACCATAAGCGGCAGATCGAGTTCATCTGCACGTTTTTCTTCAATCGGCGTACAAATCAATCCCCGCCCGTGTTGGGCCATGAAATTGATAATTTCCGGTGTGACGGCCTCTGCCGCGCAGATGAAGTCGCCCTCATTTTCGCGATCCTCATCGTCCACCACAATAATGACCTTGCCGGCGCGCAGGTCGAGCAGCGCTTCTTCGATCGTGTTTAATTGAGAGTTGGTCATACGTTTGAATTGTGTGGTTTTTGCCACCAAAGGCACCATTAATGAATTTCCACTATTGCTTATTCCCGCGTTGTCCGTTGCCACGTATTTTCCCGGATTCCGCGCAGCCACTTGAAAAAACCGTCAATAAGGGCAATGTTCATGGCCAGAAAATAGGCGATGTTTTTGAGCAGGGCTATAGGCTTAGGCAAGATGCGGTTTTGAACAAAATTTAGAAAAAACACACTGCCGGTTCCGAGCGTAAGCAGCCAAAACACCACGAAAAAGAATTGGTTGTGTGGCGCCAGAAAACCCGCTGCGAGTACAATCAAGACGAGGAAAAAGCCGCCAAACCAGCGCAGTACTTTGTGCGAAAAAAATGCAAAACCCAGCTGCGTAACGGGCGGCAGTATCCAGCGGCGGAAACGCGCGAGATTTTGAAAACTGCCCGCAGCAATACGTTTTTTACGCCGATATTCGTCCGATACCCGATGGGTAGCCCCCTCGTAACACACCGCATCCAGGTCGTTTATAGCCCAGTAGCCGCGTTCTAAAACACGAAATACAAGCCAAAAATCATCCACCAACGACCGGGGCGGTATAGGCTCAAACAAATTGGCCCGCAAGGCGTAGCACCCGCCAAAAGGTCCAACCATCATGCCCCAGGCCAGGCCTTCCCAGTTTTTCAACTGCACCTCCCCGTTCAGGTAACGTTCTTCGCTACGACTGATTCCTTGCGTGCGCATACCCTTGCTGCGCATATTGGCATCCACCACGCCGATGCGGTCATTTTTAAAATGCCGCACCAGATTATATAAGGTGTCTGGGCCCAGCATGACGCTGGCATCTGTGAGCAGGAAAATATGCGGAGGGGCTGGTCGTTGTTCGGGTGTTTTTGATTGAAAGAGTTGGCTAAAGTCCGCCTGGGCGCGAGCAGCAAGGTCATTGATCACCGGGGGTTTGCCGCGGCGATCCCGAAAAAGAGAAAAGTGGGCGTGAAGAAGCGGGAAATGAATATCAAAAGCATGTGCAACCAGGTCATTGGTGCGATCCGTAGAAGCGTCAGAGCCGACATAGATGCGCAGTTTTTCAGGCGGGTAGTTCAGTTTTGTCAGGCTGTAAAGCTTTTCGCCGATGACCCGCTCCTCATTGAATACTGACATCAGTACGGAAACCACCGGCAGATCAGGATCATCGGGAGCAAAAGTCGTCGCGTTCGGGCGCTTGCCACGGGCCAAAAAGCGCATCAGCAGCGGATAAAGGACATAACTGTGCAGCAGCGCCAGCATACTGCCCCAGAAGATGGTCTGAGCTACGAATTGCATGGCGCAAAGGTATATTCATTTGAAATGTCCGCTGCGGCTTTGTCCAGTCTTCCATGCGGATACCCGCTACATTTTTTTACAAACGTATTGAATATCGAAACTTCGGGAATTCTTGCAGACACACCATTTTTCGTACCTTCGCGCACCGATTTGCAAACGGATCAAATACTGAAAACTTTACCACCCTACCCTATCCGCCCAAATCGTACATCGTCATTGTTAATCGTAAATCGCAAGAATGGAGTCGAGGATTATTCCCATCAATATCGAAGATGAACTAAAAGTCGCGTACATTGACTATTCCATGTCGGTGATCGTGAGCCGAGCGCTGCCTGACGTCCGCGACGGTCTAAAGCCGGTACACCGGCGCGTGCTGTACGGCATGCTGGACTTGGGGGTTTCCTACAATAAGCCCTACAAAAAATCTGCTCGTATCGTCGGTGAAGTCTTAGGTAAATATCACCCGCACGGCGACAGTTCCGTTTATGACACAATGGTGCGTATGGCCCAGGAATGGAGTTTGCGCTATCCGTTAGTAGATGGTCAGGGCAACTTTGGCTCTATGGACGGCGACAGCCCGGCAGCCATGCGTTACACCGAGGCACGCTTGCGTCGGGTAGCCGACGAAATGCTGGGCGATATTGACAAGGAAACCGTTGATTTTCAACTCAATTTCGACGACTCCCTGACGGAGCCGACCGTGATGCCCACCAAATTCCCCAATCTTTTGGTGAACGGAGCCAGTGGTATTGCAGTAGGTATGGCCACGAATATGATGCCGCATAACCTCGTCGAGGTATGCGCCGCTATCACCGCCGCCGTAGATAACCCGGAGATTGACGTCGAAGAGCTCATGCAGCACGTTCTGGCGCCGGATTTTCCTACTGGAGGCATTATTCACGGGCTTTCGGGTATCAAAGAAGGGTTCCGGACCGGCAGAGGCCGCGTGGTTGTTCGTTCCAAAACCGAGATCGAAACCGACGAAAAAGGCCGCGAGGCCATCATCGTCACCGAAATACCCTACCAGGTAAACAAGGCCATGCTGATCACCAAGATCGCCGACCTGGTAAACGAGAAAAAAGTACTGGGCATCTCCGACGTGCGCGACGAGTCGAACCGCGAAGGCGTACGCATCGTCATCGAGATCAAACGCGATGCCGCTGCTAATGTGATTCTCAGCCAGTTGTTCAAATTGACGCCCCTGCAAACCAGCTACGGCATCAACAACATCGCCCTCGTCAACGGACGCCCCCGTACCCTGAACCTCTTGGACCTGGTTACGGAGTTTGTCAAGTTCCGCCTCGAAGTGATCGTACGGCGCACCAAGTTTGAACTCCGCAAAGCTGAAGAACGCGCCCATATTCTGGAGGGTTTGCTTATTGCACTGGACCACCTCGACGAGGTTATCGCACTTATCCGCGCCTCCAAGGATGCCGAACAGGCCAGGGAAGGATTGATGGAACGCTTCGGCCTGACCGAAATTCAAGCCCGGGCCATTCTCGCCATGCGCTTGCAACAACTCACCGGCCTGGAGCGCGACAAAGTGCGCGCCGAGTACGATGAATTACAGCGCAAAATTGCTGAGTTCAAAGCCATCTTGGCCGATGAAATGCTCCAGCGCGGCATCATCAAAGAAGAACTGCGCGAAATTTCGGAACGCTATGGCGATGCCCGCCGCACCTCCATCGAAATTGACGAAGGTGATATCAGCATCGAAGATCTCATCGAAGACGAAGAGGTGATCATCACGATCAGCCATGCCGGATACATCAAGCGCACGCCAAGCACCGAATACCGCGCTCAAGGCCGCGGCGGCCGTGGCGCCCAAGGCGTACGCACCCGCGACGAGGATTTTGTAGAACACATGTTCGTAGCCACCAACCACCAAACCATTCTGCTCTTCACGGAAAGCGGGCGCTGCTTTTGGTTGAAAGTGTACGAAATACCGGAAGGCGGCAAAACGACCGCCGGGCGTGTCATCCAAAACTTGCTGAATATCCCCAAAGAGGACCGGGTTCGCGCCTATATTATATTGGCGAAAAAACTGGATGACGAGGAGTATATCAACAACAACTACATCATCTTTTGCACCAAGCGCGGCCAGATCAAAAAAACCCTGCTGGAAGCATACTCCCGCCCACGCCAAGGCGGCATCAATGCCATTGAAATCAATGAAGGCGATGCGCTGATTGAGGCAAAACTGACCAACGGGAACAACGAAATTCTGCTCGCCGTACGGAGCGGACGCGCCATCCGATTCAACGAGCAGGATGTTCGGCCCATGGGCCGCGGCGCTGCCGGTGTACGCGGCATCCGGGTTTCCGACGAAAATGACGATACCGTAGTCGGTATGGTGTGCGTAGACCCGGCTGACACCACGACCACAATTCTTGTTATTTCGGAAAAAGGACTCGGCAAACGCTCGGCGCTTGACGAATATCCAACCTACGGCCGTGGTGGCAAAGGTGTAAAAACCATGCAAGTCACCGCAAAAACGGGTAATCTGGTCGCCATCAAGTCGGTCACCGATGAAGACGATCTGATGATCACTACCGCCAACGGTGTCACCATCCGCACCGCCGTCAACGAAATCCGGGTAATGGGCCGCGCCACACAGGGCGTCAAAGTCATCCGGCTAAACGACAGCGACGAAATTGCGGACGTGACCGTGGTAAAAATCGCAGAAGAAGTCCCCGTCGAGGGAAATGACGAATGATAAATTATCCATGATGACTGACGGCGGAAAACATCTGCTCGCCAAGGAGCGCTTCAGCCTGACAATCGAACGGCTTTGCCACCAGCTTATGGAGGACTGGGGTGATTTTTCCGATGCCTGCGTAGTGGGTATCCAACCGCGCGGCGTCCCGTTGTCCGACCGAATTCACGAGCGCTTGCAGGCACTCACCGGCAACACGAATATCCAGTACGGCCGTCTGGATATCACATTTTATCGAGACGATTTTCGGATGCACGAAGCCCCTTTGGCGCCGCATCCCAATGAGATGGATTTCATTGTCACCAACAAAAAGGTTCTGTTGGTGGACGATGTGCTCTACACCGGCCGTACGATTCAAGCTGCATTGGCAGCTTTGCAGCACTACGGCCGGCCACAAATGATCGAACTGCTGGTTTTGGTTGACCGGCGTTTTAATCGCCATTTGCCCATTCAGGCCGACTACATTGGCCTGGTGGTAGACGCCCTCGATGAGGCTTATGTTAAAGTTCACTGGAAAGAAATCCACGGCCAAGACGAGGTCTTGCTTTTCGATAAAAAATGAAACAACTCACCACGCGCCACCTGATCGGGATCAAAAACATTACCGAAGATGACATCCAACTCATCTTCGAGACCGCCGATAATTTCAAGGAGGTCATCAACCGCCCGATTAAAAAAGTGCCCTCCTTGCGCGACATCACGGTGGCCAACCTGTTTTTTGAAAGCAGTACGCGCACGCGTGTCTCCTTCGAACTGGCAGAGCGGCGCCTGAGCGCCGATATTGTCAACTTTACCGCTTCCTCGTCAAGTGTCAGCAAAGGCGAAACCCTGCTCGACACTGTGAACAACATCCTCGCGATGAAAGTGGACATGGTTGTCATGCGCCACCCCGCCCCCGGGGCATGTGTGTTTTTGTCCAAACATATTCCGGCGAACATCATCAATGCCGGCGACGGCACCCACGAGCACCCTACCCAGGCCCTGCTGGATGCGTACTCTATCCGGGAGAAACTCGGCGATGTGGCGGGTAAAAAGGTAGCAATCATCGGCGATATCCTGCACAGTCGCGTAGCGCTGAGCAATGTTTTCTGCCTGCTCAAACTCGGCGCCAAAGTGCGTGTGTGTGGTCCGCCCACACTCATTCCCAAATACTATGCAGAATTGGGGGTAGAGGTTTCGCACGACGTTCGCGACACCTTGCAGTGGTGCGATGTTGCCAATATTCTGCGCATCCAGCTGGAGCGTCAGGATATAAAATACTTCCCCAGCCTGCGAGAGTACCATCAATACTACGGTATCTCCCGTGAAATGCTGGATGGATTAGATAAAGAAATCGTAGTCATGCACCCCGGCCCGATCAACCGCGGCGTGGAAATCACCTCCGATGCTGCCGATAGCCGCCAGAGCATTATTCTCCAACAAGTCGAAAATGGCGTAGCCGTGCGTATGGCCGTACTTTATCTTTTGGCAGCACAGCGTGGTTGAATCGTACTGTTCGCCGGCTATGTCAACAACAAACCACCCTGAACACAATTATTTGACAACAACGAACCAAGTTTTCTTGGAGAATCAGCGGAAGCCCGCTACTTTCGGCCGCTAATTTTTTTGAAAAAACATTAACTGATTTTGCCATTCTAAATGCACTTGGCCTATGATGAACGAACGCATACAAACAATCATGACCTCACAGGTCATCACCCTTTCTCCTGGTGACACACTTGGTCAAGCCCGGGAAATTTTCATGTCCAACCACATTCATCACCTACCAATCGTTGATGGAAAAAAACTTGTCGGGCTGGTCACTTCATGGGACCTGTTTAAGTTAGGCCTCTCGGCAGTAGCGTATCAGGATATGCGTGTGAGCGAAGTTATGACCACACACCTGGCTACATTGGAACCCGATCAACACATCGGCGCAGCCGCAGAGGTTTTGATGGAGCACTTGTTCCACGCGATTCCGATTGTAAACGACAAGCATGAATTGATGGGAATCGTGACCACATACGATGTTCTCCGGTATGAGTACCAAAAAGAGTATCCGGAGAGTTTGGACAAGTTTGTTCCAGACAACATGTAGAAAAAAACTGTCGACTTTTTTGTTGCGGCATCGAGGACTCTGCGTCCCGATGCCGCAACTATTTATGGGGCAGGCTGTTCTGCTGACCAAAAATCCAATATGTCCGTCTATTCACTAAAACGTACTCAACGGCTCCCAATCTCGCTCGAAAGTGCCTGGGAGTTCTTTTCCTCTCCTGGCAACCTCAAGGAAATCACACCGTCCTACATGGGCTTCCACATTAAATCGGACCCGGAGTGGCTGGGCAAGATGTATCCCGGCCAAATCATCACTTATACGGTCAGCCCCTTGATGGGTATCCCGCTTTTCTGGATGACCGAGATCACGCATGTGCAGGAAGGTACATTCTTTGTGGATGAGCAACGCGTAGGCCCCTACGCTCTGTGGCACCACCAACACCATTTCAAAGCCATCCCCGGCGGGGTGGAAGCAACCGACCTCGTACACTACCGTCTGCCAATGGGTATTTTTGGTCGTTTTGCGCACTGGCTTTTTGTGGGACGGCAACTGCGTGGCATTTTTGATTACCGCTACCGTGTGCTGGAGGAGCGCTTCGGGAAAATGTAACAGAAATACAAAAGCCGACGGGGAAATCCCCGCCGGCTTCGCACTCGTTTTCAAAATGACGGTACTTATACCGTTCTGTGTGTACCCGTTGATGCCTTTTTGGCTGGCATCTCCTTTTTACAAAGGTCGGGAGCACGCTCTTTCCAGGCCCTTAGCCGCATGTAATCTCTTTTGACGGCACAAAAGTATAGGGCTTTTTTTTAAAAAAGTATGCACAAATTTTCCACTTTTTTCCCACTTGGGTTTTTACAAAAACGCCTCAATCGCCGTATTGCTGTTCGCTATTACACTGACTTCCAGACTTGTACCTCCGAATAGCTGAAACTGAATTTCGAATTCAAATACACTGTCGCTGTAGTAGAGTGTTTGATTATTTTCACTAAAATTATCCCAGTCGGTGGTGCCACAGGTGCCAATTACGTTCACTTCCTGACCAACCGTGTCGTATTCGGCCAAAAATTCGACGGCTCCTACTGTAATTTTAATTTCACTAAAAACCCCACCGCTGCCCCAACTGAACGTGTAAGGTGTGTTGGCTTGTGCCGATTGGGTGTAGCAGGAGTCGCTGAGACCACTACAAAGTTGTGCGATCCGCATCTCCGAAGCCCGTTCTACAATGATGTCCACGATGATGCCGCTTTCTAAATTCGTATTCATATTGAAAGTTGTTTAGTTACCTTATACTTGCGCATTCATCAGGAATTGCCTCCTGAAATATGCTGTAAAATTCATTGTCTGTATGCTGCATTCCGATTTGGTAGAAGACCTGCGTGCTTTTTCTGGTAAAGAGAGACAGCGGTTATTTCTGTTTTTGAAGTCGCCCTATTTCATCGGTAAAAAGGAAGTTGAAGCGGAAACCAACCTGATTCAGTGCATTTTCCAGGCATTTACCGATACCGAAATCCCCGTTCAACTTGCGCTGGAACGCGAACGCATATTTCAAATGCTGTTTCCGGGCAGCCCGTACAATGCCCGTGCGCTAAGCAAAATAGCAAACTCCGCCCTGGAGCTCGTTCGCGCATTCATAGAAGCAGAGATGCTGCAGCGTCGCAGTGCTCGTCCTGTTGGTCCCTTTGCTCGATTAGTGGATTTTTTTACCGAAAGAGGCGCGATTGAAGCGGCCACCCGGTATTTAAAGCGGATGGAACGCGCGCAGGAGACAAATAATTCCAAAGGCGTTTTTGAATTATCCGATGAATGGGAGGCGGAGAATAGCAAGTCCATATTGATGACGAATTATACCGACATTAAAGATGACGTGAACTTGTTGGCAACACTTCAGGCACTGGAGACCTTTTACTGGATACAGCGGTTGGACTTTCTGGTTCCACTCTTTAACCTGCGGAACTTCAAAACGATATTGAGCGATGCCGAGGTTGACGCCATCTTGAAAGAAATTGAACTGGAAGCCCACGCTCCATGGTACTCCAGCCCCCTCGGGCAACTATACCGGGTGACCTTGAAGTTTTTGTGTGATGCCGGAGCCGATGGGGAAGCTGCCTTTGATACATTTATGGAAATTTTTTCCAAATACAAGGCACAAATCCCGGAGTACCACCTGAAACGATTTGAGCTGTTGGCCTACAACTTCTGTGTACGAAAATTTCAAATTCCAAAATATCGGGAAGTGCTTTTTGATCTGTACCGAAGCCGATACCAATCGTCGTCGCAAGCGGAGGAGGCGGCCATACCCGCCCCGGAATTTCTAAGTATCTTCAAAACGGCCCTTCTTCAGCAGCAATTCGAGTTCGCTCGTTCGTTCGCAGATATGCTGCGCCACAAAATCGCAGGTTTACAACCCTCGGAAGATTATTACCAGCTCAGTATGGCCATGTACTCGTTTGCCCATAGGGAGTTTGACAAAGCGCGCGCGATTGTAACGACACTGAATTTTCACGATATTACGAACCGCTATTTATCCAAGTCGCTGGAAATCAAAATCCTGTATGAAGGAGGAGAACCGGACTATGTTTTATTGGAAAACCGTCTGCATGCTTTTCGGATTATGGTTGGCCGGGAGACGAGCTTGCCTGAGGAAAGAGCGCGCATCTATGATAATTTTTACAGGTTTACAACCCGACTGGATCGCTTGCGAAAAAGTACCAAAAAAATCAAAACACGCCTGCAGGAACTCCATGATGAAATAGAGACAGCAGGAACCCTTATTGAGCAGAAATGGCTCAAACAAAAGATAGAGAAACTCTCCGGACGAGAATAGGCTGTTTTTGTTTACTGCGGAATAAACTTGCTTTTGTCCTGCGTAGCGGGCTGCTTCGGCTGGGCTGTTTCACCCCGGCGGCGTAGCTCTTCCGGCGTGACCGTCTCGATCTGATCCCGGAAACGCAATTCCAGTTTGTATTTGCGTCCCATACTTTTTACCACCGGCCCCAGCATAAGCTGCATCACGGTGTCTGCGCGCGCCTTGGCTTTGTCCAAAACGTGCTCGTTTTCCAAGGCATCTTGCCGGAACTGCCGCCGCAGTTCGTTGAAATTCTGGTTCATTTCCTCGCCGCTGATGCCGGAAAGAAAACCGACATCCAGCTTGTCCACCCGTGGGTACACCTCGTGCGAGAGGATGGTGGGCGGCGGTAGTGTGACATACACGATGCCCTTTTTGGGGCTGAACGTCACGTCGAATTGCCGGTCCAGTTTAAAACCCGCTTTGACCACGCTGATGGCCTCCACCCGAATGTCTGTTTCGGAAACAGAAAATCCGAACACCTTGTAGGACAGCGTTTTGTCCAGACCCAGGCGGCTGCGCAGCTCGTAGGTTGCCAATTCGGCAATACCCTGCCGCACTTTATCCTTGAGCATACCGCGGGAGGCGCTGAAATCCATGATGGCGGCGCGGGTTTGCAGGCGCTCCACCATGGGGCGCAGCCCTTCGCTGAGTGCAATTCCGCAGGGGTTGTCCACATTTTTTCCTTTGGCCATGAGCCGGCCATCAGTGGCTTTGAGCAGGGTTGCCAGAATTTGAGTAACAAAAAAACAGGTGTACTTGCCCGCCACCTCGTTGAACACTTGCACGGCCTGGTTGGCATTGTCGCTATACCAGTTTTCGTACATCGTGGCCGTGGTGTCTTTCAGCGCAACAAAATCGCTGAAGTACAACCCGCTAAGATAATCGTGGTGTTTGCGGTATTCCGGTTCCAGACGGCGCTTCAGGCTGTCGGGCAGATTCATGCGGTTGGCTACGTGAAACAGCAGCGACACATTGAAATTATAAACCAGATCATCAAACTCTTTGCGGTATTTCTCCGGTTGGGAAAGGATGAGCAAGGTGGACTCTTCATTCAGATTCGGTTGAAAGTCAGACGGAACGTACGTCAACTGCACCGCCTGAGGGCTTTGAAAAATATCGGTAAGACTTCCACCAGAAAAAATAGTCTTGTAAATCAAAATACCCGCTATACTGACCAATACCAGCAGCAAAATTTGCTTTCCAAACACTGCCCCCGAACTTTCTCCGCCGTCCGGAGCATCTGGCTGTCGTGTCGCCATAATGTGTTGAATTTTATGCGTTGCACACCTTTGAGCACAAAGTTACGGCACATTCGTACCTTTGCGGCCGCTATGTTAACCCTCAGTAATATTTTCGTCAAATACGGCAACCGCACCCTGCTTGATTCGGTGAGCCTCGTCGTCAAACCCGGTGAACGCATCGGCCTCGTAGGCCGCAATGGCGCGGGCAAATCTACCCTCCTGAAGATCATCGCAAACGAGATGTCGCCCCATGACGGCACCGTAGTCAAGCCAACACACTTCACGGTCGGCTACCTTCACCAGGACATGTTGCTGCCCAAGGGCAAAACAGTGCTCGATGAAACCATGACCGCTTTCGCCGAAGTGCTGGCCCTCGAAAAACAACTGCACGACATTCAGGAGGAACTCGTCCACCGCGAAGACTACGAATCCGACTCCTACCACAAACTGCTGGAGGATATGGGCGACCTTACCGAACACCTGCATCACCTGGGTCATGCTACCACCACCGCCGATGCCGAGCGCGTGTTGACCGGACTGGGGTTCCAGCACGACGACATGATCCGCCTCACCGACGAGTTCTCCGGTGGCTGGCAAATGCGTATCGAACTCGCCAAAATCCTGCTCCGTCAGCCCGACCTGCTTCTGCTTGACGAACCGACCAATCACCTCGACATCGAAAGTATTCTCTGGCTCGAGGATTGGCTGGCAAAATACCCCGGCATGGCTGTCGTCATCAGCCACGACCGTCGTTTCCTCGACAATGTAACCAACCGCACCGTAGAAGTAATGCTCGGGCGTCTCGACGACTACAAAGTTCCCTACTCCAGGTACGTCGAACTCAGCGCCGAACGCCGGGAGAAACTCACCGCTGCCTACGAAAACCAACAGCGCGTGATTGCCGACCGCGAACGCACCATCACCCGTTTTATGGCCAAGGCCAGCAAAACCAAGATGGCGCAAAGCATGCAAAAGCAGCTCGACAAGATGGATCGTGTTGAAATTGACGAGCAGGACACCTCCGTTATGCGCCTGCGTTTCCCTGAAGCCCCACGCGCAGGAGAAGTAGTGGCCACGGCCGAGCACCTGACCAAACGGTACGGCAATTTGAAAGTGCTGGAAAACGTAGATTTCCAGCTCTTGCGCGGCGAACGTGTCGCGTTTGTTGGACAAAACGGTCAGGGAAAAACCACCCTCGCTAAAATTCTTGTAAGTGCCGAAACGGCTACCAGCGGCAAGGCAAACCTGGGATACAATGTGTCTATTGGCTACTACGCACAAAACCAGGCTGAAACCCTCGACCCCAAGATCACCCTGCTGGAAACCATGGAAAAGTACAGCCCCCCGGAAATGCGCACCAAACTGCGTGCAACGCTCGGTGGATTTCTGTTCAGTGGCGAAGATGTGGACAAAAAAGTGTTTGCACTCTCCGGTGGCGAACGCGCCCGACTCGCCCTCGCTTGTATGCTGCTGCGCCCCTTCAATTTTTTGGTGCTTGACGAACCGACCAATCACCTGGACATGCTATCCAAGGACGTGCTCAAACAAGCACTGCTGGACTACAGCGGCACCCTGCTCGTCGTTAGCCACGACCGCGAATTCCTGAGTGGCCTTACGAACCGCACCATTGAGTTCCGCGACCATCGGCTGCACGAATACCTCGGCGACGTCAACTATTTTCTCGAAAAACGCCGTCTCGACAACATGCGCCAGGTCGAAATGCGCACCACTACCGCAAAGGCCGGCAATGGCTATGCCGCACCAGACGAACGGACCAAAGCCGGCACAGCGCTCTCGGCTGAAGATAAAAAACAACTTCAGCGCACGGTACAGCGTACCGAGCGCCGTATCAGCGAAATCGAAGCCGAACTCAAAAAAATGGAAGGAAAAATGGCGGAATCAGATTTTTACAGCCGCCCCGAATCTCAGGATGTGTTGCAGAAATACAGCGCGGGCAAAGCAGAACTCGAGAAAGTTTTTGCGGAATGGGAAACTGCCGCTGAACAACTGGGATAGTGCACCCTACCCTACCATTTCTAAAAACCATTCCTTTTCCGTCAGCACGGGCTCGGCCTCAATTTGCAGGCGCAGGGTTTGCCGAGCCTGCCGGCTATTGGGGTTGAGTTGAAGCAGCCGGCGGCCATAACGCACGATATTCTGGTAGTTGTTTTTATGGTAGCCGATCACCCGCTGGCGGCGGATGAAGGTTTGCATACTTTGCAAGTGGGCGTCCAGAGCGTCTAATTCTTCCGTTTCATAGTAGATTTTCAGCTGCAAGGTTTTAGCGATCAAATTGTTGATCAGGTCTTTGTAGTCGGCTTGCTGGAGGTGCAGCAAGGCCGCTTTCATATTTCGGCGGCCGTACTCCACGCGGGCAAGGTTGAGGTGAAAAGCGGCATCGCGGTGTTTTTTTTCCAAAAATGGCGCATACTGGTGAATGAATTGCGCTGCCCAGTCTGTATCGCCCACCTTGAGGGCGATAGCTGCGATGTTGTTGTAGGCGAAGTGGGAAAGTTGCCCGTTTTCGAGCAAAAGGTTGGCGTTCAGGGCGGATTTGTACAGGTCAAGCGCCTCATGAAAATATGCCGGGAGCGATTGATTGATTTTGCGAATGCAAAAATTAACAGCCAGCAAGTGGAGGTTGCGCTGTTCTTCTACCGGCAGTTGTTCCAGATTTGCCAGAAGGCGCGGCTTGAATTCCCGGAAATAGGGTTCTCCCTCATCTTGGGTCAGGAATAAGTAACAGAAAAAGTACAAGCCTACAGACGGAATCGCCTGCAGTGATTCCGAGCGGCGCACATGGTCCAGCACCGCATCCAGCAGTCCAAAATTGTAGTCCGTGCTATAAACAATCTGGTGGCTGAGGGCAAAACACGCCTGCCGCAACTTTCGAGCAATAAAAGCTGTGTCCGTTTGGTCGGAAAGGTCCTGCCAGTTGAGCGCCTCGGTTCGGCGTCCGGCGGTTTGGTGTTGGTACAATTCAAGCGCAATAGCCATTTGCGCATCGAAGTATTCTGCATGGCGAAAGGGCTGCCGGGCCCAATCACTGCGGGCGGCATGCAAGCTCTGCCGAAAATGTTTCTCCAGGCCGCGTTTGCGGTAAGCTTCCGCAAGGCGGATATTAAAATCGCCTACCCGCTCAAATTTTTCTGAATACACCAAAAAATGTTCGACTTGACCCATCAGTTCGGTCATCACCAGGCGCAAAGCCTGCACCGTAGTGTCCGACTGGAATACTACCTGGATTGCCGCTGATTGTTCCGGTGGTTTGCCGGCTTCCATACACCCCCGCAAATACTCGTACAGGGCCAGCGGTTGGGCACGCCGACAAAGGAAAGGCGACTGCAACCATTGTCCAAATTGCTTGCGTTCTGCCAAAGTGAGCACGGACAGAGTTGTCCAAAGGCGCGTATTTTCCATTTATTTAAAATATTAACTTTTGCAAAGTTCTACAAATCAATTCATTGGTTTTAAAATTTAAATAATTGTTTTTAATAAACGCCCGAAAATGTCTTTGTTCAGCCGGAAACAAACCTGAACATTTGTACCATCAAAAAGTATTTGCGCAAATCGCCCACTCCAAAAGGAAAAAATGCAACCTTCAACCGCTTTTCTTTAGCCCAAACGCATCACGTTATGTACACAAAAAAAATCCGCTTTTTGCTGCTCGCCGCACTTGCCCTTATTTCCCTGGGCTTGCGTGCCCAACAACCTTGTCCTCTGAGCGTGACCGTCACCCCGCCGGCCCCGATCAGTTGTCAGAACCCTTCCGTCCAATTGCAAACCACGGTGAACCCTCCGGGCAACTACCAATATTCCTGGGCCGGCCCGGTCCAGTTGCCCAATATCCCTAATCCCGTGGTGACGGTACCCGGGATCTATGCCCTTTTCGTTTTTGACAGCCTCCAATGCTGGGGCGGCGATACGATCGTGGTAACACAGGACGGCTCGATTCCGCAAGTGATCATTACTACCGGATCTACCAACTGCGACGGCAACACGACGCTCACAGCGACACTCTCCTCTCCTGGCGGTGGTCCTTTCACGTATGCCTGGTCAACCGGCGAAACCTCGGAATCCATCGAAGCGCCGCCAAATACTCCGGGAGCGGTTCCAACGTATTGCGTTACTGTTACCAACACAGACGGTGGCTGTTCCGGAGCGGCCTGTATGGTGTTAACAACTCCCAGCCCGCTTTTCATCCAGATTAACTACTTCGACAGCCCGTTTTGCAATGACTCGATGGGGATGTGGGTCGGTGCACAGGGCGGTACACAACCATACGCTTTCCTGTGGAACAACGGCGTTACCGCTTCCTGGCAACCAGACCCGCCCGCCGGCACCTACGTCGTCACGGTAACCGATGATCGGGGTTGCACCGAAGTCGCCAGTATCGTAATCGAAAATGAACTGGACGAATGCGCCAATCTGGAAGGATATGTGCTTGCCGACTGGAATACCAATTGCACCAAAGAAGCGTCCGACGACGGCTTGACCAACACGGTCGTTCGGATCACGAATGCCGCCGGCGATGAATTCTTTGCTTACACCAATACCGACGGGTTTTATCGGGTAGAACTTGTGGCGGGAACGTACACCGTGACGGTCTCTCCGGCAAACAACCTGTGGATACCCTGCCAGGCATCTTACACGGTGACGATCAATCCGAATCAAACCGTAGCGCGCGACTTCCTGCTCCAGCCCGAGGCTATTTGCCCGGCAATGACGGTTGACTTGAACACGCCGCTCCTGCGCCGCTGTTTAACCAGCTATTACTCCGTACTATACTGCAACCAAGGAACCGCCCAGGCAACAGATGCGCACATCGAAATCCAGTTTGACCCCTTCCTGTCCATTATAGACGCCGGCATCGCATACACCCACCTCGGCAGCAACCTGTACCGCTTTGACCTCGGCACCGTGGCATTCAATACCTGTGGATCATTCTGGGTGTCGGTAGTTGTCAGTTGTGACGCCACACTCGGCCAAACACACTGCTCCGGAGCGGTGATTTATCCGACAGGCGCCTGCGAGCCGGCCAATGCCCAGTGGTCGGGCGCCAGCCTGCAAGTACAGGCTGAATGCAAAACGGATTCCCTGGAATTTGTGATCCAAAACGTTGGAACGGGCGGCACGAGTGGTCCGCTGGACTACGTCATCATTGAAGATGCCGTAATGCTGATGCAAGCGCCTCCACCGGCTATTTACCTTGCCCCTGGCGCAACCCATCGGTTCAAAGTTCCGGCCAATGGCGCTACCTGGCGCGTAGAAGTAGAACAGGAGCCCTTCCACCCAGGAGTTTCCGCACCAAGCCAGGCCGTGGAGGGTTGTGCCAACGGCGGGCAATTCAGCGTTGGTTTGGTAAACCAGTTTCCATTGGACGACAACGACCCGTGGGTGGACATTGACTGCACGGAAAATGTGGGCTCGTACGACCCGAACGACAAGCAAGGTTTCCCGGTAGGCTACGGTGCAGCGCATCAGATAGAACCCGGTACCGACATTGAGTACCTGATCCGATTCCAGAATACAGGCACCGACACCGCATTTACGGTGGTGATTCGCGACACACTCTCACCCTGGCTCGACCCGGCCTCTGTGCGTCCCGGCGCCAGCAGTCACCCGTACACGTTTGACTTTTTTGGCGATCGCAACATCAAGTTTACGTTTGACAATATTCTGTTGCCCGACAGCAGCACCAACCTCGACGGTTCGCAGGGTTTTGTGTCGTTCCGCATTGCACAAAAAGCCGATGTGCCCCTGCAAACGAATATCCTGAACTCGGCTGCTATTTTCTTCGATTTCAACGAACCGGTCATCACCAATACTACAGTACACCGTGTCGGTCGCGACTTTGTGACGGTAAGCGCCTGGCAACCGTTCCTTTCCGGACTGGAACTGCGTGTATTGCCCAATCCCGTGGCACAAAGCGCGCTGCTTGAGCTGCGCGGTATCGAGGGTTTGCAGGAATGGCAAGTGGAACTGCGGGATGCCACAGGCCGTTCGGTGCGCACAGCTACTGCAACCGGTACGCAATGGCGTTTTGAGCGCAGCGATTTGCCGGCAGGATTGTACCTGCTGCAAGTACGTGCCGACGGCCAGCTACTGGGTAGCGGCAAAGTAGTACTGCGGTAGGTTTCCCGACCAGAGGTACTAAACAACAAGAGCCACTCCGGATTACAGGGTGGCTCTTGTGTTTTTAGCCTTAAAAAATGGGCCACCCCGGAATCGGGATGGCCCATACTAAAATCTAAGTCAGGTTACAATTAGTTGAAAATGTAACGAATACCGATTTGTGCCTGCCATACGTTGTCGAGGTTGATGCTTTTTACAAAAGCATCGCGCAGCAGTTCGACGGAGCCATCAATGGACTGTGTAGCCAGGCGGTAAGAAGGTACGCCGTTGGCATCAATGCTGGCCACGCTGAGCGGGTTAGCCGTCGTCGTTTGGTTGCCTACACCCCAGGCGTTGTTCAGCAGGTTACCTACGTTGAGAATATCCGCACGCAATTGGATTGTGTTTTTCTTGTCGTTGCGACCCACTTTCACATACAATTCCTGCATCACCGTGAAGTTGAGGCGTGTAAGCCAGGGGAACTGAGCGCCGTTGCGTTCAGCATACTGACCGCGACGAGTACTCAGGTACGGGTTGGCATCAATGTACTTGTCGAAAGCCGTTGCCTGATCTTCGGGCGAGAAGGTTTTGCCACCTGCCGTCAGGGGAGCAAACGTGAGATCAGATGCCTTGTTCGGCACAAAAATCAGGTCGTTGTTTTGACCGTCGCCGTTCAGGTCATTGGCGCCGCCACCCGGGAACGCGTAAGAGAATTTGCCGCCGCTGTTGGATACCATGCCGAGTGTAAATTCGGTGGCGCCGCCCATTTTACCACCGTAGTTGATTCGGTAATTAACGTAGCCCACGATTCGGTGACGCAAGTCGTTGTCCGCCCAGGAAGTGCCGAGGAAGTTTTGGCCAACCGTTGTGAAAATGTTTGCTACCACCGTGCTTGCTACCGACTGGATGTCATAAGCTGCGCCATAGGTGTAGCCCAACATACCGCCGAAACCGCCTTTGTTGGGCAGTTCAAGTTTACCTGTGAACGAGTAGGAATAACCTTCGTCCGTATTGGTCAGTACAAAAGCATTGCCGATACGCGGGTTGATGAACCGGGCGATATTCACGGTATTGTTGGCGCCGCTACCGGAGCTGGCTACACCGGAGGCCGGGAAACGATCGCGGTTGTCGGGGCCGGCAAACGTACGATCCGGGCCTTTCAGGTTGGCGTCGATGTAGCGAAGCGCGTGGATGTTTTTGTTGTAGATTGCCTCGATGGTACCGATCAGGCCGAAGGGCAACTTCTGGTCAATAGCCAGGTTGCTCTTCCAGATTACCGGGTACTTGAGGTCTTCCACAGAGGCATTAACGGCATACGGCGGAAGAGCGCTGATATTCGTGTTGGCCGGACGGAAGCGGCTCGGATCGAGCGTAAACGGATAAGCCGTGGTATTGGTGACGTTGATCACAGCCGTATTTACACCGTTGTTGCCCAATTGATTGGAAACCAACACTTGCGGAATGCGGGATACGAACAAACCGGTACCACCGCGAATTTGCGTGGTTTTGTTGCCTTTTGCATCCCAGTTGAAACCAAGGCGCGGAGACAAAAGCAAGCGTGGTTTTGGGAAGGTGCTAGTATTGATGTTCAGGTCGTTGCCATTTTCATCTTTGAAAACCAGAGAGTCCACAACCGGGTTAAAGAAGTCGGAAGCCGTTGAATTGTCGTACACAAACACATCGCCGCGCAAGCCGAGGGTCAGTTTGAAGCGGTTGCTCACCTGGAACTCATCTTGCACATAGCCACTGAACGTATTGGTTTTCAGCACCTGCAGCGGCTCGGCGCCTCCTGGAAGCAACGAAAAACGCAGGTTGTAGCGCGCTACGCTTACCGGCGAAACCGGGTTGGTTGGGTCGTTTATGTACTGAAGCGCTGCCGTCTTGAAGTCTGCAATAGAGTTATAAACATAAACTCCGTTGGAGGACGGGAAAAATACGTTGTTGGACTGGAAGAACTCGTAAGCGCCGCCGAACGTGAGGAAGTGTTTGTTCAAAAACACGTTGAAGTTGTTCGTGATGTTAAGGGTGCTGTAGTTCAACTTATTGTTGGGCGTGAACGGGTCGAAACCGATCGAGGTGTAGGTGCTTCCGTCTTTCAGGATGTCCACCGTCGGGAAAAGATCGGCCTTGTACCGGCGGTCTTCGATCTGCTTGTTGTAGGTGGCAATGAAGTTGTTCGAAAATTTGCTGCCAAAAACCGAGTTCAACTCAAATGCTACCGACCGCGTATTGTCCTGAATGATGTAGCCGGTGTTTTCCGGGGAAATGGCCAATGCACGGTTCGTGCGGTTACCGGCGCCGGCAGTGTTGCTACTGTTGCTGTCGCTGATGCGCTGGCCCGACTCTGAGTTGTGGTGCGAATAGCGCAGCGATGCCTTGTGGCGGTCGTTGATGTTGTAATCTAAACGAATAAGGCCTTTCGTGCTCTTTACTTCGTTGTTGAAGTTGTCAAATGCGCCGAGGTCACGGTCGAAGTTGGTCTTCATAAAATCGGACAGGTCCTGCATGTCGGCGAGTGTTACGCGCGAAACGTTACCCGTTGCTCCGGGGCGGTCAATTACCCAATCCAGTGCCGGGTTCGAGCTGGAGAACTGCTCGCCGCTGGCGAAAAAGAACAATTTGTCCTTGATAATTGGGCCACCGATGCGGATACCATACGTGGTTTCGTCAATGTTAACCGGAGGCAAGTCGCGGCCGTCGGCTTTGGAGCCTGCCAGGTCGCTGTTGCGGAAGAACGTGTAGGCGGAACCACTAAACTCGTTGGTGCCGGAGCGCGTCACGGCGTTGATACCGGCACCTGCAAAACCCGACTGACGTACGTCGAACGGTGCGATGTTGATCTGGATTTCTTCCAAAGCGTCGAGCGAAACAGCAGTGGTACCGGTACGACCGCCCGCCTGTGCCGAAGAGCCAAGACCGAAGCCGTTGTTGAACACCGAGCCGTCAATGGTAAAGTTGTTGAGGCGGCTGTCCTGACCGGCAAACGAACGTCCGTTGCTGTAGGCGTTGTACGTGGTGATGTCATTCACCGTACGGCCGATCGTGGGCAAGGAGTTAATTGTTTGCACACCATACGAAACCGCAGCGCCCGTGCGGTCACCGCTGAAGATGTCGTTACGACCAGCCGAAATAACCGTTTCGGTTAGCGTCACGCCCGATTCCGTCAAGGAGAAATCCAGGTTGGTAGCGGTACCAAGGTTCGTAAAAATGTTTTCCTGGGTTTGGGCCTCAAAGCCGGTGTACGACACCGCTACCGCGAACGGGCCACCTACGCGTACTGCGGGGAGGATGTACCGTCCGGAGGCATTGGTTGCCGTACCGTACCGCGTGCCGGAGGGCACGTGCGTAGCCACCACGGTGGCGCCGATCAGGGCCTCGCCCCGCGCATCGGTCACCTTACCGGAAATGGTGGAGGTGGTTACTTGTGCAAAAGTGGTCAAACCGCACAGCAGGAAAGCCGCCACAGCGATTGCTTTGCCCACCAGCATGGTTGTCCGGTTGCTGAATGTTGAAAAGTTCATACGTAAAACGGATTTAGTGAAAAAGTGAAGGAAATTCGAGGGCGAAAGTACGCACCCCATGTTAATTTCCGATTAAGTTTAGTCCTTCCTGCACACATAGTTTCCAGTACAATATTTCAAATGCTGGTACAGAAAAGGGCATCTGGAAAACTATGTTTGTTTTATGTTGAATAGTATGCCCTACGCATGCTGTAGCCCGAAAATCTGCGACCGGATTATTGGCAAGAATTCCATTGGCTCCGTTTCGCGCGCGTTCGTTTTGTGGCATGCTATGGGCGGCTGGCCGAGAATTCTTACTTTTGGGCGTTCATATCTTTCCTTAACCGACTAACCCATTTTCAGGACATGAAAAAATTAACCCTCTCGCTGTTCTGCAGCATCTGCTTTGCTTTCTCCAGCCAAGCCCAAATCGTGATCAACGAAATCATGTACAACCCTCCCGAAGGCGGCACAGATTCCCTCGAATATATCGAGTTCTACAACAAGAGCGCCAACCCGGTAAACCTGGAGGGCTGGTACCTTTATGGTGTCAACTTCACCTTTCCGGCGGTAACGCTGGGCGCCAACGAATATATCGTCACGGCGGTCAATGCCACTGCACTATTCAACCAACTCGGTGTGACTGCCCTGCAATGGGGCATAAACAGCGCCCTGAACAACAGCGGCGAACTGCTCGTTCTGCTAAATCCCGCAGCAGATACCATTGACCGGGTTTTCTACACTAACATGGCGCCGTGGCCTACTGCAGCTGCCGGAAACGGCGCCTCCCTCGTACTGTGCGACCCTAACGCGGATAATAGCCTGCCCGAAAACTGGCAGGCTGCCGTCACGCCCACCGGCAAGACCATCAACAACCGGATGATTCTTGCCAACCCCGGCGCACCTTCCAACTGCCCCAGCGGCGTAACGGCCCTCGACGATACCTTCCTGGCCATTTCCGATATCCAAAACAACTTCGGCGTATTGCTGAACGACCTGCTTCCCGGACAAAACAACCCGGTCGTTACCATCGTCACTCCGCCCCAAAACGGCACCGCCACCGTAAATCCCGACAATACCATCGCCTACACCCCCGCCACAGGATATTGCGGCTCAGACAGTTTCACCTATCAGGTGTGCGAAGGCGCCGACTGCGACCAGGCCACCGCGAGTATCACCGTACGCTGCTACCCGCAGTACAGTATTAGCCAGATCAATGGCCTGGATGCCGACGGCGCAGCAGACTCTCTCGGCATCTACTGCGAACTGACTGCAACCGTTTATGGCGTAAACCTGCGTGCAACCGGCTTGCAGTTCACCATGATTGACGCCGACAACGACGGCATCGTAGTCTTCAGCGCCGCCCAGACCTTCGGCTACACCGTTAAAGAAGGCGACAAGATCACCGTACGCGGCAGCATAAATCAGTTCAATGGCCTGCTTCAGATTCTCCCCGACGCGCTAACCAAAATTTCGGAAAACAACCCATTGGTCACACCCCTGGTTGTACCAATACATACGGAGGACACGGAATCCAAGCTCATCCGCATCAACAATCTTAAATATGTGGACGCTGCTCAATGGGCCACAGGCACTATCCCAGGCTTCAGTGTATTTATGGTGTCGGACGATCATCCACTGGACACGATTCTGGTGCGCATTGACGACAATGTAGATTTGTTCAACCAACCGCCACCGCCTGCACCCTTCGACCTGATCGGTATCGGTGGCCAGTTCGATAATACCGCACCGTACGATTCAGGTTACCAGATCGCGCCGCGCTACATCCCCGATGTAAGCACGCTGGTATCCAGCAAAGAAGCGGACTTCAGCGCCAATATTAGCCTGTCGCCCAACCCTGCCTCGGAGGTCGTGCGCATCCAGGCCGATATCCCTTTCGATGCCCTGCGCATTATTCGTGCAGACGGTAGTCTGGTAACGGTAATAACCAACCCGGGATATTTTCTTGAAATTCCTGTGCGCAACCTCGCATCCGGTACCTACTTCGTGCGCTTTGAAAAAGGCGGCGCAGCATGGACAACGCGATTTGTGAAGCACTGATATTAAAGCGGGTTGAATAAAAGGTGGAGCGGGTTGAGGTGCACGGCGCCTCAACCCGCTCCACTTTTTTTCACTAACCATAACTTTCAGAAACCCTCCTCCACCCCAACAGTACCTTTGCCTGAAAAAGCACCTGCATGTCCTTCTGCCCAAACTACATTTCCTGCCTTGCACTCATTTTATGGTTATTGCCAATTAACTCATCAGCTCAAAACCTCCCAGACCGGCGCACCATACTCCCGGAAACCATCCGCGAGGTATCCGGCATGGTGCGAACACAGGAGGGCAATTTGTGGATGCTGAACGACAGTCGAAACCCGGCCGAGCTGTTTCTGTACGACCCTGAAGCCGACAAACTTTTGGAAACCCGCACGCTGCCGGTGCCTAACCGAGACTGGGAGGACCTGGCCCTCGACCCCGCCGGTAATCTGTATATCGGCGACTTTGGTAACAACCGCAATGCGCGCCGCGACCTGTGCATCTTCCGATACCATCCCGGAACCGGGGTGTTGGACTCCATTTTATTCCATTACCCGGATCAGCACGCTTTTCCGCCCATGGAATCGCGCGAATGGAATTTTAACTGCGAAGCCATGGTCTTTTTCCAGGACAGTCTGCACCTGTTTTCCAAAATCGTGTTCAAGGGAAATTTCGTGACCAAGCACTACGTGTTACCCGCCCGCCCGGGTCGGTATGTAGCTGAATTGCGGGACAGTCTTGTGTTGAAAAACCGAGTCGTAACCGGAGCCGCACTCAGCCCCGACGGCAAAACATTTGCAGTTACCAGTTATATTATTGGTAAAAAACTCGGGTTCATCCCCTACACGCGTGCCACCGCATATTTCTTTACAGGTTTTTCCGGCAGCGAGTTCTTGCGCGGCAGGCAATCTGCCAAGCGGTTGCCCAAGTGTTTCATAGCCCGCCAATTCGAATCCATTACCTGGTGGGACAAACACCACTGGCTCGTGGCTAACGAAGGCCGCCTGCACCAGCCGCAGGCTGTCTGGCGAATAAAAGTTAGCAAAATGCGCGAGTAGATGTTTCTGATTTTTTGAGCGTCAACCCTCAAAGATCAAGCAAACCCTCCGGCATATTTACGAGCACCTGGCGGGCTGCATCGTCCACGTTCACCACGAATTGCGCGTTCAGCGGCACCAGCACTTCCCGATCCTGATAAGCCACCACGGAAATTTCCTGCTGCGGCATATCCAGTAACTCTTTTATTTGGCCAATCTCGCCGAGGGTTTGGTCCACCAAAGTGTAGCCTACAACGTATCCATACACCAAGCCATCATCAGGAACAACCTGCGCTTCTTCCGGGACTTCGTTTTCAGGCAAAAACACGCCTCTGGACTGGAGCATCAGGGCTTCCTCGCGGTTTGCGACATCCTCAAACGACACGATGAGATCGCCTCCTCCGCGTATATTTTTGATAAAAAAAGGTTGCTTGCTGCCCTTGATGTCCAGAAAAACGCGATCGGCATCCAAAAACAGATCCTCGTAAGGCTCCTCAATGATCACCTTCAGTTCTCCACCAATGCCGTGCGTCTTTTTTGTAAAACCGATTTGAATGTAGTTCATGGATAACTGCTTGTTGGTTGGTGTGCCGGAGTTAGTTGTGCCCCGTCAGCACTTGTAATAAATGGTATCCCTTTTGGGCTTTTTCTTCCCAGGGTTTGGTCAGGCAATCGGCAGGCGCTGGTATCTGGTTGCAGTACTGCGAATCCAAAATCCATTGTTCGCGCCGTACGAGTCCGATGTTTTTAGCGTAAACGGCCCGCGAGAGCCTGCGCTCAATAGCATTGGTTTCATCAACTTCAGTAACGAAAAGTACGGAATCGAGCGCGAATGGACCAATTTTAGCCGGCACATCCAGAGAATCCACACGATAATTCCAGTTTACAAACGGCCGTATTCGTTCTCCGGCAATTTCAATTTCCTGGTACGGATGAATCCAAAGATTGCCATTCCAATAGCTTCGGCTGTCGAGCGGGAATACCAACCGAAGAAAGCGCAGGTTATCTTCCGTTCGGATAGCCTGCGTTCCGGTGCGGGCAGCCGACCAAACCTGCTTGAGCGACCAGGGCAGCGTGTCCTGAAGCCGTTGGTAGCGTTCTACGACAAAAAGCAGTTGACCGGTGTTATCCCTGATCGTATCCGTAATTTGTTCGCGCACCAGTGTGGTGGAGGAATCCCGTATTGTGCTGCCCCCGAGACCAAAATCGTACACTACGCTGTCCACCCGGTACTCCACGTACCTGCCGATCTCGAGGGGAAAATAGGCGTACTGAACTTCTACCTCTTTAGGTTCGAATGGGGCATCGAATGGATCGGAGCAGGCGGTAGCCAGCAGCGACAATGCGATAAGTCCGAAGGGTAAGGAAATGTGCACCATGTTTATTTGAGAAGTAGTTTGGAGTGTTCGCACTGCCTTCAAATTCATCCGGTAAAGCAGCTCAAACAACTTCTGAAAAAAGGCCATCCTGTTTGGATGGCCTTTCGACAAGCGGAGCGGGATACGAGACTCGAACTCGCGACTTCCAGCTTGGGAAGCTAGCGCTCTACCAACTGAGCTAATCCCGCAAGTGCGGGGCAAAAGTACGCGCTTGCACGAACTGCGGCAAAAAATTATTTCCCCCGGGAAAACCCGGTATTTTGAAACCCTTAACACGTATTTCAAACAACTGGCACAGGTTTTGAAATGAACAGGGAAAATCTTAATCTTTTATTCTTATTTATCTTAATCTCTCATGAGTAGTCGTCCAATGCCCATCTATCAAGGCCAACCGATTTCTGACATTGGGTTGGAATTGATGCAAAACGCGCCCAACCCGTTCATCGAAATGACCCTGTTGTGGTTTAATCTCCCAACTAATACGGATGTCACCCTGCGTGTCTTCGACAGCCACGGCCATGAAGTTTGTACCAAGGCCGGTTCGTTTGAAAAAGGTGAAAATTATATTCTCTTACGTCGTTCTGACCTGAAAGAGCCCGGTATGTACTCCTATCAACTGGAAAGTGCCTACGGGATCGCCAGCCGCCGGTTGATGATGTACTAAAAAAGGTTTCTGGTTGGAAGGTTAGAAGGTTTCTGGTTAGAAGGTTGGAGGGTTTCTGGTTAGGCTGTGTCCAACCAGAAACCCTCTAGCTTTTATAACCAGAAACCTTCTAACCAGAAACCTTCCAACCAGAAACCTTCCAACCAGAAACCCCTTGTTCCAAATATAATTCCGGACGAAGGTTCCTTATGGCCACCATTCCCCATTTTTTTTCGGAAAAAAATATTTTCGGGTTTTTTAAGCCGAATCCACGTTGTACTTTTGCCGCCGGTTTCACCAGAGCCTCACCTGATGTGGATATGATAGCCTTACGCAAGTTTTGGATCGCCTTGATTTTCAGTGGTTTGAGCATTTTTGCTTTTGCCCAGACTACACACGATACCCTTCATACGGCCCCTTGTGGTCATTCGGTCTCCATCGAACCAGAATTCAACGCGGGTGACAATGCCGTGCACCACATCGCCGATGCCAATGCACTGCATATTATCGGCGACATTTACCTTCCCCTCCCCTGCATCCTGTACACCCCTGAACACGGCTGGACCATAACAAGCACTGCTGCTTTTCATGCCCACCACCATGGTAACGGCACCAAAACCAAGGATGGTTATGTGCTCGTACACGGCAATGTGATGCGCCTCAAAAATCCGGCTTTGGCTCAAGGCGAATTTGAGGTTTCAGACTACACGCACGAAGAAGTTGAAGAAGCTGGCAAAACGAAAACCGTTTTCAACGCTATTATTGCTGGAAATTGCGAACGTCTCGATGCCAAAACTACCTTCGACGGCGGCGTTATGGGCGGCGGCATTACCAGTTTTTATGACTACTCCATTACACGCAACGTGTTCACCATGTTGCTCACCGTATTGGTTCTGTTTCTGTTGTTCCGGGCCGCAGCTAGATCTGCCGTGCGCACCCAGGGCCATGCTCCGAAAGGTCTTCAAAATTTCCTCGAACCATTCATTGTGTTTATCCGCGACGAAGTAGCCAAACCCAATATCGGAGCAAAGCACGAAAAATACCTGCCCTTCCTGCTTTCAGCATTTTTCTTTGTCCTCGGCCTTAACCTCATCGGCCAAATCCCTTTTTTTCCGGGAAGCGGCAACGTTACCGGTAATCTATCGGTGACCTTTGTTCTGGCGATGTTCACCTTTGTCATTTCGATGTTCAGCGCCAACAAGCATTTCTGGGCACATACCCTGTGGATGCCCGGTGTACCGGCCTGGTTGAAAATCATCATCCTGACACCAATTGAAATACTCGGGCTTTTCCTCAAGCCATTCACGTTGATGCTTCGTCTTTTTGCGAACATCACTGCCGGCCACATCGTGATCCTGAGCTTTGTGAGTCTGATCTTTATCTTCGGTGATGCCGGCAAAAGTGTCGGTGGCTCCATCGCAGGCGCCGCAGCTTCCATTCCACTTACGCTCTTCATGATGTCCCTCGAACTTCTTGTAGCCTTCCTGCAAGCCTTCATCTTTACGATGCTGTCTGCAGTGTATATTGGTACAGCAGTAGAGGAACCACACCATCATTGAGTGATTATAATAGTTACCATTTCAATCTGATTTTTAACAAACTCAATCATATACAATGTCTTACGCAGCTATTGGTGCCGCTCTTGCCGTAATCGGCGCGGGTATTGGTATCGGTCAAATTGGTGGCAAGGCGATGGAAGCCATCGCTCGTCAGCCCGAAGCAGTAGGTGACATCCGCGCAAACATGATTCTGACGGCCGCTCTCATCGAGGGTGCTGCTCTGGTCGCGATGGTGTTGGCTTTCTTCGTGAAACCTGCCGCCTAAAGAAACGCTTTTCCGGGTCGGCGCGAAGCGGTTGGCGACGCAACGACCCGGACGCTTCTTTACTTGTTAAAGAAAAAAGGTGAGGGAGTTGAAGTGGTTGAGTACCTCCCCTCAGAATTTCATCATTTATCGTTCATCAATCATCATTCGCCAATATGTTGTTCCTCGGAGATTTTTCCGTCATCAGGCCCGAACCGGGTTTGCTTTTCTGGACGACCGTCATTTTTCTCATCTTCTGGTTCATGATGAGCCGTTTCGCGTTTAAACCGATCGCTGAATCGCTTAAAAAACGGGAAATAGATATTCAAGAGGCCCTCGACCAGGCCAAAAAGGCTCGTGAGGAAATGGCTAACTTGCAGGCAGAAAACGAAAAACTGCTGGCTCAAGCGCGTGAAGAACGCGGCCAGATACTCAAAGAAGCGAAGGAGGCCAAGGAAGAGATCATCGCCGAGGCCAAGGAACGCGCCAACGCAGAGTACAAACGCAAGGTGGATAGCGCCATTCAGGACATCGAAAACCAAAAAATGGCTGCTCTGGTGGAACTGAAAAACACCTCCGGCCGCCTGGCTGTCGAAATCGCCGAAAAAATCCTGCAAAAGGAATTGGGCAATAAGGCTGAACAGGAAACATATGCCAAGTCTTTGGCTGAACAGATAAAAATGAACTAATGTCCGTTACCCGAATCGCATCACGCTACGCCAAGTCTCTTTTAGAATTGGCTATAGACCAGAATACGGTCGAACCGGTACACGCCGACATGGATACCCTGCAGTCGGCAGCGCGGAATCGCGAACTGTACCTGTTTCTTAAAAGCCCGATCATTCAGGGCGACAAAAAGATAGCCGTGCTACATGCTTTGCTGGAAAACAAAATAAACCCGCTCACCATGGCCTATCTGGACCTGCTGGTGAAAAAAGGTCGGGAAATGTACATCCCCGAAATAGCAGCGGAGTTTATTATCCAGTATAAAAAACTCAAAAAAATAACCTCCGTCCGCGTCATCAGCGCGGCTCCGCTAAGCGAGTCTGTGCTGGATAGCCTTCGGACTAAATTGCTCGGCAGCGGTCAAACCACGGTAAATCTTGAAATCGAAACGGTTGTTGATCCGAACCTGATCGGCGGCTTCGTGCTCGAATTTGATAACAAACGCTACGACGCCAGCGTCGCCAACAAACTGGTCGAACTGAAGTCGGAATTCTTGAAAAACCAGTACGTTCGGGAATTTTAAGTTGAAAAAGTTGAGATGTTTGAGAATAGTTGATCCTCAACCATCTCCACCTCTTCAACCCTTATCAACCAAATTCATCATTTAACATTCATCATTCATCATTACCAAGAACATGGCAGACGTTCGACCGGAAGAAATCTCGGCAATATTGAAACAACAGCTGTCCGGCTTCGGCGCTGAGACAAACCTCGAAGAGGTAGGTTCGGTGCTCCAGGTCGGCGACGGTATCGCCCGCGTGTACGGACTCAACAACGCGCAATCCGGCGAACTCGTCGAATTTGAAAACGGCACACGTGCAATCGTGCTTAACCTCGAAGAAGATAACGTGGGTGTGGTACTCATGGGCTCCCCGACAGGTATCCGCGAGGGCGCCATCGTGAAGCGCACGGGCAAAATCGCCTCCATTGAGGTTGGCGAAGAGTTCGTGGGCCGCGTGGTAAACACACTGGGTCAGCCAATTGACGGCAAAGGCCCTATCGGCGGCAAAAAATACGAAATGCCGCTGGAGCGCAAAGCTCCCGGCGTTATCTACCGTCGCCCGGTGAATGAGCCACTCCAAACGGGTATCAAGGCTATTGACGCCATGATTCCCATCGGCCGCGGCCAGCGCGAACTGATCATTGGTGACCGCCAGACCGGCAAGTCGGCTATCGCCATTGACACCATCATCAACCAGAAAGAATTTTACGAGCGCGGCGAACCGGTGTTCTGCATCTACGTTGCCTGCGGCCAAAAAGCCTCCACGGTGGCACAAGTAGCCCGTACGCTCGAAGAATACGGCGCCATGGCCTACACGGTGATCGTTTCAGCCTCGGCTTCCGACCCGGCTCCGTTGCAGTTCTATGCTCCGTTTGCCGGCGCCGCCATTGGCGAGTTCTTCCGCGACACGGGCCGTCCGGCACTTATTATTTACGACGATCTTTCCAAACAAGCTGTGGCTTACCGCGAGGTGTCGCTGCTCCTGCGCCGCCCACCGGGCCGCGAAGCATACCCGGGTGACGTATTCTACCTGCACAGCCGCTTGCTCGAACGCGCCGCCAAGGTTATTGATGACCAAAAAGTAGCGCTCCAGATGAACGACCTGCCCCCCAGCCTGGTGAAAGCCGGCTTGGTAAAAGGTGGAGGTTCGCTGACGGCACTGCCCATCATCGAAACACAAGCCGGTGACGTATCCGCCTATATCCCGACCAACGTGATCTCGATCACCGACGGCCAGATATTCCTGGAATCCAACCTGTTCAACGCCGGTGTGCGCCCCGCCATCAACGTGGGTATCTCTGTAAGCCGCGTAGGTGGTAACGCCCAGATCAAATCCATGAAAAAAATCGCCGGTACGCTGAAACTCGACCAGGCCCAGTACCGCGAGTTGGAGGCATTCTCCAAGTTCGGCTCTGACCTTGACGCAGCTACGCAGGCAATCCTGGCAAAAGGCGCCCGCAACGTGGAAATCCTCAAGCAAGCTCAATACAGCCCGGTATCTGTGGAAAAACAGGTAGCAATCATCTACCTCGGATCCAATAACCTGCTCCGCGACGTCCCCCTCGACAAAGTGCGCGAGTTTGAGGAAATCTTCCTGATGAAAATGGAGCAACAGCTCCCCGACGTACTGGAAGAACTGCGCAAGGGCAAACTTGAAGAAGGAAGCCTCGCCAAACTCAAAGAGATGGCAGCAGGATTGACTGGACAATACAAGAAATAGTGCTGAATGCTGAATGATGAATGATGAATTGGCTCTGCCGCATCATTCGTCATTCAGTATTCATAATTCATCATTCATCATTCTGAATTATGGCAGGTGGTTTAAAAGAAGTACGCGAACGTATCAAGTCGGTCATTTCGACGCAACAGATCACGAAAGCCATGAAAATGGTGTCGGCTGCAAAGTTGCGCAAGGCGCAAAATGCCATCGTGCAAATGCGTCCATACTCGGACCGGCTCAATCGTATGTTGTCCAACATCCTGTCGAACCTCGACGGCGATACGACAACCTCCTACGGTACGGTGCGTGAGGTAAAAAACGCTCTTGTGGTGGTGGTTACCTCCAACCGCGGCTTGTGTGGCGCGTTCAATACCAATATCAATAAAGAGGCGGTCACGCTCATTGATAAAAAATACCCCAAACTGCGCGAAACGGGCAACGTCACCGTACTGTTTATCGGTAAAAAAGGGTACGACTACTTCCGCCGCCGATTCCGCGACCTGACCTACAATACCGACCATATCGGGCTGTTCAATACCATCGAGTATGAACAAACCAGCGTAGTGGCGCGCGAACTCATGGACGTATTTTCCAGCGGCAAATACGACGCGATTGACATCGTTTATGGGCGTTTCAAAAATGCCGCAATGCAGTTCCCTACCGTTGAACAATGGCTCCCGGTGGCAAAACTGGAAAGCGCCGGCGGTTCCAAAAAGCGCGCGGACTACATTTTTGAGCCAGACAAACAGCAGTTGCTCGAAACGCTCGTACCGAGCATCCTGCAACTTCAGTTCCATAAAACCCTGCTCGACACCCAGGCCAGCGAACACGGCGCCCGGATGACAGCCATGGACAAGGCAACTGAAAATGCCGAAGAACTGCTCAAAAACCTACGCATCAACTACAACAAAGCCCGTCAGGAATCCATCACCACAGAACTCGGCGAGATCGTGGGCGGAGCAGCGGCATTGGAAGGCAACTAAAAAATATTTTTTTTTTGATTTTTTCAGCCCGGTGCGCTTTGAGCACGCCGGGCTGTTTTTGTTTTGCCCTTTTGGCTCATTGGACTACATTTGTACGCGCTTTTGCAATACCATCCGGCTTCACATAGCTACCATGCTTGATCACCTCAACATTCGAAACTTCCGCCTTTTTGAAACGCTCGGCCTAAACAGACTGAAACGGGTCAATCTCTTTGTCGGAAAAAACAACGCCGGTAAAACAGCGCTGCTCGAAGCCTTACGGATATGGGCTGCACAGGGAGATTCTACGGTTGTCAACCATGTTATTGCCAAGCGGGGCGAGTTCACTCCAGGGTGGCACGATTCGTATGACTCGTTGTTTTTTCGCCCAAAGCTGAATGCTCAACAAGATGGCGAAGACCTTATCATGCAGGTCAACGATCTGGCCATTCACCGTATAAAATCGTCGGAGCACAGAACCTATTTCGAAACATTTTGGAAATACCAGCCAAGCCAGGTCCAATTAAACCCGACCGTGTTACCAGATTTTCCAAATGATGAAGCAGTTTTTGTTCCATTCGGGGACATAGCCGATTTCCCCTTGCAGCAGTTGTGGGACAAAATCGTGCTCACCCCGATTGAAGACGATGTGCTGCATATTTTGCGGGAAACTATTTTGCCCGACTTAAAGCGTTTGGATGTAAAAAAAGAACGCACCTTAGTGCGCTTGGAAAACGAACAACTCCCAGTCACGCTAAAAAACCTCGGTGATGGCGCAAGCCGAATCCTGCAGATCGCGATTGCCTTAGCCAGTGCCAAGGACAAACTTTTACTCATAGACGAGATTGAGTTGGGGCTCCATCACTCGGTTCTGGAAATCCTCTGGGATAAGATTTTCCACTACGCCCAGAAATGGAACATCCAGGTTTTTGCTACCACACACAGTCAAGATGTGGTGAAAACGTTCGCCTATACGCAAGAAAAACAGGGTACCGCTGCCGTCGGCGCGTTCTTTCGTTTGCAGCGCGCACGTAAAACCGGCCAGGTAGAGGCCGTGGAGTATGACTTGGAAGACCTCGAAGTAAGCCTACTTGCCAACCTCGAAGCCCGGTAGCCATGGCACAACAATTGATCGTCGAGGGCAAGGATGCAATCGCGCTTGCAAACCTTGCAAAAAAAAGAGGACTCCCTCCCCCACTTGGCTACGAGTCTGACACTAAATTCAAAACAGAGTTTGTGACGGTCGGCGGTAGTGATGCTGGCGCGCTCAAAGCATTTGAGCAAGTTATTGAGAAACCTAATCCTGACCTCACCAACATTGGCCTTGTTCTGGATGCGGATGCCAAGGGCTTTGAAGCACGTTGGAGTGAGATTCGAAGTCTCCTTGAACCGCATTTTCATTTCAATACGCTTGCCAAGGCAGATGGACAAAAAGGCCCAAAAGTGGTCATTGAAGATGGTATGCCCACCGTTGGTATTTGGATCATGCCCGACAACGCCTCGCCTGGTTATCTGGAGCACTTTTTGGCCGGGCTTGTGCCCGAAGGAAACGATGTTTGGCAATACGCAAAGGACACTGTGGCGGCAATGCCTGGCAAGCCTTTTCGACCATCTCAAGAACCTAAAGCCCTTTTGCACACTTGGCTTGCCTGGCAAAAAGAGCCGGGAATGCCGTTCGGACTAGCCATACAGACGGGCTATTTCGATCACAAAGCCGCGACCGTTCAACCTTTTTTGGACTGGTTTTCGCACACATTTCAACTTTCCAGTCCTGCACCAAAGCATTGATGCAACCACTCCGTCCCTCTATCCGCCTCCTCGCTTTCGCCGGCGTCCTGCTTTTCTTCGCCCTCATCTGGCTCTACACCCTCGAATTCAAGATTTTCACCAACACCATCGGCATACAAAACCTCGTGGTGGGCAGCTTGTGTTTGGGCGGTATCGCAGCTGCAATCCTCTTGTATGCGCTTCGAAACCGTCTCACGCCTTGGGGGAACCACCTGCCGGAAATACTCACCATCGCCGTTTTTAGCGTGTTGTTCGCACCGCTTTCGGTCAGCCTGCTCAACCGCGCCGGCGGAACCACCGAACATCAGCCCTTCTTGTTTGTGTCGGAAATGCCCTATATATCTTCCAACTACGGCCTGATCAAAGGCGAAAGAATAAAACCGTCCGGTATCCGCCTGACTGTCAAAGAGCACGGACAGGTGTACCGGTTCCAGTACAAAAAACAGGCGTATTTCCCCCTGACCAAGCCTGGCGAAACCGTGCTACTTCCCGTTCGAAAAGGGCTATTCGGCGTGCGCGTGGTAGATCTAAAGTAGCTTTTTGCGCAACAGAACAAACACTTCAGCATCCGCCCGCGGCGGTATGGAATTATAGCAGGGGGCGAGGGTTGTGATTTCAAACAGTGGCTCGAATAAGGCCCGATATTCGTTCGAATGACCGCCAAAGGGTGGGCCACCTTCAAAATCCCGATCGAAAAGCACCCCTGCCAAGGTGCCCCCTGGAGCCAAAAGGCTGTGCATTTTTTGGACATAGTCCGGACGCTGCACCGGTTCAAGCGCACAAAAAAAGGTTTGCTCCAAAATAAGGTCGTACGGCCCTTCCAGGGTGAAAAAATCAGCGCACAGTACCTGCAAATGGTTTTGCCAACCCGAAACAGCGGCATCAAGGCGTTTTTGCAAGCGCTCCACGGCTGTGGGCGCGATGTCCACCATGGTGACGCTGGAAAAACCGTTTTCCAACAGATGAATGGCTTCATACCCATTGCCACAGCCGGGGATCAGTACGCGCAGATCGCGTTTTTCCGGTGCCATTTGATCGGCGTATTCGATTAGCGGTGGCGAAGCGGCTCCTAAATCCCAGCCGGTTTGGCCGGCTTGCCAGCGTTTTTCCCAGTCAATCATATTTTTTCTTAATTAAAAACGGTGTATTGCCCCTGTTTACCAGCGAACGTACGCCGAAGTGTCTATTAAGTTGAAATACCGTCGCGGCAGTTCGTCGAAAGTATAATTTTTGAACTCGCCAAGAAACAGCCGGGGCTGCGCCAAAAGCGGATCAAAGCGTTGGGAGGACTCGTCCACGATGATGCAACGGGTGCTGTCGGGATGTTTCAGGGCAGAGAGCAGCAGAAATTCGTAAGGCGTTCCCCAGGACAGAATACATGTATCCATAGGCACCTGTTCCTCGGTGAGCAACAATTTTCGGTGTTCAAGATGGGCAGTTTTTTCTAAAAAATCCTGCTCCCAGCGCAGCCGAGCAGTCCAGGGGCGGTGCGCCAGCCCGATCCGGATCAACCCGATTGCCACAATTGCGGCTACGGGAATCCATACCCGGTTATCTGACAACAAACCGGGAAGCACATCGAATACGAGTGGTACAGCGACGAACAGTCCCAGCGGCAAGTACAGGTTTTCGAGGTAAAACTGATTATCGCCGGTGTGAAAGGGAATATTGACCAAAAGGACAAATCCCGCCGGCGCCAGGGCAACAAGCGCGGCCCGCAGCCAGTGTTTTTTCCAAATAAAATAAATGGTGTTGAGTGCGGTGAGCAGCGGGATCATGTAGTAATCCGCCAAACACCAGCGAAGGAAATCGCGGTTGCTTTGGATGTCGAACCAATGGGGCCACAGATTGCCAAACGCCTTGGCGCGTTCGAGCGCCTGCGCATCGTACCAATCCAGTTTCAACACCTTGTATTTGATAAAAACCGTGGTGAGGAAAATAACGAGCGCGAGTATATACAGCGGCTGGATCGGCGAGCGGGGTTTTTCCAGTAAAAAATACGCCCCGCAAAACAACATGGCGTACAGTACCATCGGGTGAAAATAAAACGCCGTGACCAACCCCACCGCCAGCAACGGATACTCCCACCAGCGCAGGAGGTTCTGCCGCTCCTTACGGTGCAGCCAAGCCAACACCAGCACCAAAAAAGCCAGTCCTTGCGGCATTTCGGACAACCAGTAAAACGTGTGGGTGGTCATCAGCGTCGAGAGCAAGACGAGTACAATCCCCCATTTCCACTGGCGAAAAAGCCCGGTCACGATCAAAAAAATGCTGAAATAATACAGAACGTGCCCCAGCGAGTAACTCCGTAACACGCCTTTTAGTGGTAGCCCCACTGCTTGCGCAGCCCAGGGAAACACTTGCGTACCCGCAGCCCCGAAGCGCCCGCTCTGGATTTGCAGCGCTCCCGTGCGCAGAATCTGGAATGTCTGGAAAGCCATATCCAGCACGGCCATGCGCTCCAGATAAAAAACGGCTGCCAACGCCAGAAGAGCGGCGTAGGCAGCCGTACCAATACAAAGCGAAGAACGATGTGCCTCGGAATCGCCTGTGTTCGAACCGGAAAACAGCTTGAAAGGCATGTGCTCGGAATTGATTCGATTCTTTCGATTGCCGCGTGTAATCGAAAAAATCGAATCAATCGGGGCAATCGAATCAATTACAATTATCCCACCCGCTCAATCACAATCGCGGTAGCTCCACCACCGCCGTTGCAAATAGCAGCCAGGCCCAGCGACCCGTTGTTGTGCTGGAGTACGTTGCTGAGCGTCGTCACAATGCGTGCACCGGAAGCACCCAACGGGTGGCCGAGCGACACAGCGCCGCCGAATACGTTGGTTTTATCGTGGGCCACACCCAACACTTGCTCGAAGGCGAGCGTGACTACGGCGAAGGCTTCATTGACCTCAAAAAAGTCAATATCCGACTGCTGTACGCCCGCCATTTTCAGGGCTTTTGGTGCAGCGATGGTGGGTGTAGTGGTGAACCATTCGGGCGCCTGCTCGGCATCGGCGAAGCCTCGGATTTTGGCGATAGGCTTGAGTCCGTATTTCTGTACCGCCTCGGCACTGGCGAGGATCAGCGCAGCCGCGCCGTCGTTGATCGTGCTGGCATTGGCGGCAGTCACGGTGCCATCGGGCGTAAAAGCTCCGCGCAAGCCGGGTATTTTGTCAAAACTAACTTTTTTGTACTCCTCGTCTTCTGTAAACAGCACGGGATCGCCCTTGCGCTGCGGGATAGCGACGGGCACGATTTCGGTTTTGAACATGCCGCCCTCGGTGGCTGCCGCGGTGCGTTTGTAAGAATCTATCGCGAACGCATCCTGGGCTTCGCGACTGATGTTGTATTTAGTCGCAGTGGCATCGGCGCACACGCCCATAGCTTTCTGGTTGTACACGTCGGTCAGGCCGTCTTTAGCCAGCCCGTCAATGAGTTCACCGTTACCGAATTTATAACCCCAGCGGGCATTGGGTACGTAGTAGGGAATTTGCGACATATTTTCCATGCCACCGGCTACCACAATATCGTTGAGGCCGAGCATGATGCTCTGGGCGCCGAGGGTAATGGCTTTCATGCCAGATGCGCATACTTTATTGATGGTAGTGCAAGGAACATTGGCTGGAAGGCCGGCGAATACGGCGGCTTGGCGCGCAGGCGCCTGGCCGAGATTGGCACTGACCACATTGCCCATCAAAACTTCCGTAACCCATTCGGGTTGGACGCCTGCTTTCTCAAGCGCGCCCTTGATGGCTGCGGCGCCGAGGTGGGTGGCGCTCACACCTGCCAGCGAGCCTCCAAAACTGCCCAGCGGCGTACGCACGGCAGACACAATGAATACTTCTTTCATGGAAAATATCTGTTTGGAATGATTTGAAAAATGACGGCGGCGAAGGTAAGAGATTTTGTGTGGTGCAAAAGCAGTACCGGTTTACAACGAATTATCGAATGTCCTGCAAGGGCTTCCTGATGTTTGTGGAGTTGGCCAAACATACTACTTTTACACAAAAATTTGAGTCAATGAAACAGAGAATCTCCTACTCCGTTCTGGCAATTCTAATCCTGATAATACTCGGCTCTTGTTCTGTGGACAACGACGACTTTAAATTTGAGTATCCAAAAACATTTACGCTTGAGGAAACCAAATCATACACAACCGGGATTCGTTTGCCTGGGTCCACTATTTATGATACCATTCTCCCCCCAGCGTTCATCTCCTTCTCGAATTCGATAAACCTGTGGGTTGAAAAGATCCCGTTCGATGAAATTGAATTATTGAGCGATACTTCTGCACGTATTTCCGGTGGCGAATTGATTGCCGACTCTATCATTATCTGTAGTCGCCAGGATGTATCCCAAGCGATCATTTTCAATTTAAAATATGAGGCAGATAGCGGGCAGGATTCTATCAATATGTACATCTGGAAAGTTGGTGGCAATCAAACGCTATCTTTGCCAGGGTATATTTATCAGCATAGCTATCTCCCATTCCAACCCCCATTTCAGTCATTACATTCCCCAATTTCAAAATATTATGCGTCCACTTTACCAGATTTGGTTTCCTTTCTGGCCCTGAACAGCGAATATGACAACAAAAGGGACACGCTCGTGTACAAAAATATTTCATTGTCATTCCGTTAGCCCCAAACCTAACATCTCGTCCATGCCCGTAAAAACATCCATCAGTACCTCCCCTACCCTCTTGATCTGGCTATTTACAGCCAGCATTTTCGTTCTGGATGCATGGGTTGTAGAGGAAAGTAATTTGTCCTTTATTTATCTGTTGGTCATTATGCTGGGGCTGCTATTAAAGGAACGAAATGATGTGGTTTTGCTGGGTTTTATTTCAACAACGCTGGCAATTGGCGCCGTCATTATCCGGTATCAAAACGGCAGCGAGGCTCCACTTGATCAGCTGCTTTTTGCTCGGGGACTCAGCATTGCGGGCATCTGGACGGGCGCTTACCTGGTCATTACAATCCTGACCATGCGGCGCGATGAAGCAGCGCAGGAAGAGCAGTTCCACGCCTTGTTTCGCTTCGCAACCAATGGAATTTTGGTGACCAACCACCAAGGCGAGATCATCCGTGTCAATCCCGCAACTGAAAAACTGTTTGGTTTCAACACCGACGAACTAATAGGGCAACGTGTGGAAATACTTATCCCGCATCGCCTAACCCGCGTGCACGAACGGCACCGAAACGACTTCCATACAAGTCCAAGTCCCCGTAGCATGGGGAGTGGCCTTGATCTGTACGCGATGCGCAAGGATGGGACAGAATTCCCGGTGGAGGTTAGTCTTAGTCCTTTTCATACCGCGCAAGGGGAATTTGTGATGGCGTTTATTGTGGATAATACCATCCGGAAGGAACACGAGCAGCGCATCATACGACAAAACCAAAAATTGGAACAATTGGCTGTTGCGCTGCAAAACCTGAACGAAGGTCTTGAAGAAAAGGTCCGTGATCGCACGCACGAACTCGAACAAGCCAAAAACGATCTCTCCGATGCTCTTGCCGCCGAACGGGAAATAGGGGAATTGAAAAGCCGCTTCGTGTCCATGGCTTCACACGAATTCCGGACACCACTCAGCACTGTACTTTCTTCAGCGGCACTCATTACTACTTACGCCGAACGGCAAGATTTTGGAAATATCACCAAACACAGCCTGCGGATCAAAACAGCAGTAAACAACCTGAATACCATCCTAACCGAGTTTCTGTCCCTGGGAAAACTGGAAGAAGGCAAAACGGAACCCAATTTGCAGGAGACTAATCTGCCCGAGATTATCGAAGAAGTCAGCAGCGAAATCAAAGGAATTCTCCGCCCGGGCCAGGTATTTGACTACCAGCACGAAGGTTCAGACACGGCGTTTTTGGACCCCGCCCTGTTCCGGCATGTTTTGATCAATCTTTTTTCCAACGCCATCAAGTACTCGCCAGAAAACACGACCATTCGAGTTCGTACAACTATCAGCCCTTCTGAAATACTGTTGCGGGTAATAGACCAAGGAATGGGAATCCCGAAAGCAGACCAAAAACACCTGTTTAGCCGCTTCTTCCGCGCTGCCAATGCCGCGAATGTACAGGGCACCGGATTGGGCCTATACATCGTAAAACGTTATGTGGAACTGATGAATGGCGAGATCGGCTTCGCCAGTGAAGAGGAGAAAGGATCGGAGTTTTGGGTTAAAATTTCCCCGTCCGGAAAATAGTCAATCACTTCCCCCGCCCTTGCGTCAGCACCAGAACGGTGTAAAACATGATCTTGAAATCCAGTGCCAAGGACATATTTTCGATGTAGAGCAGGTCAAACTTGAGGCGCTGGAGCATTTCTTCCACGGTGGAAGCATAGCCATATTTCACCTGCCCCCACGACGTGATACCGGGGCGAACCTTAAGCAGGTGGCGGTAGTGCGGGTTTTGCTCCACAATACGGTCAATGAAATGCCGCCGCTCCGGCCGCGGGCCAACGAGGGACATATCGCCTTGCAGAACATTCCAAAAATTGGGAATTTCGTCAAGCCGCCATTTTCGCATGATGGCGCCCCAGGACGTGCAGCGCGGGTCATTTTCCTGCGACAGCTGTGGACCAAACTTTTCCGCATCGGTGTACATGGAGCGGAACTTGAAAATGGTAAACGGCCGGCCATGCAACCCGGCGCGCTCCTGCCGGAACAGAATCGGCCCGGGCGAAGACAGCCGCACCCGTATGGCGATATACAGCAAAAGTGGCGACAACAACGCCAACACCGTCAGACTGACCAGAACATCCAGCACGCGTTTGGTCACGCGCTGCCACTTGGGCATAAGTTCCTGGCGAATCTCGATCAGTACCGCCCCATAGACGTGCGTCATTTTTACCGTACCCAGCAGAATGTCGTACATGTCCGGAATAATCTTCACCAGCACCTCTTCGCCAAAGTCGAACAGGGTGTTGAGGATATTGCGCAGCAAATTGTGCTCACTGGTTTCGATGGCTATAATCACCTCCTCCACTTCGCACTCGCGAATGATCGTAGGCAAATCGTCCAGGTTGCCGAGTTTGGGGAGCCTGTCATCCAGCAGTTGACTGCTTCCGTTGACGCCGGTGTCCACATACCCTATAAATCTGTTCCCAAGACTTTTTTTGCGGCCGCTGATATCCTCATACAGGTCAAGTGCATTCTGGTTGCCACCGACCAGTATAGTATTGAACGAGACCTTGCCCGCTTTCAGACGGCGGCTTGCCCGCGTGAGCAAGACCATACGCGAAAACGCTGTCAGTAGAAAATGTAAGGAGAAAAGGGTTATAAAAGAATTGTAGTAAGTGCGGTAGTCCCGCACTACATCGTCCAGAATGAGCGTAAAAAACAAGACCAGAATACCGAGAAAGGACAAAAAGAAGGTACGGCTCAGCGTAGCCAAACGGGAGAGGCGGTAGATGTCCTTGTAGTGATCAAAAATTGCGTACAAGAGTACCCAACCGGTCGGTACGATCACTGCCCCCAGAAATAAATTGGAGTCATTGAGCACCTCCCAGGAGAACGGAATGCCCTCCATTTTTTTTCGATACAGGAAAAATAGTACCCACGCCAGCATAGCCATCAGAAAATCGGCCACGCCGTAGAGCAGGGTATCGCGTTTTCGTTGTGCGCGCGACAAAGTTGGAATCGTTAAGTTGGTGAACAAAGGATTAGAAATGGATCAAGCGCAGGTTATCGAGAAAAACTTCGCCATCGGGTTGTTCAAAATTGCCGGCAACATCCTTGCGCAAAGCCACGCGAAAAAACAGGCGGTATTTATCCTGTTGTGAGGCTACGACATATTCCGTCAGGTTGAAGTAAATCTTGTTCCAGTTTTCGGAAGCCGAAAATTGATAAATCGGTTGGGCATTCTCGTTGCCTCCTCCCGTTGGCGTGCCCAACAACCAGAGTTCGAAGGGCATATCATTTCGGTAGTTCAACTCCAGCCAAACCTGCCGCGCACCAGAAGTGGGCAAGTCTTCTACCTCCTCGGTGGCAATCTCGTTCACAGTGTGCGCAGTGTCCACCGTTAGTTTTACCGAGCGGCCTTCAAAGGCGCCGTCGGTTACAAATTCAAACGTTGTTGCCGGGTCGCTATCGCGGTCCACAAAAACAATTGTAGCATCGTTGAACGACGCGCGGTCCACCGTCCACGGAAAAATAGCATCGGGGGAATAGCGTGTCGTGGGCTGCACGGAACTGGTTTGCCCCGGCTGAAGGGTTACTTTGCCTTCATAGCGTTCAAAAAACGGATAAACTCCCGGCGTTTGCAACAAGCCATTTTCCTTGACACCGGGAAAAATCAGCACATTGCTTTCACCTTCGTCCAACACCGGGACGAGGGCGGGCAGCGAGTAACCACCCAAAAACTGATCATTCACGTACACCCAGACGTCCGTGATTTTTTGCCAGTCGGCGCCGCCTGTAGCATTAACCGTAAACGGTTCGATCCGCATATACGCCGGGATACGTTCCGGCTCGTCTTTGCAGGCGGAGAGGAACAAGGACGAAAGGAGAAGAAAGGCAAGTAGTCTCATGTTTGTGTTTCTTTTGCCGTTGGCAATACCATAACGCTTGAGCGCGCTGGGCATAAGCCTATTTTGCGCGCATATACACTTCGATAGGCACGCCTGTGAAGTTGAAATTTTGTCGCAACTGATTCTCCAGGAACTGTTTGTAGGAGTCGCGGACCCAATTTGGATTATTGACAAAAAAGGCAAACGACGGGTAGTGTGTAGGCAATTGCGTAACGTATTTGAACTTCGGATAGCGGCCTTTCACCGAAGGAGGAGGTGTACCTTCGATAATCTGGAGCATCAAGTCGTTCAGATGCGACGTCTTGATTTTCTGCGTGCGATTGGCGTACACGCCCATAGCTGCATCCACGGCTTGAAAAATACGCTGTTTATCGAGTGCCGAAATAAACAGCACGGGCACGTCGTCGAAGGGCTCCAGGCGTTTTTTTATAGCCGCTTCGTAGTCGCGCGCTGTGTTGGTTTCTTTGTCCATCAAGTCCCATTTATTCACCAGAATCACAATGCCCTTGTGGCGTTTTTGCGCCAGGCGCAAGATGCTCAAGTCCTGGGCCTCAATGCCTTGTGTGGCATCCAATACCAACAGGCAAACGTCGGCTTCTTCCACAGAGCGTATGGCGCGCATGACGGAATAAAACTCCAGGTCCTCTTCAACTTTGGCTTTTTTTCGAATGCCGGCCGTGTCAATCAGCATGAATTCCTTGCCAAACTTGTTGTACACGCTGTGGATGGGGTCGCGCGTGGTACCTGCTACAGGCGTCACAATATTGCGCTCTTCTCCGAGCAAGGCATTCGTCAAGGATGATTTGCCCACGTTGGGGCGGCCAATAATGGCAAATTTGGGCAATTCGGTCTCCAGTTCCGGTTCATTGTGAATATGCTCGACGACGCCATCGAGCAAATCACCCGTGCCGCTTCCGCTGATAGACGCAATGAAATGCGTTTCTTCAAACCCAAGGCTCCAAAACTCGTTGGCTTCCATGAGGCTGCGGTGGCTATCCACTTTGTTGACAACCAAAAACACAGGCTTGGTGGTGCGCCGCAACAGCCGGGCCAACTCCTCATCCAGGTCGGTGATACCGGTTTGGGCATCTACCATGAATATAATCACAGCAGCTTCTTGAATAGCCACCCGAGCCTGATCCCGGATCGCGGATTCGAATACATCGCTGGATCCGTGGACAAAGCCGCCGGTGTCCACCACGGTGAACCGTTTGCCGTTCCACTCGCAAAAACCGTACTTGCGGTCGCGCGTCACACCGGAAAAGTCATCCGTTATGGCATCTCGTGAACCGACGAGGCGGTTGTAAAGCGTAGATTTGCCGACGTTAGGCCGGCCTACTATTGCAACAATATTTCCCATTTTTTTTCTGGTATTTGGGCGGGGAGGTCGTTTGTGTACTTTTGTGCCAACCAAACCATACATTTGTGCCCCGCCAATAAATTTCAAAAATCCTTAATAAACGCAAAGGTAGCGTTTTCCTGCTACACACTCCTTTCCCCAGCCATTCCAATCAGAGAGCCTTAATGAGCAAGATTCTTTTCCGAGATCCGAACATCACTATTTTTCAAAGTGCATTGTTCCAAACCAACTCGACTGTTGTCAAGACGGACGACCTCATATTAGTGGTAGATCCTGCATGGCTACCCGATGAGGTCGCTTCCATCCGCGACTATGTGGACTCCATCCGCGAAGACCGGTCTGTATTCCTCGTGTTTACCCACTCTGATTTTGACCACATCATCGGGTACAAGGCGTTCCGGGCCGACAAAATTTTCATGAGTGAAGCAATGGCTGAAAACCCGCAAAGGGCGGCCATTCTGGCACAAATGATGGACTTTGACGACCAATATTACATTAAGCGATCCTACCCGCTGGAATACCCGGTACCCGACTTCAAGGTGTATCGGGACGCCGTACAGTATCGGCATCATGGCACCAAAATGGCCTTCTACCTCACCCCCGGTCACACCGCAGACAGTATGATGGTAGTAGTTTGGCAATTAGGTCTGTGCATTGCTGGAGACTACCTGTCCAATATCGAGTTTCCATTTATTTACCATAGCAGCATTGAGTACGAAAAAACCCTGGAAAAACTCCCCCGCATCCACGACCGCAACTGGTTTACCCGCCTCATTCCAGGTCATGGCGATCCGGCACTAACCATCAACGACTGGCTCCAGCGGCGCACCGACAGCCTGGCGTATATCTATGCGCTGCGGGAAAGCATCGCCATGGATACCCCGTTTGATATGGAGGCATTATGGAAACGGTACAAATTCCCTCGAATGCAGATCAAAGAACACGAGGCAAACGAGGTAGTCCTGCGCCGGGAGTATGAACAAGGCTTATGGACCTGGGATCCGGACAACGTGCCCGTACTGCCAGAACCGATACCATACGGAGAAACAACGCATTGATCCGCTTGCCTACTCCGACATGTCCATCGTGTGGAACACGTTTAGTACGTCGTCGTCGTCTTCGAGGCGGTCTATCAGTTTAATAACCTGATCTACTTCGTTGTCGCCCAGCTTTTTGCTCATGGTCGGCAGCCATTCCAATTGCGCGCTGGTCGGCTCAATTCCCCGTTCTTCAAGCGCTTTCTGCATGGTACCGAAGTCGGTGAAATCGGTATAAAGCACTGCTTCTCCTTCCTCGATTTTGATTTCTTCCAGCCCGGCGTCAATGAGTTCCAGTTCCAGTTCCTCCCAGTTGTGGCCTTCTTCCTTCGCTTTGAACACCCCCTTGCGGTTGAACATGTAGCTCACGCTACCGGACACGCCCAGTGCGCCGCCGCAGCGGTCGAAGTACATACGCACATTGGCGACAGTACGGGTAGGATTGTCTGTGGCTGTTTCGACCAGGACAGCGATACCGTGCGGGCCGTAACCTTCATAAATTACCTCCTGGAAATTTTCTGCATCCTTGCCGGCAGCATTCTTAATTGCATTTTCAACATTGGATTTTGGCATATTTGCCGCCTTGGCATTCTGGATGGCAATGCGCAGGCGGGGATTGTAGTCCGGGCTTGTCCCACCCGACTTCACAGCCAGTGCGATCTCCCGCCCAATGCGGGTAAAAGTCTTGGCCATTCCGGCCCAACGCTTAAACTTTCGTTCTTTGCGGAATTCAAACGCGCGTCCCATGTGCGTGAGGAATTAATTTGTTGGTGAATTTAAAAAGCGCGCAAAAGTAGGTTTTTTGGAAACACTAAACGCGCTGTGAATCTTCATCTGAAAAAAATTGAACCGAATCTCCCATCTTTGCCCGACGTTTTTTCAAACTCAAACTCGTACATCCATGAAAAAAGCTCTTTTATTAAATTTGATCCTGCTGCTAAGCGTAGTCGCACTTTCTGCCCAAAAGAAAGTTTACATCTCTGAAAACGTGCTCAAAGTGGCTGCTCAAGCCGAATTTGACTATAAAGACATGGTCAAGAAAGCCGCCAAAAAGGATGGGGATGCCCTCCAAAAACTTTTTGAATTCGGCCGGATCGTTGATGGAAAAGAAGTAAACGAACATGCCTTGACCTGTCTGGAACTGATCCCGCTGGCCACCGACGAAGTGTATGCCAACGCTGTAGCTACACGCAATGTCAAACTCAAATCAGCTTTGCGCCGGTGGATCACCCAGGCTCAGGAAAGCACCTCAAACGAAGAGTTGAAGAAGCCACTGAGCGAATGGGCGCCCTACACGTGGGAAGCCCTGAATAACCGCGAACTCAAAGTCCCGTCCAAAGACGACGCTACCGCCACCCCGGATGCAGGCCAAGGCTCGTTGAAAAATGAATTGGCAAAACCGGCAGACAGCACTACCCCGACACCGGACAATAGCACCACTCCGGCTACTTCTACTACTCCGACTACCACTACTCCAGCTACTACTACTCCGACTACAATAGATGCCGGTCGGGCAAAAACATCCCCGGGCAAGGGCAATTAATCGGACCATGCCATTTCGAATATACACCAAAACCGGAGATACCGGTGAGACGGGTCTCTTCGGCGGAAGCCGAGTCCTCAAAAGTCACATCCGCGTGGATGCTTACGGCACGGTAGACGAACTCAATGCGTTCATCGGGCTGCTGCACGACTCCCTCACCGAAGAGCCGGTGCGCGAACTGCTTCGGCAGGTTCAGCACCGGCTCTTTTCCATCGGTGCTGCTTTGGCATCCGATCCAGCCCAGCCGATGCCCGCCGACCTTCGTGCTGCTGACATTCGAATACTTGAAGATGCCATGGATACCATGGACGACCAACTGCCGGAATTGAAAAATTTCATTCTGCCGGGTGGTTTCCCCACCGTTTCACTGTGTCATGTTTGTCGCACCGTGTGCCGGCGAGCCGAGCGCCTTACGGTATCGCTGCATGAACACGAACCCGTGGAAGGGCTGATTCTTCAATATCTCAATCGTTTATCCGATTATTTCTTCATTCTCGCCCGGTACCTCGGGCACCGGGCAGGAGCATCAGAGATAGTATGGATGCCGCGAAAAACTGCTGAATAGGAGCATAATATCGGGTGTGCTGGGTTCACGCTACACGCGCTCCCCCACCCCGCTTTTTGCATACTCTTGCCGGAAAACCTCCGGCGCGACCCCCGTGTATTTTTTGAAAAAGCGCGTGAAATAGGCGTTGTCTTCAAAGTTTAAGGCCGCTGCAACCTGTGAAATATTCAGATCCGAATTAGCCAGCAGGCGTTTGGCTTCCAGCACCACCCGGTCGCGGATCAGTTCACCGGCAGGTTTTCCGATGGATGCATTCACAAGGGCATTCAGGTGGTTGGGGGTGATAAACAACAACTCGGCGTAGTCACGCGGCAAGCGTTTTTCCCGGAAATGTTCCTCAATGAGGCGCTCGAAGGTGCGCAGGGTCGTGAGTTGGTGCCTTGATATGCCGGAAGAGGAAACCCGCGGCAACTGCCGTGACAGCATCACCATGATCTGGAGCAACATACCGCGGAGCATTTCTTGCTTAAAATCGCCGTCTGACTGAAATTCCCGCAACATGCGCTCCATCAAAGCATGAACCTCGCCACAGCACTCGGTCTCCAGAATATTCACCGGTACTCCGCTCACTGCATTGAACAGCGGAAACTCCGACACGAAGTTGGGGTTGTGGCAAATGGCTGTGAAAAAACTCTCGTTGAAATTGATGATAAACCCTTCCGTCCCGGGATCAAACTCCCATGAATGGATCTGCCCCGGTCCCATCGCATAGACCTGATGGTGCACAACCTGAAATTTCTGAAAATCAATGGAGTGTGTGCCACTCCCTTCGGTGAACAGGACGATTTGAAAAAACGCATGCCGGTGCGGAAAATACAAGTTCTCGTGTGCGCGCATAAAATCGCCGATGCGCGTGATCAAAAACTCGGTGAAGCACTGGTCGCTCCCCAGCAGGTTACAAATGCTGTATGTTGGTATTTTTTTCAAAACGAGAATCGGGTTGGTAAGGACAAATCAGAGCGTGTTTAAATTTTAGTGCTGGAGCGAGGGCGAGCAAATTTTGTTTCTATTGAGGCAAAATTTGCAGCCGTAGCCGGGTGCCTACGGCGAAAATTTTAACGAAAATAGAAATAAAATTGGCCGTCCGTAGCCCAGCGACTAAATTTTAAACACGCTCTTAAAAAAGCACCGCAAAGCAACGGATTTACCGTCATTTTGCGGTGCTATTCGGATCATTCAAACCAATGTTCTTAAGCGGTGCCGTGCAGAATTTTATTCCAATACAGCCATGGTAGCACATACCGCTTGAGTTGGTACATGGACCAGCGTTCTTTGGCCTGGTCAAAGGGGAACGTTTCCATGGGGTTGTTGTCAAAGTCGAATTCAGCAAGTACCAATTTGCCGTAGCCGGTAATGAGCGGGCAGGATCCGTAACCGCTGTACTTGGCGTCGGCCGGTTTGCCGGTGCGAATTTGACTCAGCAATTGCTCCACCAGCACGGGAGTTTGTTTGCGGACAGCAGCCCCGGTTTTAGCATTCGGGGTGCTGGATGCGTCGCCAATGGAATAGATATTGGGGAAGCGGTTGTGCTGAAACGTGAATTTATCTACGTCAACCCAGCCCAGCGGATTGTCGGGCACAGCCAATGGGCTGTTTTTAATAAAATCGGGCGCACTCTGCGGCGGCGTGATGTGGAGCATTTCATATTTTTCGGTTACTTGCCCCACCACATTCGTGCCTTCGTACACATCAAAAATCGCCTCTTTGCGGTCCGCTTTTACTTCCACCAGGTTATGCATGAAGTGCGTCTGGATACCATACCGGGCGATGACTTTGTTGAGGGTGTCCGCATATTTTTTTACACCAAAAATGATGCTGCCCCCCGAGTGAAAATGTACCTGCACGTCACCCAGCACGCCATGCTTGCGCCAGTAGTCGGAAGCGAGGTACATGATTTTTTGTGGCGCGCCGCCGCACTTGATGGGCGTGTTTGGATTGGTAAAAATAGCATTGCCTTTCTTGGTATTGCGCAAGCACTCAAACGTGTACGGGGCAATATTGACCAGGTAATTGGACGTGATACCGTTTTTGCCAAGATTTCCTTCCAGACCTTTGATCTTGTGCCAGTCGAGTTGTATGCCCGGACACACCACTAAATAGTCGTAGGTATAGCGATTTCCGGAAGCCGATACGACGGTGTTTTTTTCCGGCTCAAAAGTTGCCGCAGCTTCCTTGATCCATGTCGCTTTTTTGGGCATGACTTCCGCTTGGGAGCGAATGGTGTCGTTGACATCAAAGGTTCCGCCGCCCACGAATGTCCAGGCAGGTTGGTAGTAATGTTTGTCGGACGGATCGAGGATACCAATGTCCAGTTTGGAATCCTTAATAAAAAGTTTGGCGGCCAGCGAGATGCCGGCATTGCCGCCACCTACGATCAGGATTTGAAAATGCTGCTTCATAAAAGGTACGTTTTAGATCGGGCAAAGTTGCAATACCATACTATTAGTAATTCAGCGGGACTTAGGGCGTTATTTGCACTAATCAACGAATGATCTACTTAATTCAGGCGAGCACGTTCCTTTTCAATAGCGCGCGGGTCATATCGCACATTGAAGTTTAGCCACATCAATCGGGAAATCCGGAAAATGTAAATAAAATTAATGACTACAAAAGCAATCAGTAAGCCATAGGCGACATTAATCCCCCATCCTAAAACCCAATGAAAGAGCGCCACGAAAAGCAGGCAAAACCAACCGGTCCAAATGTAGGAAATGAACATGGCGCCGTAATAATACCCCGGCTCAGGGTAATAATTGAGATCACACTTCGGGCACCTTTCCAGCATATCAAAAGGTTTTGAAAAAGACCAGCTGCCCGTCTCAAACATTTCGCCCTCCTGGCAACGAGGGCATTTCAAAGAAAAAATACTATACGTTTTTGTACCTTTTTTACACATAAAAGAAAGATCAAGGAAGATGGAAGCCAAAAGTACTACAGGGAAGCCATACCATCCGTCAATGCATAGCTTGTTTCGTTTCTCACAAGGGAAAACCTTCCAGGTTTTGAAACCTGGAAGGTTTAGCGCGACAACGAAAATTATATTGTGAAAGCGCTACACCTCGGCTGGCTGCATAAATGTCTCCAGAGTACGCGTCAGTTCTACCGCTGAGAGTACACCGGAACGCCGCCAAACTGGTTTCCCGTTTTGAAAAATAATCAAAGTAGGCACCGCCATGACGTTGTAGGACGATGCAATGACCGGATTGCGGTCTACATCCAGCTTAAAAATAGTAGCGTTTTCACCTACCCGGCTTTTTACATCTTCGAGAACGGGGGCGAGCATTTTACAAGGGCCACACCACTCGGCAGAGAAATCAACCAATACGGGTTTTTCGGAACGAATTAATTCTGAGAATGTCATTGTTGTGAAAAGTTTGAAGGTTAGAGGGTTAGAAGGTTTCTGCTTGAAGGGGTTACGTGAACCAAAAACCTTCCAACCAGAAACCAGAAACCTTTTTCGAGTGCAAAGGTGCGGGGTCGTTCCAGGCAGCTGTTAGGACGGGAACGCGGGTTTGTTGCACTTTTTGCAGGCACCTTTAAAATTGACTATACTCACCCACAAGACTGATCCGTGTCATCCAGCAGCCCGGGCGTTTCGCCCGATTTTTGCCCCCGGTTTAGTGAAGAGATTGGAGTGATGAACTACTGACGGTAACTTTGATGAGAAGAACGCTTCTCACAGCGCGCCGATGATAGTTCGTCACTCCTTATCAATTACAGCTAAATTTCGCTCACGCTACGCGCTCTATGTCAAAAACAACTTCTCTGTCTCCTGCCAAGCCGACACCCGGAGCTATACTCCAATGTTACCACTGTCAGGATGCGTGCCCGGACGACCGACTGCACATCGGTGACAAACACTTCTGCTGCGAAGGTTGCCAGATGGTGTACGAAATCCTGAACACCAATGATTTATGCCAGTTCTACACCCTGGATGACAAGCCGGGGCTTTCGCAAAAAAACCGCCGGGATGCCCGTGCTTATGCCTGGTTGGACGATCCCGAGGTGCGCCGTCAATTGATTCAGTTTTCCGACGGGCGCACAGCGCGTGTGACGTTTCTCTTACCCTCCATGCACTGTGCGTCCTGTATTTGGCTGCTCGAACACCTGTACAAGCTGGATGCCGGCGTGGTACATTCCAAAGTAAATTTCCTGAAAAAGGAAGTAACGATTCACTTCGAAGAAGAAAAGACATCGCTGCGGCAACTGGCAGCCATGTTGGCCGGTATCGGTTATGCCCCGGAAATTAACCTCGGCGACGTGAGCGGACAGGGCCAACATAAAGCCGTGGACCGGTCGCTATACTATAAAATCGGTGTCGCAGGTTTTGCCTTCGGCAATATCATGTTGCTCAGTTTCCCGGAGTATCTTGGACTGGAGCAAGAGCGCGAAGCGTGGTTTTTTGGTGTTTTCGGCTACCTGAATCTGGTACTCGCCCTGCCGGTACTGCTGTACAGCTCCCGGGATTATTTCATATCCGCCGTCACCGGTTTGCGCAATGGCAACCTGAATATTGATGTGCCCTTGGCACTGGGTATGCTGATGCTGTTTGGCCGTTCCGCCTGGGAAATCCTCAGCGGATCCGGGGCCGGCTACATGGACTCCTTTGCCGGACTGATCTTTTTCCTGCTCACCGGCCGCTGGTTCCAGCAAAAAACCTACAACCAGCTCTCGTTCGAACGCGACTATAAATCCTATTTCCCTGTAGCCGCCTCGCGCAAAAACAGCGACGGTTCGGAATCGGCCACGCCGATCAACAACCTTAACCCGGGCGATATCATCCGCGTACGAAACAGCGAACTCATTCCGGCCGATGGCGTACTGCTCAAAGGCAACGCCCGCGTGGATTATAGTTTTGTCACCGGCGAAGCCGACGCAGTGGTTGTTCGCAGTGGCGAGCAGATTTTTGCCGGAGGCAAACAAGTAGGCGAAACCATCGAAATCAGCCTCACCCGACGGGTGAACACCAGCTACCTGACCCAACTGTGGAACGACGAGGCATTCAAAACCAACGCTAAAGGTCACGTCAGCATGCTGGCCGACCGCGCGGGCCGGTATTTTACCGCGCTCATCCTTGGTGTAGCTTCTGCGGCCTTCCTCTATTGGGCGCCTCAAAACATGGCCACCGCTGTAAACGCCTTTACCGCCGTGCTCATCATTGCCTGCCCGTGCGCGGTTGCGCTGTCTATACCGTTCTCCATGGGTAATGTGCTGCGTATCCTCGGACGCAACCGGTTCTATGTCAAAAATACCAACGTACTGGAAGCCTTTTCCGCTGTCAGCGCGGTGGTGTTCGACAAAACCGGTACTATTACCAATATCGGACAAAATGCGGCGCGCTTTGTATCCACCCGGGAAGAACATGCCGGCCTTAGCCGCACCGAACAAACACTGGTTCGCTCCTTAGCCGGCCAGAGTACACACCCGTTGAGCCGCCAAATAGCCTCGGCGCTGGATACGGCCGACAGCATTCCTGTTGAGGATTTTATAGAAACACCAGGACAAGGCATTTGTGGCACTGTGGTAGGCAAGACCATCCGGATTGGCTCTGCGTCGTTCATTTTTGCTGAAAAACGCAGCGAATCAGGCGTATTCGTGGAAATAGACGGCGCCGTACTTGGTTATTTCGAATTGAAAAGCCGCTACCGCGATGGATTATCCGGCGTATTGCACTATTTCAAAAACCAGAAGGCCGGCACCTGGTTGCTTTCGGGCGATAACGACCGCGAGGCCGAAACGCTGAAGCCGCTTTTCACCGAACAGGCATCCATGCGGTTCAACCAAAGTCCGCACGACAAACTCGCTTTTGTCCGGGAATTGCAACAATCCGGAAACAAAATCCTCATGCTCGGCGATGGCTTGAATGATGCAGGGGCACTCCAGCAAAGCGATGTGGGTATTGTAGTGGCTGAAAACACGAATAATTTTACGCCAGCCTGCGACGCCATACTGCACGCCGACGAATTCGAGCGGCTGCCTCAGTTTCTCGATCTGGCACGCTGGGGCATCACCACCGTCAACCGCGCCTACCTGCTGGCCGCTTGTTACAATGTTGTAGGCCTCAGTTTTGCCATCACCGGCACCCTTTCGCCCGTTGTGGCTGCCATTCTCATGCCGCTAAGTTCCGTGACTATCGTCCTATTCGGGTTCGGCATGAGCTACTGGAAAGCCTGGAAAATGGGTCTTGTTAGTGATGAGCGATGAGTGATGAGTGATGAGTTTCGTAGAGTGCTTTTTTTGTAACCGAATTTTATTCCGATTGATAATCAACCGCATGATGATCAGCCACTTTTGTGCAGGGGCAAAACACCAACGCGCTGCGCCAAGAGAGCCTTTTGAGGAGATCTAATTACTCATCGCTCATCGCTCATCACTAATTCCCCCAGCGCAGGGTTTCGACCATTTTGTTGATGTCTTGGCGCATAAAATCCAGTACCGGCGCGATGGAGTCCGGGCGCGATGGCGTGTTGAAGTACAAGGCGCCACGCAGGAAATTGGTAGTGGAATCCGTCACAAAAAACTGATACGACGAAGCTGTAGCCCCCTCAATGGCAAATATGATCCCGTGTACCCGGTCCGCCGTTCGGTGAACGGGTATTTCCTCGATGTAGTTTGCCTTGATATTGTGTTTTTGCGCCATTGTAAAAGCGTCTTGTACCAGTTCATCCAATCGCGCACGGTTTGTCACCGGATAGTAGCTGCAATGAATTTGCGCATTCAGCACCGGGACATTGATATTGAACCAACAGTCGCTCTCCGGACGCCCGTCAAAAAAAGTAGAATCCTGCTCAATCTGAGCGTATTGGGGCATTTCAAATGTGAATTGACAGTTCGACTCATCGAAGGTGCGGTATGCCTTTTCCGGGTAAACCACCCTTGGGTAAGCACGCGGCTTGGGCACCGGCACGTAGTCTTCACAGCCGGCCAAAACGAACATAAACACTCCTAATACCGGTAAAATTCGAAAAAAAACCATGTGTGATGGATGCATGAAAAGTGATGAATATTAAAAGACGAGGTCCCCTGCTACCGATTATTCCACTCCTGAAGGCGTTTTTCATAACGTTTGTTATTGATGGGCCACGCCTCCTTGTCGAGCGATCCCTCCAGCTCTTCGTCCAGTCCTTTCAGCAGTTTGGGAAAAAAATCAATGCCCGTAACGGTTTCTACCTGGTCTATGGTGCACGCATACTCCATCAGGGGGCGATCACTGACGGTATTTGGTAGCACAAAGGCAATAGCGCGGTGCTGTTCCGGCGCGAGTAGCACTTTATAGTAGGCTGCCGGTACGGTCACGTTGCTAAATCCAATTTTACTTTTCCCGGGACGTGCAAGTACGGGGCCTGTCGCAATGTACAGCTGTTTGAATTGTCGCGCCCAATCGCGCGTACACTCTTCCAGTTCGCGCCATACCCCACCGTTAAAAGCGCGTTCCTGTGGACTGATATTACTCATAAAAAAAGTCTCCAGCATCGCCAGTGTATCGAAAGCCATGTCGGCAGCCGGCGCCAGATGGCCTCGATCGTATCCACTGCCGCTGTAATCCCGGGGCGTAGCACTTTCAGTCCGCACGTCTGGGTCGGGGCGAAACGTCGTGGCGCGCTCTACCCAGTTTTGATTCAGCCGGTCGCGGTTAAGTTCGTAGGCAACCCACTCGGCTTGTTCGTGGTCTTCCGAGTAAGACAATGAAAAGTAGGTGTGGTGTACGATTTCACCGGTAGTAGAGGTTGGTAGAATTTCATCGGGAACCGTTGGAGCTGGTCTGTTGTCAATTTGCACGACCGGATCAGTTGTGTCCGGGTTTGGCTCCGTCTTGTTGCCACCAAACTGGTTAAACACCCAAAAAGCGATGCCGGCCAGAACAGCGAAAAGTCCTGTTTTAAAAATAAAGCCATCAGAATCGGAGGAGGATTTACGTCGAGCCATTTCAAAAATTTTTGTTGGGGCGAAAGTAAAACTTTTTGTTGAAAAGCATGAAGAAGGATTTAGTAGATCGGCTCAGGTATCCCGGGAACGACAAAAAGCGTCAGGTGCATCGTCTTGATTGTCAAAAAATGCTCATACTTGCAGCTCATTACAAGGCGCGAATCAATTTTTTCCAGTCCAATAATCCCTATCCCTCGCTACTTAGCATCTGATTTATGCGCAAATTAATCATCCCTCTTTTTTTTCTATTAACTTCATGTGCCGGTAGTACGCAAACGGCCGAACGACTTGTTTCCGGGTACTACCCCAGTTGGCGCTGGTATGAACGCAGCAAACTGGTGCGACCGGCTACTCTTGATTACACCAAATATGATATCCTTATTTATGCTTTTCTAAACGTAGAGGCTGACGGCGCACTCAGCTTGCTGGATCCCTGGGCCGATAAAAATCTGTTGCTCGGCCCCGTCAATGGCCCCAATACACCGGCAGGGTACACGCAATCAAAAGACCTTGGAAACCCCGCTTACCACAAAAAAGGAATGCGTTTCAGCGATTACGCACACAAACACAAGGTGCGTTTCACGGTTTCCATCGGTGGCTGGGCACATTCCCAGCACTTCCCGGCAGTAGCCGCAGATCCCGTCAAACGCGCCCGTTTTGCCGCCGACTGCGCCCGCATCGTCGAACTCTACAACCTTGATGGAATTGATATTGACTGGGAATACCCGGGTACGGAAGTGCGCGGCGGAAGTGCTGCTGACCGCCAAAATTTCACACTGCTCATTCGACAAGTTCGGGAAACCCTGCTTGCCCTGAAACCCAAAATGCGCCGCGAACTTTTGCTCACCGTCGCCTGCGGAGCATCGCCCAAAAACATGGCGAGCATTGACTGGCCGCAGGTTCATCCATTCGTGGATGGAATCAACCTGATGAGTTATTCTTTCTATGGCCAGTGGGATCCTGTATCCAACCACAATGCCCCACTATTCCCTTCCATTAATGCCACCCAGCTCGGTTATAGTTGCGTTGAGGCCGTGCAAAACCTCGTGGATTTCGGTGTGCCTGCTGCCAAAATTAACCTCGGGCTGGCCTTCTACGGTCGCTCGCACCTGACTGCCGGAGCAGCCGGCCTGCACGGAGCGACTACGGGACTATCCGACTCTATTGCCTTCCCCCGTAGCGCTATGACTCCGCAGTATTACGAAATTGCCAACCGACTTGCGGAGGGTGTGTACAACCTGAATTGGGACGAGGCCGCACTGGTGCCTTACCTCACCGGCAAAGAAGGCATACCCTCGTTTGTCTCCTTCGACAATGAAAATTCCATCGCACTAAAAGCTCATTTTGCCAAAAGCCGCAACCTGCGCGGGGTCGTTCTATGGGATATCACCGGGGATTATCTGGAAACTGCGCCGGGGTCAAAAACTATCGCCGGCACCCCGCTGGCCGCCGCTATTCGCCGTGTGTTTGCAGGCAAAGAACCCTTACCACTGGTACTTGCCGGCACTACGGTGTGTGTATTCCCCAACCCAACCCCAAACGGATTCATCCAGATTTTTACCAATACCACCGAACTCGGCAACACCGACCTGACCATCTTCGATGTCAACGGCAAAAAGATACACAATACTACCTACTCCACTGCCGCACATCGGGTGGATTTGCGCACATTGCCCGCAGGACCGTACACCGTACAGGTGAAACATGGCAGCAGCAATGCCGTGCAGGTGCGGGTACTAAAAAAGTAATTTTAAGAAATGCTTGGCGTCGGCTTTGGTTTTTCGACAACCATGCTGTTATCTTTGCCCCCGCAAAAAATGGCGCGGTAGCTCAGCTGGTTAGAGCACATGATTCATAATCATGAGGTCGGGAGTTCAAGTCTCCCCCGCGCTACAAAAAAAACGTCGAAGGGACTGGCTCCCTTCGGCGTTTTTTAATATACCCTGTACATATTCCGGGAACCTATGTCCCGCCGCTGCGCACGTCCCGCGTCCGCTTGAACACCGCCGGATTCCCCTGGTAAATTCCAAATGCCTCCAAATTATGGGTAGCCACGGAAGCTACCGTCAGCACCGCACATTCATGCAGAACCACACCGGGGCATACGAGTGCCCTGGCGCCTACCCAGGCACCGTTTTCCACCCGAATCGGGCTTACAATCAGGTCGAATGTCGGCCGCGAGTAATCATGGTTGCCGGTGAGCAGCATAGCGCCCTGCGAGAGGCATACGTGGCTACCAAGCGCTACCGGCGCCAGGTTGTCAATCCAGACGCCCTCCCCTATCCAAACATGATCACCGATGGACAGTTTCCAGGGGAACTTGATCGTCACGCGGGGTTTGAGCAGCACGCCTCGCCCTACTTGCGCGCCAAAACAACGCAGTAGCACGATTTTAGCGTCGTTCCAAACAGCCAGGTCAGACTGAAAAAACAACGCACTGACCAGCAGCCACAACGCCTCTTTCCAACGCGGCGCGCCACGGTCGAAGGCGGTATTATCGTATCGGGAAAGGTCAACAGGTAAATTCAAAATCGTAAAATCAAATCAGTTTGCAGTACGGTGCTTTTGCTCAAACACCTTGGCATCTACGAGAAATCGGAACCAGAACCCCTGGAGGAAGTGAAAAATCAACCCTCGGCGACCATCCAGAAAACCCAGCCGCAGGAAATATCGAACCAGAAAATAAAGCATTGGGCGCACAAATAACGGCATCCGCTCGTACAACGACTTCAGAAATCGTCGCTGCTGCATCGGGTTTCCGAGCGGGTTGGGCTGTAATAGTTTGTCCGGGTCCAGTGCGCCACCATGCACCACCTCCTCTGCTTCCAGGGTTGACCACCGGTTGTGGCGTTCGGTGAAGCGGCTCAGCGAATCTGTAATGATATCCACGATGTCTCCCCGAAGCTTTTGGACCTTTCCTTCCACCTTGAAATGCTGGTCGTAGCGTTTCTCCTCGCAATAGCCGTTGTTTTTCCGAAAAAGCACGGCGTGGTACACCGGATAATGCCCGCCAAAACGAATCCATTTCCCCATAAAAATCGTGCGACGGCTCACCATAAAACCGTGTACGTCGTCCGGAACGGGTTTTGAAAAAACATCGAACAGGTTTTTTTTTAGTGCATCGGTCACGCGGTGATCGGCATCGAGGTGGAGTACCCAATCATTGCGAAGGGGTAAGTTTTTCAGGGCCCAATTGCGCTGTCGGCTGTAGTTTTCAAACGGATGTTCTACCACCATTGCGCCAAAACTTTCAGCTATTTGGGCCGTGTTATCCGTAGATCCAGAGTCCACCACAAATATTTCGCCTGCCCAGCCCTGCACGGAGCGGAGGCAGTCGGCAAGGTTGCGCTCCTCGTTATAGGTCAGCACGATGACACTGATGGGAAGGGATTGCATGGTTGATTTTATGGTTTATGAGGGTTTATGAGGATTTATAGGGTTTAGGTCGTAGAGGCGTATGTAAGCTGCCGCCACCGCCCGGGTTTGGAAACGTTGGGTATTTTCATAGCCGCGTTGTACCAACGTTTCCCGAAATTCGGCGTCCTGGATTACCCGCAGCACGCCTTCCCGAATGGACACCACATCGAGCGGGTTGACGAAGCAGGCGCCGTCGCCGGCCACCTCCGGCATACTGGAGCAGTTGGACGTCACCACCGGCCGGCCCACCGATTGCGCTTCCAGGATGGGCATACCAAATCCCTCCAGGGTGGAGGCAAAAAGCAGTATATCGCACCGCGCATACGCCTGCACAATACCCGAGTCGTCAAGGTCGGGTGTACATTCATATTCCACGCCGCACTGGTCAAGCAGGCGTTTTTCAGTCTCGCCCAACCTGGCTACGATATGCAGCACGCAGGGCAGGCCGCGCAAGGCTTCGATATGCCGGTGCAGGTTTTTATTGGGCGCCGAGCCGATGTGCAGAATTCGCGGTTTTTCGAGGTGAAAAATCTTTGGCAGTGGCCGGAAGTGCGCTGGAATAGCACTCGGTATCACCGTAATTTTATCCGGGTTGCAGCCGGTGTGCCGCACGATTTCCGCTTTGGTAGCTGCCGAAACAGCCGTGATGAAGCGACAGTGCCGCACGGGCCATTTCAGCCAAAACAACCATAGTACCCGACGGACCAGCGGATTCGGATGGCGCATAAATCCGCAATCGTGTACCGTCAGGATCGTCTTTTTCCCCGGCAGGGCCAGGGCCGCAAAGTGGATGTCGCCCGTAAGGTGAAAAACATCTGCCCGCATGGCCGCCATTTGGGCCAGAATGCGCAAACGGGGCCACAAACCCTTGCTCGCGCAAACCGCTGTGATGCGCTCCAGCCGCCCGCCTTGCCGAACCAACTCGGGCCATATCGCGTCAAACGAGCGCTCTATGCTGTAGAACCCGCCCGGCTGTGGGCGGCGAAACACTATTTTCACCATAGGAATTGACGGTACATCTGCAAATACATCTGCGCCACCTTCGCAGGTTCAAAATCTGCGCGAACGTTGTCGGGCGCCGTTCGGCGAATGCGCTGCCTTTTTTCGGTGTCGGCGAAGGCTTGCTCCAGCGTTTGTCGAAGCGCTTCCGGGTTGGGATCGGTCCGCCAACCGAGGTCATTTTCAGCTACATATTCGTGCAAACCAACCTGATTGCCGACCACCACCGGCGTACCTGCAGCGAGCGCTTCCAGCACCACAATAGCAAAGTTTTCATTGTGCGAGGGCAGGATGAACAGGTCGGACTGAGCCAGCAAATTCCATTTGGCCGCATCCTGCATCCAGCCGAGCCAATGAATCCGATCAGCAAGCCCAAGGTTTTCCGCCAGTGTTTCCATCTTTTGCTGGTAAACCGAGCCAATAGCGCCGCCGATACGAAGCTGCCAATCCCAGGCTTTCAACATCGCCAATGACCGAAACAAGACATCCACACCTTTTTTGGGATCAATACGGGATAAAAACAACAGGCGTATCGGCGTCCCGACGGCGGGGTTTTCCACCGGATGGTACTCCGGCAAATACACGATATTCGGAATAACCACCGGCGCCGGCCCGGATTGCAGCACTTGCAGCTCCCGGGATTCTTGTTTCGAGGTGGCGTGCATAATGCTGCCGCCCAACAGCCGGCGCCCAATGTGCTTCTGGAAAAAACGACGCATAAAACTCCGCACGGTGTATGGACTTAGCATCCCGTGTGGACTCACAATAACCAGTACTCCCCGGAGGCGGCATGCCAATACGGCCCCAAAGGCCACCCAGTTCCACCAGGAATGAATGTGAACGACCTGAAACCGTCGGGCACTCCGCCAAACCGCCCAAAGAAGCGCCGGACTGAAGTGCCCGTGATCGCCCGTCCACCGCTTGAAAAAACGGACCTGCACTCCGTCCATAACTTGTGTCACATCGGTCGGAACTTCCAACTCCTGCACCCCGTTGGCCGTTGTAGTATATACCCACACCGCTGCACCGGCCTTTGCCTGCTCCTCCGCCAAACGGCTGACCGTGATGATCGGCCCGCCATAATGATAGGCAGGTTTGTAGGAAGGTGTGATGTGCAGGATCGTCATTTAATTTTTTCTATTATTTCTATCAATTTGTTATGATAGTTATCCCAGGTATATTGTTTTGCAATAGAATGCGCTTGTTTTCCGCAGCTTTCAATTTCGGTGCGATGGTTCAGACAATACTGAATTTGGTCGGCAAGGGCAAGGGCATCATTGGCCGGGATCACCCATCCCCCACCCTGCCGGACAGCATCTTTGGCACCGGTGTTCTCGGTAACAATAGCCGGCGTACCGCATGCCATGGCCTCTACTACCGTCTGCGCCCAGGAGTCGAGCAGCGAAGGAAACACAAATACATCTGCCTCCTGATAGTACTCTACCAGCGCTTCGTGGTGCAGGAAAGGCCGATAACGGAATTTTTCGGCGTGCCGGGCCAGGAGATCGCGGGCATCGGCCATCGGACCAACGAGGGTGAGCTCGACGGCATCTTTGGGTAAATATTCCATAGCCTGCAACAGTACCTCCAGTCCTTTCCGCTTGGTCATGGTACCCACAAAAAGCAGGCGCAGAGGTCCTTCGCTGTGGTATTGCTGTTTGATAAAAAACCGCTGCAAATCCACGCCCAAATGCACCGTGAACAGGCGATTCGCCGGCCAGCCATGCCGAAGCATGGATTCGGCAGCAAACGAAGACAGCACCAGCACATAGTCGGTGTCTCGCAATGCCGCCGCTTTTCTCGGATTGACGATCTCCACCTCTTGCCTGAGTTGTTCGGGCGACATGAACCAAAGGGCATACGCCAAAATATCCTCCTGGTGAATTTGGGCGAGGTCGAGGATAGTCGTTTTGCCCGCCTCCCGGGCGGCGCGCATCGTGAAGCGGTTGGTGTTTTCGTAAGTAATCACCGCATCGTAAGCACCGGATCGAACACGAGCAGCCACTCGCCGGTCGAATAGGTCGCCCAGTACACGACTCGTCCAGGGCAAGCGGTCTCGGAACACCCGTTCCAGCAAAAAAAGCAACGGGAAGTGTTTGATTTTTTCCGGCGGAACCCCTGAGAATACCCGTTTGCGCAACTGTTGCCGGAATAGTTTCGGGAAGGTTTCCCAATGGTACCGGTTTGCTGCCAGCGCCGTGCAAAACACACCAAGCAGGTTTTTTCGCTGCAAGGCCACCAACAACTCGTTGCAGTACTGCCGACCAAAGTTGCTAACGAGAATTCTCACGATTCGATGGGTTTTAATTGAGCTGTTTCAAGCAAACTCAATGCGAAGGGAATAAACACCAGATTGTACACATTGAAAATGCTGTGGGTAAACAGAAGAATGATTATTCCAAAGAGAACTTTGTGCAAGACCGGGATTCGAAGTTGTTTTAAAAAATAAATCAACAGCGCCGTGCGCAGCACAAACAGCAGATACCCGCCCTCCAATACGATACGCTCCGGCTCTTCTTCAAAACCGCCATACCGCTTGATGAAATACGATTCCCCCCAGATAATACGCGCACCCTGGTAAGTGGCTCCCAGGCCGGTGCCCAGTACCGGATAGTCGCCGCGGTAGTCAATAATTTCAGTGATAACGCCGTAGGTGCGCCGGCCAAATTCTTCATCCCGGATACCGTCTTCGATGCGGGAATAAAAATTGCTCCACGCCTCCTGCACAAAAGCGCTCCGCTGATAAGCGCCCGCTCCCGCCAGCACGCTGATCAGCAGCACCGCGAAGACTTTGGGAAAGGAAAGGCGTTTCAGGACGCCCCAAAACATCAACACGGCGAACAGCAGGGTCAAGGCCAACGCCATGCGCGCACCCGATAGGAGACTGGCAAATACAGCCAGTGCCGTCAAAAAGGCAACCAGCCGAATCGAACGCCCCTGCAAAGCCAAGCTCCATATCCAGATATTGGCAAAAAACAGCCAGGACGTGAAGCCCGCCACATAACTGAACGTACCGGTCACCCGCGCCCGCTCTCCCACGTAGGCGATGCTTGTGGCGGTTTCGGCAGCATATCGGTTGATAAAGTGGGTTCGGGGAAGGCTATACTGGAAAATGCCCAGTATGATCTCGACAAAAAACAGGACGAGCAACAGGCCGAACAGGTTCTCCCAGACGTACAGGCGCCGGTTTTCCAAATAGTGGAAAGCAAAAAGCCAAAACCCCAGGTGCAGCAACAACCCAAACGCGCCGTGATAGACAGACTGGTTCAGCGGATTGAAAGCCATGAGCAGGAGCATCGCGCCAAACAGCAGCAGTACCGGCGTGTAGCGTTGCTTGCTCCCGGGCGCCAGCAAATAAAACAGCCAGGGCAGCAGAATATGCCCCAACAACAGCACATTGCTGATCGGGCCGCTGAGTATGACCCACTTCCGAACGGCTCCCGCCAATAGCGTGTAGAGCAACACGAAAGCCAGGAGGCGTGTGTTTTGCCGTTGCCGGCGAGCGGTGTTATCTATCGCTTCATCCAAGATCACAATTTTTCAAAAGATAACACCTTCAAATAAGCCTCCGCCACCGCCTCCCGCTCGTGTTTCCACAGGTGTTCGGCCAGTTTTTTCGTCTCGGGCAGGTATTGCAACGGATGTTCCCAAACCCGCAACAACCGTGCGGCAAGCGCCCGCACATCGCCGTTGGGGAACGTCAGTCCCAGATCGCCAAGCGCCTCCGGCAAACCTCCTCCCGCCGACCCGACAACAATGCAGCCACAAGCCAAACCCTCCAGCGCCACAATGCCGAACGGTTCATCCCATACCGAAGGGACCACCAGTGCCCGATGTGCATTCAGCAGCGCCGCGAGTTCCGCCCCTTTTTTTACGCCGGCAAACACGACCTGATCGTCCAGCCCGAGTTCGTGCGTTTGTTGGCGCAGCGCCTCCTCCTCCGGACCGCCACCGATGATGGTCAGACTGGGTTGCGGTCCGTTTGCACGCAACATCGCCAACGCTTGCAGCAGCAAGTCGGCGCCTTTGTCGGATACCAGACGGCCCACAAAAACGAGGTCGCGCTTGCGAAAAACCCACGGCTCCGTCAGGCGAAACACCGTGTTGTCGTACGGGTTCGGCACCGTCACGGCGTCGGCAAATTGCCCGCTCATGTACGCGCTGCACCCGATATTCCGGGCGGCCAAACGGTTGGCTACCCAGGTTTTCAGTCGTCCGCGCCGGTCGGTGGTATTCGGTGTCTGGTGCGAAACTACCAGCGGGCGCCCCGACAACAGCCATGGCAAAACGCCTTTCAGGCTGACATTCAGCATCAATACCACGTCTGCCCGACGCATGGCCGCTATTTGTTTGAAAATATTTGGACGGCGCAACACCCGGAACGGAAACAAATCGGGCGCATCGGCCGAGGTCAAGGTGATGACTGTGACCGTATGTCCGGCACGGGCAAATTCTGTGGCCAGATCGAGCGCCACATTTTCCAGGCCGCCGGTAAGCGGGTGAAAATTGGGGGAGTACAGCGCGATGTTCATTAGAGAGCAGGTTTTTGAAACAAAACCCCAAAGTTGAAGGAAAACAAGGGGCCACCGATCCGTATTTCGGTATGCAGCAGCGGCAGCGTATCCCGGTTTGTATAGAAAAATCCGCAGGCAAGCAGCCCATTTTCCAGAAGTATCCGCTCCAGGTCAACTTTTAAAATGGGTGTAATGTGCGCCGGATACGACGGCGCCTGAAACGCGCGGTGCTGGCCTTTGGTAATAAACGTTAGCAGACTGGCCAGGGAATGGTTATTCGGTGTGGAAACAAACCCGTAGCCGCCGGGCCGCAGCACGCGGGTGGTTTCCCGAAAAAAATGGCGCGGATTTTCCAAGTGTTCAATCACTTCGAGCGCCACCAACAGGTCGGCAGTGCGATCCCCCAAAGGCCAGTTTCTGTTCAGGTCGGTTTGCTTAAAGGCAACGTTGCCGGGTACATTCGAAGGCTCATAGCTATCGAGTGCATGCACGCGCTCAAATTGTTGAGCCAGTATCTGCGTAAAATACCCGGCGCCGGCGCCGACATCCACGGCCACACCGGAAAGCTGCGGTATCGCAGCCAATGCCCGCAGCGCCATCGCGTAGATCGCATCGTTTGATTGTCCTGCTATTTGTTTACCTGTTTGCATTTATGCCGTTATCGCGTGCTCAAAAAACAGTTTACCATACGCCTCCGCAAGCACCTCCCAAGCCAGGTGTTCCCGGTACAGGATTGCGCCGTTCGTCCGCAAACGTTCGCGCAATACCGGATCGGATTGTACCATGCGTATGGCCTTAAAAAGGCTTTCGGCATCGCCCCGCTCGACAAGCCAGATGTTTTCCCCGTGCCGGAGCGGCAACCCCGTCATGTCGCCGCGGACTCCGATTACAGGCAGTCCTGCCGCAAAAGCAGCCGCCAGCGAGCCGCTTTTCAAGCAGGTACCACCCTCGCCATGCAGACTGACAACGTCGGGCAACACAAATACGTCGCTGGATTGGAGCCAGGCGCCGACTTCGACGGGCGGAAGGTGCCCGGTGCAATAGACCCCACCCCCGACCCCACCCCCGGAGGGGAGGGGGGGGGCCTCCAGCGTTGCAGAATGATTGGTAGGGTTACCTATTGCTAAAATGCCCACATCCTCTATCATGCCCGCTGCTGCCACCAACCCGGAAATATCCCGTCTGCCGAACGTGCTGACGATACAGGATTGGTCCGGAAATATTTGCTGCCGCAGCCGTTGCCGTTCCGCCTCTGCCAGCGGCTCCACCTCAATGTTCGCTCCTACCGGAATCACCCGAACATCCGTATGAAACGGCGTCAGCAACTGCCGGTAAAACGCAATACTGGTGGCGACCACGTCGGCATACCGACACATCCGGCGGGCAATACGCCGTTGCAACTGCCCAATGATCCAGCCTTTTACGCCTTGCGGGCGGATATGCACTTCGTGAAACATGACGCCGACGCGCGTGCCGTTCCGGCGGATTTGCCTCAAAAAATCGGGCAAAAAAAACGGCAACCCAAGATGCTGAAAACTATAGGGAACGTACTGCACCGCCACCCAGTCCGGCTGTATTTCTCGAACGGTATCCAGCACGGATATTTTCGATTTTTCACTCCAGTCCGTTGCCACAGCATGCACCGTCACCCCTTTGGGCGCTACGATTGCTTCCTGTTTTCGGCAAATTACATGCACATCCAGCCCCCGTTGAACCAACGCCGCAGCCAGATAGGCCGTATAGTCCCCCACCCCATCTACCCGGGGCGGAAAGTGGTTGGTGAGGAATGCGATGGTCATGTGGAAGAGGAGGGGGCTAATTATGATGCGGCTATTTCCCGATAAACCGCCCAAGAACTACGGCAATGCCAAGATTTATTTTTTTCAAATAAAAATGAAATCTTCGGCCTGAAAAGAGGTCAATCGGCCATAGTGAACAGCGGAAGAACAAGCGTTCGGCCGCAGAGGGACGGTTGCCTGTTTGAAACAAACAGAGTACGTAGTTTTTATTCCACGGCTTAGGCGCGCCTACTGAATGAGACATAATATGACCTCCAGGAGCAAAATCCATAGCATTTTTGTCTGCGATGGACATATTCCACAGTGCAATGTCTTTTGCAATATTTAATGCATCCTGATCGGTTTTGTAAAACAGAAATGAACGATCCAATACCCCGAGATGATTGACAAAAGGAATGTCCGACCGTATCATGTCTTGTATGCGCTTCCAAGCTGTTAAAAATTCTATATACTGGACTGAAAGCCCAATGAACCCTCCATTAACGTAGAAGTTGTCGCGGCTTTTCATTTCTATTCCGCGCTCAAGAAAATAAGTTTTCCATGCCTTGCGCAGGGGGTGGGACTGCGACAAAGGAGAGCTGACATCCTCACATAGGGCAATGCTGTTTTTTACCCAATCTTCAAAAAAGGACCATTGAGCCTTGACAACGATGTCGGGGTCAAAGTAGATCAGATTTTGTGCCTCCGGGCAGCATTTTTCCCATAGACGCAACATGAAATCTGGTTTTATGTAAGTAAAATGTTCGCGTGTCTCAAGCGGCACAAAAACCAGTCTAATCTTGTCTTGAAGCCACCAAGTTTTCTCGTGGATACCATCGGTATCGGGTGCTGCCCAAGCTGGTATATTGCCTCGGTAGCCCGCCCAGACAGTACCGGAGAAGCCACTTTGATAAAGCGAGTTGAGCAATGCCCCCAAACCGTAGTGGTAATCTCCTTCGAAGAGGGTGCAGATGTGTGTTGGATGGTCTAATCGCATTTTTCAAACTGGGCTAACATACTGAACCCGGTAATTTTGTTTCTAAGGGCAAATGCCTTGATCAAAGCCAACGGAAATAGTACAATCCTGCTAAAGCGCTCCAACCAAATGCTATGAAACATCCAGGCATTCATAGACTGATAGGCCCGCGAACGCACAGTACAGTGCCATACCTTTTCCTTCAACGTTGCCGGCTCATACTCGAGTGCCGTCAATTTCCAGTTGGTTGACTTGCCCAGCCATTCAAGTCCCTCCGGCGTCCAGCGGGTCAGGTGGTGCGGCGGCATATCCAGCACATCGCGTTCCCCAAAAAAACGCGAGGGACGCCGGTCTCCAGGTACCGATATCCACAGCCGGGCATTGGGCGAACCGATCTTGGATGCTGCCTGAAACAAATCGGCAGGATTAGACAAATGCTCCAGAAGATGAAAACAAACAATTTCGGAATAAGAGTCTTGGGGCATGGCCGCCATGTCGCCAATGTCTAAAATCTGGAGCGGCAATCCTCCTGCTACCCCTGCTGCGATTGCTGCTGTCGAAAAGTCAAATCCTCGCGCATTGAGGCCAAGCGAGAGGGCTTTTTGAACGAATTGTCCGTCGCCACAGCCAATATCGGCAACCGTGTCACCGACAGAAATCCGGCTTGCTACAAAATCATACTCCCAACGGTCTGTCGGATACAACTTCAGGTTTTGGTATAAAACACTATACCACTCCTCCGATGGCGCTATCCGGGGGTGCGCCGATTCCGTACCACAGCGTTGACATTGGTAAACATGGTACGCCTCGACCTGAAGACTGGCGGCCAAACGTTCAGCCGATGTGTGATCCGTCAAAGCATATCCTACATACACATCAGATGGTCGCAAAACCTCCAAATGCGTCAGCCTGTCTGCATTACAGGCAGGACAACGTATGGCATCAGATAGGATTCCCAACTTTGGTGTTTTTGTATCGGATAATTCCATTTAAAAAAAAGCAAGCGATAAGTAGCAAGGTAAAAACCTCAACCAAGCCATGAAAGACCAAAATGTCTCGCAAAGTTTTCAATTGCAACGTTAGGATCAGAATAACTTGAAGCGCAATAACAAGTGGTGTGTACAGAAAGTACCATTTGACCCAGCCGCGAGCGATGCAAAAACCAGAAATTATACTCTGGAATACATTGACGAAACTGATAGACAGAAAAAGGAACAGCATGTTCTCCAAGCCGTAGTATTCCTTCCCCAATATCCACAAAACGCCTTGAGGAAAAAAAAATGCAGTGAGCAGTAATGCGCAGGCAGGTATGCCGACCCACAAGGAGGCCTTTAGGACATTCAACAAGATTTCGCGAGGGGTTATGGCCTTTGCCGCAGCCGGGTGCAGATAATTGGCGACCAACATCCCTACCGGCGATAACAACAGCGCCAAACGTCCCAGTGCCCCAACCTCTCCAATGTTTTCCGTTGTGCCAAAAACGGCACAAATAAACAACAATACTTGCCCTTGAAAAGACCAATAAATGGTGTTGACGATGTTTGCTTTGAACAGGTTGCCGATCTTTCGCATGATCAGGTCATCCGTCTGCGCTGTAGGCAACGCGAATACACGACTTTGTTTTGAGACAAGGTGATACTGAAAAAACACCGTCCAAACAGTTAGTATCAAAAATAAGAGCAGCGAGGGAGCAATGAAATACAGTAAGGCTATTCCAAGGAATTTCAGCCCGCTTGACGCCAGTTCAGACCTTTGTAAGGCATGTACGTTGTTGTTCAATCGGAGTATGCAGGTATGGATACTCGTTTGCATCTGGAATGCGCCTCCGATCAGCATAAGAATCAAACAAATATATACATATTCATCTGGAGCATTGTTTCGATGCATTTGCCAAATACTGTAACCCAGCAACGGAATCAAAAAAACAAGCGATATCTTTCTACGAAACTTTAGTGCCGTATTTACCAAGATACCTGTGCGTACTTTGTCTTTCCATATTTTTCCTCCAATGGCATATAGCGCGGGATCAATGCCTGCACTGGTGACACTTACAAACATGGACAATACTGCAAGGACAATGGTGTAATATGCGTAATCCGTTTTTGATAAGGCCCTGATGACTACAAAGCCCGATGCCGCATTTAGCAAAACAACCACGATCTGCCAAGAGAGAAAAAGTCCGTATTTCTTTACATGGATGAGCATCGGTTGGGCATTTCTTGTCTTACCGTTATTCCGGTCGCTCCCAAGTTTTCCAGTATTCATCACCTCACTCCTGATAATACCCGTACCCATATCCATACCCGCCATAACCCTTCCCTTTTTTCACACCATTCAATACAAATGCCGGGTGGCGCAGTTTGCCCTCGCGGTTCAGTTGATCCACAAAACGCACCAGGTTTTTATCCGTCCTGCCGACGCGGGCCACACAGAGGGTAGCGCTCACGAAGGGCGTGAGCAGCATGGCGTCGGCCACGAGGCCGACAGGCGCCGTATCCACCACGATGAAGTCGAAGCGTTGGCGAAGCTCCTGGAAGAGCGTTTCAAGTTTGCCGTTCAGGATAAGCTCGGCGGGATTGGGCGGCAGCGGACCAGTGGGAATATAGAACAGGTGCTCCGATAGTGGACTTTGCACAATAATGGAGTCGGCGTCGGCCTGCCCGATCAGATAGTGGGTGATGCCGTGTGCCGGAGCGTCGTCGCCGAGATACTGCCCGAGTTTGGGTTTGCGCAGATCAAGTCCGATAACCACCGTGCGTTTGCCCGACAGAGCCATCGTCATGCCAAGGTTGGCGGAAATAAAGGTTTTGCCCTCGCCACTTACGCCGGAGGTAACCAGCACGACGGGCGATTTTTCGTCGCCGAGTACAAACTGCAGGTTGGTGCGCAGCAGCCGAAACATCTCCGAAATAGCCGAGCGGCTGCCGGGACGCACAACGACTGGGTCTTTTTTGCCCCGCAGTGCAATGCTGCCGAGAAACGGAATGGTTGTGAGCTGTTTCAGGTCGGCTTCCGAGTCCAAGGTATTGCGAAACAACGTCAGCAGATAGAAAAACAGCGCGGGCAGGATCAGTCCGGCCAGTCCGGCGAACAGATAGGTTTGCAGCCTTTTGGGAGCAATAAGGCCGGCGTTGGCGGCGCGGTCTATCACCCGGGAGTTGCCGACCTGAGCAGCCACCGACAACGCCGTTTCCTCGCGTTTTTGGAGCAGAAACAGAAACAGGTTTTCCTTGATCTGTTGTTGGCGCATGATCTGGATAAGCTCACGCTCATTGCGGGGCATAAGCTCCATTTGTGTTTCGAGAGGGGTAATCTGCGCGCGCATCTGGCGCTGCCGGTCGGCGGTCTCCCGGCGCAAAGTACCTACACTCAGCAGGATACTCTGGCGCAACTCATCCAGCAGCCGGATGCCGCTGCGCGCTGCCGGGTTGTCCGGCGTGGCACTGTCGAGCAGATTGCGCCGGCGCACGGCCAGTTCATTGTAGTTTTTGACCACCGCCGCCAGTTCGCCACTGATAATCTCGGAGGCTACAGGAAGCGGTTTGAGGTAGTTGGTGTCGGCAGCAAAAAACTGCTCGATACTCAACAGAAGGCTTTGCCGCATATCGAGTTCGGCCAAAACCTGGTCTTTATTGGTTATTTCGGTCAAAAATGCCTGAGCCTGTACGGGCAGCGCCACCGGCAGGTTGCGCCCGCGTTTGAACTGCTCCACTTCTTTTTCCACCCCATAGAGTTCCTCTGCTACAAACCGCAGACGCTCGTCAATAAACCGCAGGGTCTGCATACCCACCTTGTTTTTGTCCTCTATGATAGACTGCCCATATACGTCGGCGAGTGTATTCAGAATATTTCTGGCTTTATCCGGAATAGGATCCACCAGGCTTATGGATAATACATTGGATCGGCCAATCTGCTGTACAGAAAGATTGGCGGCATAGCCCTGGGCTACTGATTCGGGATTGCTGATCCGGATAATATGCGGCACACCCGATTGGTGAAATGTAGAATCGTTCAAGGCGATCAGGTACTCCACCGAACCCACCAGAAACGTTTCGCCAAAGCGCCGGTGCAGGGTATCGCCTCCTTCCTGCACAACGACGAATGCTCCCGGCGTCCCGGGCAACGGCTCGATGCGCAGTTGCGCACCGTATGCCAATTTTCCCGGCTCGGCCTTCCGCAGTTCAATGGCCAGCTCCTGATCTTCGTACGGATATACTTCCGAGGTCTTGACGCGCCCTTCGGAAAAATACTGCACGTGAATACCCAGCGTGTCCACTACGCGGCGCATTAAACTGCGGGATTTGAGCAACTGAATCTCGTCTTCGATTTCGAAGTTGGTCTCCAATCCCAGTTTCTCTGTGATAAACGCCTCCGTCAGTGCCCGCTGGTTTTTTTCACTTTGAATCAAAATAGTGCCGGAGACCTGATAAATCGGGACGGCATACCGCAGATAGGTCCACGCCAAGGCAATACTCACGGCAAATGCCAGGACAAACCAGTACCAGTTGCGCAACAGCCGGTACAGAAAGGCGCGCCAGTCAAAGGGATGCTCGGGAAGGGAGTGGGGCATTTTTTTAGTTGGAGGGCTCGGGGTGCTTATTTAAACAACGCCAACAACAGCGTAATCACCGATATTCCACCCGTGACATAAGCGAGTGCGCGGGTAGCAGGATCGGCCACGGAGGCGGATTTGGCTTTATTGGGTTCTATATAAACAATATCGTTTTGTTGCAGGTAATAATAAGGCGATGAAAAAATGTCGCTCGAAAGCAGATTCAGGCGGGTATAGGTGCGTTGGCCGTTGCGTTCCCGAATGTGCAGGATGTTCGATCGGTTGGCATAAGGAGTAAGGTCGCCTACCCGTCCTAATGCCTCGAGAATGGTGATACGGGGCGTAGAAACGGTGTATGTGCCGGGGTGTGTAACTTCGCCGAGAATGGTGAATCGGAAATTCAGGAACCGCACCCCCACTACGGCATCCGTGAGGTAGGTGCGGAGCAGTTCCATCAATTTTTGGCGAATTTGCGGCAAGGTTAACCCAACTACCTGCACGGTACCGAGGACCGGGAAATCAATATTGCCATCGGCATTCACCGGGTATCCGAGAAAGAGTTCGAGGGTCTGGGTATTTTGCACGCCCATCATGTTCGGGGCGGGTTCCTGGAGGTTGAACGGTTTAGCCGCTTCAAGATCGAAACTATGCACCGTGATATGCAGGATATCTCCGGGCTGTGCCGTGACCTCCACAAAGTTAGCAATGGTATTCGACCCGGTTGGAAACTGCGCATCGCGGAAAGAAACGAGATCCTTGTGGGGGATACAGCTGCTGAGGGAGATTGCAACTGCAAAAAGTGTAGCAATAACGTTGTTGGTCTTCATGAGATGGTAATATTCTTGAGTACAAAACTGGATTTTGCTATAATGGGTATAGCCCAGCGTCAACGAGTATCTGTCGTTCCATGAGTCTGTCTAAGGCATTAAGTTCAAAAATTTTGATAGTAGCTGCACCAACTTCTGTCTTTGCAATTATTGCTGCACGCTCAAATTCAAAGTGCTCATGCCAATTATCCTCTCGCGGGTTGAAAAAGGGTATAAGCCGTCTGGGTGTATCCAAAAAAGTACCCAAATCACCCCCTTTGTTTGTGTTGCAAAAACCACAAGCGAAAGCCAAATTCTCCAATATCGTTGTGCCCCCGTGTCGAAGGCTCACAATGTGATCTATATGAAATGGGAAAAAAGAGTAGCGCATCGGGAACTTACAGTATTCACAGCAATTGCTGGCCCGTTCGGCCACTTGTTTTCGCAATGCGTCAGAAATATAGCGGCTCATGCATCTAATTCTGCTGCGGCGCGGGCTTTGGCCAATCTGAAAATATGCTCCAACATCAGAAAATGATCCAACTCTTCTTGTTCGCGTGGCAGAATGCTCCCCTCCTTTTTTTTCCAGATCAACTCCTCAAAACGTGCTTGTGCAGAATCAGAAGGCCGGAAAGCCAGAATTTTTGCCGGAGCAGCTTTTGCCAAAAAATCGGCAATTTCATCGTAGAGCGCTAATTTGAGCATGATAGCAGTATTTCTTGGCTACAAAAGTACAACACTCACTTCTGAATCGTAAACAACGTCACCAACAAACCCAGCGCAGACACGATCGGCAGCGCCCATTGGAGGTACTTGGTAGTGCCATCTGCAGTGTCGCCCACTTTGGCTTTAAGCGGTTCGACGTAAATAATATCTCCTTGTTCCAGATAGAAAAACGGTGATGCGAATACATCGCGCTGGTGCAGGTTAATGCGTCCATAGCGGCGCTGCCCATCGGTTTGGCGAATAACAAGAATATTGTCGCGGTTGCCATACTTACCCACATCACCTGCCTGACCGAGGGCTTCGAGGATCGTGACCCGCTCATACGCGACATTGTATGTACCGGCTTTGTTGACCTCTCCCAATACAGAAAAGCGGAAATTGGACAGCCGGACATTGATAATCGGATTTTTCAGAAACCTGGACAGCCGCTCCGAGATGGTGTCCCGCGCCTGCTGTGTAGTGAGTCCTGCGACGGGTATTTTGCCGGCAAGCGGCATATTTACCTCACCATTAACATCTACCAGGTATTGCGGTTCGGTAGGGCCTGCTCCGCCCTGCGCTGCAGCGGCTTGAAATGGCGCTGTGACTTTGGGGTCGGCGGTTTGACTAAGCAAGCTAATTGCCAGCAAGTCGTCATGCTGGATTCGAAGTGCCGGTGGCTGAACCGGTGTTTGCAAGCTGTCAAAAGAAGGCCCTATGTCAAAATTGACCAATTGCTGGTGCTGAATACAGGCGCTTTGGCTGAGCAAGAGCACAAAAAGGGAAAGCGGAATGGAAAGATATTTCATGGAAGTAATTAGGTTGGAAGGTTTCTGGTTGGAGGGTTAGAAGGTTTTGAGGTGTCCCCTCTGAGAGGACTCTGTGGCACTAAAAGCTTATGCGAGTTCGGCGTTTGAAAAGCGGTTTTTGGCAAGTGTTTTTTCCATATGTCCGCTTCGCAGGGCGGCGTGCAGGGTGTGGGCGTGGCGGATGCGGTGGGCATCGGTACCGAGGTAGTTCACCATACCGTGCCGTAGCAAAAGTTGCGCCGATTGTTGCACATCGGGGCCATAGTGACCGGTGATAGACAGGATGTTCACCTGAAAACTACATCCGGCATCCTTGAGCGCCTGGTATTCATCCAGTTTGAGGTGGTAAAATGGATACCGTTCCGGGTGCGCCAGCACAGGCTTGTAGCCCAGTTTCTGCAAATCAAACAAGTATTGCTGCAAGGCAAGGGGCGGGTGCAGGAACGACATCTCCACCAACACGTGGCGCTCCTGATCCAGTGTTAGAAAGTCATCCTGCCTCAGTAATTCAGCAAAATGATCGTCCATCATGTATTCCGCAGCAGCGCTGATTTCCACCGGTATGCCTGCCTTCTGCACGGCTTCCTGAACGATGCGCAGTTTGTCCTGAATAATTGCTGTTGTGTTTTGGTACCGCTCCCACATCACGTGCGGAGTCGTAACCAGGCGCCGATAACCGAGCCGTCCGAGCGACTCAATGACTTCCAGCGCCTCGTCCAGCGTGGGCACGCCATCATCCAAACCGGGAAGCAGGTGGCTGTGCATATCCGTGCCCAGCACCGAAAAATCCGTCATGCTGGTGCTGGAAAACAGTTTTGAAAAAAATTGTCGCATATTCCTATCGCTTGAAATCTGTTGAGAAGACCGGCCCCTAAACAGTTACATTTTGACTTTTTACTGATACGTTTACAGCCTCCAATAGGTCAAACTCGGCTCCATATCTTCCCGTTTGTACAGGGCTTTGATATCCACCAGAATCGGATCATCCTTCATGATTTTAGTAAAAAAGGCCGCATCAAACGCTTTGTATTCGTTGTGAGCCACTGCCAGCATCACCGCATCGTAGCCGTTGGATATCTCGTCCTGTAACGTTAGCCGGTACTCATGTGCCACTTCATTGGGCGACGCATACGGATCGTGGATGTGAACATAGATCGAGTAATCCATCAATTCCCGCACGACATCAGCCACTTTGGAGTTGCGAATATCAGCCACGTTTTCCTTGAAGGTAATCCCCATAACCAGGACTTTACAGTTGGACAGGTTTTTTCCTTTTTGCGTGAGCAGCTGTACCAGGCGTTTTGCCACGAATGCCGGCATACCGTCGTTTACCCGTCTGCCGCTGAGAATAACCTGCGGGTCGTAGCCCATTTGTTTGGACTTGTGCAGCAGGTAGTACGGGTCCACACCGATACAGTGTCCACCCACCAATCCGGGTGAGTAGGGTATAAAATTCCACTTGGTACCTGCCGCAGCCAGCACCTCGTGGGTATCAATATCCATGCGGTCAAAAATGATCGCCAATTCATTCACGAGAGAAATATTGAGGTCGCGCTGGGTATTTTCAATCACCTTGGCGGCCTCAGCTACCTTGATCGTGGAGGCTTTGTACACGCCGGCCTTGATGATCTCGCCGTAAATCTGGGCGATATTTTCCAGAGCATCCGCGTCGCAGCCGGCCACTATTTTCAAAATATCGGTGACCGTGCGGGTCTTATCTCCCGGCGAGATACGCTCCGGCGAGTAACCAACTTTGAAATCCCGTCCGGCAACTAAGCCACTTTCAGCTTCCAAAATGGGTTGGCAATCTTCCTCGGTGCAACCGGGGTACACCGTGCTTTCATAAACCACATAATCGCCGGGTTTCAAGGCGCGCCCAACCGTAGTCGAGGATTTTTTCAACGGAGTAAGGTCGGGTACTTTGTGCGCATCCACATCGGTCGGCACGGCTACTATAAAAAAATTGGCAGCCTTCAGATCGTCCGGATTAGCCGTAAATTGGATATCAGCGCCCTCAAAGGCTTCTGACTCCAATTCCTGCGAAGGGTCCTGCCGGGCCTGCATGGCCGCAATCCGGTCTTTGCTGATGTCAAAACCGATAACTCGAAATTTTCGGGCAAAAGCTAACGCAATGGGCAGCCCTACATATCCCAGGCCCACGACAGCAAGCGTCTTTTTTTTGTTTTTAAGTTGTTGATACATAAATGTGATTTCGTTGGAAGGTTTCTGGTTTAAGGGTTTCTGGTTTAAGCGTTTCTGGTTGGAGGGTTTCTGGTTGGAAGGTTTCTGGTTAGACCGCGTCCTTTTGTCATTTTGAAAAAATCCGTCCGCTCTACGAGGGAGCAGCAGGCATCATCCAAAAAAAGCTTTGACCGCACCAATTATCTGATCCTGTTGCGCTGTATCCAATTCGGAGTGCATCGGCAGCGAAATTACTGCGCGGCAAAGTTGTTCCGTCACCGGCAATTCGCCGCCCGACCAGTACGGGGCAAATGCCTCCTGCTTGTAAAGCGGTATCGGGTAGTAAATCATCGCAGGAATTTCGCGCTCCGTCAGGTACTGACGCAGGGCATCGCGGTCGCCTTCCCGCAACACGAGGGTGTACTGGTGAAAAACGTGCGTGGCGTTGGGCTGTCGGGCGGGAATCTTCAGTTGCGGCACATCAGCGAAAGCAGCATCGTAGTAGTCGGCAGCACGGCGGCGGGCGGCGTTGTACTGATCCAGACGCTTCAGCTTAACACTGAGAATAGCAGCCTGGATGGAATCGAGCCGGGAGTTGACCCCCACCACAGCGTGGTGATAGAGGCGGTTCTGGCCGTGGTTGGCCACGATACGCAGGCGCTGGGCAATATCGTCGTCGTGGGTGGTCATGGCGCCACCGTCTCCGTAGCAACCAAGATTTTTAGAAGGAAAGAATGACGTGCAACCAATGTGGCCCATGGATCCGGTCATCTTGCGCGTGCCGTTGCTGAAGGTGTAATCCCCGCCGATGGCCTGGGCATTGTCTTCAATCACGAACAAATTATGCTCCTGGGCTAATGCAAGCAATGCTTCCATGTCGGCGCTTTGGCCAAACAGGTGTACCGGAACAATCGCCTTGGTGCGGGGCGTAATGGCAGCCTCTACGAGATCAACTGAAATATTGAACGTGTCGGGGTCCACATCCACCATGACCGGGGTGAGACCGAGCAACGCAATCACCTCCGCCGTGGCCACATACGTGAAGGCCGGCACAATCACCTCGTCGCCAGGCTTCAGGCCCAGTGCCATCATGGCGATTTGCAGGGCATCCGTGCCGTTGGCACAAGGAATGACGTGTGCCACGCCCTGATAAGCCTCCAGTTCTGCCTGAAATTTTTTCACAGCGGAACCATTGATGAACTCCGTGGAGGCGATCACGTCAAGTACCGAGCGATCAATCTCTTCGCGGATATGTTCATATTGGGTCTTTAGGTCAACCATTCGTATCATAAAATGAGTAGTGCTATGTGGTAAGTGATGAGTGTAGTGTGTACAGGGTATGTATTCAAAGAATGTTCCAAGATTACAGTATTTGGGGTATTTGGCCGAAAGGGCAGATTTTTTCAAAAACAATCCAGTGTCGCATCCTGCAAATCCTGATTTCCTGTCAAAATTTCGGGTTTAGACCTTCCTGGTTTGAAAATACCGAGAAGTCTTTATTCGCGCCGAATAGCCTCCACCGGATCCAGCTTGGACGCTTTCACCGCCGGATACGTACCAAAAATGACACCTACCAGAACCGAAATGATCGAAATGGTGATGAACGTGTTCCAGGTGTACGCAGCCTCGAAGGGCACCTCCGTGACCGCACGGATAATTGCTACGGCGACTATGCTGATCAATATGCCAAACAACAGCCCGAGGGCACTGCCAAAAGCGGAAACGGTGATGGACTCGGCGAGAAACTGGCGCAGGATATCCCGTCGGTTGGCTCCCACTGCCTTTCGGACGCCAATTTCGTTCACCCGATCATTGACTGAAATCAGCAGGACGTTCATCACTCCTATACCACCCACCACGATGGATATGCCTACAATCAGGCCCATGATGATACGAAATATCCGGAAGCCCATGGCAGCCTGTTCCACCCGGTATTCATTGGTGAGCACCTCAAAATCGCCCGATTTCCCGGGAAACTGTTTCCCGATACGCGCTGTGATTTGTTTTTTCAGGTCGGCGACCTGCTCCACGCCGGAGGCCTCAACGAAGCAGTTGATGACGTTTTTTTTCAGTTCATCCGGCTCCAGCAGGGAAACCGGGTACCGAACCTCCAACTCCGTGGGATCAGCGCCGGCCTTCACGACTCCAATGATTTTCAGCGTACGCGATTTGTGGCGCAGGGATTTCCCAACCAGCTCGGCGTACCGCTCGTGGCCCAGCGCTCTTTTGGCCAAAAAATGATTGACCACTGCCACCGGGCGCCGCTGCTCCACATCGGCGTCGGACATGGCCCTGCCCGCCAACAGCATCGTATCGGCACGCGGGTCGCGGGTACTAAACTGAATACGGACACCGAGTGATTGGGAACTGGTATCCACCCAAATTTCACCGCCGCCCGACGTGAACAAGGCCGACATTACCGCACTATCCAGTCCCGACACCAGCGCCGAGTAGGCAGGGTAATCCAGCACTACAAAAGTGTCTTTCGGCACTTTGATGTCGCCCACTTTTTTGTATCGTATCGGACTGATCAGGATCGCATTCAGACTGGTTGTACCGGTAATTTCCTTTTTGGCAAACCGCTCCAGACCGTCAATAAAGGACAAAATAGCCACCAAAGCGGCTACGCCAATCACGATACCCAGTACGGAAAGTATGGTGTGAAACAGGTTGTTTCGGATGTTCTGAATGGCCAGGCCAAACGAGAAAAGGGTGTTTTTTAACATCGGGCAAACAAGTTTAGGTTTTACTTCCAATTCAGTTTTTCGAGTCTGGATAAGGCTTCGCCTTTGATATGTTGCATGGCTTGGGACATATCAAAGGGTACATTGCGCGCATTTCGAGTACCATCCGTTTGATAAAATCGCAATGTATACAGCGTAAAAATGACTTGCTCAATCCTCGTCTACCACCCCTACAGGCGCGTATGTTTCAAAAAACTCTTTGCGGGCAATGCGGTAAATTTCAGACAGGGTTTCGGGGCTGCCAAGGAAGTCGCCCAACTTGGCAACCATAGGACTTCCCCAAGGGGCAACAAACTCAAACGTATCGGGTAGGCCCAAAGCTGCCAACCGCTCCGAAGTCAGCTCAACAGCCGCAATACGTCCGGTTGGCTTGTACTCCAGCCACTCCCCATCCGTCCGGTGCAGCGGGATGTACCGTTTGGAAAACTTGTCGGCAGGCATAATGTAGGATTCGCCAGCCTCCGTCTGATTGCGCACAATGAAATCGCCCTCCCGGGCCTGGTTGGAGGTTTCCAAACCGTCTGCAGTAGCGGTGTGAATGGTTTCGCCGGGTTGAGCAGGGCGGGCATACACGTTGAGTTTCTTCTTAAAAACGGCGCCCTCGCGTTGCAACAATGGGCGGATCTTTTCCAAAAACTCTTTTTGTTCAAACGTCATTTTTTCAGGCATTGTCGGTTATTGGCCCAAATGTAGGAAGGTTTTAGAAAGGCAAGAAAGCAAGCCTGCTGCACCGGGCTTTTTTCCTCGGTCCGCCTGCCATGCTTCCAGATCAAACCGCCGTACGTTTGTGCCGCCAACCACTTTTTACACCGCTTATCGCCCGAGAATATGCGCTTACTGATTCCTTTTCTGTTGCTTCTTGCGGCCCACTGCCGTACCCAAACCTACGTTCCATTTCCCTACGCCATTGAAAAAGAAGTAGTTGCCGATTCGGTGGCGGTAGTGTCGGCGCATCCGCTGGCTACGCAGGTCGGGGTGGATATCCTGCGCCGGGGCGGCAACGCCGTGGATGCAGCGGTGGCAGTGCAGTTTGCCCTGGCCGTGGTTTATCCGCAAGCCGGTAACATCGGCGGCGGGGGTTTCCTGCTCTACCGGGGCGCCAACGGCGAAACCGCCGCACTGGACTACCGCGAGAAAGCGCCGGCCGCAGCATACGAAAAGATGTACCAGGACTCCAACGGCAACGTACTGGCCGACAAAAGTCGCCTGGGTGTTTTCGCTTGTGGCGTACCCGGCACGGTGGATGGCATGTACGAAGCACACAAAAAATACGGCCGTTTGCCCTGGGTAAATCTCCTGGCCCCTGCGATCACACTGGCAGACAAAGGCTACCAGATCACCGAGATGGAAGCCAAACAACTGAACGAGGAAAAATTCAACTTTATCCGCCAGAACAAAATGACCCCGGTTTTTGCCCAACACGAGTCCTGGCAAACGGGCGACTGGCTTATTCAAAAAGACCTCGCCGGCACCCTGCGCCTCGTCGCCAATTATGGTCGCGACGGATTTTACACCGGCATCACCGCCGCCCTTTTTGTGCAGGAAATGGAAAAACAACGCGGCCTCATTACCGCAGAGGACCTGAAAAATTACCGCAGCCAGTGGCGTACGCCGCTGGAATTTGATTGGCGCGGCCTGCATATTATCAGCATGCCGCCGCCCAGCAGCGGAGGTATTCTCCTGCAACAAATGCTGGGTATGCTTGGCGATGCCGACCTGCATGCCGACAGTTTTCATTCCGCTTCCGCCGTACACCTGATGGTGGAAGTCGAGCGCCGGGCGTATGCTGACCGCGCCGAGCACCTCGGCGACCCGGATTTTTGGGCGGTGCCACAAACAGCACTCGTCAATCCAAAATATTTGAAATTGCGCATGACAGATTTTTCTTCAAAAAAGGCCACACCGAGCGCGGGCGTTCGGGCCGGGCGAGCGAAAAACAGCGAAGAAACTACCCATTGCAGTATTGTAGATGCCGAGGGCAACGCTGTTTCGATCACCACCACGCTCAACGACTCTTATGGCAGCCGGGTGGTGGTAAACGGAGCCGGTTTCATCCTGAACAATGAAATGGACGATTTCAGCGCCAAGCCGGGCGCTCCCAATTTATACGGGGCCATCGGCGGCAGGGCCAATGCCGTAGCGCCAAACAAACGCCCCCTCAGCAGCATGACCCCGACCATTGTCACCAAGGGTGGCCAACTCAGTCTGGTGGTTGGCACACCGGGCGGCACCACCATTCCCACCTCCGTATTTCAGGTAATCCTGAACGTGTACACGTTTGAGCAACCGCTGCGGGAAGCCGTACACGGCAAACGTTTCCACCACCAATGGCTACCCGACGCCATTCAGATCGAAGAAGGTGCGTTGCCCGATACCGTGCAGGCACAACTTCAGGCGTTGGGACACACCATTAAAGTAAGAACGCCGATCGGGCGTGTGGAAGCAATTCTCCGGCAGCCCGACGGCAAGCTCCGTGCCGTGGCAGACAATCGCGGAGACGATGCCGCGGCCGGGTTTTGAAGGCTCAAATCACCACCTCGCGTTCCCAGGCGGCACCGGGCAGCTGGTACAGGCGCCAAAACACACTGGCGATCGTATCGGGATCGTATTTGGTGCCGGGCTGCACCATACCGCACACCGTGACAGTAGCGACACGAATGCCCAGCGGCGCGCATTCCTCAGCTAAACTGAGCGCGAAATTGCGCATACCTGCCTTGCCAATACTCAGGGAAATCAGCTCCGGTGGCGCTTTTAGTGCAGTGCCACCTCCTGTCAGAAACATCGTACCGCTGCCGCGTTGTTTCATAGCAGAGAAAAACGCTTGCACCGCGATGAGCGCGCCGACGGTGTTGATTTGAATATCCTGGTGAAAAACGGGCAGCGAAATAGCCGACGGCAGCGCGGGGTTGTACGCGCTGGCATTGTAGTGCAGCACATCCAGATCCGGATGATCGGTAGCCAATTGTTGGAGCAAGGCGGAATAAGCCGCCTCGTCGGCAATATCCACGGCATAGCCCTTGCTGCGGATACCGGACTCGCCCAACTCCAGTTCATACTGGCGCAGCCGGGTGGCGTCCCGAGCGATCATCAAAATTTCAAAACCCTGGCTGCCAAAAAGCCGGGCGACGGACAAGCCAATCCCGGGACCTATTCCAATGAGCAATAACTTCATGCTTGTAATGCTAAACGATGAGTAGTGAATATTTCACCTAAACCAATCTACCCCGATAAGGTTCGACTAATTTTGCCCGTCAACCAGCCTGTTGCATGAAAGATACCATTTTTCGCATTACTGCCCTGTGGGCTTTTTCCGAGTGCGCCCTGGGCGGCATCATGCACGCCCTGAAATTACCGTTCACCGGCTTGTTCGTTGGCGGTTTTGCCGTGCTGTGTGTGGGCTTGCTGGCGCAGGTGAGCGAGCGGAATGCCGCAGTCATCGTGCGCTCCACACTTTTGGTTATTTTGGTGAAAGCAATCGTAAGTCCGCACGCTCCGCCAACAGCCTACTTGGCAGTAGGTTTTCAGGGCATGACCGGCGCGTTGTTGCTGTGCTACTTGCGCCCGTTTGGTGCTGCAGCCCTGCTCTACGGTTTTTTGGCAATTACGGAGTCTGCCTTGCAAAAACTCCTTACACTGTTTTTGTTTTTCGGGAAACCCCTGTTCGAGGCCGTTGATCTGTTCTTTGCCGATGTACTCGAAAACTTTGGCGTACAAAGCGCGGTCTCCTGGGCGTGGGTTGTCGTGTACACGTATGTGGGATTTTATGCACTGTGGGGCCTGATGCTGGGCTACTGGATTCCCCGACTGCCCGACCAGTTGCAACGGCGAACAACCACGTACGCCGATCTGGATTTGAAAACTAAAGATTCAGATGCAGCGCCGAAACAGAAATCCAGACGAAAAGGTATCATGCTACTCGCCGTGCTGCTTTTCATTGTTCTTACTTTTTTGCTGGCCGGCGGCAAAGCCTCGGGTGGGCAAAAAGCGCTGTATGCCGTGCTGCGTACCACGGCAGTGCTCGCTGCCTGGTTTTTTATCGTGCAGCCGTTGGTTGCCTACCTGTTCAAACAGTGGGCCGCGAAACGATCCAAAGAAGAGCGTGGAGCCTTGCAGCAGATTGTGGATTTTATGCCCGATTTACGGGCACGAGCATTGCCGCTGTACCGCCATGTAGCGCAACATCACAGCGGTTGGCGCCGCTGGCCGGAGTTTGTGCTGGCCCTGTTCGCTTTGGCCATGCAAATAGAAAAAGGGAAAACGCCGTGAGGAACTCGGTCAATGTTCGTGTCCGATAATCCAGCTCTGGTCGGGAATGGTCACGACAATTTGTGCAGCATTATCCAAAATGACACATTGGCAGCCGAGGCGGCTTTCCACCCGAGGATTGACGGCACGGTCAATAAAGTCCTCCTCTTTGTCCGAAATTTCCTCCAAAAACGACTCACCGCTTTCTACATACACATGGCAGGTGGAGCATGCACACACACCGCCGCAGTTGTGGTTGAGGTGAATATCGTACTCCTCGGTAAGCTCTAAAATGGACAGATCCAAAAATTCACCCGTCACGGTCTTCTCGGGAATAGACTTGTCCTCAAATTGAAATTTTATAGTAGCCACAGTTGATTGATTCGATTAGTTCGATTGATTCGATTAGTTCGATTGATTCGATTAGTTCGATTGATTCGATTAGTTCGATTGATTCGATTAGTTCGATTGATTCGATTGATTCGATTGATTCGATTAGTTCGATTGATTCGATTGATTCGATTAGTTCGATTGATTCGATTGATTCGATTGGGGCGCGAAGGTAGAATTTGTCCACATAACAAGCAGCAGTAGCAAAGGGTTTAGTTCTGCAAGTACTTGCAATGTAATTTACCTCCGGCAGGCTAATCGAACGTATCGAACTAATCGAATCAATCGAACTAATCGAATCAATCGAACTAATCGAATCAATCGAATCAATCGAACCAATCGGACTAATCGAACCAATCGAACCAATCGAATCAATCGGACTAATCGAACCAATCGAATCAATCGAACCAATCGAATCAATCGAACTAATCGAATCAATCGAATCAATCGGACTAATCGAACCAATCGGACTAATCGAACCAATCGAATCAATCGAATCAATCGGACTAATCGAACTAATCGGACTAATCGTATCAATCGAATCAATCGGACTAATCGAACCAATTTTTTATCTCAGCACGATTTTTCCAGAAAACAATGGACCGCCTTCGGTTAAAACCTGGAAGAAATAGATACCCTCTGGGAGGGAACCGCGCTCAAACCGGTATGTATTTTCCGCAAACGGACTTGCTACAACGATTTTACCCAGCCCGTCCACCAGCACAAACCGGCGACTCGGGTCGGCATCCGGCAGTTCGAACGTAGCCGATTCGGTTGCAGGGTTTGGATATACGAGCAATCGCCCAGCCGACGGGGAGTTGGGGTTATCCGTACTCACCGACAACACGAATTTTTCACCGATGGTATGCCAGGTTGTGTTTGTGATGACCGGGGCATTGAAGTCAAAGAAAATCGCCGCGCTGTTTTCAATGACCGTTCCGATTGGGTTGTCGGGCTGCTGCTGAATCCTAAATTTGACAAATCCGTGCGAGGCGGCTTCGTTCACATTGCTATCGGGCAGCAGGATATAATCAAAGCGAAAACGCAGGACGTTGTTTTCCAGCAGGTCGAAATCGTAGGTATGGCTGGAGGCTCCGGGGCGCACAGAGGAAGCGTTCAAAAAAGCTGACAACGTATCGAGCAAGACGACCGTGAATGCCGTATCGGTACCCGTATTCTGGAACCGAAGCATGTATTCGATGTCTGTATTGCGCTTGATAAAATGTTCGTTGCCATAGCCGCGCGGGTAAGCCTGTTTGTCATTCGGGTCGTACGACGAAGTATTTTCCCGGCAGAACGTGGATACGAATGGGTTGGGATTGTTGATTGGGAACATGTTCACCAGGCCGGGCTGGTTCAGTCCGCCGCAACCTTCCACTGCTTTGGCCACGATTCCCCCCCAGGGGTGGCCGGGTTCTTGCGGCGTTTCGATACGCCATGTAGCGCCGTTGGCGGGAACGCGCAACGTGTGCATGGCGCCCGCATCCAGCTGATACGATTCTTCTCTGGCCATAATCAGGTCTTCGGTCACGACAAAATTCAACGCGCCGCCCATGTCGCCCGAGCCGATATTTCGAATTTCGAGCAGTACGGAGTCGCCTTCACAAGAGCCCTGCACCAGTAATTCAGCGCCTTGCCATGCTCCTGCGGGTGGACAATCGGCAGTGGGGAAAATAGCAGCTTCCGAACAGTGCGTCAGGCCATTGGGAGCATCGCAATCCAGCAGGAACGTAATCGTAAACTGGCTGCATGCGCCCGCGTCAAGATCGCCGGTCTCAAAACGATAGGTGTTGCCGGATTGTAACGTTCCGGGCAAGGAAGCGGACGTGTATTGCACAAAAGTGTCCAGGGCGACGTCAATGTACGTGTCGGAAACCGCTGCGCCGCTGAGGTTGCAATAGTTAACCGTGTATGACCCGGAAAAGCACGGACGCATGTTGCCCGTGGCGATGTCCACCGCCAGCAAATCACATTCGTTGTTCAGAATGGCCGGAATATCTTGAATACCCGGCACACCGGATACTACGACGACGTCGAAGGTTGCGGGGCACCCGCCGGCGATATTGGCCGGCACATTTAGACTGATCTCCACGAGGGTGTCCTGCGGACAAACAGTCAGCTCATACACGCCATCGCCATCCGTAATAGCCGTGTAAACGACGTTGCTGGGCTGACCGATACCCTTGACTTTCCAGCCGGCAAGCACGCGTTCGCCAGGGTCCTGGTTGCAGTTTCCGGTTGTGTCGAGAAACACCGTACCGGTCACCAGCAGTTGTTCGTTCAAAAATTCCTGGTTATACTCGTACACCGTGGCTCGTTTGCCCAGGTTTTGTGTGGGGATATTATTCTGGTACAGCCAGATACTGTCGCCAATGGCTATAATTTCGTACGGATCGCCCACGCGCCCATCGTTGTCCAAGTCTAGCGCCGGCAACACGACGGGATCGCCACCGAACGGGGTGTATGTCCAGTCAATAATACCCCAAATACGCACCAGCCGAAGGTATCCTTCAGCGGGCGTTTCAAAACATGGTGCGAGGTAATAGAGGTCGGATGTTGCAACTTCCATCGGATTATTGCTGGAAATAGTCACCGTATCGGTCACAGTTTCGCCCGGATACTGCCACGCCGGCAGATTGACCGTAAATCCGTCAAGAATCGTGATGTACTGTGCCACCACCGTTGCCTGGTTGTTGGCGGCATCGGTGACAAAAAACCGGCGTTCGACCCTTGTCAGTGAATCCACCGGGCCTGTGAGGTAATACGATTCCTGCAAGTTGCTGTTACCGCCGTCGCAATTATCCCAGTGGTAGGCCTCCCCAAAAGCAGCGCGCACCTTGGGCTGGTCGTCGGGCATATTGAAATAATCAATATCCAGCAGGTCGTATTCGGCCCGGCTGAAGGTCAGGTCGGGCGGAATAACGAGCGTGGGCGCTTCCGTATCGGGATTGCAATTCGATCCATTTTGAATTGTGATGTACTGTGCCACCACTGTAGCCTGGTTATTGGCAGCATCGGTGACAAAAAACCGGCGCTCGACCCTTGTCAGGGAATCCAATGGGCCTGTGAGGTAATACGATTCCTGATAGGTGCTGTTGCCGTTGTCACAGTTGTCCCAGTGGTACGCCTCCCCGAATGCGGCGCGTACCTTGGGTTGGTCGTCGGGCATATTGAAATAATCAATATCGAACAGGTCGTACTCTGCCCGCGTGAAGGTCAGGTCGGGCGGAATAACGAGATAAGGCGCCTCCGTATCGGGGCTGCAATTGGGTGCGACCAGGATAATCGGGGCGGAGCAGGTACTCCAGTTGCCTGCCTCGTCGCCCACCCAAAGGAAAACTTCGATTTCATCGTTAGGCGCTCCCACCAGGTCCACGACCGTCGTGGCAGGTGGCGTGGTTAGCCCCGGATCGGTCGTGATACGGAGGAGTAGTTGATTGGTAGGCGTGCAGTTATCGGTACTGGTATTGTTGAGCGTGGCAGCGGATATCCTGCCCGTATTAGGCCCAAAAGAATTGACATATACGAAGCCAAAGAGATCGCAGGCTGCCGAAGGCGGGGTCGAATCCGGGCTGCATTGTGCGAACAAGCCGTTGGATTGGGCAAGCAAAAGCATACCCCACACGAGTAGCCGCCAGGCATACCCGATACTTTTCGATTTTGAGAAAGCGGAAATGTTTGTCATAAAAACTGATCGATTGATGATGATAAAAAGGAAGGATCGTTGCGTACACAAAATCACGATGCAAAAGTGCCGGAACAACATCCGCCCACCAAAATCAAAAATTCAGGATAATTGAGTTTATTTGTAATTTAAAACCTTACAACCAATTGATTTTTAGTTTGGTATTCTTCTTGTAGTTGAATCAAAATGGAAAAAAGCCAACTCACCCAACTCATTTTTTCTTTCTCTGCAGCAGAGAGAAGGGAGGCGCGAAAATTTCTGGAATCGCCCTTTTTCAACCAAAGGCGGGACGTGGTCCAGCTGTTTGACTGGTTTTGCGAAAATGAGGTTCCGGAAAAGACTTCAGCCAAACGACACCTGTTTGGGGCAAAAAAAGTGGACGACCAGGAACTGCGCCTCCGCATGACGTACTTGCACCGCCTGCTCGAGCGCTACATTGCTCAAAAAGAAATGGAGGATGATACTGCCGTACGCCTCCACCTCGCTGCCGGTTACCGCAAACGCGGCTTGGCCCCGCAGTTCGAGCGCGTGCGCAAAGGACTGGAAAAAACCTTGGAAAACAAGGCATTGCGCGATGCGCATTACTACGATTGGCAGTACCGCTTGCATTGGGAAAGTCATCAGGTGGCACACGTCCGCAACCCCACCGACCTCGGGCATTTGCAGGGAGCATCCCTTGCAGCCGATGTCGCCTACCTCACGCTCAAACTCCGGCTGATCTGCCTGCTTGCGGCACACCAGACACTGTATTCGGGTGGTCCTGCGGCAACATGGGAGGCCGAGGTGATCGCTTTTGCAGAAAAAAATTTTGCGCACGAACACCCGGCCATCGAGACGTACCTGCACTGCTACCGCATGATGCGCCATCCGGAAGACGCGTCGCATTTTCAGGAATTCAAGCGCCTGTTGCTTGCCGATACCGGAACATTCGCTGCCGAAGAAATGCACGGGTTGTTCATTTGGGCCATCAACTACTGCATACGGCGTCTTAACGCCGGCGAAAAACATTACTTCCGGGAAGCAATTGACCTGTACAAACCAGGTCTCGAGAGCGGATACCTGCTCGAAAACGGCGTTCTTCCCCGATTCACCTACCACAATGTGGTGGCCGCCGGGCTACAAACAGGAGAAATAGATTGGGTCCATCAGTTTATTCATCAGTACAAAAACAGCCTCGAAAAACCGTATCGTGAAAGCGCATTCCACTTCAACCTTGCGCGCCTCGAATTTGCCCGAAAACGATACGATTTCGTACTCGATTTGCTGCAAAAAGCAAACTATCGCGACGTGCTGGTCAACCTCGCCACCAAAACCCTGCTATTGAAAACATACTACGAACTGGACGAATTCGATCTGCTGCAATCGCACCTGGATGCTATGCAAAACTATATCAGCCGAAAACGTGTCCTCGGGTACCATCGAACGAATTACCTGAACATCATCCGCTACGCCGGCAAATTGCTGTCCGTCAATTTTTCCAACAAAAAAGAGCTGGATAAACTACGCGAGGCCGTGGCAGCGGAAGAGCACTTATCGGAAAAAGAGTGGCTGCTGGGGCATTTGGGGTAAGTGTTTCCAGTCGAAGCCGGGAGCTTTCAGATCGGTTTGGTTCCCACCAGGGTACATGTCGGCAGCGCACCCGTACAAGACGACGAATACCAGAATGCCAAGGAGCGGAATTTTGTCTGTTTTCATGTGCCGAAAAAAGGTGCAAATAGAATGCCTCCCGTTAAGCCCCACCCCCTACTGCGCCAGCGCTTTCCCTGCGCTCAACGTCTTGATCATAGCTTCCAGGCTGGTACGGTTGAGTTCATCGGGCGCCTGAGCAAGCGCTGCCTTGGCATGTTCAAGGGCTTTTTTCAGATCGCCCGTTGCCGAATAGCCGCGGGCCAGACCGACGTGCGTGGGCCACGCACCGGCATTTTTCTCGAAGTTTTTCTGGAAAACAGCCAGTGCTTCGGCAGGCTTTTTTTGCCCGATAAGTTGTCGCCCGTAACCGTGCAATTCCACGATGGAGGCGTTTTCGAGCGCCATTTGCATGGTTTTGTCGGCATCGGCGGACTTGCCCAATTTGCGCTCCAGTCCGGCCCGGGTAGTCAGCGCCCCGAAGCTTTTCAGGCCGCCGAGCCTGGGGTCTGTAGCGCGGTCAATCCCGATGAAGGCTTCTTCGAAGTTGGTATTGTTTGTAAGGCTTTGCACTAATCCCCACCCTCTTTGTATTTTTTACTTATACATACATTTTATTCCAAAAAAAACCAATGACGCAAATTTTTCTAACCGTTGTTGCGCGTCATCGGCTTGCCACTCCCCCACCCCGCACCTTTGCACTGCATTCAGGAAAAAGCATCTGAATTTTAGCCAGTGGCTACTGGTTGAACGTACTTTCTTGAACTAAAACAATCCTTCACATCTAACAAACAATTGATCCGCAACTATGAAAGTTGAGCAACTGTACACGGGGTGCCTGGCCGAGGCTGCCTACTACATCGAAAGCAACGGCGAGGCCGTCATCATTGACCCGCTTCGCGAAGTGCAACCGTACATTGACCGCGCCGAACAAGATGGCGCCAAGATCAAATTTGTGCTGGAAACCCACTTCCACGCCGACTTCGTGTCGGGCCACCTGGACCTCGCCAAAAAAACCGGCGCCACCATCGTATTCGGACCTACGGCACAGCCCAACTTCGAGGCACACATCGCCACCGATGGCGAAGTACTGAAAATCGGAAAGGTATCCATCAAAGTCCTGCACACACCGGGCCACACCATGGAATCCACCAGCTACCTGCTGCTGGATGAAAACGGCAAGGAAGTCGCCGTATTTACGGGCGATACACTGTTTATCGGCGATGTGGGTCGCCCCGACCTCGCTGTAAAAACAGACCTCACCCGCGAAGATCTGGCAGGACACCTGTTCGATTCGCTGCGCAACAAAATCATGACCCTGCCCGACGACGTGACGGTATATCCCGGCCACGGCGCCGGCTCGGCCTGCGGCAAAAAAATGGCCAAGGAAACAGAGTCCACGATTGGCCTGCAAAAGCAGTTCAACTACGCGCTGCGCCCCGATATGTCCCGGGCTGAATTTGTGACGGAAGTAACCACTGGCCTGGTGGATCCGCCGCAGTATTTCCCCAAAAATGCCGTGATGAACAAAATGGGCTACGAGAGCATTGAGACCGTGTTGAAACGCGGTGTGCACCCGCTCAGCCCGCGGGAATTTGTCACCGTAGCCGAATCCGAAGGAGCGATTATCCTGGATACCCGCTCGGAACTGGAGTTTGTGAAGGGTTTTGTTCCCGGCGCAATTTCCATCGGGTTGGATGGCCAGTTCGCTCCCTGGGTGGGTACGCTCATCACCGACCTGAAGCAGCCGATTCTGATAGTATGTGAACCCGGCCGGGAGGAAGAAGCCGTAACGCGCCTCGCTCGTGTGGGTTACGACAATACAATCGGTTACCTGGACGGTGGTTTCGATGCCTGGAAAGCAGCCGGCAACGATATTGATTCCATGGAGAGCCTAAGCGCCGAGAAGTTTGCCAACCGCATGAAAGCCGGCAACGTAACCGTACTCGACGTACGCCGCCACAGCGAATACGACGCCGAACACATCATCGGCGCGCAAAACTTCCCGCTCGATCTTATCAACAAAAATATGTCGGAACTGCAGCACGACGTGCAGTACCTCGTGCACTGCGCCAGCGGATACCGCTCGGTTATCGCCATCTGCATCCTCAAAAATCGCGGATTTGATAACCTGGTGAACGTAAATGGCGGTTTCAATGAAATCAAGGAAAGCGGAAAGGTGCCTATTTCTCAGTATGTGGAGCAAGTGACGGAACTGTAGAAATTGGTTCGATTGATTCGATTGGTTCGATTGATTCGAATAAATAAACACAAGCGACAGGGTAGTTTTTCAACAAGGGTCACGCCGGGTATCCGGTGTGGCTCTTGTTGTTTGCGATACTTTGTCTGTTCCATACTTCGGAACAAGACCTTCCAGGTTTGTCAAACCTGGAAGGTCTATATGCCTGGGAAACAACACAGTCCAGTAGTGTGGTCGGCCCCATGAGTGCAACACTAGAGAACAGTACATTTTACTGCTTCCAGTACAACACCACGCACCGAAACAACTTCCGAAGTTCCTCCCGTTCGCTTTCGCGCGCTACTTCTTCCGGGTCTTCGATGCCGCCTGCCGCCGATTCTCCATACACGCGCAGAAGCATACGCGCGGGATCAATGCCCCGGTCAATCAGGTAGTTCCGGGCCATACGGGCACGAGCAGTGGCCAACTCCAGATTCACTTTGCCGCTGCCCAAGGCATCTGAGTACCCCAGAATGCGCAGTTCGGAGGTTGGGTGCGCTTTCAACTTTTTCAAAACATACTCCAGATCCGTCTTGCCATCTTCGGAAAGTACGGTTTTGCCCGAATCGAAATAGGCGAAACGCACGCTGTCACTTTCGGCCACCTGTACCGGTCCACCCTTGTAATACGCACAACTACGGCTATCGGTCAGCACGCGCTGTTCTTCCAGATCAATAACTGTTGCATAAACAAACCCCTTGGCTACCAGTTGGTTTTGCACTTCCTCGGCTTCCAGAAACGTGGAATATGACCCGAAAAAATAGCGGTGCATCCCGTTGTCGTCCACGCTGGCCATAACCCCGCTAAGCCCACGGTCCTGAAAATAAGATACCGAAACCGAGTCGGCAAAAGCGGCTACCTGTACCCGAAAGTTTTGGGCAAACAGGCCAAGTGAGCAACTACAGGAGACGGCGAACGTCAAAAAACAACTGCGTGGAATCATAGCGAGACAAATGAAGCCGCGAAAGTACCAAATTCCCGTCCAACCCTGCAAACCCGATCAAACACATAAACCTTTCACAAACATCCCTACATTAGCCCCTGAAAATTCGAATCAAAAGATACGAACATGCGCATTTGTACTACACTTCTGATCGGGATGTTTTCCTTCGGCGTGCCGGGATGGCTGGAGCCAACGATTTTGAGTACCATCGAGCCAACACCGCTGCCGGCGTTTGAGGCGCCAATGATACCGCCAGACCCACAGGACATGGCTGTTTTTGAAGAAAAAACACGTATTGCCCTGGCCGAGCAAAGTATTGCCGAACGCACCCTGGCCGTGGCTAAATCCTTTCTGGGCACGCCTTATGTCTCCGGCACACTGGGCACCAACGCCGAAGAACAACTGATCGTGAACCTGCGCGCACTGGATTGCTGGACGTTTATGGAAACCAGTCTGGCTACTGCCCTGGCTGCCGGCACACCCGATCCGTCGTTCGATACCCTGAAATCCTACATCCAGCAACTGCGCTACTGGGGCGGCACCATCAACGGTTTTGCTTCGCGTATCCATTATTTCTCCGGCTGGCTCCTCCAAGCAGAAAAAATCGGCTACCTCCGCGATATCACCAGCGAACTTGGCGGCATCCCCTACCGAAACAACATTGGCTATATGACCGCCCGCCCGGAGAAATATCCCCCGCTGAAAGACCCGAAAACCCTCCACCAAATGCAACAGGTGGAAAAGCGCCTGAACCAGCACGCCTGGTTTTTTATCCCCCAAAACCGCATTGATCAAATCGAATCCCAACTCCGCGACGGCGACCTCATCGCACTCACCTCCGGAAAACCAGACCTCGACATCGCCCACCAGGGCTTCGCTGTCCGCCAAAACGGACGTATCCACCTCCTCCACGCATCCTCGCTCGGCAAACGCGTGCTTGTATCCGCGCAACCCCTCGGCCAGTACGTCCGGGCACAAAAAGGACAAACAGGAATCATGGTGGCACGGTTAGTGATGAGTGAACTATAATTCTATCAAAAAATGGGAGTGTTCAGAAAACTGTGTCAAACCTACCGAGAGATATTTTTTAACACAGACAAACGCAGACTGCTGCACAGACAAACACAGAATG
>JBGSKO010000177.1:0-3043 GCA_041741155.1 Saprospiraceae bacterium | reverse complement strand
AAAACAGAAGCCGCCATCAAGGTGGCCATATTGAATAAATTAATTCAGATCGCCGCGCCTATAGCCGTAAAAGTCGCCTGACCTTTAATTGGGTTGGGGGAAGCCGGCTCCGCCGGCTGATTCATGCAACAAAGCCGTTTTATTTGATCAATACCATTAGTGGACTTCCACCTTTTTGAATATATGAATCTTTCTTTTCTGCTTTCATAACTTTTGACGGATTCAATCATATTGGAGGCGATATTTGAATCAGTCAAGTTATCACAGCAATAAGTTCCTACTTCCAATGTGCCCCAATTTTCGTGATGAATTATAAAAACGTATCTTATTGAGGAGCCACATTTTTCACAAGTACCACTCAACTCTCCCAAATCATCTTCTCCAAGGTATTCCCAGCCGAACTTTGGCATAATTAACCCATGCTCGGCTGCGTGGCAACCCGTGCATAGGGCTGTACAATCACTTGTCGGGTATTCCCAAGGTTTTCGTCCACTTATATACCTTTTGTGATGCACTTGCAGTATGGTTTCATTTTCGCCTCTACCGCACATTGAACAGGTATTGCCGTCAAGTTCAATTATTCCTTTTCGGAATTCTTTCCATTGTGCTTTTTTATAGAATTGCATAACAGCAGCTTAGGTTAAGGTAGTGGTTGGAAGTTGTGATGAGAGTCGCTGTCAAAGCTAAATGGAAAAAATATTCGTGTCAATACCATGCGATATAAGTTGCTCATTTAGGCATCCATTTCGCCATAAGAAATGCGGCCATGCTCCCGCACAGCCGCCCTACAAACCCCGCCGCATTTACTTTGGCATACCCGCCTGACAAACGGGCCCTGCAGCACGCGACCGATCTTCCATCGCCGCCAGGGATATTTTTCAGGCATTCGCCTTCTGATAAGCCTCCTGAATGCTATGTAGCACCTGCACTTTCCCACCTCGGAAGCCAAAGTCCATTGGAGTAAGCACCCGCCCATAAAACCTACACAACCCCACATAATACCCCACCGCCCGTCGAAAACACCGACTCTCCTGCATTTTCCGATTCTTCAACCGCGCCACATCCGCCACCCTTGCCTTAAACCGCCCCATCGCCACACCCGGCGACAGCCGCTCTTCGGTCTTGCCCCAGCGAAAAACGATCACCGTTTTGAAGAGCCCTTCCAAATCACACTCCACCACAATCGAATCCGAATCAGGGTTCTGCATCGAAACAGTACCCACAACTGGGACAGACGAGCGAGCCAGCGTTTTTTTTTCAGGGCGACTGGTGGGCGCCGGCATTTCCGGTGGTGTCGCAGCCGGATCCGGCTCGATGGCCACCAGTGGCGTAACGGGCAATGAACCCGATTGGGTATCCACTGGCGCTTTGAGAATCGTTCGCTCCGGTTTAGGCGCCACAACGGGCGTCTGCGCGGCCAGAAGTTCCTGCCGCTGCTTTTCCGCGCCTTCCAGGGCGGCCTGGAACGCGGCGCGCTGGGCTTCGCTCAGTTGCGGGTCATTGACCCGGCGTTTGAAGGTTTTGATGTGTTCGTCCAATTCGGCGAGTATCATATCAAACAAATTGAATGGTGGATTCTAATTCCCGGATCAACAGGTCGATCTGGACTTTGTCCCGGATGAAATTCCGGGCAGCCAGCAGGTCGTCTATCAAGGCCCGGATGAAGGTTTCGTTGATTATGAATTTGGCGTCTGGGGATTGATTTTCAAGGCGTTTATCCGCGCCGTCTCGCTCCCCTCCCGTCAGGTCAAAAAAAAACTGGGCCTGGTGCTTGTCGGCCGTCCAAAGGCCGCTGTTTTCGAATAGCAAACGGGCGGTTTTCAGCACCCGGAGCGATTGGCGTACCTCGTTCAGGTCGCGGTGTTTCAAAGCGAGGTAGATCGCCATTTCATTCACGCCCTGGTTGTTGGTCACGAATTGGAATACTTCCTGGCAGAGATCAGTTTGCACCTTGGCCAGCAGGTCTTTTTTGGCAGCGTCGCGGATTTCATCTTCCGGCAACCAGTCGTAGATTTTCGCCCGGACGGTCCACAGGGCGTTGTTCAGCCCATTGCCAATGGTTTTGAAAATCTCGATCAGCGGGCTTTCGCCGTCGGGGTGCTTTTCGTCGAACTTGAGCGCGCGGTACTGCCGCATCCCGTGGCAGATATGCCACAGGAACATACCCGCCAGGTAGATCAGGAACATGCCGCTTTTGCGCGATTCCTTGCGTGCCTCGTCGTCGCCCAGGGCGTGGGTGTTAGCCTCGCTCGCCTGGGTTTGTTGTCCGAGCAGCAGGCTGCTTTGCTGGGCGGCGATGTCGGCCAAAGCCTTTTCCTTTTCGGCCAGGTTGCTGGTTGTGGGCAGGAATTCCGCTTTGCGTTCGCGGCGCTTTTTCTCCAGTCCGGACAGCTGCGTGTTGATTTGCCGGGTTTCCACTTGCGCCCAGTTCGCCCCTACCCCGGCGAGGCGTTTCTTGCGCGATTCCATCCGCCGCTTCTCTTTGTTGATCTCGGCGTCCACCTTCGTGCCCCAGGCGTCGCGTTCGCGGTCTTCGGCGGCTTTTTCGGCGTTGCGGGCCTTTTCGGCCAGGTTCAGCACCTTGTCGTGCGGAGCCGTGTCCACCACCCTTTCTTCCGGTTTGGCCGTCATACGTTCCACGGCTTCATGGTTTCCTTCGCGGTTGACGATGAAATCGACGGTGCAGATGCCGGCGGTCAGGCAGAGACACAGGATGCCGATCGTGATGTCCACCCCGGCCACGCGCTGGTTTTCGAGGCTTCGTTTTTCCGCCCTGGGCAGGAAAGCCGCGGCGATCATTCGGGTGCTGAAATGTACCGACACACCGTTGAGCCGTTGCACCACGAACGCGATGACCACGGCTACCCACAGTCCAATGCCGGGAAACTGTGGTTCCAGCATTTTTTTCATGCCGTACACGCTCCCGAGCACGACGAGGAGGAAACATAGGGTGGAAATAAGGGGAGAAAGCAGCAGCCGGAAGCGGCTGTTGAACGCGGCCCAATCTTGTGGGTTCCGACCTGGTGTAATATCCATATTGCCT
>JBGSKO010000176.1:0-2564 GCA_041741155.1 Saprospiraceae bacterium | reverse complement strand
AAAAAGTTCGGCAAGTGTTTGATCTCTTACCAGCAGTGTCAATGAACGCTATCTATCGTTTTATTGCTAAAAATAAACAACTTGATTTCCCGCTCTTGGAGTAAATATATTAGGTGTTTTTACAAACCGAGAATCGCTGCTTAATTGATGAAGCAATTAAATAAAAAAAGACTATGACCCTTACGGAAGAGTCGGGTGCTTATTATCTCGTCTTACGCACAGATGACGGTATTACAGCCATTCAAAAACTAATTGTAATTCGTTACCCAGAAAAGCGGTCATTCTCCCACGCAACTGTTCTGCCCCCCCCTGCATTTACCGCGGCACATCAGCCTGCCAAACAGGCTCTCAAAAAGACAACCTATCTTCCATCGTCGCCGGGGATTTTCAAATATTTACTTGTTGTTTTTGATTCTGCCAAGCCTCCTTGATGGTTTGCAGGACGTTGGCTTTACTACCTCGAAAACCAAAGTCAATTGGCGCAAGTTCTCTGCCATAAAACCTGCACAGCCCTTCATAATACCCCACCGCCCGCCGAAAACACCGACTCTCCTCCATTTTTCGGTTCTTCAGCCGCGCCACATCCGCCACCCTTGCCTTAAACCGTCCCATCGCCACGCCGGGCGACAGCCGCTCCTCCGTCTTGCCCCAGCGGAATACGATCACCGTTTTAGAGAGGCCTTCCAAATCATACTCCACCACAATCGGATTCGCATCAGGTTTCTGCGTCGAAACAGTACCCACAACTGGGGCAGACGAGCGAACCATCGTTTTTTTTTCAGGGCCAACGGTGGGCGCCTGCACTTCCGGTGGTGTCGCGGCCGGATTCGGCTCGACGGCAACCGGTGGCGTTACGGGCAATGACCCCGATTGGGTATCCACCGGCGGTTTGAGAATTGTCCGCTCCGGTTTAGTCGCCACGGCGGGCGCCTGTGCGGCCAGCAGTTCCTGTCGCTGTTTTTCTGCACCTTCCAGGGCAGCCTGGAAAGCGGCGCGCTGGGCTTCGCTCAGTTGCGGGTCACTTACCCGGCGTTTGAAGGTTTTGATGTGTTCGTCCAATTCGGCGAGAGTCATATCAAACAAATTGAATGGTGGTTTCTAATTCCCGGATCAACAGATCAATCTGGGCTTTATCCCGGATAAAATTCCGGGCGGCCAGCAGGTCGTCTATTAAGGCCCGGATGAAGGTTTCATCGATGATGAATTTGGCTCCTGGGGTTTGATTTTCAAGGCGTTTATCCGCTGTGCCGTGCTCCCTTCCCGTCAGGTCAAAAAAAAACTGGGCCTGGTGTTTGTCGGCGGTCCAAAGACCGCTGTTCTCGAATAGCAGGCGGGCGGTTTTGAGTACCCGGAGCGACTGGCGTACCTCGTTCAGGTCGCGGTGTTTGAGTGCGAGGTAAATCGCCATTTCGTTTACGCCCTGGTTGTTGGTCACGAATTGGAATACTTCCTGGCAGAGATCGGTTTGCACCTTGGCCAGCAGGTCTTTCTTGGCAGCGTCGCGGATTTCATCTTCCGGCAGCCAGTCGTAGATTTTTGCCCGGACGGTCCACAGGGCATTGTTCAGCCCGTTGCTGATGGTTTTGAAAATCTCGATCAGCGGGCTTTCGCCGTCAGGATGTTTTTCGTCGAACTTGAGCGCCCGGTACTGCCGCATCCCGTGACAAATGTGCCACAGGAACATCCCGGCTAAGTAAATCAGGAACATGCCGCTTTTGCGCGATTCCTTGCGCGCTTCGTAGTCGCCCAGGGCACGTGTGTTGGCCTCGGTCACCTGGGTTTGTTGCCCGAGCAGCAGGCTGCTTTGTTGAGCGGCGATGTCGGCCAGGGCTTTTTCCTTTTCGGCCAGGTTGCTGGTTTGGGGCAGGAACTCTGCCTTTCGTTCGCGGCGCTTCTTCTCCAGACCGGCCAGTTGCGCATTGATTTGCCGGGATTCCACTTGCGCCCAGTTCGCCCCTACCCCGGCGAGGCGTTTTTTGCGCGATTCCAGCCGCCGTTTCTCTTTGTTGATCTCGGTATCCACCCGGGTGCCCCAACGGGCACGTTCGCGATCTTCGGCGGCTTTTTCGGCGCTTCGGGCTTTTTCGGCCAGGTTCAGCACCTTGTCGTGCGGGGTAGTGTCCACCACCCTTTCTTCCGGTTTGGCCGTCATACGTTCCACGGCTTCGTGGTTGCCTTCGCGGTTGACGATAAAATCGACGGTGCAAATGCCTGCGGTCAGGCAGAGGCACAGAATGCCGATCGTGATGTCCACCCCGGCCACGCGTTGGTTTTCGAGGCTTTGTTTTTCCGCCCTGGGCAGGAAAGCCGCGGCGATCATCCGGGTGCTGAAATGCACCGACACACCGTTGAGCCGTTGCACCACGAACGCGATGACCACGGCCACCCACAGCCCAATGCCGGGAAACTGCGGTTCCAGCATCTTTTTCATGCCGTACACGCTCCCGAGCACGACGAGGAGGAAACATAGGGTGGAAATAAGGGGAGAAAGCAGCAGCCGGAAGCGGCTGTTGAACGCGGCCCAATCTTGTGGGTTCCGACCTGGTGTAATATCCATATTGCCT
>JBGSKO010000175.1:0-29018 GCA_041741155.1 Saprospiraceae bacterium | reverse complement strand
GTCAGCCCGTTCAGAGCAAATTTAACACAGACAAACGCAGACTGCTACACAGACATACACAGAAGTTTGATTTTAAATAAGTTACACTCTGCGTTTGTCTGTGTAGCAGTCTGCGTTTGTCTGTGTTAAAAATATCTCTCGATAGGTTTGACACAGTTCTCTGAACACGCTCGAAAAATTCGGGATGACTCATGTTTATATTTTGAAAAAAATCGTATAGCCTGTAACGCCTGTACGCTGCTTCGCGACCAATAGGACAAACGCACCTGTAAAACGTGTCCAAACCAGCTATTTCCACCGAATCGGAGTTTATTGCCCTGCTTGAAGCCAATCAAGGCATCGTACACAAGGTGTGCCGGATGTATGCCCGCACCGGGGAAGCGCAGCGCGACCTCTTCCAGGATATTGCGGCGCAAATGTGGAAAGCATGGCCCAACTTTCGCCGCGACAGCAAGGTGAGTACCTGGATGTACCGGATTGCGCTCAATGTGGCCATTTCCGGGTTACGTCGCCAAATTCTACCCACGGAAACACTCTCGGAGGAACAATACCGTCTGCCTGCCATCGAAACTGAAATGCCCGAGCCGATCGCCCGGTTATACGTCGCACTCGACGGCCTGACCAAGGTGGAAAAATCGCTTGCCCTCTTGCTGCTGGACGACTACTCCTACGATGAAATGGCTCAAATAACCGGACTCTCGACCGATCACCTGCGGGTGAAAATGTTCCGCATCCGCGAAAAACTTCGAACGCTTATCCAACAACACAATATGCTATGAAAGACGAAGAATTGGAAAACATGAAAGCACTTTGGAAAACCACCGTCGGTACACAGCAAAACCTGGACCGGGACCAGTTGCGCGCTATGATCCGGCAACGCACGCAAAACATTTTCTCCAAAATACGCCGCAACCTCTTGTTCGAAGTAATCGTCGGCGTGCTGGGTATGGTGGGGTGGGCCATTATGGTGCCGCGCATAGCGCCTGGAAACGATGAGGCCTATCTCGCAGCGCTGCAATTGGCCCTGCTGACCGTGCTTCCGTTGGGCGGATACTACTACGTTGGGTTGCGGCATCTCGGGCGTGGCATCGCCTCGGATGCCCGGCTGGTATCGGCGCTTCAGCAAGCGATTATCTATTGGGATCAGACGTTGAAGATCTATTTTTGGGGAGGTGTAGCCCTGATTCCGTCTTTAATCCTGTCTGGCGTGTGGTTTTTGAATTGTGTCCCCGGCGAAACATTTTTCAAAATTACCACCTATCTAACTTGGATCGATGTGCTGGTCTGGGTAGTTGGTCTGTCAGCGATTACCATCCTGTTTGTGTGGATTTCGATCAAAATCAGCTATTCCAAACATCTCGCCGAACTCAAAGCTTGCCTGCAGGAGTTGGAAGCGGTGGAGGTTCCGTAAGTTTGGGGAGTAGCGCATCCAGCAAAAACTTCGCGCCCCAGTTTGGATACCGCCACCGCAGGTATGGCCCCCAAAACGGCGCCGAGCCGGGCAGCCCCCCGTACGTGTTCGGGTTTTTTCCAAAATTTTGAAAACGAAGCGCTTCTGTTAAAAAATCGCCGCCGGCCTGCTGGAACTTTTCTTCCCCGGTGGTTTGCCAAAGCCGGTGAAAAAAGATGCTTAACTGCGCATTTCCGACCGGGCAGGTGAACGAGTAGTCGCCCTGCCAGTTCGCTCCGTACCCCCCGGCAGCGTGCCCGGTGCGCCGGCATTCGGTGAGCAGACCTTCGGCCGCGTGGATAGTTTTTTCCAGGATATCTTGTTCTCCGAGCAACCGTGCGCTTTCCAAAAAACCCTGCAACGTGTAGCCAATCGTGTGGGTGAACGCCCAACGGCAGGGTTTTAAACCCCAGTCCAACACTGTCCCGTCCGGCTGAAAACGCCCGGCGTAGAAGTGCAGGGCCGCACGCATTTTTTCCTGGAGGCCAAGGTGGTTCCGCGCCGCGCCGGCCTCCAATACACTCCAAACGGCGTACGTGTAATAACATGGTACGAATCCCGGGACGTAGGCATCCTTACGCCAGGCGCCGTCGGGAGAAAGGCCGGCGAGGAGCCAGGCGACAGCATCCCCGGCACCTTTTTCTACGGGGGGAATGCCCCGCAAAATCATCGCGGTATTAAAAACACTCGGTCGTGTTTCTCCGGCCAGGCCGCCCGCCCAGGCACCGCTTGGCAACTGAATACCAAGCAGCCAGTTGCGGCATTGCAGCGCCAATGCATACAACGACTCGTCGTGCAGCAGATCAGCGTAGCGCAGCAGGGTAGGGATGAGGTAGCCGGTGGTTTCCGGGTAGGCTTTGGCCCAGCCTAACAAGGGAGAATAACTGTGCGCAGAACCACATCCTCCGGTGGCCTCGATACTGCGGCGGAGCCAGGAGAGGGCGGCAGCGGCGTGGCGATAATTCTCCCCGGTATTCCATGCCGACAGATCGGAAGGGTACATACTTATCCGCGATAGTGGATTTTCGGTACAGCTTTCAGCATTTCCGCTGCCCGTTCCGGCGTAATGTCCCGCTGCGGATTGGCGAGCATCTCGTAGCCCACCATAAATTTTTTCACCGTCGCCGAGCGCAACAGGGGCGGATAAAACACAAAATGCCAGTGCCACTCGGGGTGCGGCTTGCCGTCGGTCGGGGCCTGGTGGATACCGGCCGAGTACGGGAATGAGGTTTGAAACAGGTTGTCGTACAAAATGGTCAGGTGGCGGTAGGCATCGGCGAGGGCATCTTTTTCGGCATTCGTCATGTCGGTGATGCGCGGGCTGTGGCGCTTCGGCACGATCATCGCCTCGAACGGCCACACCGCCCAAAACGGGACGAGCGCCGAGAAATGTTCGTTTTCAAAAAGTAAACGTTCGGTTGTTGCCTGTTCCTCCTGCAGATAATCGGCGAGCAGGGAGCGGCCGTGTTTTTTCCAGTATTTCAATTGTGCCCGCTGCTTTTTCAGCGGTTCGTCGGGGATGCTTGACTGCGCCCAGATTTGTCCGTGCGGGTGCGGGTTGGAGCAGCCCATGATGGCGCCTTTGTTTTCAAAAATCTGCACGTAGCGGATGAACGACCGGGCGCCCAGCGTCCGGTACTCGTCCACCCAGGCGTCCACCACCTGCCGGATGGCGGCTACGTCCATCTCTGGAATCGTCAGGTTGTGCTGCGGCGAAAAACAGATAACCCTTGCCAGGCCGCGCTCCGGTCGGGCGCGGAAAAACGCACTGTCGCTCGAACGGGCTTCCGAAACATCCGGCAGCAGCGCCGCAAAATCATTGTCGAACACAAAAACGCCCTGAAAATCCGGGTTTTGCTCGCCATTGGCACGGGTATTTCCGGGGCACAGGTAGCAGCCCGAGTCGTACGCCGGACGGTTGTCGGCCGGCAATTTTTCTACCTGCCCCTGCCACGGGCGCTTGGATCGGTGGGGCGATACCAGCACCCACGCATCGGTGAGCGGGTTGTAGCGGCGGTGGGGGAGGTCGTGTGGCATGGTTGGTGTATTTGGGTGTTTTGGGGAGTTGTTCTATTCGATTTCACGGGATGCTCTGGCTAATCCAAAACGATCATCGTCCCTTCGGTCAGCCGTACCGGATAAATTTTCAAATCAATTCCAAAGGCCTGCCGGTAGGCTGCGGCAGTTGTTTGGGAAAACTGTTCCAAATCGCTTGTCTGCGCCAGGTTGATCGTACAGCCACCGAAACCGCCGCCCATTTGTCGGGCGCCGGATACGCCGGGGTGCGCGCGGGCCTGTTCCACCAGAAAATTCGTTTCCGGTACGCAGACTTCGTACTCGTAGTTCAGGCCGTCGTGGCACTGAAACATCTGTTCGCCGAGGCGGGCCAGGTCGCCGTTTTGCAGGGCATGGCAGGCGGCTTCTACACGAGTGATTTCCTCCACTACAAATTTGCAGCGCCGGAACACCACCGGATGTAGATCGTCGCGGTGTTTGAACAACAGTTCCGGCGACACGTCGCGCAGGCTCGACACGGCGGGATCGAATGCTTGAAGCGCTGCCACACCGGCTTCACATTCGGCCCGGCGGGTGTTGTACTCCGAATCCACGAGCGCGTGTTTTACCCCGGAATCGAACAGGACGAGGCTGTACCCCGGCGCATCGAACGGGAAATACTCGAAATCGAGGCTGCGGCAGTCGAGGCGCACCACGCTGTCGGCTCGGCCCATAACCGAGGCGAACATGTCCATGATCCCGCATTTCATACCAACGAAGTTGTTTTCGCCGCGTTGTGCCAGCCGCACGATGTCCAATTTTGACAACTGCAGGCCGTACAATTCATTGATCGCGAACATCATGCCGCTCTCCAGTGCTGCCGAGGACGACAAGCCCGCGCCGAGCGGCACATCTCCGCCCAAGGCTACGTTCAGCCCGCCCACGTGCAGTCCGTCTTTTCGGGCTTCGTTGATGACGCCGAGCAGGTAGTTTGCCCAAGAGTGCTCCTGCTGAAAAGCCGGCGTGTCGTTTTCCGACAGGAAAAACGCATCGAGGTCGGCGGCAAAAAAGGCAAACCGGCCGTCGTCGCGCCGTCCGGCAGAAAGCCAGATCGCTTTGTCAATAGCAGCCGGCAGCACATAGCCGGCATTGTAGTCGGTGTGTTCTCCGATCAGGTTGATGCGTCCCGGCGCGCGTACGGTGATTTCAGGTGCGGCGTTGAACCGGGAGTCAAAGGCGTTGCGAATTGTGTGTGCGTTCAAGGTCCAGGTATTTACGATCTCAATTTCACCACTTTTACCTGCATGCCTTGCCCGCTTTTCTCGTCGCGCAGCGTCAACAGGTACATTCCCGGCAGTAAAGCTGAAATATCTACAGTGGTTCGTTCCGTATAAAACTCCAGCCGCTGACGCAGCAAGAACTTACCCGCGAGGTCGTATATTTCAAGGTCGAGCGCATTGCCTGCCGGGTGCTGAAAGGTGATATACCCAACCGCTGGATTCGGGAATAAACTGGTTTGGGAAAACACCTCTGAAGTGCTCACATCCACGTCAATGATTCCATTACAGTTGTTGTCAATCCCGTCCGGGAGCTCAAGGGCATTCGGATTGATCGCCGGATTGCTGTCGTCACAGTCGAGGCTGTTGGCCACATATCCCACGGGCGCCGGAGTCAGGCAGGTGTCTAGGGCAGCAGTTTCGTCGCCGAATCCATCGCCGTCGGTGTCGAGGAAATAGGTAAAAAAGGGCATGTCGTCCACGAATCCGTTGCAGTCGTTGTCCAGTCCGTCGCAGGCTTCTGCGGCTGCCGGGTTGAGTGCTGCCGAGGCGTCGTTGCAGTCGAGGTTGTTGGTGACATAACCGGCGGGCGGCGTGGTCAGGCAGGTGTCCAAAGACGCAGCCGAATTGCCGAATCCATCGCCGTCGGCGTCGAGGAAGTAGGTGAAAAAGGGCATGTCGTCCACCAGTCCGTTGCAGTCGTTGTCCAAACCGTCGCAAGCCTCTGCGGCTGCCGGGTTGAGTGCTGCTTCGGCGTCGTCGCAGTCGAGGCTGTTGGTGACATATCCGGTTGGCGGCGTGGTCAGGCAGGTGTCTAAAGACGCAGCCGAGTTGCCGAATCCATCGCCGTCGGAGTCGAGGAAATAGGTGAAAATAGGCATGTCATCCACCAGCCCGTTGCAGTCGTTGTCCAAACCGTCGCAGGCTTCTACGGCTGCCGGGTTGAGTGCTGCTTCGGCGTCGTCGCAGTCGAGGTTGTTGGCCACATAACCGGTGGGCGGTGCGGTCAGGCAGGTGTCCAGCGTCGCAGCCGAGTTGCCGAATCCATCGCCGTCGGAGTCGAGGAAATAGGTGAAAATAGGCATGTCATCCACCAGCCCGTTGCAGTCGTTGTCCAAACCGTCGCAAGCCTCTGCGGCTGCCGGGTTGAGTGCTGCTTCGGCGTCGTCGCAGTCGAGGTTGTTGGTGACATATCCGGTGGGTGGCGTGGTCAGGCAGGTGTCCAGAGATGCCGCTTCGTCGCCGAATCCGTCGCCGTCGGTGTCGAGGAAATAGGTAAAAACGGGCAGGTCGTCCACCAGTCCGTTGCAGTCGTTGTCCAAACCGTCGCAAGCCTCTGCGGCTGCCGGGTTGAGTGCTGCTTCGGCGTCGTTGCAGTCGAGGTTGTTGGTGACATAACCGGCGGGCGGCGTGGTCAGGCAGGTGTCCAAAGACGCAGCCGAGTTGCCGAATCCATCGCCATCGGTGTCGAGGAAATAGGTGAAAACGGGCAGGTCGTCCACGAGTCCGTTGCAGTCGTTGTCCAGTCCGTCGCAGATTTCGGTTACGCCGGGGTTGAGTGCTGCTTCGGCGTCGTCGCAGTCGAGGTTGTTGGTGACGTATCCGGTAGGCGGCGTGGTTATGCAAGTATCCAGGGCCGCAGCCGAGTTGCCGAATCCGTCGCCGTCGCTATCCAGGAAGTAGGTGTACACGGGGGATTCGTCCACCAGTCCATTGCAATCATTGTCGAGGCCGTCGCAGACTTCGGAAGCGCCAGGGTGTACATCCGGATTGAGATCGTCGCAGTCTTCGAAGCTGTAAGCGCCGTCCTGGTCTTCGTCTTTATAAAAGTATGTTTTTGCCAGGTCGAAGGCTTCGTTTCCGATTTTATCGCCGATTACGCGCCCCGGAATGTCATCGAAAGGTGGGTGAATACTGCCCCAAATCCGGGAGAGGCTGCACTGGTCGGAAGCGTCGCGGTAGGTGGCCCATTGCAAAGTCACGTCCACACTCGGGCCCTGTTCGATGATCAGGTAATTGCTGTTTGCGGCTACATGAAACTCCCCCATTCCTCCCGGGAAATACGGGTCGCCGGTGAGCCGGGTCAGCGCTTCGGCGGCCGAGCGGGAATAGGTCGAGTGGCCGGAAATATAGCCGGCGAAAGGAGGGGTGACAAAACCTTTGCGCTGGTACGGTATCCATTTGTCGGAGAGAATCCAGTCCACGCCGGCATAGTCTGTTGCAGGGTTCGCAATGAAGTCGAAACCCCGCCAGGCTTTCACCTTTATCTTTCCCACGTTGACGTTGTTTGTTCCGGCCAATGGATCACCGGCGGCAATTTGTTCAATAAATCCGGGCACTAATTTGATTCCCGCCGGGTGGTACCGCGGCAAAGCGGGGTCGGAGCTTTGCCCGAGTTTGGCGATGTACCGGATGGCCGTGATGGGACGAACGCCATCGTACCAGCCTTTTATTCCCCACGCGGCTATGGCTGCATCGTGGACGGCGCCACCGAGCGTGAAATAGGACTTGACATCCCACTCCAGGTCGTCAAGTAGAGGGCCTTTTCCGTTGTAGCGTTTTACAAAATTCGGGTCGTCGCCGACATGATTCAGGATGGTAAACCAGTGTCCCGGCGGGGTTTCCGAATTGGGGCCGTCGGCCCAAAACTGGGACAACACGCGGGTGTAATCGCCGCGCGGAACGACTTGTGGCTGGTAAGGCTGTCCCGTGCGTGGATTGGTATCCCTGCCGATTCCGGTGTCGCCGCCATTGGCGAAATCATAAAAATCGTGGTACTCGGCCAGGTTGGTTGGGTAGGTCTGGATGTTGCCGATAGATTTTGGCGAGATATCCCACAGCACCCCGTCGTCGGGGGTGAGGTGCGCCGCCCATGCGCAGGTCAGGGAGAAATTCCAGATAAACTCGTTGGTCGTGCTATCGCCTGCAACTATGTCGAGGAACGGCATCGGGCCGGGGTCCTGATATACGACGTAGTTATTTCCTGCGCGCTGGTACACTTTTCGGTCGCTTGCCTTCAGGGAAAACGGTTGCACGTTGCCCCATTCCGGACCGATAAAAACCTGTGTTGCATTAATTGGATTTCCATTTTGATCAACAGCGCCGGGTATGGTCAGCGGCTGCCAGCGGTTGGGGTTGAACACGTTGGACAATCCCGCCAGGTTCAAGGCTACTGCCGGGTTTGCCGGCTGATAGTACAGGTTACCGTAGTTGTACAGCTCTCCAGAACCGTCTTGCTGACCCATTTGCAGGATAGACAGGCCGATATAATTGCCCAATGCTGCCGGCGACCCGGACAAGTAATTGATTGAATTGAAGTTGTAGTCGTACCCGAGCGCAGTCATCAAGTCTCTAACCCGGGTTATCGCTGCGAATGCATTTGGAGAATTGGCAAACCGGGAAAGGAGTACCCGATATGCGGCATAGCTCATGGCTTCTTCCCGTGCAGCCTGCACATCCGCCGGCTGGGGCACCCCGTCGAAAGGGCAGGTATAGTTGCCGACGGTATTCCCAAGCAAGTAGGGCCGAGCTACGCTGTCATAAGCGGCCCAGGCATCGTAGAGGGCGATGGAGGTATGAAACAGGTTGCGCGCCTGCACGGGGGGGCGCGCGAGGTCTCCCCGAATGTTTTGCAAAAGAGCTTCGTTCCACTGCCGGGCTACGCTTTGCTGCGCGCGAGCCATCGGCGCAAGCCCAATGAATAGGAGACCCGTAAGTGCGAGTATGTATTTTATCATGACAGGGTTTTATCCGTTAATTAAAGTTGGTAAAGGTAGGTGGTTGCAGGGTAAAAGACGGCATGTGGCTAAATTCTGTTCTTATAAGGTTGAGCGTTTTTTTAAAGTTGTCGGATGCTTGTTGAAAAGAAGATAAGTTTATGACGTCGCGGCTAAACTTAATCTCCTTTTTGGCATTACATTAAAAACAAAATATCCTTATGATGATAGCAGACACGCTCAAAAAACTCCGCCATTCGGTCTCCGACCCCAGTATTACCATTCTGCTCAACACGCACCGCACGTTCCCCGACAATGAGCAGGACGACATAAAGTTGAAAAATATGGTCAACGAAGCGGAAAGCCGCTTGCTTGCCGCGCACGAAAAACGCGACATTTTGCCCGTCATTGAAAAAATGAAAAATTTGGCGGGCAATATTGATCACAAATTCAACTTGGACAGCCTTGTCCTTTTCATAAACCATGATACGGCAGAATTTTTAAGACTGCCCGTCGCAGTGGTTGACCGTGTCAACATTGGCACAAGTTTCGCCGTGCGCGAAATTGTCCGAGCCGTCAACCAAACTGAAGGCTACTACATCCTCTGTTTCAGCCAGAAAAAAGCCCGGCTGCTCGAAGCCCAAAACGACCAATTTATACAGGAAATCAACAACGATGATTTCCCGATGGTCAACGACACGCTCTACGCTACCCAGTCATTGGACAGATCTCTGGCAGGTGTAGAGGAAAACTACCTCCGCGAATTTTTAACCGTGTGGATAAAGCGTTTGTCGAGCACTATAAAGCCCACCCTTTGCCCACTGTCCTCGTCTCCGATGAGCGCAACCATGGCTACTACCGTGAAATCGCCGACATCCCCGCCGCCTTTGTAGCAAATCTGAACGGCAATCACGACAACGACAAAGCACAAGACCTTGTCTCCGCATCCTGGCCCGTTCTGCGTGCGCACCGCGCCCTTCAGCAAGAGGATGCACTCCAAAAGCTTGATCATGCGGAAAGCCAACAAAGGGTAATATCCGACATTCAAGAAATTTATTTGGCTGCCCGCGAGGGTCGTGCGAATTTGTTGCTGGTAGAAAAAGGTTTTCTGCAACCCGCTATCGTGTCGGGCGATATAGTTAAAATTGTGGACGACCCAACTACCGTGGGCGCCGTTGAAGACGTTGTGGAAGAAATTATCGAAATGGTGATGGACAATGGAGGCAGTATTTCTTACCTCGACCCGGGTAAACTGGCCAAATACCAAAAACTCGCTTTAGTTTCGAGGTATTGATTCTATTTTTGGGTATGCGGCGCCAGCCCGGTTTTTTCTGCCAATTCGTTCAGTAGTCTTAATTGTTCTGCCTGTACTTCAATCAGACGGCTCATCTGTTCTTCCATGAGCAGGTCTAACTTCATGTGCAGGTGCCGTACCTCCAATTCGGCTTTCAGGTTGATGAGGTAATCATTTTCAGCCCGTTTTCGATCTTTTTCCTCCTTCCAGTTCTGCGACATCATGATGATTGGTGCTTGCATGGCGGCGATACACGACAAAATCAAGTTCATTAAAATGAAAGGAAATGGGTCGAAATGGTCTGCTTCAGGTGTAAGGCTATTGAATAGTATCCAGGGGCTTTGCCTAAAATTCGTAGTTGCGACGTAGCATTTCCGTAGCCCATTCGGCAAGTTCCTGTGGAGACTCCGAACATCGGTTGATGAGCAGATAGATGTTTGCTTGCTCTAATTGGTAATGGACAAAACGCTCCGGCGAAAAAAGGTTTTCCATGATGCGTTTGTACAAACGAAAACGCTTTGTAGGCTTGGTTACGTCATCTTTCTCTGATTCCAAAGGTGCGCCGGTGAAGCCAAAAGAAGCCCTCGGGTTTTCTTTTAGTTTGTACCGCATGATTTCAAGACATGTATTTATGACCGCCGGTGCATCATAAAAGTTGGTCATCTGCTGGAATCGCTTGCTTGATTTGGATAGCGCGTTCCGGAAAAATTTGATTCCGAAAAAATCACCTTCGTACTCTTCCAATAGCACAGCATACCGTTCGTTCCGTTTGCAGCGGAAGGCAAATCGGTGTAATTTGTGGTACGGCTCACCTTCCACTTTTTCGGACATCCGAAACTTGAACGGGTAAGACGTGTTGAACATTAGAAGCGGTAATCGTAGGCTTTCGTGCGATGCTCCCAAAGTTCTGCTTCAGTAATTGGCTTGAGTAAATCGGTATGTGGTGCGGTAGCATCCAGTTGCGATAAGGCATGACCAATGGCATCACGTCGTTGGCGGATCAACCGAAGTATATCATCCATGATGCGGAGGATTCCGAGCAGGAGCCAAGGCGCCCGAGTAATTATTTTATCAAAATTCCGGTCGCCAATGACTTCAAATATGGAGTTCAGCCGATCAAATTCGATTCGCGTTTTTTTGTAATTGCTCAAGTCAACGTTGGTGGAGAGCAGTTTTTTCAGTTTGCTTCGCTGACTCCGGAGAAACAACCACATAAACCCAACGGCAATGGGGACAATCAAGATGGTCAAGATACTTCCAGCAACATGTCCCACATTGCGCCGCAATGCCAGATACGCATTGCGCATACCCACAAAAATAACTGCGGTATCCTGGCTGCGTTGAACAAATGGCGATATGTCGGATGTGGCGTACATGGACTTTTAAGAAAAACTTGCAGATACTACTGGGGCAAAACGAGGCTGCAAAGATAACTACTTACCGGAGAAGAATCCAAGTGGGCTGTTTGGCAGTTAATCAGGCCTTTTAAAGCTCTTGCACCCGTAGGAGGAATGTCAGTTCGTTCGTACTTAGCAAGGAGGAATCAAGTTCGACTAAGTTTAGATTTTGAGATAGGCTTGTTTAATCCATATTTTTTCATTAAATCTTCGATTAAAACATAAAACCAACTCGGCGAAAACGGACTGAGTATTACCTGGTCAAAACTTACTCAACCTGAACACCTATCTCACTAGTAGATACCCCACCCCCGCTCGCCGTCACCGTCACACCCCCCGTTTGCCCGGATTTGGTCCGCAGTACCAGCATGCCCTTGCCATAAAACACCTGCACCGTATCGGACTGAAACGGCGCGTAAGACCGCGGATTCCCGTTGTCCACGGCGGTTATTTCAGCGGGGCCGTCCACCCGAAATCGAACAGTGTTGTCTGCCAGGGGGCAAAGGTTGCCATCGCGATCCAGGATTTCCACTGTGATAAAACTCAAGTCTTCGCCGCCTGCCCGCAGGGTATCGCGGTCGGGCGTAAGGCGAATGGACGCAGGGGCGCCGGCGGTTTTTACTTCGGCTTCACCGATAGATTGGCCTACCCGGTACGCCACTGCGCGCAGGCTTCCGGGCGTGTATGGCACGGCATTCCACATCAGCCGGTAGCGCTCGATGCTGTTTTCTGAATTGGGTTGCTTGCATTGTTTTCCAAGCGATTTCCCGTTGAGGAACAATTCGGCGCAGTCGCCATTGGTGTACACGAACACCGGCACGGGTTTGCCCGCGCGCTCGGGCCAATTCCAGTGCGGCAATATGTGCACCGTCGTTTCTTCGGGTTTCCACACGCTTTTGTACAGGTAGTATCGGTCTTTAGGCAAGCCTGCCAGGTCAAGGATACCGAAGTATGAACTACGGGCGAGGTCTTCGCGCTTCATGCCGCGCTCGGCAATGGCATAATCGCCGTAGGGCGTCGGCTCGCCGAGGTAGTCGAAACCCGTCCAGACAAACTCGCCGGCCACAAACGGGTCTTCCTGTTGCCAACGGAAATCGTCCTCCGGCACTTCCGCCCACGAGGGTGCATTCAGGTCATAAGAACTGATCTGCACGGCGTCGGTAAAATCGGTTTTTTTCGCCGGGAGCGGCAGTTCGTAAAACCCGCGGGTGCTGACCGTGCTGGCCGATTCGGTGATGATGACGGCTTTTTGTGGCGCCAGTCGGCGGGCCAGATCGTAGCGGCGGCCGTAGTTGTACGACACCACGTCGTAATAGTCGAAATGGCGCAGGGCTGCGTTGTCCCGTTGGTCGCACACGAGGGTCACGGCGCGCGACGGATCGTACTTGCGGAAGGCCTCCACCACGGCTTGTAGTTTGTTGAAACCGCCATTCACGTTGCCCTGCACGTCGCCGATTTCGTTGCCGGCGCTCCACAGGAAAATGCTGGGGTGGTTGCGGTCGCGCTGCACGAAGTTGCGCACCTGGCGCTCGGCGAAGGCGGCAAAATCGGCGCCGGGCAGATAATCCGCCTTGCCGTCGTACTTGTCGAACAGTTCGTCCAGCACCAGGAAGCCCATCCGGTCGCAGAGGTCGAGTAGTTCAGGTGCGGGTACGTTGTGGCTGGTGCGGATGGCGTTGCAGCCCATGGCGCGCAGGAGTTCCAGTTGCCGCTCCTGGGCGCGGTAGTTGAATGCCGCGCCGAGCGCGCCGAAGTCGTGGTGCAGGTTCACCCCTTTCAGTTGCAAGCGCTTGCCGTTCAGCAGCATGCCATCGTTGGCCGTGAACTCGATGGTGCGGATACCGAACGAGGAAACATACTCGTCGCACACGACTCCGCCTTTGCGCAACACGGTTTTCAGGGTGTACAACACCGGCTTGTCGGGCGACCACAGGCGCGGCTTGAATAGCTGAAGCTGCTGCTCATAAGTATGCGACTCGCCGGGTTTTACGGGGCAGCCGATGGAGTCGGAAGCGAGGATGTCGCCTCGGGAAGACAAAATATATTGCTGCACGGAGACTGTCTCCGTACGGTCGCTCTCATTTTGTACGGTGGTGCGTACCTGCGCGGTTGCACGTTCTGCACGGATGTCGGAGCAAGTGATTTGGGTGCCCCAGATGCCTACATGCACTGGATCGGTTGCGATGAGTTGCACCTTACGGTAAATGCCCGCTCCCGGATACCAGCGGCTGTCGTGTTGCCGGGTGTCGGCATACACCGCCAATACGTTGTTGGCGTCGGGGCGCAGCAGGGGCGTGAGGTCTAGAAAGAAGGAGTTGTAGCCGTAGTCCCACCCGCCGGCGAGGCGGCCATTCAGATATACTTTCGGGAACGCCATGACGCCGTCGAACAGGGCGTACACGCGTTTGCCGGCCCAGTTGGCGTCTGCGCGAAAGGTGTGGCGGTACCAGCCTTCGCCCTGCCAGGGCAGTTTGCCCGTTTCGGCAGAGCCGGCGGGGTTGAACGGTCCTGAAATGGCCCAGTCGTGCGGTACCCGCACCGTTTGCCAGGAGGCATCGTCGAAGTCGGGCGCTGCGGCTCCGCCGGGATTTCCTTTGGAAAATTTCCAGTTTTCGGCGAGTGTGCTGGTTTGGCGGAGCGGGGCCTGACTGTGGAGGGACAAGGAGAGCAAGAGAAAAAGGAGCGTGCCGTACTTCATGAGCAGTATTTTTTGGGGCACAAGTTGGGGATTTTACACCGCAGCGGCACGGGGGCGCGGAGTTTTTTCCAAGGCTATATAAACGCCCACGCCCCCGGTTCCGGCAACAATGCCGGAAATGGGGGGCGTGGGTTATTCAATCTGGTTGAATGGGGGTACGCGCTAAATATGAAAGCTTAAATCAATGCCTTTTTTGTTCGTGCAATTACCAGAACGCCGCCGATGATCAACAGTACACCAACTACGGGTGGCCATTGGACAAAGTGGTTTTTTTCTTTGTTGATCTGAATCGGGCCGATATCAACTACGTTTTCGCTCGTAACAAAATTGAACCCGGTGTATGCGATCATTAATGCTCCGACTATGATCAATATAATACCTATTGATTTTCCTTGCATAGTTTTTATTTTATTGAATTCGATATACTTAAGGTGTTAGTGTCTAATTTTTTGGATGTTAATTCTTGAATTTTCTGTTGTCATTTGAGAGTACAAAGGTGGAGGCAACCTGCATTGTTTATGTTATAAAACAGAAAGCAAATGTTGCAAGATTCCCACGTTTGTACCGCCAAGGAGAGGAGGCCCTGTATTTTTTCCTAAAACCGTACTTTCACGCCCAAAATCCGCCACGCCTTGCAGCCGACTGTTTTTCTGATCACGCCGCCCTTCACGCAATTGAACACACCGTACCCCGCTACGGCGTACCTGAAGGGCTTTTTGAATACCCGGCAGATCCCGGCACGGCAGGCGGACCTGGGCATCGAGGTCATTCTGGCGTTGTTTTCCCGGCAAGGGCTGACGCAGTTGTTTGCGCACGTTGGCCCGCCTGCGGCGGCCATGTCCGCCAATGCGCAGCGCATGGTGGCGTTGCAGGACGACTACATCGGGACCATTGATGCCGTCATTGCTTTTTTGCAGGGTAAAGATCCCACGCTGGCGCACCGCATTTGTCCGGAAGGTTTTTTGCCGGAGGCGTCGCGCTTCGCCCAATTAGACGACCTCGACTGGGCCTTCGGCGCGCTGGGCATTCAGGACAAGGCCAAACACCTGGCCACGCTGTACCTCGAAGACTTGTCTGACCTGATTCAGGAGTGTGTGGATGTTCATTTCGGCTTTAGCCGCTACGCCGAACGCCTCGGCCGCTCGGCCAACCACTTCGATGCGTTGTACACCGCCCTGCAACAGGATTTTACCTACATAGATCACCTGTTGACAGATGCTTTGGCGGCGCATTTCACAGCATTTAAGCCGGCGCTGGTGGCGATTTCCGTGCCGTTTCCGGGTAATTTATACGCCGCATTCCGCTGTGCGCAGTGGATCAAAAAACATTGTCCCGGCGTGAAAATCGCGATGGGCGGCGGCTTTGCCAACACCGAATTGCGTTCGCTGGCCGAGCCGCGGGTGTTTGAATTTTTCGATTTTATTACCCTCGACGACGGGGAAGCGCCTGTGGAGAACCTCGTTGAACATATCGCCGGCAAACGCCCGCTGGAACTGCTGAAACGCTGTTTCGCGCTCGTGAACGGACAGGTGGAATACCTCAACCACAGCCTCAGCAAGGACTACAAACAGGCGGACACCGGCACGCCGGACTACAGCGATTTGTGGCTCGACCGGTACATTTCCGTACTCGAAATCGCCAACCCCATGCACCGGATGTGGAGTGACGGCCGCTGGAACAAACTCACCATGGCGCACGGCTGCTACTGGGGCAAATGCACGTTTTGCGATATCTCGCTCGATTACATCAAAGTATATGAACCCCTGACGGCCCGGCTGCTCTGCGACCGCATGGAAACCCTGATCGCCCAAACCGGCCAAAACGGGTTTCATTTTGTGGACGAAGCCGCGCCGCCCGCCCTGATGCGCACCCTGGCGCTCGAAATCATCCGGCGGAAACTCACGGTCACGTGGTGGACCAACATCCGGTTCGAAAAAAATTTCAGCCGCGATTTGTGCACGCTGCTCCGGGCTTCGGGCTGCGTGGCGGTGTCCGGCGGACTGGAAGTAGCCTCCGACCGGCTGCTTGACCTGATTCAAAAAGGCGTGACCGTGGCGCAAGTGGCCCGTGTGACGCGCAATTTCACCGAGGCGGGCATCATGGTGCACGCTTACCTGATGTACGGTTTTCCTACACAAACGGCGCAGGAGACGGTGGATTCGCTGGAAATGGTGCGTCAGATGTTCGAGGCGGGCGTTTTGCAATCCGGGTTTTGGCACCAGTTTGCCATGACCGCCCACAGCCCCGTAGGCCTGTATCCCGAGCAGTTCGGTGTGCAACAGGAGCCCGGCCAGGACGGCCTTTTTGCCAAAAATGACATCGTGCATATTGATCCTACCGGGGCGGATCACGACTTGTTCAGCTACGGACTCAAAAAATCGCTGCTCAATTTCATGCACGGCATCGGGCTGGAATATCCCTTGTCCGACTGGTTCGATTTCAAGGTGCCGCGCACAACTATCCCCAAAAACTACATCGCCCATGTCCTGCAGGAAACGGATACTTTGGCCCTGAAACCGACGGCAAAAATGGTGTGGCTCGGCCCGACGCCGACGCTGGCAGTATCCACCAAAACCAAAAAAGGGGTTACCTGGGAAACGGCTATACTAACGGTGCAGGACAAACGCGAAACCGTACGCCTGAACTTTCCGCCGGAGCAGGGCGTCTGGCTGGCAAAAATGTTGGATCAACTGTCGGTTGCCCATACCGACGGATATACTTTCCAGGACTTGAAAACCGGTTTTGAAACCGCCGGATTGGGTGATTTTGAGGCGTTTTGGTACAGCAAGCCGGTGGTGCAGTTGCGGGCGTTGGGGTTGTTGGGGTTGTAACTTTAGATCAATCCAAAAACAGCCTATCTTTGCAACAACTTAAATAAGATTTGAACATGAGTGCACTACAATTGACAACTACGACCGACCGGTTTTTAATCAGCATGGATCGCAGTGTTATCAAACGAGAAACCTTGCTTCGATTACTGGAACTGTTTCGCCTCGAAATGTTAGCCGAACAAGTTGATTTTGATGCCTCTGTAGAGGATTTAGGCGAGGAGATCGTGGCTGAATGATCGAAGCCTTTCGTCTTTGTCACGATATTGATGAAAAAGACACGCCATTTCTTGCTCTTGCCCTTGAAATGGAAGCCAAACTTTGGACAAGTGATGAAATACTCAAAAGTGGCTTGTTGAAAAAAGGGTTTCGTGGTTTTTTTGATGAATCTGAGGATTGAAGTTACTCAAAATAGTACTCGCTGAATCTTGTGAGTCGAGCGTTTTGGGGTTGGCATTTGAATTATCGTTTAGGCAGGGGAGCGTCTTAGACAACAGGGCACTTTTTACGATTGTTCCAGGTGTTCAACCAACTTCAAAAGCCCGTCGCGGTTGGCGGCTTTTTTCATGAATTCCGGCAAGCGGCTCAGCATTGCGCTGTTTTTCCGGATCGTGTTGCGCGGTTCGATGCCGCGTTCGCGCAATTTGGCGCCGATGTATTGCCGCAGCACCCCTAAATGTTCGTAGTTGTAGGCCCAAAACACGTCGTCGCGAAAGGTCTTTTGCAGCCACAACGGCAGGCCAAACACCGGGTCGGTTTTTCGGCCCTCGTGGTATGGGAGTCTGGAAATTTGGGCCTCGTATTCGCAGTCGTCGCCGCAGGCATCGCAGTGCATGGCGAGTTTCTTCCAGTGGCCGTCCCATGGGGCGCTGCGCTGCAAGGGGGCGTGGCATTCGCGGCATTTGACCGAAACGTAAGCCGTTGCCGCCCCATGCCAATACCCGGGCGTCTCTACATGGAAGCAGGCCGTGCAGGTGAGCCGCCATTCCACACCTTGCATATTGCCGTATCTCGGAAAGGTGTTTCCTGCCGGATTGATGTGCGCTTTACCCGCGCATTTGGGGCAATGTATCACGAAATGTGTGGCGAAATCACCCAGTTCGACACCGGGGTCGGCAAAACGCGGTGGGGTGTTCATGTTGTTTTCAGGTTAAGGTGTATTGGCCCAAGGCAACCGGCGGTGGCAGATGCTGGCGATATGAGGGATTTTAGTTTTGAGCGATCTACTGCATAAATGACGTGAGAGCGCATAGCCCTCATGACTATTTTATGCTTTGTTAGGTCTATTTTTTTTCTTCAATTCGATTGTCATATTTCTATGAGATTCTTATTTTGCATTTTTTGCCCAATATTCGATAAGTTCATTAATTTCTTTATCAGTAGAATCTAAGTGATAAAATAATGCCGCAGCGTTTATTCTATGCGATTTTTCAAAGTTTCCCTCAATTTCTTCTCCTCTAATTGAATAACTTTCGTTTCCGTCCTTATCAATTGACAAAACTGCTCCGTCAAGTACAGGAGACCTATTTTCTATACCTTTACCTCTTGCAATTGATTTTATAAATTCAAGTTTACTTTTAACGTTGTCAGGATAATTCTTCGCCAAAATTCTTAAAATATGTAATCCGTCAATTGGGTCGTCATTTGAATATTCTTCAAAAATATTGAGTATGATTTTAGGTATTTCTGGATTATCTGAAATTCGTGAAAGCGATTCTATTGAAGGAAAAACCGCCTCATATCTGAAGTGATTTATATTATCTCCAATATCTTTTACTATCTCATTTGTTTGAATTCCTTCATTGGCTAATCTACATAAAATATTTATTGCTTTGTATTGTGTCCAATCGTAAACTCCAAATCCAATAGAATACAATGTGGGAATTGCTTTCTCTTTGTAGTTGTATAAAATTTCAAATACCGAATCTTGACAAATACTCATCCACACCCCGAACAGTCCATATTTGGCAGTTTTGATCTTCAAACTTTCAGGTTCAGGTGGATTATTATGGAAATATCGTGGAAGTTCTTTTGCTTTTTCTAATTCTAATTGAGATGCTACTCTTTTTGCAGCCGATTTAAATTCAATTTCATCTTCAAATTCTTTTGCAACTTCAATCAGAAATCCTTCCAATGCTAAATCTCTTTTCAGATTCTTTATTTGAGAATCACCTATTCCAATAGATGTATTTAATTCATCTGTTTTCTTTCTTAATCCCAATGCTCGAAGTATTTTGTTTAGCATTTTTAATTTTTTCTAATGAGACCTAACGTGTCACTCCCGAAAACGATTAAGTAAAACCCACACTTCACAATAAGTACCCCACGAGGACTTATCACGAAGTGCGTGATTGCCCCTGATTTAGTACTTATCCCGCACTCCGCCTTTTTACTTATCCGTCCGGTGCGTGTATGCCCGCTACGCAAGCCCACGGCCCCATCCCCGGCAGTACAGCGGGAAGCGGGGGCGTGGGCCATCAGTATGCTGGCGGGCTTTGTTCCATTGATATTTTTTTGTGTGCGAAAGGTAAAGAATCCTGTTTGCCATCCCCCAAACAATAGCGCAATTTTTTTCAGATGTTTAGTGCCGCGTCCAGCCAATGACCCATGAATATGGCGGTCCAATTTTCCCTTCCTCTGCGTTGTTCGTCGGTTACAATATCCCGTATTGCGCCCTCCGCACGCCTTGATGAAGGAAAAATTTGCCTCCCCGATTCATGGGACATTGACCGGACGCGGCACTAGTGCCGCATCCGGCCAGTGGTGCGCAAAAATCACCTCCCCATTTGAAACTCCAACGTACTACCTGCCATAATTTCCCGATACCCTATTTGTGGTTTTTTCAGCAAAACACCGTTCAGTCGCACCTGCAGCGCTTGGTCGTTTTCTTCCGAAAATTGTTTCGCCAGTATCCGGAATTTTTTGCCGTTGGCAAGGTGGAGGGTAGCTTTTTTTACTTGCGGTGCGCCCAGCACAAAATCGCCAGTCGCCGAATTCACCGGGTAAAAACCCAAACAAGACAGGATGTACCAAGCGGACATCTGTCCGCAGTCGTCGTTGCCGATCATACCATCGGGCGTGTCGTTGTGAAATTCGCGGACGATGCGGCGCAGCAGGCGGTGCCCTCTTTCGGGGGTCTCGGTAAACGCATAAAGCCAGGCGATGTGATGGCTTGGTTCGTTGCCATGGGCATACTGACCGATCATGGCTTCCTGGCCCAAAAACACATTAGGATTTTGGGCTTCAAGACTGAAAAAAGTATCCAGGTGCCTGCGCAACCCCGCTTTGCTGCCCAGCAAATCCGTCATGCCGGCCACATCATGCTGGGCGGGCGTCCAGAAGTATTGCCAGGCATTCGCTTCAGTGAAGTCGCCGGGGTTGTTCATCGGCGAGGTGGCGGCGAGTGGGTCAAACGGTACACGAAACTTGCCGGAAGTGTCTTTTCCACGAAAAAGCCTGGTTTCTGGATCGAATAGATTTTTGTAAAAAACAGCCCGCCGCCGGAATATTTCCGCCGTAAGGGTATCGCCCAATGCAGTCGCCATTTCTGCCACACACCAGTCGTCGAAGCCGCTTTCGAGCGTGCGCGACACCGCTTCGTTATCCAGCCGGTCATACGGATAGTAGCCGTAGCGGTTGTACAGTTCCCAGTCCGAATTGATATGGCTTTGGGTAGATGTTTCGACCATCGCCCGCAAGGCCTCGTTTTTGTCAAAACCGTCGAAGCCGTTTCGGTACGCGGAAAGCAGCATCGGAATGGCGTGGTTGCCGATCATGCAATAATTGTCTTGCCCCCAGGCCGTCCAGATTGGTAAAAAACCGGCGGCACGGTGGTGCAGCAACAGGGTGCGGGCAATGCCGTTCACCCGTTCCGGAGCCACGATTTGCAGGAGGGGGAATGCTGCCCGGTAAATGTCCCAGATGGATAACGTGGAGTAGTATTCGCCGTCAGGGGCCTGGGCAATCCGATTGTCCGGGCCGCGGTACCGGCCATCCACGTCGGCTATGTTGGACGGTTGGAGCAGCAAGTGGTAGAGCGCCGTGTAAAAGATGGTTTTTTGTTTCTTATCCGCCTTTATTTCGATACGATTGAGGCAGGTGTTCCATGATTGCTCAGCCTTTTGCCTGACCGCGCTAAAACTCCAGTGTGGTATTTCAGTCTGTAAATTTCGTTTTGCACCCGCAACATCCACGGTCGAGAGGGCGACTTTTACCTGCAAAACCCGCGATTTGGGTAAGTCAAATTGGAGCAGGTACCGGGGCGCATTTTCCTTTTTTCCTTTTGGCAAAACTTTGGAGGTTGCAAAGGACTGGTCGAAGGTTACCACAAAAAAGTACCGCCGTTCCACCCAGTTTTTGGTGTGACACCAACCGGAAATAGTGTGGGCATCCTCCAGTTTTACATCGCTGTCAAGCACGAGACTATCGGTCAGGAACCGGAGGCCATGCTGAAAATCAACCAGCACTTGCGCACTCCTGCCGGGAAAGGTGTACCGGTGCATGGCAACGCGTTCGGAAGCAGTGAGTTCCACGCGTACACCGTCCTTTTTGGTGACGGAATAGTAGCCGGGGTGGGCGATTTCAGTATTTTTAAAATAGCGATTTTTCAGGCCGGCATCCGGTGTTTCCACGAAAGGGAGCAGCAAAATATCGCCCATTTCACCGATACCCGTACCGCTCAGGCGGGTTTGCGAAAACCCTAAAATAGTGGTGTCCTGATACTGGTAACCGCTCGTGTGCGACCAGCCCTCGCTTCGGTTGTCGGGGCCGGGCTGTACCATGCCGAAAGGCACGGAAGGGCCTGGGAAGGTATGCCCGGTTCCATCGGTGCCGATAAAAACGTTGACAAAACGGGTGTTTTTTTGTGCGTAAAGGCCGGTGAACACCCCGAGGCTACACGCAAAAACGAACAGGATTTTACTTTTTTTCATGTCACAAATTTGGGTACGGTTGCATACTAATAGACATTTTCGCGAAAGGAGACTTTCCAGGTTTTTAAAACCTGGAAAGTCTGGAGCCCGGAATAAAAATGTCCAGTATGGTACGGTTGTTACTACAGCCGCGAAAATAGCACAGGATTCATCGGTGTGTCAATCACCGCGCCCACTGGAGCGCCGGGACACCAGGTATTCCAGTCGTTGATTTGGCTGTCATTTTCAGGATTTTTCAAAACCATTTCTTTATCCATATAAATCACCGTCATCGCTTTTCGAACCTTTTCGGTGGTGTTTGCGCCCGCCCGGTGGAACACCCAGCCCGAGTGAAAACTGATTTCGCCGAGGTCGAATGGCTCAATTATGTGTGGGAAATCTGTGACCCGTAAAGTTGCTCCGATTTTTTGTTCACTCTCGTCGCTGATGTTGAGGTCGCGGCCCACAATAATCTGGTGGCTGCCCGCACTGAATTCGAGCGGTCCCATTTCTATTGGCGTGACCTGCAATGGTATCCAGGCCGTTACGGTTCGGTCGGATTCTAAGGGCCAGTAGTATTGGTCGGCATGCCAGGGAGTGATACCGCCGCCGGCCTCTTTAAATAGAGCCTGGTCGTGGTAGAGCCGTACGCCGGTGGTTTGCATCAAATCTGTGGCGATCTGTCCGAGACGTCTTGAAAAAACGAGTTCCCGGATATCGGGGGCCTCGCGCCAAAGATTGAACAGCTGCAAAAAGGCTTTGCCGTACGTGCTGCGCTCCGGGATATCTGTCGTCATTGTATTCATTTCGGTTACTTTCCGGCTGATTATGGCATTGAAAAACGCAATTGTTTCCGGGGAAAAAACCTGTTTAAGTTTAATGAATCGGTTTTTTTGGTAAAACTGTATTTGCTCGGAGGTGAGCGGGAAGGGCTGTTGCAGGTTGGCATGGATGGAATCAGGTATCGTGTGCATGGACCGGGAAGGTTGCGGGCGTTAGAGTTGTGAGCAAGAGGCTACAGGCTTATGCCGATTAGTATCTGAACGTATTGGTTAAAAATTTCGAAGCGGTTGTTTTTATGCAGGTTTTTCAAGCCCCGCCTGTATGTTGTTTTCAGAAAAATTTCATGGGAGTGTAGCGGTATACGAAACCCCAATCCTGCTGATGGGCCGTAGTTCAGGGGTTTAATATCTGCGACATCCTTAAAATCAGATAATTCGTGTGGATACCCGGGCGGGTTGCTGAATGTTGTACCCCGCCTTTTAGCGGCTACATAAAACTCCAGATACCCACCTGCTTCGAGAAAAAAATTGCCCAGATTCAACCTTACAGATACCGGTATCGAGAGGCTGTTCAGCGAGTAGGTGATCTTGCTGTGCGAGTAGAAGTGCCCGCCGTACATGCTTTTTTTGAATTGGCGGGTCTGATTGTATTCAAATCCAAGTACCAGATTCAGTTTTTTCCCTTTCCGTGCCAAATGGTACGCGCTGAGGCCAAAGCCGAACCTGTTTTCGGTATTGTCATTTTCAACGTTTGTACGGTTTATGGACAAACCGGCCTCATCGAAAAATGCGCGGCGCGTGTTTTGGCTCAATCCATGGACAGCGAGCGTCAAAAGGAGTACCAGTAAGATGGATTTGATGTGCATAGCTCGATTTTGATGGTAAAAATATGGTGCGGCAGGTATAAATCCCTTCATTTTTCACCCCTCCAAAGTTTCAGATTTGCCATTTTTGCCGCTGCCCGAACAAGCAGACGGCGTCCTAACCATTTATCAGTCCTAAAACTTTATCAACTATGCCCAAGGAAGTTTACGAAAAGACCCTGCAAACCTGGATCGAAGACGAAAAAGCGGCCCTCGAATTGATCGCCGTTGTGGGAAAACTCTGGTTCGACCACTCCATTGAATTGGTCATTTTCCGCAACCAAATGGTGGATCGGAGCGCTTCCGAACTCCTGAACCTGCACCACTATGCCCGCGAGGTGGTGCGGCACCCGCTTTCCGTACACGATACGCTGGGACTGGCCAAGGCCATTTACGAGAACCACCTGGCGCCTTCCCGGCTCGATATTGGCCGCATCGGCGTGCAGTGGCTGGATGAAAAAAGCGGTTACGCCGACGAATCAGATTTTATCAGCAAAAAACTGAAGGACTTCATCGGCGAAGACAAAATCCACCTCAAGCCCAAGGATGTCGTGCTGTACGGCTTCGGCCGCATTGGACGAATTGCGGCCCGGGAGCTGATCACGCAAGCAGGCAAGGGCGAACAATTGCGCCTGCGGGCGATCGTGACCCGCGACAAAAGCCCGGATGACATCATCAAACGCGCCGATTTGCTGCGCTCCGACTCGGTACACGGCCATTTTCCGGGAACGGTGATCGCCGATGTCGAGAACAAGTGCATCTGGGTGAACGGCCACAAAATTGACATGATCTCTGCCGGAACGCCGGAGGAAATTGACTACACCGCCTACGGCATCGAGGACGCCCTGATCATTGACAACACCGGGGTTTGGCGCGACCGGGCCAACCTGAGTCGCCACCTGCAATCCAAAGGCGCTTCAAAAGTGCTGCTCACGGCCCCCGCAAAAGGCGATATCCCCAATATTGTGCACGGTGTGAATAACCACCATGCGGACATAGATGGCGAAAATATTTGGTCGGCGGCGAGCTGTACCACGAATGCTATAGTCCCCGTCCTGGCAGTCATCCACGAGGCGTTGGGCATTGACAAAGGGCATATCGAGACCGTGCACTCGTACACCAACGACCAGAACCTGCTTGATAATTACCACAAAAAATACCGCCGCGGGCGCTCGGCAGCGCTCAACTTAGTCATCACCGAAACAGGCGCCGAAAGCGCCATTGCCAAAGTAATGCCGGAGTTGGCGGGTAAATTCACGGGCAACGCGATCCGGGTACCTACGCCCAACGTGTCGCTTGCTGTTTTGAACCTGCAAGTACACCAGGCCACTGACAAGGATACCGTGAACGAGATCATGCGCCAGGCTGCCCTGAAAGGCAATCTGGTCGAGCAAATTCAGTATTCCTTTTCCAATGAACTGGTTTCCAGTGATCTGGTCGGAAACTCGACGTCCTCGATTTTCGATTCGCCGGCGACAATCGTCTCGAAAGACGGAAAAAGCGTCGTGCTTTACGTGTGGTACGACAACGAGTACGGCTACACCCGGCAGGTGATCCGCTTCGCCAAACAATTGGCGGGGGTAATCCGGTTGCGGTATTATTGAAATCGAGTAAGCAACATGTTTTTACAGGAGGGTGTCTCAAAATTGTACTTATGAGACGCCCTCCTGTTTTTTGACCCCGCTGCGTCATTTTATAAATGCTCCAGGTTTTCAATCAACGTTCATTAATTGGCTATCATCAACAGTCTTTTCGTTTCCGTCCCCGCAGATGTTTTCAGTTTAATGAAATAAACGCCGGCAGCTAAACCCGTCCGTTCGAACCGCAATTCCTGCACCCCTGCCGGGCGGCGTTCGTGGTTCAGCAGCCCGCGTACCAACCGGCCATTTTGGTCAAATACCGACAAGGAAACCGCCTCCGCCTTCGGCAGCACAAAAAGCACGTTGGTCGTGTGGTAACATGGATTTGGGTACACCGCCATGCCCTCCGACCTTTCCAGAAGCGCTCCTGTACCCGACACCGGGTTAGCCTCAACGGCGCCGATGGAGGGTGGAACGGCAAAACCGGCGCCGTAATAATCAAACGCTGTGCCGGCCGGAGATGCTCCTGCGCCTGCAGCCGGACTGCCGGGCGGAATGTGGAAATTATCGGCAGCGGGATTGGTCAATAACGGGTTTTGGTTCAGCACCATGTTTGGGTCGGCAGTAGGGATGTCGGGTCCGGACCAGTTGGGCAAGGCGGCATTGTACCACAGGTTGTTGGCAAATTCAAATGTTTCGGGGCGGGTGTTGGGGCCGATATTGGTTTCCGTGTTGAGGTTGTGGTCAAGGTACACGATGTTGTTGCGGAAGGTATTGTCGCCACATTCGAGGAAACGGTCCGGATCCACCGTTTCTTGCAGGATGCGAAGTACCCAGTTTTGCGGGTTGTAGATGGTATTGTTTTCCACGCGCACATTCACAGCGCCCACATAAGCGACAGCAGCCCAGGAGCCGACGATGATGTTGCTGAACACACGGATGTCCGCCGCTTCAAAATGAGCGGTATCGGGTCGGAAAAAAGCAAGTCCGGTGCTGCCGCCGAGGTTGAGCGTGCGCTGGCCGCCATTGCGGAAAAAATTGCGCTCGATCTGGATGTCTGCGCAGCCGCCCTTGGTCTGGATGGCGTTGGAACCAAGATTTTCAAAATAGCACTCCCGAATCAGACCATGGTGGCAGCCCACCATGTCAATGCCGCTGCCGCCCGTCGCGCCGTTCTGGATGGTGCAGCGCAGGATCTGAAAATGGTCGAGGCCTGATAATTTTACCAAATCGTTGTTGCCGGTGGCTGAAATATCGCGGAAGGTGCAGTCTTCAAAAATGATGTCGTGGGCCGGTGTGGCGTACGTGCCGCCGTCGTCGGTATTCAGTCCATTGCCCGTCTGGTGCTGGAAAATCAGCCCGCGCAGGTGGAGCCATGCCGGATCGGAGAATTGGATGGCATTGCCGCCGCCCTCGAACACGACCGTTTCGCCTGGTGCATTGCGGATGGTGATCCATGCGCCGGCAGTGCCTTGCAGATTGGAGATGTGCAGCCCGCCGGGATAGGTGCCGGCGTGGAGGAGAATGGTGTCGCCCGGTGCGGCATTGTTGGCAGCCGATGTCAGGTTGGCGTACGGATACCCCGTGCCGACGTGCAGGGTGTTTTGGGCTGCGACGGAGAAGCCCAAAGACAGGAAAACGGCCAGGAAGAAGCAAGCTTTATGGGGGAGCAGCCGGTTTGTTGCCCGGTCGGGTCGGATCAGTTGTTTTGCCATGTTGGTTGAATTAGGTTCAAAAATACGGCTCTTCAGGCAACTTTGCTGAAAAGCCCGCTCCTGCGTGACACAGGCGGATTAGAAGGTTTTGGAATCAGGGTATTATCTTATTTTTGCATTTATGAAAACAATCCTCGGGCTTTTATGGTGTTTGTGGTGTGCTTCTATACTCCATGCTCAAGTTGACAGCACGGTGATCTTTGAAGAGTATGAGTTGGATAGGGAGATGTCAGATGGCTGTGGCAATACAGCGTACATCCAGGCATTTATCCATAAAGAAATCTCTTACCCGGCAGAAGCTTTGGTAAATAGAATCGAAGGTGTCGTGACATTCTCGTTTGTTCTGAACGAATACAAGGTATCAGATTTTAGCATCCACAGCGACCCAGGAGGCGGATGCGGAGATATTGTGTTGAGTAAGTTCTCTATGCCCAAAAAAATGGATGGAATTTGGCGTTTGCCAACACGCAACTATACATCTGTACAGGCACGTATTACGCGATATGTACACTTTAGTTTAGCTGATACCAGTATCACTTACCATGTGCAGCATCCTGACTTGAACGGCCCGTTTGAATCGGTTAGGGAATGGCAAAATGAAAATAAAATTTATGACTTGTTTGATATTGTCCATCCTCCATCATTTCCTGGAGGAGAAAGAGAAATGATAAAATATTTGAATGAAAAAATTGCTTGGGATTGCTGTACCAAAGATGAACGAATAAAGCCAGGAAATAATATAGTAGCCAGTTTTTTGGTAGATAAAAAAGGGGGAGTACACGGCATCGAAATGCTCGCAAACGCGTTGCCTTGCACTACGGAATCAATTATTTCAGCCCTAAAGCAAATGCCCTTGATACAGGGACAAGCGAATGGTTGCCCGGTCTGGGTTCAAATGAAAATGCGCATTCCAATAAAAAAAGAGTGAGAGAACCCGCCCGGCCTTTTTAGTGGCTGAGTATTGTCAAATTGAAGATGTTTTACAAAACCATATATGTACATAGCTGAAGCTACAACTAATACAAAAGATACTTCGGTTATTTCAACAATGTCTTCTTTTTTCATGCTATGTCAAGGTTACGGATGTAGATTTCAAACCTATATACAAATGCAATAGCTCTGTGAAGGGCTATTGCATTTTATATTGTTGGTAGTGCTTGAAACTAGATTTTAAACACGCACTTAAAAAACTAATTTTTCAAAACGATCCTGAATCGGGCCTTTCCTTCTTTAAGATGTTCTAGCGCTTCATTCACTTCTTTCATAGGAAATTCCTCTACCGTTGGATATATTTCATGTCTTACACAAAAATCAAGCATCGTTTTTGTCAGAGCGGGGCTTCCTAATGGACTTCCACCTACTGATTTTTCCCCTGAAATTAAACTGAATGCAGGAATTGCCATGGGTTCCAATACCGCTCCTACAGTGTGGAGTTTTCCTTTGGGAGCTAATGTTGTGAGGTACGAATTCCAATCCAGGCTTACGTTGGTGGTATTGAGAATGAAAGCTAAACTTCCGGCAATAGATTCTAATTCTTTGGGTTCTCTGGAATTTATCACCTTGCTTGCACCCATGGCAAGAATCTCATCTTTTTTGTCCGGGTTAGAACTAAATGCTACTACCTCACAACCCCAATGTTTTAAAAACTTTATGGCCATATGTCCTAAACCCCCAATTCCAATCACACCAACAGAATCTGTTGGTTTTACACCAGCCAGGATTATTGGATTAAAGACGGTGATTCCACCACACAATAACGGCCCGGCTTTACTCAAATCTATCCCTTCAGGAAGCGGAATTGCCCACGACCAATGCCCACGAACGTAATCAGCAAAACCCCCATGTCTTCCTACAATTGTGGATTCACTATGGTTACATAAGTGATGATCCCCTTCCATACATTGCTGACAACTCATGCAGGAGGCTGAAAGCCACCCCAAGCCTACTTTATCTCCAATTTTTACGTTTTTAACGGATTCACCAGCGGCGATAACTTCGCCAACTATTTCATGACCAGGTACAAGAGGATATTGTGTCATTCCCCATTCATTGTTTATCATACTTAAATCAGAATGACAAATTCCGCAATAGGAAACTTTGATATCTACCTGTTCTGATCCTAGTTCCCCTAACTCATAAGAGTAAGATTCTAGTTTTCCTTTTGGCTCAAAGGCCGCGTAAGCATTTACGTTCATTTTAATTAGTTTTAATTGTTATCAAAACGGTTGCACTACCGAAGGTTTGACGTTCGGTTTGAAAGCTCTGACAAAGTACGCGGCAGTAAAGTAAAATGACAAACATTTGTAGATTAATTATCTGTAAAATATGTTCTGGGCAATGCAGTCATGACTTAGAGCGTGTTTAAATACTACTGGTGCATCCATCGAATGGCGTATGAATTAAGTGTTGCATGGTTTACCATTGTATGTCCACTTGAAAGGCTTAGCCAAGACACGGTTAAAATATTCAATAAATCGTTTCACTTGTTCATTGAGGTTTTGTTTAGAATTGAA
>JBGSKO010000174.1:0-81819 GCA_041741155.1 Saprospiraceae bacterium | reverse complement strand
CCCGCGTAGGCGACCACAAGGGTCGCCCCTACGCGGATAATTGGGTGGCCATCAGTAGGAGAATACGGTTGGTGGCGTAGGGGCGGCCCTTGTGGCCGCCCGGGTGCGGGGGGGTGGCGGCGTAGATTGGGCGGCCACATGTGATTGGGCGACCACAAGGGTCGCCCCTACGCGGATAATTGGGCGGGCCATCAGTAGGAGAATACGGTTGGTGGCGTAGGGGCGGCCCTTGTGGCCGCCCGGGTGCGGGGGGTGGCGGAATGGCCCGAGGGATGAATCGCGCGATTGGGCGCCCCCGCGTAGGCGACCACAAGGGTCGCCCCTACGCGGATAATTGGGTGGCCATCAGTAGGAGAATACGGTTGGTGGCGTAGGGGCGGCCCTTGTGGCCGCCCGGGTGCGGGGGGTGGCGGAGAAATCCACAGGTGACGGTCATAGCAATTTTGAAAACAAACCGAATCATGAAATACAACCCGGAAATTCATCATCGGCGCAGTATTCGCCTTCGAGGGTACGATTACGCCAAAGAATGCATGTATTTTATCACCATTTGCACCCAAAACCGGATTCATTATTTCGGTGAGGTGGAAAATGGTATCATGATCCTGAACCCTTTTGGGGAGATTGCATATCGCGAGTGGGAAAGATTATCAGAACGATGGCCCCATGTGGAGTTGGGTGCATTTCAGGTTATGCCCAATCACATGCATGGCGTTTTGGTGATTCATCGGCCTGTTTCGGCGAAGATGAATTTGAACCGCGGGGCGGCTGCGAATGCCGCGACCACGGATCGGGCGACCCTTGTGGTCGCCCCGAACGATGTGGTTGCCCGAAACGATACGCCGCCACCGAACGACGCGTTGCTCCCCAACGACGTACCCCCAGCAAACGACGCAATTGCCCCGACAGATGCCGAAATCCCGTTTTCAAAAATTCAATGGGCATCGCGTCCATACCTTGGCCAGATAATCGGGGCATATAAGTCAACCGTGTCCACAGAATGTCTTAATTATCACAAACAAAATCAGCCGGGAGTTTGGCTTGATCCAATCTGGCAACGTGGTTTTGATGAACGCACTATCCGGAGTACCGAAGCATTTGATAAAATTACCACCTACATCATCAGCAATCCTCAGAACTGGAGCACCGACAAATTTTTTGACTAAAATGCACCCATAAAATCTCACATTCCTATGTCCAACAACAACTCCGCCATCGTCACCAAAGTCTGGTCCTTCTGCAACACCCTGCGCGACGACGGTGTGGGCTACGGCGACTACCTCGAACAACTCACCTACCTGCTCTTCCTCAAAATGGCCGACGAGTACAGCAAGCCGCCCTACAGCCGGTCGCTGCCCATCCCCCCCGCCTACAATTGGGGAAGCCTCGTGGACCTGAAAGGCGCCGAACTCGAAACGCATTACAACACCATGCTTCGGGAATTGGGCAAGGGCAAGGGCATTCTGGGGCAGATTTTCACCAAGAGCCAGAACAAGATTCAGGATCCCGCCAAACTCTCCAAAATCATCGCCATGATAGACGCCGAGCAGTGGCTGATGATGGGCGTGAAAGACAAGGGCGACATCTACGAGGGCCTGCTGGAAAAAAATGCAGAGGATACCAAAAGCGGCGCCGGGCAGTATTTTACCCCCCGCGCACTCATCCGCGCGATGGTCGAATGTGTGCGCCCCGAACCGATGCGCACCATCGCCGACCCGGCCTGTGGAACGGGCGGGTTCTTTTTGGCAGCCTACGATTTCCTGACCGAACATTACCAAATGGACAAGGAGGAACGGGAATTTTTGAAACACCGGACGTTTTTCGGCAATGAAATCGTGGCCGGTACCCGCCGCCTGGCGCTGATGAACCTGTTTCTGCACAACATCGGCGACATAGACAGCGACAACTTTATCTCCCCCGCCGATGCCCTGATCGCGGACTCGGGCGCGCGCTACGACTACGTGCTGGCCAATCCCCCGTTCGGCAAAAAGAGCAGCCAAACCTTCACCAACGAAGAAGGCGAGCAGGAAAAGGAAGACCTTACCTACAACCGCCAGGACTTCTGGGCCACCACCAGCAATAAACAGCTCAACTTCGTGCAACATATCCGCACCATGCTCAAAGCCACCGGTCTGGCGGCGGTCGTGCTCCCCGACAATGTGCTGTTCGAGGGCGGCGCTGGCGAAACCGTGCGCAAAAAGCTACTGGAAACTACCGATGTGCACACCATCCTCCGGTTGCCTACCGGCATTTTCTACGCCCAGGGCGTGAAGGCCAACGTAGTATTTTTCGACAACAAGCCCAGCAGCAAAACGCCCTGGACAAAGGAAATCTGGGTGTACGACTACCGCACCAACATCCACCACACCCTCAAGAAAAACCCGCTAAAACTGGACGACCTGCGCGATTTTATCGCGTGTTACAACCCCGGCAACCGCCACAAACGCACGGCAACCTACCACCCCGAAACCAATCCGGAGGGCCGTTGGCGGATGTTCACCTACGCAGAGATCATCGCTCGCGACAAAACCAGCCTCGATATTACCTGGCTCAAAGACCAGTCGCTCGCCGACCTGGACAACCTGCCCGACCCGGACGTACTGGCTATGGAAATCATCGAAAACCTCGAGGCCGGACTGGCGAGTTTTCGGGAGGTTTTGGTGGCACTGAACGGTAGGTAGTTTAAACCTTCCTCCGCTTCTCCGGTTATGGTTGCTCGTTCGTTTTTACCCTGTTTGACGCATCATGCAGCACCGCAACCGCAACATCCTGTTGGGCTTTTACGGCATTGTAATTCTTGCCAGCCTGTTCTTGCTTACCCGCCTGAAGTTCTCTTTCGACTTCGAGCAATTTTTTCCCCAGGGCGACCCTGACTGGGAGTTTTTTAAAAACTACATTAAAGATTTTGAGAGCGACGACAACTTCCTCCTCCTGGCCATCGAGCGCCGGGAGGGGGTTTTTGAGCAGGAATTCCTGAATCAGGTGCACGATCTGACCCTTCAGGCGCGGGACTTACCGCACGTCACGTCGGCGGTGTCGCTCACGACCATGCAGTATCCGCTGCGCACGCCGTTCGGGGTTACGGCGGTGCCGGTCATTCACCGGAACGACAGCACGTACTACGCCACTGACCGCGCCAAGGTGCTGCAGGATCGGCGCTTCGTACACAACCTCATCTCGGAAGATGCTACGGCGCTCACGGTGGTACTGAAAACCGTCAACCAGAGCACGTACGACCAGTCGGTGGAACTCATGGGGGCATTGGATAGTCTGGTGGCGAAATACCGGTTTACGTCGGTACATACGTTGGGCCGGCAGTATTTCCAGCGCGACATGGTGGCCATGCAAAAACGCGAGGTGTTGGTGTCCACCAGTATTGCGGCTTTACTGGTCATCGCGGTGCTGTTTTTTATTTTTCGTCGGTGGGCTACGGTGTTTATCGCTATGTCGGGCATTGGTCTGGCGCTACTGTTTTTCCTTGCGTTGCTCAGCCTGATGGGCCGGGAACTGAATGCCCTGGCGGCCCTGTACCCCATCCTGATGTGTATTGTGGGTGTAGCCGATACGATCCACATCACCACGAAGTACATGGACGAACTGGAGAAGGGGCGGCCGCCGGGCATGGCCATCCGCGTCACGCTGCGGGAGATCGGGCTGGCTACCTTCATCACGTGCATCACCACGGCCATTGGCTTTTTGTCGCTGCTCACCAACCGCACCGGACCGATCCAGGACTTTGGGGTGAACGCGGCCATCGGGGTGGTGACGGCCTTTGTGGCGATCTATGGCTGGTTGTGGATTTGGCTGCCGCGGTTTGAGCGGGGGCAGCTCATCAAGGTCACGCCGGAGTACGCGTTTTGGGGGCGCTTTATGGACTGGACGTATCGGTTCACCCGGGCTGAGGGGCGCAAAATCGCATGGGTATCGGCGGGTTTACTGGGAATATGCCTGATTGGAATTTCGCAGATACACACCAACTATCGAATCAAGCACAACCTCCCGCGCGGCGAAGCCATCACCGAGGATTTTCTTTTTTTTGAGGAAAAATTCTCCGGGTTTCGTCCGGTAGAAATCGCGGTATTTCCACAGGAAGGCCGGCTGGCCGACGACTTCGCGGTGTTGCAGGAAATGGACAAAGTAGAGGCGCAAATGCGCACTTACCCGCCTATTCGGACTCAAAGTTCGATCAATGATTTGTACCGCAGCCTGAACGCCATGCACAACGGCAATCGGCCGGAAGCCTACCGGTTGCCCGATAACGAGGCTGATTTTGAGCGCTACAAACGGCTGGCCGAACGCGCGCCGGCCGCCGCTGCCGAGGTGTTGCTAAGTAAAAACCACGATAAGGCCCGTATTGCGGCGCGTATGCAGGATGTGGGGCGCGACACAGTGTTGCTGGTCCAAAATTCACTGGAAAACTGGATTCGGGAAAATACCGACTCAACGGTGGCGCGGTTCAAGATTACGGGTACCGGCGTGGTGCTGGACAAAAACTCCGTGTACATCCGGGATAACATGCTTCAGGGCCTGATCCCGTCGGTACTGGTGGTGGCCCTGCTCATGGCGTTGCTGTTCAAGGATGCGCGGATGGTCTTGATCTTCGCCGTGCCGAATGTGTTCCCGCTGTTCTTTGCCGGGGCGCTTATCGGGTATCTGGGCATTCCGCTGGAGGCGGGCATTGCCACCGTGTTCAGCATCGTTTTTGGTATTGCTACCGACGACACGATCCACTTTTTGAGCACCTTCAAACTGTGTCGAAGTCGAGGACTGAGTGTGGAACAGTCGCTTCAGACCACGCTGGCAGAGACAGGCAAGGCGATGTGTCTGGGCAGTGTCATTTTGTTCTTCAGCTTTTTGGTTATGCTATTTTCGGTGCATCCGCCGTCTGTGACGGTCGGGTTGCTGGTAAGCGTGACGTTAGCCGGAGCGCTGTTTTGCGACCTGTTGCTGGCGCCCGTGATGATCCGGTGGCTGATTCGCGACAAATCAGTAGAGCAGCCCTTGCCAAGCAGACCGGGTAGTCAGGATATATACGTTCGGGATACGTTACCGGGAGAAATTACTTCCGTTTCCGCTTGATGGTGCAGCCGATTGCGCGGGTGAAATCTATTTCCGGCCGTTCACCTCGGAGCAGAGCATCTACGGCACTTTCGACGTATTTGCGGTTCACGGCAGCAGGCGTTTCTGCATTATCGTCTATAGCGCCGATGTAGCGCACGACCAGATTTTTGTCGAGCACATAAGCGTGTGGTGTGCGGTTGGCGCCGAAGAGCGGATACACTGCCTGGTTGGAGTCGAATAGGTAAGCGAAGGGATAGCGTTTGGTTTTGGCGCGCTTCACCATTTCTTCAAAACTGTCCTCCGGTACGATTCTTGGATCGTTGGGATTGATGGCAACAACGGGGAAGCCCAATGCGCTGTATTTGCGATGCAATTCAATAATGCGCTGTTCGTACAATTGGGCGTACGGGCAGTGGTTGCATGTAAAAACAAGGATAAAACCCTTTGCGTCGGTGTAGTCGGAGAAAGATACCGTGCGACCGTCAACATTTTTCAAGGATATGTCTGCGGCTTTGTCGCCAACGACATAATGGCTGGGATCATCGCCGGAGCTGCTGAACAGTAGAAAGGCGCTGGCCAACAAAACGAGCATTCGGACGGGACTTTTCATAAATGAAGAGGGCTTTGTGCGTAAACGGTTTGCAAAAGAAATGTGCGTAGGCGTTCAGCGGTCTGGAAGGCAGGTTTGTCAGGAGCCTTTGGAAACTGGGATGGGTTTGCCGATTTTTTTCAGGAAGTTGAAAATATAGGTTTCCAGTTCGGCGTAGCTCTCGAATTGCTCTTGAAAAAGTTCGCGTTGGCCTCCATGAACCAATACCGTGGCCGGTATGGTGCCCTCCCAATCTTCATAAATTAAGGGTATCCAGGCGTCGGCATCCTGATCGGAAAGCAGGATAACTTCCGGCTTCAACTTGTTTTTTTTCAGGAAGGGGATGAGCGTTTTGTCGAGGCGGCTCTTCATGTCCAGACTGACCAGAACTACTTCAACATCGGGGCCGGCGTATTTTCGGTGTAGTTCGTTGAAGTATGGCAACTCTTTAACGCAGGGGCTGCACCAGGTAGCCCAAAAATTGATCACCAGTGTGGTGGTGCTTTTCGTTTGTTTAATGCGCTCTTCCAGCTCGGAAAAATTATCAAAAACCTTGAAGCTTTGCCCCGAAAGCAAGCAAGGTATGAGCAGGGTAAATAGACCGATAAAATAGAAATTCCGCATGGCAGGAAACGCTATAAAAACGCGAGTATTAAAGAAAGGCCATGCAAGAAACGAACAACTGCTGAAACTCCAAGTAGTTTTAACAGTTTTTCCGACAAAAATCCGAATCATTACGTATTACAAAATATGAGTCCTTTGAACAAAACTATTCGAAGGACTCATATTCAAAATAAGTGCCAAACTTTTTTTACGCAGTAACGGTAGATTCCGGATAGGCAATGGCCTGATCCACCAGAATACGGCCACAATGTTCGCAAGCGATAATCTTTTTGTGCAAACCGATCTCGAGCTGCACCTGGGGTGGGATGTGGTTGAAACAACCGCCACAGGAGTTGCGCTCCACAGTAACAACAGCCAGGCCGTTGCGGTAAGTTGACCGGGTTTTGTCGTAAGCCTTGAGGAGGCGATCTTCAATACCTTCGCGGCCTTTTACACTTTTGGTGCGCAGACGATTTTCTTCTGCTTCGGTTTTTTCAATAATTCCCTGTAGTTCCAATTTCTTGGCATCCAGGTCTTTTTGTTTAGCGGCCTGTTTGGCTTCAGCAATGGACAAGGTGTCTTTTTGCGTTTCTAATTTGCCTTTATAGTCGCGCACCTTTTTCTCGGACAACTGAATGTCGAGCTGAGCCAGCTCGATTTCTTTTTGCAGCGCTTCGTATTCCCGATTGTTCTTGACCTCGTCAAGTTGCTTTTGGTATCGCTTGATGTTGGTCTCTGCTTCTTTGGCAGTGGCTTGCATCTGCGTGATTTCCTGCTCGGCTTCTTTTACCGCAGCGCGCAGTTTGCGGCAGCGTGTATCCAAGCCGACGATCTCGTCTTCCAGATCAGCCACTTCCATCGGGAGCTCTCCTTTCAGGATTCCAATTTCGTCCAATTGGGAATCAATCTGTTGCAGAGTCCACATTTTTTGTAGTTTCTCGGTAATGGATGCTTCGACAGTCATTGTCATGGAGTAATTGTTAAGCGTTTAATCCCGATAATTGCCGGGATGGGATGGAGTGATTGAGTGCTTTGATGGGTGTTTCGGCGCGCTAACGGGCGTTTTTACAGGTAAAAAACCGGATTTGTGCACACCTCCGTCAAATGGAGCGCAAAATTAGGGAAATTATCACGGATAATGTCGTGTAAAAGTTCGATGGTAAACTGTTCGCTCTCAAAATGTCCTACATCGGCAATGAGCAGGCGGCCGTCCGCGTCGAAAAATTCATGGTATTTGAAGTCGGCGGTCACGAAGACATCGGCTCCAGCGCGCAGGGCATCCGGCAACAAAAAACTGCCGCTACCGCCACAAACTGCCACGCGCTGAACGGCTTTGCCACGCAGGGCGGTGTGCCGCACGCACCCACTGTGCAGGGCCATTTTGACATGGTGCAAGAATGCCTGCTCGTTCATGGGGGCTTCCAAATCACCCAAAAGGCCGGCGCCGATGTCGGGTAGCCCAGGCTTGGGCGCGAGGATACGGGTATCGCGCAGACCGAGCTTTTCCGCGATTTTGGCGTTCACCCCCTGCCGATGCACATTGTCAAGGTTGGTGTGGATAGCATATAAGGCAATATCCTCTCGGATAGCTTGTATGACGGTCCGCTCGACGTAAGTCGCCCCGTTCAGCCGTTTGAGGCCGCGAAAAACGATCGGATGGTGCGCTACAATCAGGTTACACCCTTTGCTTTTTGCTTCGGAAACCACGGCCTCTGTCGAATCGAGACAAAAAAGTACCCCGGAAAGCGGCGTGGCAGGATTACCGACAAGGAGGCCGGCGTTGTCGTAGGATTCCTGGAGCTGCGGTGGTGCTACTGCCTCCAGTACGGTGATGATATCTTGTATCAGCATGATTGTTGTTAATCAGGATTATTTGGTGTGGTTAAAATAGGCGGTTGCTTTCGTTTTGACCTGGCTTTCGATGTAACTTTGCAGAGGTTTTCAAGTCGAAACGTCGTTTCTATATTTTCAAACCAACTCCCCTGTTCCAAACGTTCTTTTTTGATTTTTTAAAAACATGACTATGACATCCACCCTTCTTTTTATTGGCAACCTCGGCGCTACCGAACTTACGCTCATTTTCCTGGTCGTATTGCTCATGTTTGGCGGCAACAAAATACCGGAGCTGATGCGCGGTTTGGGAAAAGGCATCCGTGAGTTTAACAACGCAAAGAACTCGGTTGAGGACGAAATTCGCCAGGGCATTCGCGAGTCGGACAAAAAGCCGATCGAGAAGTAGTCTTTTGGGAGCGATTTTTTTCCATCTTATTGAAGAAACGTCCCGAATTTTTCGACATCGAAAAGTTCGGGACGTTCTGTTTTTTGTATTCCAGGTACGTACTACAACCCCGGCCTTTCCAACCCCAAAATGCTCAAAAAGGAATGTCCTCATCGTTCATCCTGGAGGACATTGTGATTGCGCTGGGTGTGAACGGTCCGGAGAGTGGGTCGTTCAGGCCTGAAAAGGCCGGATCATCGAGGTTTCCAAATTTGGCAAAATGGTCGGTGAACTTGAGTTTTACGGTGTCCAGCGCGCCGTTACGGTGTTTGGAAATGATAAATTCCGCCACTCCCTTCAGCGACATCCCCTGCTCGTCTTCCAGAATCCCGTAGTATTCGGGGCGGTAGATAAAGGATACGATGTCGGCGTCTTGTTCAATGGCGCCCGATTCGCGCAAGTCGCTCAATTGTGGGCGTTTGCTTCCTCCGCGCACTTCCACAGCCCGGCTGAGCTGCGACAGGGCGATAACCGGTACGCTGAGTTCCTTGGCCATGTTTTTCAGGGCGCGGGAGATACCTGCGATTTCCTGTTCTCGGTTGGCGTTTCGGTTGTTTTCAGAGGCGCCGGTCATCAACTGGAGGTAGTCAATGATAACCAACTGGATATCGTGCTGCATCTTCAGGCGCCGGCACTTGGCCCGGAGCTCGAAGATGTTGATGCCCGGTGTATCGTCAATAAATATCGGCACATTGGACAGGCGCTCCACCGTAGTTTGCAGTTGCTGCCACTCGTAGTCCTCCAGTTTCCCGTTTCGCATTTTGGAGCCTGCAATTTCAGATTCCATTGAAATGAGGCGTTGCACCAGCTGGGTACTGGCCATCTCGAGGGAGAACAGTGCCACGCCCTTGTTGAAGTCGCGAGCGGCATTGAGGGCCATAGCCAGCACGCAGGAGGTTTTACCCATACCCGGGCGGGCGGCGAGGATGATAAGGTCGGATGGTTGCCAGCCGGAGGTAACGCGGTCCAGATCCGTGAAGCCGGTAGGTACGCCAGTGAGGCCATCCGTTTTTTTGGACAGTTCTTCCACTTGCTTCAGCACGCGGCTACTGAGCGTACCCATACTTTCGAACGTACGGCTAAGGTTGTTTTGGGTGATGGCGAACAGACCTTTCTCGGCATCGTCCAGCAGAGTAAACACATCGGTGGTGTCCTCGTAAGCGTCCTTGATCGTTCGGGTGCTAACCTGAATCAGTTCGCGCTGGATATGTTTTTGCGCGATGATCCGCGCGTGGTATTCGATGTTGGCGGCAGAAGCTACGCGATTGGTCAGGTCCACGAGGTAATAGCTGCCGCCCACACGATCGAGGTCGCCGCTTTTGCGCAGCTCTTCCGTTACGGTCAGGATATCCACCGGGTTGGAGCGCTCAAACAGGCGAATAGCCGCCCGATAAATATGCTGGTGGGCTTCGTGGTAAAAACTCTCCGGCCGCAGGATATCCATGACGATCGGCAGCGCCTCCCGATCGAGCATCAGGGCGCCAAGGACGGCCTCTTCCAAAGGCATTGCCTGCGGCTGAATTTTGCCAAAAACATAGTTGGACAGTCCTTCGCCACCCTTCGCGCTACTGCGTTGGGCGCCCCCCTTTGGGGTGGTATTCCGCGCGTCTTTATTCTCGTTCCGTTCTATCATGGAGAGTACTCTAAAAAATGGAGACAAACCTACTCTGAAATCAGCAACCGATGTCTTTCCAAACAATCCGTATTGCACAAAATCTGTGGAAAACCCCAGGGCAGCATGTGGATAAATAAAAAAACAAGGCAACTTATCCACATTGGCATGTCGTTTTCCACATCGGTTTCAGGCTGTTTTTCGGCACAGTTTTAATGCCTGAAATGTGTTAAAATTATGACTGGTAGCCGGTTAGGTTGCCCTGTTTTGTGCTCAATTTTCTTTACAAAAAAACACGGTTAACACCTGACGGTAAAGCCCGTGTAAAGTTTGGATTAAATCGCGGTTGTGAAAAAAAAAATGGAACGCATTTTTGGCCGATCAACTTAACAGGTTTTGTTTTGAACCACGCCCAAAGTCGCACTGCTACTGCCGCTCATTTTCCACATTGGCCTTGCGTTGGTTCGCCTGTTCTACTGCTTCGCGCTGGCGATCCATGTCAATTAGAGTAGCTTCCTGATCTTTTTGGTTTTGCACCAGATCCTCTTCAGCTTTTTTGAGTTTGGCCTTGTAATTTTCGATGTCTCTGTTCAGGTTGTCGTTATCCCGTTTGAGTTTTTTCATCTTGTTGTCCAGGTCTTTCAGCTTGTTTTCTTCTGCTTTTACCTCCACATCTGCGGCGGCGCGGCGTACCTCAAAGTAGTACTTGTTGAGCAGATCCTTGGTCTCATTGGTTCGGGTAGGATCATCGTTTCGATTCAGAAAGAACGCGCCCACATCGAACCAGGCGTTGAGTTGAGCGCCATCACCTATTTTTTCCACCTCGGAATACAGGGTGAAATCACCCGCGCTGATGCTGGCCGACCGGCACCCTGCGGCAGATTTTTCACCTTTCTTGCCCTTTTTCAATTTGCTGCCAAAGTTGTTTTTGACAAAGTCGGTCCAGACGTTATCCACCAACTTGATATCGGTATTGGGGAAACTTACGGCAAACCCGGGCCGTGTGCCGAAGGACATGGATTTTTCGATTTCCGTCACCATGGTCCATTGGGCGGAGAGTTTCGGGGTGAAAGCCAACCCCAGGAGTGTCACGAGTACGCATGTTAGACGCATAATCTTGTTTTTTTTGAGTGAATTAAAGTTGTGGGTAAAGGTAGGGAATCGGGGTTGAAACGCAGGATGCATCGAGAGTAACACTTCCTGCCCTCATAACGCAAACCGCATTGTCGCCCGAAATGTCAGGTTTTCCCGCCAGTTGTCGGACTGTAACCCGCCCCAGCGGTAGAATACTGCGCCGCCGATACCGAGATGGGCGATATTGATATAATTGAATCGAAAGAGGTTGTCCAGTTGTATACCCGTCTCAAGCAAGGTCCTGAAGGCTGTCCGGAAGCCGAGATCGTGGTGAAGCTCGGGTCGGCGCAAGTCGCCCCAAGCGGCATTTTGCAGTAGTGTGAGGTGGGGTGCTGAGTATTTTTTTCGGTAAAAGACGGGACCAATTTCCTGGGCGAAATAGAGGTTGATGAAGCGGTCGGCCACAAATGCGGTATCCGGCAGCGCCTGGAATGTATTGGGCAGCACAAAGAGATTGAGGCCCCAACCATCCCGGCGACCTGCCTGGTTGAGGGTGTACAGTTTGGCTAAAGGTGCGTCGGCAGAAACGAGACCGGCCTCCACACGCCAGCGCGTGCGCCCCAGGCGTCCCATAAAAAAAGAGTGATAAACGGCAGCCGTCCAGCGTGCGTAGTCGTATTCGCCCTGCCACAGGCCGCGCCAACCCCGCGTGTAGGCCAGTTCGACCACGGGCAGGCGCTGGGTGGTGCCCACGTCGTTGGCGAGGAATGTGCGGGGGCGCTCTCCGTGGGCAAACCGGAGTGAAACGGTGGTTTCCGTGAACCGGAAACGATCCACAAATCCCGCATCCCCGGTACCGTACCGGTATGCATAGCCGGGCTGCAAATCCTGTTTGCGGAAACGAATTTCTGTAGTAAAAAAACGCCCCAGCCGGGAGCCGAACGACGCAGCAAATTCGTCGGTGCGGTCCATGCGCCGGGCATACAGACTGCGGTCAAACAACGCAGGACTTGAAATTTCGTAGAGCGCACCCGGCTCCAGCAGATCTCGCTGCCAGCTGATATGCAAGCGTGTTTGCCGGGAGCGCGTGATCCGCCAGACCGCATTTGCGCCGTACTTCCAGCCTTTATCCCGGAAACCATAACCCAAATTAGCACCTAACTCCAGACGGCGTTGGGGCAACAGCGGCCGCGCCTGTCCTGTACTCAGGCCAAAGCCTAATCGGGCACCCTCATATTCGTTGAATTTAAGAAGATGCTGCAAATCAAGACTTACCTGCGAGCCGCCAATAGGCAACCTGCCCGTGGTCAAAAAACTGGTCAGGTCGGCTGTATTATCGAATTTTTCAGATTCTCCAATACTGTCGAGCCAAACGTAGGTGCGCAGTTCTTTGTCGTTCAGCGGAGCCATGTCGCGCCAGCGCATCCAGGCGGAATCCGAGCGTGTGTTCGCTTCCGGCAAAAGGATAATGGGCGCGTCTGGGTTTATATCGCGCAGCCGCACCGGCGCCTCCAGCTGTACATCCGTAATGTAGCTGCGCCCGCCACCGCGGATGCCCACAAACGGAGCGGGGTACTTTCTGATCTCCAGTTCGAAGTTCAATTGCGCCGGAAACCAGTGGACCGTGTCGGCCGGGCCTCCATCGCCGTTTATCATCTGATACGCCTGCTCAAGCTTGAGGTACACGTTACCTGGATTTGCAGGTTGAGCGCGTACATTTTGCGTAGCCCAGCCGCGGGAGTGCAGGTGCAACACCCCTTCGAGCGCCTCGAATACCTTGCCCTTGCGTGGGTGAAAGGAAATGACCCAAACGGTGTCGGGGCCGGCATAAAGGGTATCTTCTATGTGGAAAAAATAGAGACCGGGACTACCCGGACTAATAGGATTGACGAAGTTTTTGTCCAGAATGGTCAGGTGATCGCCGTAAAACGAGAAAGGTTGTACCATGTTGGACAAGGCCACAATACCGGCATTTTGAAAACCGGCCACGCGGTTGAGCAGCACATTTTCCTGCACCAGATCCGGAAACAGAAAGGAGCGTTCGGTGACGCTCTCCATCATAAAAGCGTGGCGCTCCCGGGCCTTCTGCTCTATTTTATCAAAGCGCGTCCGGGCATCCCGTACGGTCTCCCGGGAGGTATCTTTGTCGGCATATTCCTGTTCAAACACCTCCCGGTTGGGTACCATATCAAACAGCACCTTGTTGTATGTAGTACAAGTGTAGGATCGGCGCAGGTCTGGGTTGTTGCGCCGCCGATTGGCGATAGCTTTGCGAATAAGGATATCGGCGGGATTTTCACCGGCGCGGACCACGGCCTCGGGAAGGGCAAGTTCGGCGGGATTCAGCACAATAACGAGTGGGTTCGCTGGTGTTTTGTTCCAGAGATCCGCTTCCACGACACGCGGATCAAAACCGACATACCGAAAACCGAGCACCCGAACCTCTACGTCTGCCCCGATAGAAAATCTGCCTTCGATATCGGTGAGTACGCCTTTGCCGGGTTCGTTGTTGAGCAGTACCGTCACGAAAGCCAAAGGCGTGCCTTGAGGATCTGTGACGGTTCCCTGAATCGGTTTTTGGGTAAAACCGATTGTGGCGAGCAGGCAGAAGAGCGATTGGAGTACGTATGTATGCATGAGATAATCAGTTACGAAGTTTCTCGTCAGAAAGTTTTGGAGTCGAGGAACAGCTACTAATCGTATAAGTTTTGTGTTTTTTTGGATGTTATCGTACCAAAACGAATTCCCGTATTCCGCATAACCTGTAGCTGCCCTACATTCGCCTGTTTTTTGCAGCAAACCGCTCTTCGTTTGCTCTTCATTTATCATCGCTCCTTCTTCTTGCCTTTATGCTCAAACATTTTCTTTGCTGCTTGCTAATGGCGCAAACCTGCGCACTTTTTTCCCAAAATATCTGGACCGATATTCCCGAAAAAGCCATTCCGGCGTCGAAAAAAGCCGTCCGCCACATCGTACCCCGGACGTATCGCACCGTTCGACTTGACCTGACGCAGATACAGCCCCTGCTGGTTGCCGCACCGGAACGTTTTCGACCTCCCGGTGGCCCGGAGCAGGAAATTGTACTCACACTCCCGCTGCCCGACGGAAGTTGGGGCCGCTTCCGCATCACCGAATCGCCCGTGATGGCACCAGCCTTGCAGGCCAAATATCCGGAAATCCGCTGCTACACCGGTGCCGGCCTGGATGACCCTACCGCCTCGCTCAAATGCGACCTCACGCCGCAGGGTTTCCACGCCATGATCCGCTCGGCACGATACGGCTCCATTTTTATTGATCCGTACCGGCAAGGCGACCGCGAACACTGCATCGTCTATCGCAAGCAAGACCTCGACCCGAAAGAACCGTTTTCCTGTTCGCTCGATCCGGAAACGGTGCAACCGGACGCAGTCAAAAACGATGTGCCGGAACTCGCAGGGGACTGTACGTTTCGCCGGTACCGATTGGCCTTGGCCTGTACGGGGGAATATGCCGCCTTTCACGGCGCCACCAAACCGTTGGTGCTGGCTGCCATGAATACAACCATGAACCGTGTGAACGGCATTTATGAGCGTGACCTCTCCGTCACCATGCAGATCATTGCGGGCAACGATTCGCTCATTTACCTCGACCCGGCGACCGATGGCTTCTCCAATGGCAACGGCTCCACCATGCTCGGACAAAACCAGACCAAGTGTAACACCATCATCGGCTCGGCCAACTACGACATCGGGCACGTGTTCAGCACCGGCGGCGGCGGTATCGCAGGCGTCGGCGTGGTGTGCAACAACTCTACCAAAGCCCGTGGCGTAACGGGCCGCAACACACCCATCGGCGACCCCTTCGACGTGGATTATGTGGCCCACGAAATGGGGCACCAGTTCAGCGGCAACCACACCCAAAACAACTCCTGTGGCCGCAACCCAAACACCGCTATGGAACCCGGCAGCGCTTCCACCATCATGGGCTACGCCGGTATTTGCAGCCCCAACATACAACCTAACAGCGATCCGTACTTCCATGCGATCAACCTGCAGGAAATTACCAACTACATCACTACCGGTCCGGGTAATGTCTGCCCGGTCAAAACTGTCACGGGAAACAATGCCCCGGTAGTGGACGGTGGAGCAGTAGAGTATGTCATTCCGCGATCCACACCCTTTGCCCTGACGGCCATTGCCACAGACCCCGATGCCGATCCGCTCACCTACTGCTGGGAACAAATGAACAACCAAACGGCTACCATGCCGCCGCTGCCAACCAATACCGCAGGCCCGATGTTCCGCTCCTTTAATCCCGATCCCGCGCCCACGCGCTACTTCCCGCGCTTGCCGGATTTGGTGAACAATACCAACCCCACCTGGGAACAGTTGCCCGGCGTAGCCCGAACCCTGAACTTCCGTGTGACCGTGCGCGACAACAACCCCGATGGCGGCTGCACAGGCGAAGACAACCTCGTGCTGACCGTAGCCGGATCGGCAGGCCCATTCGTCGTCACGGACCCCAACATGGCGGCGGTCTGGTATGTCGCCGACACGAAGACCGTTACCTGGGACGTAGCCAACACCAACGCAGCACCGGTCAATTGTGCGCAGGTACGCATATTGCTTTCCACCGACGGCGGATTTACATATCCGTATGTGCTGGCCGATACTGTACCCAATACCGGCTCGGCAAACGTAGAAGTACCGAATCAACTTTCTACTACCTGTCGCGTCATGGTCCAAGCCATTGGAAATGTCTTTTTCGATATTTCCGATCAAAATTTCAGCATTGAAATTCCACCGGTTCCCACCTTTTTTCTGAATGTTTCCGCCAATGCTGCCGAGCAGGTCTGTACCGGGAATGCACTGAATTTTACGGCAGAGATCGCCAGTTCGGCGGGCTTTGGGGACCCCGTGAACCTGACGCTAACGGGTGCGCCTGCCAATGCAACCGTTTCCATTAGTCCCAATCCTGTCCTCCCCGGCAGTAGCGCTCAAATTGATATTTCCAATCTCGACCAGCCCGGCGTGTACGCGATCACCCTGACCGCCGAAAGTGGCACTATTGCGCGCATCCGCACGATCGAACTAACCGTACTGGAAGGCATACCCGGAACGCCCACTCTGCTGGACCCGGCAGACGGAGCCGGAAACATCATACCGGCGCCGACCCTTACGTGGAGCGCCGTGCCCGACGCGTTAACTTATCAGGTTCAGATAGCCACCAACCCGTCGTTCGAAGCCGGCACGGTGGTATTGGACCAAACAACGACCACAACCTCCACAACCGCATCGGGATTGAACACTGCTACCGTTTATTACTGGCGTGTTCGTGTAGAAAACGCTTGCGGTCAAAGCGATTTTTCCTCCGTTTTCGCTTTTCAAACCGGCCAATCCGCCTGTGACTTCACCTTCGCCAGCACTAATGTTCCTGTTGCTATTTCCAGTACCGAGACTTCCATCGTGACATCAAAACTGGATATACCGGACGACCGGTTCATCACCGATGTGAATATTAGTATGAAAGTGGACCACTCGTGGGTGGGCGATCTCATCGCGCGGCTAATTGCGCCGGACGGTTCTTCAATAATGCTGTTTGACCAGCCCGGATTCCCGGACATCAGCAGTGGTTGCAACGGCGAAAATTTGGACCTGCAACTCGACGACGAGGCCCTTTTAACTGCCGCCGATTTGGAAAATACGTGCGATAATATGCCGGCCATTAGCGGCGTATTCCAACCCATAGAAGCACTTGGTGGCTTTGACAACGCTCAAGCCAAGGGTGTTTGGGAACTGGAGATTGCCGATAATTTTCCGGAAGACGGCGGCGCCATTACCGAATGGGGGCTCACCTTCTGTTTTTTGGAAGCGGTGCCGCCGGCAGAAATTTTGGTCAATAACCCGCTCACCCTCGCCAACGGCAGCACCAAAAGCCTCGGCCTTGAGCACCTGATTCTTCAAATTTTTAGCGGAAACACAACCGACGGGGTATTTACCCTGCTCAGCCTGCCCGAACACGGCGACCTGCTGCTCCATGGTGCCCCGCTGGGTATTGGCGGTACATTTACCCAGGCGGATATTCTCGCGGGCGTTGTAGCGTACGCCAACGACGGTGCCGGCTGGTTCAACGATGCCTTCCTGTTCGATGCCACAGATAGCAGTACAGGCGGGTGGATTCACGGGACAACGTTCGAGATCATTATCCTGCAAAACAACCTGAACGCCACCGCCAATCTTACCCAACCGCTTTTGTGCCGCGATGCCGCTACCGCTCAAATCACCGCTGCAGTCACGGGCGGTACGCCGCCGCTCTTGTACAGTCTTAATGGCGGGGCGGCGCAATTTTCCAATGTATTCGACAACCTGCCCGCCGGAACCTATTCGGTGGTGGTAACGGATGATTTTGGTTTTACCGCAGAAACAAACCCTGTGGTGGTGGACAACCCGACGGGGATTGTCGCTACAGCCACCACCACCAATGACGACATTTCCGTACTGGCCGCTGGCGGTACGCCGCCGTTGGAATACAGCCTCGACGGTAGTATTTTCCAGACCGACCCGCTTTTTGAAAACCAGCCCAACGGCGACTACACCGTTACTATTCGCGATGCCAATGGCTGCACCGCCACTGCTACCGTAACGGTGTATGTGGGGCCGCTGCTTGTACAGCAGATCAGTGCGGGCGCTGTTTCATGCCACGCCGGTTCCGATGGTACCCTGACAGTGACTGTTGCAGGCGGCGTCGCGCCGTACCAATACAGCCTCGACGGGGTTGGTTTTCAGGACAGCAACGTGTTTGGCGGTTTAAGCGCCGGAACATACACCGTAGTGGTAGTGGATGATTCAGGCAATACGGCCACCGAAATAGCTACAGTGAGCCAACCGCCGGCCATTACACTGAATGTTGCCGTCAATCTGAATGCTATCACTGCCAATGCCACGGGCGGTACCGGTGTGCTGGAGTACAGTCTGGACGGACAAAATTTCCAGGTAACAAACACGTTCGGCGGATTGGCCAATGGCGACTACACCGTCACGGTGCGCGATGCCAACGGCTGCACGGCCACAGCAACTGCCACGGTTGCTGTGCCACCGCTGGTTATTCTGAGTTTGACCGTCGCCGGTGAAATTCTCTGCGCCGGCGAAACCGTTTCGGTGCTGGTGTCTGCAACCGGCGGTGTGCCGCCATACACCTACCGTCTGGACGGCGGCGTGTACCAAACGGATAGTCTTTTTGAAAATATTGGCGGTGGCCAACATGAGATTATAGTGCGCGACGCGGCGGGCACCTCCCTGTCTTCCCAGTCCTTTGTGTTTGCAGAACCGGCTCCGATCAGCGCATCGGCAGGGATGGTCGGCAAAGATGCCACGATCACTGCTACGGGAGGCACACCGCCCTATCAATATGCGCTGGACGGCGGCGTTCCACAGGACAGCAATATGTTTCCCGACTTGAGCAACGGCGCCTACACAGTGACAATTACCGATGCCAACGGCTGTACGGGCGTGGTTGCGTTTGAGGTAAACTATATCCCGCTATCTATAGGGTCAGATGTGACCGATCCGAGTTGTGCAGGCGCTTCCGATGGTATCATTCTGCTCGCAGCCACTGGCGGCACGCCGCCGTACAGTTGCAGCATGGCTTCTGGTCCGTGTATTTTGTCAGGCCTGGCAGCCGGAACCTATACGTACATTATTACCGATGCGCTGGGCGAAATGATTGAGGTGACCGCAACCCTGACCGATCCGCCGGCACTGCTGGTTTCTGCTACCGCGACCGACAACGTCATCACCGCGACGGCTTCGGGCGCCACCGGAAATCTGGAATACAGCCTTGATGGAACGACCTATCAGTCCTCGCCTGTGTTCCCTGATTTGCCTAATGGCGCCTACACGGTACTCGTTCGCGATGAAAACGGCTGTACGGCTGCATCTGAAATGGTGCTGGTGGACTACGTCGGCACGGTATCTCCGGAACAAGCATGGGGCCTTATTGTGCAGCCAAACCCCGGCACCGGGCGTTTCTTGCTGACCCTGCGCCACGCGCCGGCCGGCGTCATGCGCGCAGATATATTCGACGCCGCTGGCCGTCTGTTGTTCCAGCAAAAAACAGAGTCAAACGGTCAGCAGTTTTCCACAGTCCTCGACTTGACGGGCCTCCCGTCGGGCGTGTACAGCCTTCGCTTAGTAAGTGGGAAAGAAGTGGGCGCGGCGCGTTTGGTGGTGCGTTAAGGGTTTCTTGGTTGGCTTCTTGATATTTCTTCGTTTTTTTGCCTCAAAATTTAGGCTATGCACATTCGACAATACCCCCTGCTAATTCTTGGAATGTTCTTTCCCCTCTTTCTTTCGGCCCAAATTGAGGACGCCGACATCATTTTCCGCGAGCTAAGCGTGCTGAATGGTGTGTGGTTCATGCCTCAGGACCGGGGTGACCGGCTTGAACTTTGGAACATCGAAAATGACAGCACCATGACGGGCCGAGAAGTGCGGATCAAAACTGAAAACGGCGACACCGTGCTGCTCAAGAGTATGCGCCTCGAGTTGCGGGGCGAATTTATCATTTACCACCTTACAATCCGCGGACTGAACAACAACCAGCCGGTTCCGTACGAACTCGTACTGGCAGACCGGGAGGGATATTTATTTGAAAACACCGAACAAGACAACCCGCAAAAAATCCGCTACCGCCTGCTCGGCCGCCGCGAGCTCCAGGTGACCAACGAGGGCAAACGCGGCACGCGAACCATTACCGAGGAATATGTTTTCGAGCGGGAATTCACCCCCGCAGCCATTGAGTTTCGCATCCGCGGAGGGGTCAACGTCTTCAACATCCGCGCAACGGGCAATTTTCCGGCCTCCGACGACCCTGCGTTCGTATCCAAAAACCCGCAAACCTCCCCCCGATTGGGTTGGGAACTGGGCACGCAATTTCGTTTCAAAGGCAACGGCGGTTTTATTTCGCTTAATGCCGAACTCGGCCTGATGGGCAAATCCGCAAACGCCAAATCCTCCTACACCGCTATCACTGATACAGTCATCAACTACGTCCGGGATGTCGCGTACAAACAAGTTTGGTTCACGCTGGCTGCCGTCCCGGAAATCAATCTGAAACGCGACGGACGTCTAACCATTCTGGCCGGGCCATACTACAGCCGGTTGTTGTATAACGGTACTTCCGGCGATGAAAAACCCGCCAGCGAAAACAAACTGTTCGATGCCAACAACGATTTCAAAAAGAATGATTTCGGACTTATAACCGGCATTCAGTACCGGTTCAATATCGGCAAAAAAGACCTCGGCGGCGCCTTTGGCTTGCGGGCAAACCTCGGCCTGTCCGACCTCGATGCGCTGTACAACCGCCACTGCACCGACCCTGCTTTCTGCAACGGACGGATCAGTCTGCAAGGGATTTCGTTGTACTACAGTTTCAATATGCTTGGGCTGTAACCATGGCTAAACAAAAGTTTTATGTGGTTTGGGAAGGCCACGAGCCCGGCGTGTACACCTCCTGGGATGCCGCCAAACAACAAATTGATGGCTATCCCAAAGCGAAGTACAAAAGTTTCGGCTCCAAAGCGGAGGCCGAAAAGGCGTTTAAAGGCACCTACTGGGCGTATGCAGGAAAGGATACCAAAACGGTGAAAAAGTCTTTGCCCGATCTGGAAAAAATTGGCGTGCTCCTCGACAGCCTTGCCGTAGATGCCGCGTGCAGCGGAAACCCCGGGGCGATGGAATACCGCGGGGTACACACCCGCACCAGTCAGGAAATATTTCGTGTCGGCCCGTTGCCCAACGGCACCAACAACGTCGGCGAATTCCTTGCCATCGTACACGCCCTCGCCTGGCTCAAACAACAAAACAGCCCGAATATCCCGATCTATTCCGACTCCCGAAACGCCCAAATCTGGATCAAAGCCAAAAAATGCAGAACCAAATTGGAAGACATGGGCGACAACGACCGCATCTTCGAACTCATCGAACGCGCAGAAAAATGGCTGGAAACCAATAAAGTAACCAACCCCATCCTGAAATGGCAAACAGAGGAGTGGGGCGAAATTCCGGCAGATTTTGGCAGAAAATAACTCCGTATAAACCCTGCGTAACCAGCACAAATACACCACCGCATGAAAAATACTATCCTGCTTCCGTTCTTCCTCTTGCTGTCTGTTTGGGTTTCCGGACAGATCAGCTCGGCCATCACGGTCATTCCGCAGCCCGCGCGCGCCTTTATCAAAGAAGGCAAATTTGAACTCAAGCCCGACACCCGCATCTATTACCCGCAGGGGCAACCCGACTGGGAAACAGCGGCGCAGTATTTCATGGCCGTAGCCCAGTCGTCCACCGGATTCCAGTTGGTGGCACAGCCGTACAAGACGCCGATTGCCCAACCCCGTGAAAACGGTATTTACTTTTTGCCCGACAACAGCATCGAACAAACCGAAGGTTACGTATTGGAGATTTTTCCTGGAGGCCATGTCGCCATCCGTGCCCGCACTGCCGTTGGAGCGTTTTATGGTATGCAAAGCCTGCGGCAAATGTTTCCCCCGCAATTCAGCAGTCCCGTGCCGATGAAAGATGTGGCCTGGACGGCTGTCGGATGTGCCATCACAGATAATCCGCGCTTCGGATACCGGGGCATGCACCTTGACGTGAGCCGGCATTTTTTCGATGTAGATTTTGTCAAACGCTATATTGACCTGTTGGCCCTGCACAAATTCAACCGCTTCCACTGGCATCTCACCGACGACCAGGGCTGGCGCATCGAGATCAAAAAATTTCCCAAACTGCAAACGATTGCATCGTGCCGGAAGGAGACCGTCATCGGCCATGCCAATGATGCTCCGGCGAAATACGATGGCAAGCAGTACTGCGGCTACTACACCCAGGAAGAAATCAAAGATGTAGTGGAATACGCTCGCAAGCGCTTCATCACCATCGTGCCCGAAATCGAAATGCCCGGACACGCGCAAGCCGCCCTTGCAGCTTACCCCGAACTCGGCTGCACGGGAGGCCCCTACGAAGTAGCTACGACATGGGGCATTTTCGATGACGTATTCTGCGCCGGAAACGACAAGACCTTCGAGTTTATCTCGGGCGTACTCGACGAAGTGTGTGCGCTTTTCCCCGGCGAATACATCCATATTGGTGGCGACGAATGTCCGAAAGACCGCTGGAAAGCCTGCCCAAAATGCCAAAAACGTATGGCAACCGAGAAGCTGAAGGACGAACACGAACTCCAAAGCTATTTCATCAGTCGCGCCGGACAAGTGTTGGCCAAGTACAAGAAAAAACTCATTGGCTGGGACGAAATTCTGGAAGGTGGACTGGCGCCCTCCGCTACGGTCATGAGCTGGCGCGGTACCGAAGGCGGTGTTGCTGCCACCAAGGCCGGCCACAATGCCATCATGACCCCCGGCTCGCACTGCTATTTCGACCACTACCAGAGCGACCCCGCTACAGAGCCCCTGGCTATCAGCGGTTTTACTACCCTGCAACGCGTGTACAGCTACGAACCCGTGCCGACCGAACTCAACGAAGCAGAGGCCCGGTTTATCCTCGGTGCACAGGGCAATGTCTGGACCGAGTACATGGAAACCCCCGCACAGGTTGAATACATGGCCTACCCCCGCGTTTGCGCCCTCTCCGAAGTACTCTGGACGGCCGCACCAAAAAAACTCTGGGAAGACTTTGCCCGCCGCCTGAAATACCATTTCAGACTCCTGGATGTTCTGGGCGTGAACTACGCCAAGAGTTACTACGATGTGAAATCAAGTTTCTCCGGCGGATACGTGGCGCTATCCACAAGCGACCGGACTGCCCAGGTAAAATACACCCGCGACGGCTCGGATCCCAAGCCAACTTCCGCCGGATTCTACTCCCCCATCGGCTTGAGAGAATCTGCCACCATCAAGGCTGCTGCTTTTATAGACAACAAAATGGTCGGCAAAATCCTGACCGTACGGTACCTCGTACACAAAGCACTGGGCAAGCCCTACACCCTGTCGATACAACCCGAACAGTACACCGGCGGCGAACGCCACGGCCTGACCAACGGGGTCACCGGATTCCTGCGTTCCTGGAATAACTGGATCGGTGTGACGGGCGACCTCGACCCGGTCATTGATTTCGGCGAATCCACGACGTTCAGCAAGGTGTCAACCAATTTTCTCCACAGCAAAACATCCTGGATTTACCCGCCGCGCAGCATCGAAATTTTCGTTTCCGACGACGGACAAAATTTTACCTCCATCGGCAAAAAGGTAATTGACACCGACAGTATGCAGGGCAGTGCGGTCGAAACGGTATCCTTTGCTACGGCCGGCGCCAAAGGCAGGTATCTGAAACTGGTTGCCACAGCATTCGGCCCCATACCCGATGGCGTACCCGGTACCGGCAACAATGCCTGGCTGTTTTTAGATGAGATTATTGTGGAGTAAAGAAGTAGAAAAGAGGGTATCTCATAAGTACTTTTTCACCGCAGAGACGCAGCGTTTTAAAAACATGATTATCAAAATCTCCGCGTCTCTGCGTCTCTGCGGTGAATTGGAAAACACCCGGTAGTCTCCGTACTCACGGGGCGATTTTTTGTTCCCACAAATGCCCGGTCCAACGTTGCACCAACCGATAATGCCCGAAAAACACCCGTGCAATAACCCGTAGCACCGTATAAACCGGCACACCTATGACCATGCCGACGACACCGCCCAATTTAGCGGAGATCAAAACGACAATGAAGACTTCCAGCGGGTGCGCCTTCACGCTGCTGGACGTGATGTACGGCCCCACAACGTTGTTATCTATGGCTTGTGTGAGGGCAAATGCGCCCACTACCTTCAGTAGTTGCGGCATCAGCACGGAAAACTCCGACTCGATATGATAGGAGAGGGTAAAAAAGCACCCGACCACAATGCCGATTAATGGGCCGACATACGGCACGATATTAAACAATCCGCCCATCATGCCGATCAGCAACGCATTGGGTACGCCCAGTAGCCATAACGTCAGGGACGCAATGCACATGAAGATAAGTGTTTGCACTGCCAGGCCGCCGAAATAGCGCGTGAGCACCACGCCTGTCTCCTCCGACGCGTGCTGCACCTTGGCCTCCATCTCCGCCGGCACGAGCGTATGCAGAAAGCTGACGGAGAGGGTGTCGTCCTTTAAAAAAAAGAAGAGGATAAATGAGACGGACGCAAACGCCACGACTACATTGCCGGCAACAGCGATAAATCCACCCAGAAAATCGCTTAGCATGGTAGGTTTGAACCATTCGGTCAGGAACTCCTGAATGCGCTTGCCCAGCGACTGCCCCGATTCCAACAGCCCCAATTGATGCAGCTGGTAGTCCCAGTCGGCAAAAGGGGCCTTCAACTTCTCGCCCATCGCCGTGTAGTCCACCGACGCGAGGTGCTGAACCTGTCCCATAATTGTCGGCACAAAAACCATCAACAGCCCGGCAAGTATCAGATAAAAACTGAGCAGCGTGAGCAAAGACGAACTGATCGGTCCCATCTGCCAGCCCCGAAACCGGATGTGCCGTTGGAAAAAATCTTTCACCGGGCGACCCAGCATAGACAGCACTGCTGCCGTCAGGATGTAGGCCACAATGTCGGCAAAGTAGTAGCCCAAGGCCAAAACGGCCACGATACTAATGATCCAGAGTATGTTATTTCGCATCGAATTAGGTTTCTGGTTAGAAGGTTGGAGGGTTTCTGGATCAGGGGCTTGGGAAAATTTGCCCAAAAGTATCGTTGATAACGGGACCTTTAAGGCAGTATCTGGCGAACCAGCAACCTTCTAACCCTCCAACCAGAAACCTTCTAACCTTCTAACCTTATTTAGAAAATATATCCTCCAGCGCGCCTGCCAGTTCCGGATGTTGGAAACGAAACCCCGCCCGGATAATTTTTTCTGCCGACACGCGGGTGCTGAACAGAATGGCGTCGGCCATTTCGCCAAAAGCAAGTCGCAGGGCAAACTCGGGGGCAGCAGTGAATAGCGCCGGTTGGTGCATAGCCTTTGCTGCAGCTTTTACCAGAACTTTGTTTTGAGCTGGATTGGGCGCCACGGCGTTATAAATTCCCTCTACATCCTGGTTTTCGACAGCCCACAGAAACATCCTGCACAAGTCATCGCGGTGAATCCAGGAATACCACGCCCGCCCATCGCCAAAATAGCCGCCCATGCCAAAACGCAAGGGTTTGATGATCTCGTGCAAAGCCCCGCCCGACTGATCCAGCACGATACCAATGCGGAATATTACCATGCGAATACCGAGCGCGCCGACAGTTTCGGTAGCCTGCTCCCAGGCCGTGGTGGATTCGACCAGAAAACTCTTGTCCGCCGGTGGGTCGTTTTCATTCTTCCATTCGTCTCCCGAGTTGCCGTAGTAGCCAATAGCCGACGCCGCCAGATATGCCTCGGGGCGGTGATCCAGCCGCTGAAAAGCGTCGCGCAGCACGCGGGCACTCTCCACCCGACTTTCAATGATCAGTTTTTTTCGCGCAGGCGTCCAGCGTTGCTCGGCAATACCGGCCCCGGCGAGGTTGATCACCACATCGGCGCCGCGGATAGCTTCGTCATCTATCCGACCTGCCGCCGGGTCCCAGCCAAACTGATCGGCGCCCCGTGGCGTGCGGGTCAGCAGGCGTACATGATGGCCCCTGGAACGGAGCAATTCGGCTAATTTAGTGCCGATAAAACCGGTGCCACCGGCAAGGAGAATGGTACGAGCCATGATTATAGCGTTGGGGGTAATTTTTTTGACAAACATACAACTGAATTTTTCAAAAGCGCAGGACTGGCCCCTCGTCGGTTGTCAGTCCCTGGGTTTCCGGAAAAACTGCGCCAACTGCCGCATGTCTAACAATCCAAAAAGCAAAGTGGCCAAAACCGAGATGCTCAGCGCCAAACTTAATTTGACCGGCAAGGGGTAGGGTGTTCCTGAAAAAACAAATCCCGCGGCCCCTGCAACTACCACCGCAAAACCCAGCACCCGGGCCACCCCTTTGGCCGAAGGCCGCAACAGAAAATAGCGCACACAAAGGACCATCATGGAAATCGCGATGAACGTCTGCGTAGCCAACGCAGCCATAGCCGCACCAAGCGCCTGGTAGTGCGGAATCAGCAACAGGTTGAGCGTCACGTCCAGTGCGATGCCCACCACAAAAAAGCGGTTCATCTGCATTAACCGCTCGTCTGCCGTGAGCAGCGTACTGAAAATATACGTCGCGCTTACCGGCACAAAGGTCCAGATCAGTATCCCCAACGTATCCCACCGGTAAGCGTTGGCGCGTTCGGGCATCATCAGGTGGATCAGGTCGGCCCGCGCGAAAAACACCAGCGCTGCCAGTGTAATGCTGCCCGCCCAGATCAGTTGAAACCCAACCGACACCAACGGACGAACATCCTCCCCGCGGCGCAGCATCCGCGCAAACATGGGCAGCAGCAACGAGGCGAACAGGTAGCCAAACATATTGGCGGCATCGAGCAGGCGGTACGCGCCGGCATACACGTCGGCATGTATGCGCCCGTCGGGCAACAGGCGCTCCAGCAGTACTGCGTCAAGCCGCGTGTAGGCCGTCATCAGGAGTACTACAAGCGCATAGGGAAAACTTTTTCGAAACAAAAAAAGCAAGGCCGGATACCCGGAACGCCAGTTCTTCAGCCACGACGGGCGCAGGCGCAGCGCCACTTTGCTGCGCAACACCACCGCTACCACCACCGCCGTAGCGGCCAACGCCAGCGTTTGTGCCAGGGCAAACGACTCCGCCGACAAGATGTGCCGGGGCAACCCCCACAACAGTACGCCGCAAGTGCCGAGCATCAGCAACTTATCCAGCGACGACAGGAAACTATCGAGCCGATAGTGTCCCAGTCCGGAAATATTGGACCGCAGGAAAAGAACACCCTGCGCCAACACCTGATTGACCAGCAAAATGAGCAGCAACGGCAACTCCCGCCAGCCATAACCCGCCAGCCACCACGCCGCCAGCAGGGTAGCGCAGACATACAGCGTGCTCAGCAAAAATTTGATTACCAGCAGGTTTGGAAAATACTTCGGCAGCAAGTGCGGGTGCTGGCTGACGTGCCGGTTGTTGAAATTCTGAATCCCGAAGTCATTCAGAATTTGAAACAGGTAGGTGAAATTCAACAGGGCAAAGTACAGCCCGTAGTCGCCCATCGGCAGGCGATTCTGTACCGTCAGGTCAATCCCGAAAATGAAAAAGGGTTTGATCAACAGATTGATCAGTACCAGAAACAGAATGTTGAGCAGGAATTCGCGTTGCACGTTGGACGGTGAAGTACGGTGGACAGGCCCGCAAAGGTAGGTCCGATGTACACTACCGGACATTTTGTTTTTCGGGCATGCAGACTTTCCAGGTTTGTCAAACCTGGAAAGTCTCGTTCCAAAAATGTCCGGTAGTGTAGGACCGTTGTCGCTGGTTTTCGCCGTCCGTCAGGCTTCGTTACCGTTTCGATCCTTCCAGAATACGGATGTAGTTCGCCCGTTCAAACGCTTCGGGGTCAACCACATTTTGTTGGCTGAGTACGCCCTTGAACGCGTCCACGGATTTGAATTGCATATCCCGCATCCAGGCGATGAGTTCCGCATGCATGGTTTCCAGGTACCCGATCCCGTTTTTGTATAATGCCGAAGCTGTCATGGCTACGTCGGCGCCGGCGAGCAGGTATTTCGCCACCTCGCGGGCGCTCTGTACGCCGGTTGTTGCAGCCAGCGAGGCGTTGGTTTTCCCGTACAAAATCGAAATCCACAGCAGGGGCAGCCGGATTTCGTTCGACTCACTGTACCGCAGGTCGTGCAGTACGCGCAGACTATTGATATCGAAATCGGGTTGGTAAAAACGGTTGAACAGCACCAGACCATTCGCGCCGCCCAATGCCAGTTGGCGTGCCATATGCCCCATCGAGCTGAAATACGGGTTCAGTTTGACGGCCACCGGAATCTGCACCGTGCGGCGCACCATTTCCAGAATTTCCAGATAGCGGTTCTCCACGCTCCAGCCGTCCTGGGAAATGTCGGCGGCGATATAAAATACATTGATTTCCAGCCCGTCGGCGCCGGCCTGCTCGACCTGTGCGGCATACTCGATCCAGCCTTCCGGCGTAATTCCGTTCAGGCTGGCGATGATCGGAATATCCACGCGCTCCTTCGATTTTCGAATCAGTTCGAGGTATTCATCCACCCCCACGCCGTACTCGCCGGCGGCTGGAAAGTAGTCCAGTCCTTCGGCAAAAACGTTAGTGGTCGCCATCTGAATGGCAGCCATACGCTCCTGTTCCCGGCGGATTTGCTCCTCAAACAAGGAAAATAACACCACCGCACCGGCGCCGGCGTCTTCCATTTGGGCGATATTGCTCACGTCCTCGGACAAGGGGCAGGCCGAAACAACGATCGGCGAGCGGAGCGCAAGGCCCATGTATTGGGTACTTAGGTCAAGTGGCATGTGTACAGTTTTGCAGCATTAAGGCTCCCCGGGCTTCAGCATTCCTGTTCCGGATTTTACCTGAACAGGAACGCTGAAGCCCGGAAACCCGGAAATTTTTTTAATAAGAAGGCTGGAAGGCCTTTGCCTCCCAGGTGGCCATGTCTTCGTACGTTTTCCAGCGCAAATCCACAACTTCCTGGGCCAGGCGCATGAGGTTTTTAGCTTCCTCCGGATTGGAGCGCAGAAGAATGCTGTAGCGCAATTCATTGTAGGCAAAGTCCTTCAGCGGCATGCTCGGCCGCGGAGAGTCCAGCACAAACGGATTACGTTTTGCTTTGCGCAGCTCCGGATTGTAGCGGACCAGCGGCCAGTAGCCGCTTGCCACGGCCTTGTTTTGTTGTGTCAGACCGTCTTTCATATCAATACCGTGCGCAATACAGTGGCTATAGGCAAGGATGAGCGATGGGCCGTCGTAGGCTTCGGCTTCGCGCATGGCGAGCAGGGTTTGTTGCGGATTGGCCCCAAATGCCACCCGGGCGACGTACACGTTGCCGTATGAAATTGCCTGCATGGCCAGGTCCTTTTTGGCGACCTGTTTGCCCGCGGCAGCAAATTTTGCCGTTGCACCGGTCGGGGTTGACTTCGACATTTGTCCGCCGGTATTCGAATACACTTCGGTGTCGAGCACCAGCACATTGATGTTGCGGCCGCTGGCCAGGGCATGATCCAGTCCTCCGTAGCCGATATCGTAGGCCCAGCCGTCGCCACCGACCAACCAAACGCTGCGCTGTACCAATTGATCGGAAACAGACTCCAGGTGGCGCGCTTCCGAGCTGTCTATGCCCCGGAGGCGTTCCCGCAGCAGGTCTAACCGGCGGCGTTGTTCCTGGATTTCGGATTCGAGCGCTTGCGGCGCCTGAATCAGTTCATTCACCAGTTCGGCGCCGATCTGTGGCTCCAGTCTTTTCAACAAATCGTGTGCGTATTCCAGGTGTTTATCGGCGGTGAGGCGCATACCCAACCCGAATTCGGCATTGTCTTCAAAGAGGGAGTTGGACCAACTCGGGCCTTTGCCCGCTTTGTTCACAGACCAGGGCGTTGTGGGCAGGTTGCCGCCATAAATGGACGAGCATCCGGTCGCATTGGCTATGAGCAAACGATCGCCGAATAATTGCGAGAGCAGCTTGAGATATGGCGTTTCTCCGCAACCCGCGCAGGCGCCGGAAAACTCGAACAAGGGTTCGAGGAATTGGGTGCCGTGTACCGCCGCGAAGTTGACCTGGGCGCGGTCGTTCCAGGGGATTTGTTCGAAAAAGGCGATGTTGTCGCGTTCGCTTGTCAGGATCGGCTCTTTTTCGCCCATGTTGATCGCCTTCCTGGTTTGGTCTTTCGGATCTACTACCGGACAGGCTTGCACACACAGATCGCAACCCGTGCAATCTTCGAGGTACACCTGCAGGGAATAGCGCGTTTCCGGAAAACCACGGGCATTGATGAACGCCGATTTAAAATCGCCGGGCGCTTTTTCCAGGTATTCTTCATTATAAAACTTGGCGCGGATCACGCTGTGCGGGCAGACGTAGGCGCAGTTGCCGCACTGAATACACGTATCCGGTTCCCAGATCGGTACCAGGTCGGAGATATTGCGTTTTTCCCATTTCGTCGTAGCGCTGGGATACGTTCCGTCAATCGGCAGCATGCTTACCGGCAGGTCGTCGCCGTGCCCGGCCATAATGACGGCGGTCACTTTTTGTACAAAATCAGGAGCTTCCGCCGAAACGATATCCGGCGTGAATTCGGCGCCGGCTACCTGGCCGGCTACCTGCACCTCTTCCAGGTGGCTGAGGGTGGCGTCCACGGCTTTGAAATTCTGCTCCACCACCGATTTGCCTTTTTTCGAGTATGTTTTTTCGATGGCGTGTTTGATCTCGGCGATGGCTTCCTCGCGCGGCAGCACTCCGGAAAGCGCGAAGAAACAAGTTTGCATGATCGTATTGATGCGCGAACCCATGCCGGTATCCCGGGCGACGGCCGTCGCATCAATCACATAGAACTTCAGTTTTTTCCGAATGATTTCGGCTTGCACCGTGCCGGGAAGTTTATCCCACACTTCGTCTTTGTTGTAGGGGCTATTCAGGAGAAATACGCCGCCCGATTTGACAAACGGGAGCATTTCCACCTTTTCAACAAAATTGAACTGGTGGCAGGCGATGAATCCGGCCTTACCGATCAGGTAAGGCGCGCGGATGGGGTTCGGCCCAAAACGCAGGTGGGATACCGTGCGGGCGCCCGATTTTTTTGAATCGTACACAAAGTAGCCCTGCGCGTACAGATTGGTGTTTTCCCCGATGATTTTGATGCTGTTTTTATTCGCGCCCACGGTGCCGTCGGCGCCAAGGCCGAAGAAGAGCGCTTGCGTCCACTGGGATTCATCCAGGGTGAATGCGGGGTCGTATTCCAGGCTCGAAAAAGAAACGTCGTCGTTGATGCCGACGGTGAAGTGTTCTTTCGGCTGTGCTTTTTTCAGCTCGTCAAAAACGCCTTTGACCATCGCAGGGGTGAATTCCTTGGACGACAGGCCGTAGCGGCCGCCGGTCAGGCGGGGCAGTGCGGCGATTTTTCCGTGTTGCAGGGCTTCAAACAACGCCGACAGTACATCATGAAACAGGGGTTCGCCCGAGGCGCCGGGTTCTTTTGTACGGTCGAGCACCGCCACCGAACGTACGGTAGGGGGCAGCGCGCCCACGAAATGTTCGGCCGAAAACGGGCGGTACAAGCGCACCTGAATCACACCGGTTTTTTCGCCGGCCCGGTTGAGTGCTTCGGCGGTTTCGGCGGCGGTTTCGCCACCGGAACCCATGATGATGATCACCCGCTCGGCATCGGGAGCGCCGGTGTACTGGAACAGTTCGTATTTGCGGCCGGTCAGTTCAAAGAACGCGCGCATGGCCTCTTCGACGATGCCGGGGGTATTGGTGTAAAACGGATTTACTGTTTCGCGCCCCTGGAAATAGACATCCGGGTTTTGTGCCGTCCCCCGTATAAACGGATGGTCGGGGTTCATGGCCCGCATGCGGTGAGCGAAAACAAGCTCGTCCGGAATCATGGCCCGCAGGATATCATCGTCCAGCATTTCCACTTTGCTAACCTCGTGGGAGGTGCGAAAACCGTCGAAGAAGTGCAAAAACGGAATACGCGAGCGGAGGGTGGCTGCTTGTGCGATCAGGGCAAAATCATGCGCTTCCTGTACGCCGGCCGATCCGAGCAGGGCAAAACCCGTAGTGCGGGCAGCCATCACGTCCTGGTGGTCGCCAAAAATAGAAAGGCCCTGTGCTGCCAGGGAACGGGCAGCTACATGGAAAACCGCAGGCGTGAGTTCGCCGGCGATTTTGTACATGTTCGGGAGCATCAGCATCAGCCCTTGCGATGCGGTGAAGGTGGTGGTCAGCGAGCCGGTTTGCAGGGCCCCGTGCACGGTGCCGGCGGCGCCGCCTTCGCTCTGCATTTCAATCACTTCCGGGATGGTGCCCCAAATATTTTTTTTCTGTTTGGCCGACCATTCATCTGCCAGTTCAGCCATGTTGGACGACGGTGTGATGGGGTAAATGGCACAGACCTCATTGACGCGGTAAGCCACCGATGCGGCCGCTTCATTCCCGTCAATCATGGCTATGATATTTTTTTTGTTCGGCATCGTTTCAGACTTTAGCAGGTTCAGGAATCATGTCGATGGCATAGCAGGGGCATTGCTCAAAGCATACGGCGCAGCCGGTGCAGCGATCGTAGTCGAACTTGTAGCGTTTCCCCGGACCGAGTTTGATAATGGCATCTTCCGGGCAGGCGCCGTAGCAGCCGTCGCATTCGAAGCAGTTGCCGCAGCTGAGGCAACGTTGGGCTTCATAACGGGCTTCTTTTTCGCTCAAGCCCTGGACCACTTCTTCGAAACTACGCGTGGCGATTTCGGGTGGCAGTTTTTCCTGTTCCCGCTGCTGTGCTTCCGTTTTGAACCATAAATGCATTTTCCGGAAAAATGCAGTGGTGTGCTTTTCAGATTTCTCGTAAACCGAACTGCTCAGGTAAGCGTCAATGTATCGGGCGGCTTTTTTGCCGTGACCGATAGCAATAACGGCACTGCGTTCGCCACCCAGCATATCGCCGCCGGCGAAAATGCCCGAGTGGCCGGTCATGCGACCCTCGTCAACAGCTACGGTGCCGTCGTCTTTCATACTGACGCCGGGTATGCTCTGCAGGAATGCCGTTTCTGCCTCCTGTCCGTTTGCCAGAATGAGGGCGTCGGCTTCCAGGGTTTCGAAAACGCCGGAGCCGGTGATCTTGCCTTTTTCGGCCTGCATCACTTCGACGGTCAACTGCCGTTCCTTCACTTCGCGAATGCTGCGCAACAAGTGCACGGCGATCCCCTCGGCGATGGCATCGTCGGCTTCAAAATCGTACGCCGGCATCAGTTTCTGGTCGCCGCTGTACAACACGTGGGCTTCGATGTCCAGGCGTCGCATCACGCGCGACAGGTACATGGCCAGTTTGCCACCGCCGTAGATCACAACCTTTTTGCCCAGTGCCGGCGTTCTTCCATTCGCCATTTCAAAAAGCACGTTGAATGCATCCAGAACCGGGAGTGGATTTTGGTACACGATGTCCTCTTTCTTGCTAATTGCAGCGCCTACACCCAGAAAAACGGCATCGAAGTGTCCTTTTTGTTTTTCAGTCAGCACATCCGTTACCCGGCGGTTGACGTGTATGGTAACACCCATTGCTTTGATGCGCTCGATCTCGGCATCGCGCAGTTCCGGCGGGAGCCGGTAAGCCGGAATGCCGAAACGCATCAAACCGCCCGGTGCGCTGTGCGCCTCATACACCTCCACGGTATGCCCCATGCGCGTCAGGTGGTAGGCGGCAGACAGTCCGGCAGGGCCGGAGCCGACGACCAGTACCCGTTTCCCGCTTGACTTGGCCGAAAAGCGAATAGGCCATTTTTCTTCAATGGCCTTGTCCCCGATAAACCGTTCTACCGAGTGAATGCCTACGGTAGTATCAATGTGGGTGCGGTTGCAGCCTGTTTCGCAGGGGTGCACGCAGACGCGTCCGGAAAGCGAAGGAAAGGGATTGTCTTCTACCAAATGATCGAATGCAGCCCTGAAGTCGCCTCCTTGTGCATCCGCCATCCAGGCCTGAATGTTCTCGCCGGCGGGGCAAGCCCGGTTGCAGGGTGGTAAAAAATCCCTGTAAACAGGAATGCGGGAGCGCAATGGCCCGGTGCCTTCCGCGTGCTCCCGCAAGTTGGCGGAGGCAGTAATATCGGTTGGTGTTCGCATATCGAAGTGCGGATTTTATGCTTGCATGTTTCCCAAAATTGGTGGTTTATTCCATCAAAATCGCTTGTTTGTAAAGTAAAAGAGGCCGCCCACCGTTCACGACACACCTTTTTATCCTGAAGCGAGTGCCAAAGGTAGGTTGATGAAAAACCGTTGGTAGTTGAGCGGAGTCAGGCGGGTAGGTGATCGTGGTCAGGGGTTTGGGCAACGCCGAAGCACGCCGGCCGGCTGCTAATTGCACCGGTTGGTTCAAACGGGTGGGCAATGACCTACCTTTACTTCACGGAGCAACCGTATCCGGAAATATCGCAACTGCTCATTTCAGTTTTTCACAACAAAATGATGAAAACAACTACCCTGCTTTTTCTTCTCCTGCTCCCCGTTTTGGCTACCACCCAAACGGTTTCGGACGACTCCCTCGGCTTGGCCATCGCACCCGGATTGACGCCGGTGGTGGCCGACGGACAAACTGAAGTTGGCTTTTTCAACACATTCGCGACCTATCAAACGGCCGATACCTCCGGATATCGCGCTGCTCTACTGACAAGTTTTTTGCAGCTGCAACGCGGGATGTCCCGCCGGAACCGCCTGAGCGCAGGCGTGGACTTGGTTTTTTCCAACCTGCGTTTTGGCCCTGCATCGGAAGTCGGGCCGTTTGCTGCCTTGGGCGCAGCGCCGGAATCTGGTATTGCTACGCACACCTTGTCGGCAGTGGGCCTGCGGGTGCGGTATGTACCGTTTCTGGAGCATTATGAATTTACGGTACAAAGCAGCCTGTACTTCCCGGTTTCCACCCAGCAAAACCGGATCACCTTGGGGGAGGACCGGACGCGTTTTTCCATGCAGGCCAACTATGCAACACTTTTTGCGCCGGGCTGGTACATCGTCGGGCAGATTAGCCCACAGGTGCGCTTTGCCAACGACGACCGCAACCAGACCACCTGGGAGCTGCCGCTCAGCGCATACCTTATCCGACGCCTGCTGACGACGGCTTCCGGACAGCGCCTGTATATGTACGGCAGTGCGGGCTATTTCAGCAGCTTTGAAAAACGCTACAAAGCGGGTTTACGGCAGGTCAACTGGTCTTTTAGTGCCGGAGCCGGCGTGCAATGGGTGTTCAATCCTCAATGGAGCCTGAGCATAGGCTGGCAAGGGCTGCCCGCCTTCGACGCGACGACAAGTATCAAAAAAGGTTCGTACGCTGCTATTTCCGTGGGCGTGCGGTATGCCGGCGGGCGCTAAAAAGTTATTCCGGAAAGCTGACAATCAACTGGCGACCTGTTTCACGGGAGGTTAGCAGAATGGGCCATTTCTCGATATTGAGCAAAAATGGCGGCACGCCAATGAATTGCCCGTCAAATTTTTCCACCGTTCCGCCTTTTGCGGTGCGGTCTATTTCCACGTACACTACATTCGTATTGGTGTTGATATTGCCCTTGACCGGATTGCCGGAGAAAAGCGAATTGTTGTCGAAATCGAACTCGTATGAAGTGGGGTCCAACTCGCAAACCCCTGGGGAGACGTTTCCGATAAAGCCGATAAAATGGATACCGTAAGACCTGCCCGTGACAATGCTGGCGGCATTGGCCCAGTTGTTTTGGATGTCGTTTTGTGGATACGTTACCGGCGGTGTTGGAATGATGATGTTGGGCAACGAAGGTTGAACATTGCCCGGCAACGCGGCCAACACGACGAACCCGCCCGAACGCGCAATACAATCGCCTTCTTCCACACTGATCTCGACATTACCCGACAAGCCGGCCGGCACCGTAGCGATGATTTCGCCCGCCGATCCGCCAGCTCTCGAACTGGCCGCTACCGTACCAAACACGACTTTGGCAGCACTGGTAAAGCCACTCGTTTTGAGCAGCACTTCGTAACCCGTCGGGTTGCTGTTGGGCAGAACAGCGCTGATGGAGACATTTTTATCGCAACTGGATTCGGAAGTGCTGCAACCCGCTGCAAGGCAGCAAAGCGCGCCGACGACGAGCAACAAGGACGTGTTTTTCATACGCGATCAATGATTTTGATGAAGGACGGCTTCCAGCCTGGAGCATACCGCCCGGATGTTTGTTTCTAATGCAGGGATGGACGAATTCAATTTTTCAAATGCTGCGTTGGCAGCTTCTTCGGCTTTTTTGCGCGCTTTGGCCGGGCGCACTTCTTCGGCGCGCACTGCCCGGAACTGATCCAGCAGGGTTGTGTTGAGGGGCAAAACCGTTTGTTGATGCACTGCAATCAGTGCCTGGTCGTACACATCGGCCAACGCTTCGGAGGCCGGCACGCCCCACAGTGCCCGTACGATTTCCACATAGCCGAGGTGGTTTTGGAGCAGGGAGTCGCGGGCCACGTTGTACGCACCGATGGTATGATCGAACCGGGCCATGGAGCGCTGGTCCAGAAAAGCATCGCGGACGCGGGGAAGCACATCGCGCAGGTCTTTTAGGCGGTCGGCATACACGACTAATTCTCCGGCAATTTTTTTGTAAAAAAGCTGCTGTTTCAGCCCTACGGCCTCCTGTAAATCTGCGATTTCGCGGGTCAGTGCGGCCGTGTTGCCGGTGTTTTGCCGGACGATGGTTTCGATGCTGTCGCGCAAGGCACGCGTGCTTTGCTGGTCCGATTCAATCTGGCCCAAACGGGCTTTGAGGGTTTCATTCTCCAGTTTCAGGCGCGTTTTTTCCGCTTCTTTTTTGCTCAAAACCCGTTTGTACGACTCCAGGGCGTGGTTTCCACTGCTTTTGCGGGCGAGCCAGATATCAATGGTGCGGGACTTGTCTTCAGGCAGCAGCAGCGCCCCGTTGGGCGGGGAGACGCGCTCAAAATCAGCAGGCGGATAAAAAATGATCTCGGCTTTTCCGGGTGGAAACTCCAGGGTGTATTCGCCGTTGCTCTGCGTTTCGATGGGCAAATTGGCTCCTGACAGGGTAAGGCGCACAAATTTGAGGGGCTGGTCATTCTCGTCCAGTACGCGAATACGCACTTTGGTTTGCGCCGACAAGATGTGGCACCAGAGCAATAAAGTCAGCAAGGGAAATAAAAGGCGCGTATTCATTCGATGGGAAATGCTTTGTGGCCGGAGGAGATCATCAGGTCTTGTTGGTACAGTCTTTTGCCATTTTTTTCGATAAAAAAATGGGCGGTAGCACCACCGGGTTTGGGAATGGCAACTTTGAAATAGCCGTTGGCGTCGCTGGTGGCATGCAAATTACCGTCAATCGTAATCGTTGCGCCGGAGATCGCGCGGCCTTTCAGGTCTTGCAGTGTCGCTTCAAAAACAGTGGTATCGGGCAAAAATTCGAGGGTAAAAAAAATGGTCTGGTCCAGACCGGTAATCGTTGTGGCGGTTTGCTCAAGGATGCTGAACTTTCGATCGCGCGGCGGGAAATACAGCAGGTGTACCGAACTATCCCTGTACTTTTTGCTCAGTTCCGGATAGACGGCTTTTCCCCCGGCGTCCAGCGCTTGCTCCTGCAGCACCTTTTCGCCCAGACGCAACGCCACTTTTCCTTCCTGGATGACCCTGTTTTCGCCGCCCGGCTCATGCAGGCGCACTTCGATGTCGAAGGTTTCCGGGTAACTTGTTCCTGCCATGCTCCGGTTCAACAGCCATCCGATCAGTACCAGCGCCGCCAGGGCAGCGCCGGCCCAGAGTTTCCATCGGTTCGACACTGCGGCGCGCGCACCGGATTTGAACAAACGGGTGTGCTCTTCGCACAGGTGGAGCAAAGCGGCGTTGATTTTGGCTTGTTCGCGGTTGATTTGATCCTGCGACAGGATGCCGAGCGCGCTTTGATCAGCCAGTTTCTTGATATTGCCCTGTTGCATCAGGGCAATGTTGAAGAGCTGCGCGTTTTTGTCGCGAAAAGCCTGCATGAGTACGTCGGCTGCAGCGCGCTGTTCGTTTTCCCCGATCAGTTTGCGTACACGCTCGGATATTGTTTGAGAAGCCATGGGCACCGCCTATTTTGGGTAAATTTAGGTCTTTTGGATAGCATCGCAGTTTTTTTCCTGCAGGAAAGCTATCCGGTATCCCCTTCCCCTGAAATGACGTTACACCAACCCCTCCCGCACCAAATCATGCAGGTGTACCATACCAACGTAGCGCCCGTGGTCGAGCACTAGCAGTTGGGAGATCGAATGCTGGCGCATGAGGGCCAGCGCGTGTACCGCCAGCGCATCCGGGGCGATAGATTTGGGCGCGGGCGACATGATCTGGCCCGCGGTGAGGTTGCCGATATCGGCGGTTTTTTGGAGCATACGCCGCAGATCGCCGTCGGTGACGACCCCCAGCAGGTGGCCGGCTGGGTCGAGCACAGCCGTAGCGCCGAGGCGTTTGGAGGAAATTTCGAGGATCACTTCGCGAAGGGTCGCTTCGGGAGATACGGCAGGGCGCTCGTTGAGGGCACAGAGCTCGTGCACGCGCAGGTAGAGTTGTTTGCCGAGCGCACCGCCGGGGTGAAACTTGGCGAAATCGGCCGACGAAAACCCGCGCAGCATGAGCAGCGACATGGCGAGCGCGTCGCCGAGGGCCATTTGGGCGGTGGTGCTGACCGTGGGCGCCAGGTTGTTGGGGTCGGCTTCCTGTTCCACAGGCGTCCAGAGCACGAAATCAGCCTGACGGGCAAGGGTGCTTTCGCGGTTGGCAGTCATGGCGATCAGGCAGTTTCCAAAGTTTCTGACAAGCGGCGCCAGCACTTTCACCTCGGCGGTTTCGCCGCTTTTGGACAGGCACACCACCACATCGCCGGGTTGCACCATACCGAGGTCGCCGTGTATGGCATCGGCGGCGTGCAGAAACAGGGCAGGTTGGCCCGTGGAGTTGAGCGTGGCCGAGATTTTCTGAGCCACAATGGCGCTTTTGCCGATACCGGTAAGCACCACCCGGCCCGTGCTGCGGTGGATGGTTTCGATGCAGGCCAGAAAATCGGTTGTATCATCGAGGCTGTCGGCTAAGGCATGTAGTGCTTCCGCTTCGATGCGAATGGTGCGTTGGGCAGTAGCAAGCGGGGTATTCTGTTCGGTGTTTTCCACGTCTTTATTTGAAAATTGTGCGCAAAAGTAGGACTTGAGGCTGAAAAATCAGGGATTTAAAGCGGCGGTGTAGCCGAGGAGAGCCACCATCCCAAAAAATCGGTACACTTTTCGCATTGCCCCCAACCGAACCAACTATGAATAAAACAATGCTGCTGCGTACCCGATTCCTTTTTGCCTTTGCCATCCTAATTGCCGCCATTTGTCTGCGCTGTACATCTTCCGACGACGGGAAACCCCGTGTCCTCATTTTTAATAAATCCGAATTCTACGTCCACGAGTGCATGCCCGCCGCGGTGGAGGCTCTGCAAAAAATATGTACCGACAAGGGCTGGCACGCCGATGTGACCGAGGACAACTACGCGTTTACCGAAGAAAACCTGCGCCGCTACGCCGCCGTGGTATTTCTCAACACCGCCGGCGACGTGCTCAATCCCACGCAGGAAATCGAGTTCGAACGCTACATCCAGGCCGGCGGTGGCTTCGTGGGCATCCATACCGCCATTGACACCGAGCACAGTTGGCCCTGGTACGCCAAACTCGTCGGCGGCCGTTTCGATGGCCTCACCGACGTGCAGGCTGCCACTATCCAGGTCGCCGACCGCGAACACCCGGCCACCAGCCACCTCGACCCCACCTGGCAGCGCACCGACGAGTGGTTCAACCTCACCGACATCAGCCCTGACCTGCACATACTGCTCAACCTCGACGAAACGACCTGCACCGGCGGCAAAATGGGGCCGTCGCACCCCATGGCCTGGTACCACGCGTACGACGGCGGCCGCGCGTTTTTCACCGCCATAGGACACCCGACGGTGGCGTACGCCGAGGCGGCATTCCTCCAGCATTTGGCCGGAGGCCTGCAATACGCCGTGGGCGAAGCCAAACCGCTCCAGTTCCAGGCCCACCGACCGATGGCCCAGGTCACTACAGGTACTGGTTTTGTAAAAACCTCCGTGGTATGCGACTTGAATGAACCCATGGGCATGGGGCAGTTTCCCGACGGGAAAATCCTGTTCATCGAGCGGCGCGGCGCCGTGAAACTGTACGACCCCGCCGGCGGCAATACCCGCACCGTGAGCGAATTTGAGGTGTACCACCAAAATGAAGAGGGCATACTCGGCATGGCTATTGATCCGAAATGGGCCGAAAACCACTGGATTTACCTGTACTATTCCCCCGAAGGGAAAAAAGGCTCGATCCGCCTGGCGCGTTTCGTGTTCCAAAACGACGAGCTGGATCGAAAGTCCGAACGTGTACTGTTTGAAGTGCCCACCGACCGGAGTGTGCACAACTACCACGCCGGCGGCGGCCTGCGTTTCGATGCTCAGGGCAACCTGTACATTGCCACGGGCGACAACACCGACCACTACGACGACGGCTACTCGTCCACCGACGAGCGCCCCGACAAAAGCCAGTATGACTCCCAAAAATCGGCCTCTAATTCGATGGACTTGCGCGGCAAAATCCTGCGCATCAAACCCCTGCCCGACGGCTCGTATCTGTGTCCGGCGGGAAATTTGTTTGCCGAAAAAGAAATCCGTGTTCTGCCTGGCGGCCAGCACTTAGCCACTGATCCTGCGCTGGAAGGCATTGCCTACCCGGTGCGGGCGCCGCAGCCGGTGAGCATCGCCGCCGACTACCCGCAGCGGGCCAACGTATGGTGTGGAAATGGCCGCCCGGAGATTTTCGTCATGGGCTGCCGCAATCCCTTCCGCTTCGACTTCGACAACCGTCGCGGCCTGCTCGTCTGGGGCGAACCGGGGCCCGATGCGGGCGTGGCCGACAGCACCCGCGGCCCCGAGGGTTACGACGAGATCAATATCGCCCGCACAGCCGGTTTTTACGGCTGGCCGTACTGCATCGGACCGAACCTGCCCTACCGTGAGTACAATTTTGAAACCGGTACGCCTGGTCCCTGGTTCGACCCCGAGCGCCCGTACAACGACTCGCCCCACAATACCGGCGACCGCCGGCTGCCGCCATCCCGGAAACCGCTCATCTGGTATCCGTTCAAAAGTTCGAAGGAATTTCCGCTCGTGGCCAACGGTACCCGCTGCGCCATGACCGGCCCCGCATACTATTGCGACCAGTACCCGCCCGAAACCCGGTTCCCCGATCGTTTCGACGGCAAAGTCCTCATTTACGAGTGGATGCGCAACTGGATGCTGGCCGTGGGTATTGACTCGCTGGATCAGTACACCGACATGCAGCCTCTGGCGCCTAACGTGCGTCTCGCCCGCCCGGTGGATATGTTTATTGACAAAAAAGGCTCCTTGTGGGTACTGGAGTACGGCACCGAATGGTACGCGCAGAACCCCGATGCTTGCCTCAGCCGTATTGACTATATGCGCGGCGACGGTGCTACCGACGAGGTAGTCGAGACGGCGGCCGGCAATGCCCCGCCCACGGTGCGCTGGGACTTCGGCGGCAAAAACCGCAGTTTTTACCAACCCGGCGACGTGGTGCAATACGCCGTGCAGGTGTCCGATCCGGAAGACGGCTCCTTAGCCGACGGCCGCATCCAGGCTGCCGATGTGCTCCTGCACTTCGACTACCTGCAACCCGGCGAAAAACTGACCCAACTTGACAAGCGCATCAAACCCAAACCAGTCCCCTTCGAGCGCGGCAAAAAACTCGTGGATGAATCCGACTGCCGCAGTTGCCACGCTGTGGATCGGAAAATCAACGGTCCGGCCTACCAGGACATCGCCAAACGGTACAAAGACGATAAATCGGCCCAGAAATACTTAGCCGAAAAAATCATCAAAGGCGGCAAGGGCGTGTGGGGTGAGGTAGCCATGAGTGCCCACCCGCAACTCGCGCCAAAGGATGTGGCCGATATGGTGCGCTGGATACTCGCCGTCGCCGATTCCGAAGCGCCAAAAACGCAGGGATCAAAAACGCTGAACCCGCCTGCCGGCAAAGACCCGGGCACCTTCGTTTTCCATGCGGCGTACAGCGACCGCGGCGCACCCGACCAACCGGCTCAAACGGGCAGCGAAACCATTGCCCTGCGCCCGGCGCAGCAGCAGGCCGAGGGAGCCGATAGCCTCTCGAAAGGCGCAGCTACCTACAAGCGCCCGCTGAACAACACCACAACCACCGTTGTGGAACTAAAAAACGCGGACTGTCTGGTATTCAAAAACATTGACCTGCGCGGGCTGAAGTCGGTCACCATAGCCCTTGACGTGTCTGAACAACGCAAACACGCCGGCGGCGGCAAGATCGAGTTGCGGCTTGGCGGTCCAGACGGGCGTTTGGCCGGCTCGGCAACCATACCGTCCGCCGGCGGCACAGGCGGCCTTACGGCTGCGGAACTACCGATAGACCGCGCCGCCTTGCCCGGCGACGGCGCCCTGCAAAACCTGTTTATTGTAGTGAAAAACGAGGGCGCAGGCGGGAAGGCCGTGGTTGGGGTGGATTGGGTAAGAGTGGGGTGGTAAAAAAGGGCCTGGCTACGCTTCACGTTTACGAAACCTCGAGAAGTTCCGTAAACATGAAGCGTAACCGTGCCAAATACCTTATCGCACTAGATATAAATACCCGCTTTGCCGTAATTTTCCTTGCTCATCCAGCATGCCATCCCAATCCGTACCGTCGATGAATCGGGCCCGGTGAACCTTCCAGACGTACACGCCGACAGGCATTTCCTGCCCGAGGAAGTTACCGTCCCAGTGCTCATTTGGCATGCCCTCACCATCCAATGATGTAGACTCCCATAGTAATTGGCCGGTACGTGCATAAATGGCAATGTAAAAATCAGCCAGCCCGATTCCCTTAGGCAGGAAAATCTGCTTCTCCGGGTGGGTGTTGTTCGCTGGCTCCAGAATGTTCGGCACATACAGTGCGCCGAGCGTATCCAAATCCACGATTGCCGTGGCCGTATCGGCGCAGCCGAATTGGTTGATCACCCAGTGATACACCGTTTTGTCAAAACTGGACAAGTACCGGTGTTTTGGGTCTTTTTCTTCTGAAATAGCACTTCCGTCGCCGAAATTCCAGAAAAAGTACAAGGCATCAAGGCTGGAATCGTCGGTGAACTGGTACGTGCTTGGCGGATCGGCATCCACCTTGTCGAAGTAAAAATCTGCCGTCGGCGAGGGGTAAATATGCAGCAGGCTGTCGAATTGGATGCTGTCTTCGCAACCGCTGCCGTTGCCCACCACCAGTTTTATACCGTAGTAGCCTGTATTCGGGTAAATCCAGGTCGGGCTGTATGTAGTGTCGGTTCCGTTGTGGAACGTCCATCGCGCATACTCGGCATTCAGTGAGGTATTTTTGAAAAATACGTGCTCCACTACACAACCTACAGTGTCTTCAATTTCAAACATCGCCTTGGGCACGTCGTATGCGGTGAAAGTTTTGACCATCATATCCGTACAGAGGAACGCGTTTTTAGCAATAATCTGAATCGTGTAGGTGCCGGCTGCATCGTAACTCGTGCAGGGGTTGTTCAGCACCGATGTTTCGCCGTTGCCGAGGTTCCACTCGAAGCCGGAAGCACCTGTAGAGGTGTTTTGAAAACAAACCTCCTGCGGCAAACCACAAGGTTCGTCTTGCACAATTTCGCAATCTGCCACCGGTACCGGATACACCAGCACGCTCGAAAATACCGTATCGTTGTCGCAACCGAACACGTCCACCGCCCAAAGGGTAATTTTGTAATCCCCGGAGTTGTAGTATGTGTGCGTTCCCGGGTTGGCCCCGACTGCCGTATTGCCATCGCCGAAGTCCCAGCGGTAGAAATAATTGCCTGGGTTAGCGGTCTGGTTCACCAGGTTGACGTTCAGCGGCGGACAGCCAAACAGCGGGTTAGCCGAGACAATTGGGGAAGGTAATTGCCGTATGTTGATCGTCCGTGTGAACGTATTTGGGCAGCCGGTAGCGGCAGAATAGGCCGTGAGTTTGACCACGTACGTCCCCGGAAATGCATACATGTGGATCGGATTCGTGGCAGTGGAGGTATTGCCGTCCCCAAACTCCCAAAAGTTACCGTTGACATCAATGGACGTGTTGATGAACTGTACACTGTCTTCCGCACACACATAGTCGGGTGCCGTAAACGACACTTTTGGCGCGGGGTACACGGTGATGTCGGTAGAATAACTGTTTTCTGAACAGCCGTTGTTGGCCACCAGTGTCACGGTGTACCGAGTGATCGTATCGCCCGTGGCAAAAAAGGTGTATGTGGGATCTTCCTCCGTGCTCGTGTCGTCGTTCTGGTCGAAATACCAGTTGTACACGATAAGCGAATCCGGCGAGGTAGAATTGTCGAAGGTCACTGTCAGCGGTTCGCAACCCGTGTTTGGATCTACACTAAAAAACACGCGAATGCTGTCGGGCTTGACGGTGATTTGCTGTATGGCAGTATCCGTCCCGCATTCGTTGAACGCGATCAACTTGATAATGTAAATCTCGTTGTCCACGCCGTCGGCGGTGAACACCCGGTCGGGAGGCAGTGTATCTGTGAAGAAGAGCATGTCGTTCACGTACCATGCAAACGAATCGGGCAGGCCCTGGGTCAGGTTGTTGAATCGGACCGTCAGAGGGGTGCATCCTTCGTTTTTACTCAATTTTAACTCCGCCAGCGGTTTGGGGTACACCAGTACCGAATCGCGATAAGTATCGGTGCCGCAGTGGTTGGTCGCGGTCAGGGTGATAAAGTACAACATGTCCTTCAACCCTTGCTGGTAATACTGGGTGCCGGGGTTTTCCAACGTACTGGTAGTATTATTTCCAAAATCCCAGGCGTACTGCACGAACTGGTACCCCACGCTGGTATTTGTAAAATTGATCGGCAGCACGGCGCAGCCTTGCGTGGTGTCCATCGCAAACGATGCCTCCGGCGGACCGGACACATACACTTGTTTTTCTATAGAATCCCGGCAGCCGTACTGCGTTTCGGCGATCAGTTTGACCGTATGCAGCCCCGTAGTCGTAAACGCGTGCGAAACGTTGGTAGTAGTGTACACCGCTCCGTCATCGAACAACCAGACGTATTTGCTTGCGCCGGTGCTCGTGTTGGTGTAGGTAGCTGCCACGTTGACGCACAGGCTGTCGGTCACCGTGAAGTTTGGTACAGGCAAGGGCCGTACATAAACGGTAAAGGTGTCTGAACCAATGCAATCTGTAAAAGGCAGTTGGTAGTAATACGTCACCAAGTATGCGCCCTGCGGCAGGCTGCTCGGACTGAAAATACCGACAGAATCCGTCACGCCAGGCCCCACATACCAGCCGCCGGCCGGAATGCCGCCATTCAGCACAATGGCCGTGTCCGAAATGCAGGCGTTTACATCCGGGCCTGCGTCCACAAATCCCATGTCAATGACCAACACTGTTTTGTCTTTGCTGATCACACAAACTCCATCGGTAAAGGTGTAGGTAACCGTCACAGTGGTCAGCGGCCCCGTCAGGGTAATAGCCGCTGGATTGAACAATCCGACTGTTGGATTGATAATACCCGGCCCCGACCAAACTCCGCCGGCCGGTGTGGCCGGGAATAATTGTGTGACGCCGTCGGACAGGCAAATCGTGTCCGGTGGCCCCAAATTGACTTCCGGGATGGTGTCAATCACAAAGGTATCCGAAGCCGTCGCCGAACCGCACACATTAAACGCCGTGACGGTGTAGGTGTATGTACCGGCGTCCTGGTCCTGGTACTGCACACAGGACGGATTCAATACTGCGGAACTTGCGGGCATACCACCCGGGAATGTCCAAAAAACACTGTCCACAGGCATGGTACCCGTGCTGTAGGTCGGCATGGGCAGTAGGCAAAAGGACTCGCAGAACTCCGTGTAATCCGTGAGGGTTACCGTGGGCGGCAACAAAATGGTCACGGTATCCGTCCAGAATACCGAATCGCACACGGAGTTGAACAAAGCCAGTTTCAGGACGTAGGTGCCGGCCTGGGTAAACGCAAAGGTCGGCTCCGCTATGTTCGGCGTGAACGTCACCGGCCCAGGACCGGTCACTGTCCACCAGTAGTTTTTGTCGTCACCGGTAGAGTTGTTCTGTACGCCGGTAGTAAACGGCACGGAACAACTGGAATCGGCATCCAGTACGGCTTCAGCCAACAAGGGTTCCAGAATGCGGAAGGTCTGACAGGCTGTGTCCGTCCCGCAAAGGTTGTACACGACCACGCACATTTCGTAAGTGTCGATGCTGGTGTATGTGACCGTGCCCGGGATAAACTGATTCGAAGTCGGTGGGTCGGGCATGGTTGCGCCCGGGAAAAACCAGCGCACGGAATCAATGAAATCGAGTGGGATTAGGTATTCTACATCAGGGGTGATGGAGGCGCCGGCGCAGTAGTCAGGGATTGGCGCTAGAGTCACCGTCGGCGGCTGCGATACCCGGATCACCGTATCCCACGTCACCGCGTCGCACTCCGGATTCCCGATCTGCGCCGTGATCGTATAATTGCCGATCTGAGTGGTATCCGGAATAAAAATTTTGGGCGCCGTTGCAGTATTATTCGGGACAAAGACCGGCCCCGAAGGACTTACACTCCAATTGTAGGTCAGCTGGTCGCCCATTGAGTTATTGATAACAGTAACCGTATCCTCGAGGCAAACTACCGTTTTATTTACACTTATACTAATAGCGGGCCCTTGCAACACACAAAACTCCTCGGTATCTGTGGCCGAGCCACACCCATTGGTCACGGTATGGGTCACGGTGTGGCAGCCCACGGGATACATGATGTCTTGCGGCGTAGGGCTGATAGAAGATGCCGGCATACCACCCGGGAAAAGCCAGATATGACTGGTGATCGGCGACAAGCAACTTGAGTTTCTGGAAGTCGGCGAAATTTTGCCAACGCTACAGAAATCCGGGATTGAATCAAGAGTAGTCCGTGGTTTTTCGGCCACCGTCACCACTCGGGTAGCCGTGGAGGAGCCGCACTGGTTCGTGACCGTCAACTGAATGGTGTAGGTGCCCGGTTTGGTGAATTTGAACCCCGGCTGCTGCGAGGAGGCGTTTCCGACGGTGAAGTTCCAGACGCCGTTGCCGGTCTGGCAGGGTGCGTCATCATAGGAAACCGCCCAGTTGTAGCTCGGCGAGACGCAATTAGTAGCGTTGGACGCATTGGTGGTTTGCACCGACAGGGAGTCGCAACCGAAGGTGGTATCGATGGCAAAAGTTGCGGCAGGCAGCGGCAGGATGCAAACGGAAACCGTGCTGCTGTTTTCACAACCATTGTTGTCCCGGAAATGGTAAGTCACCTGGTGTGTACCGGGCGGGGCGTTCAGGTTGGGGTTTACCAATCCCGAACTGTTGATGACGTTTGCAGGCCCAGTCCAGGAACCCATGCCACCGGTGGAGGGCGTCCCGTTCAGTTGCCTGCTCTCGTTGACGCATACGGTTTGCGGGTTGCCGGCGCTCACCACCGGCAGTGGGAGCACAACGACGGTTACGGTGTCCCAGTTGACACAATTTTGGCCGCTCCTGCCGGTTACCTCGTACAGATAAGTGCCAATGGTTGTCGGCGTCACGGTAATGGAAGGCCCGATGCCGTTTGCCGGAATCATAAACGACGGCCCTGAGAAAAGTGGCCTCCAGGTGTACGTCGTGGCGCCGGTAACGGTAAATGTTGCCGATTGCCCCAGGCAAATACTGTCGGTGCTCGGCTGGGCATTCACCGATGGGCGGTTGAGTACGTTCACTGTAATACAGGCGCTGGATGTACAAACAAAAGAGTTGGTTACGGTCAAGCAGTATTGTCCGGCATTTTCGGGCGCAGCCGGAAAAATAACCGGGTCGCAGTCGGTGGACGTAAATCCGTTGGGTCCGGTCCAGGCGCAGGTCAGTCCGGCGGCGTTCAGGTTAGTAAAAATCAGGGAGTCGCCAGGGCAGGGGGTATTGGCGCTGATGAGTGGGACGGGGGGGAGTGGAAAGACTTGAAAGGTTTTGGTTACCGATGTACTGCTACACGCGCTACTCACCAACGTAAGCACATACGTGCCGGGTAGATTGACCGGAACCTCGGGTGGGTCTTGCAAAATGGATGTCCAAACGACAGTACTCGGGAGCCGCGTGAGGGTCCATGAAAAAGTAGTCGTGTCGCCATTGCAGTTGTTGGTGCTTTCAATGAAGGGGTCAATATTACCGCTACCACAAAAATTGTCAATGTCGGGGATTTCCGAGGTAGGCGATCCGGCGATGGTGACGCTGTCCAATTTTTCGCTCATGCCGCATTGGTTGGTCACTTTCAGGCGCACGTAATATTTGCCGGGGAGATTGAACCGGACGCGCAAAAGGGTGTCGGTGCTGCTGATAATTTGGACATCGCCCATATTGCCGCAATCGGAACTGACAAATGCTGCCGACCACTCATAGGTAGCCGGGGCGCAGGAGCCTAATGTGTTGGAAGTGTTGGTCAGGTTGACAACAAGCGGCGCACAGCCGGCGGCTGTAGATTTGTTGAAATTGCTTTGGGGAATGGGAAGGATGCAGATGAATTTGATTAAAGTGTCGGCTCTGCATTCCGGATCGGAATTATTGGGGTTGCTGTTGACTCTGTTTTCAACAATTAAACGAATCGTATAATTTCCTGGAGGGAAGGTAGCGTCAAAACCAACTGAATCTGTTAAACTACCGGCAGTTATGGTATATCCTGAATTTGGAAAAATAGCCCAGCGAACCGACATGGCATTTGAACAAGTATTACTTGCGCTATTCCAGAAAAGGCCTGATGTGGACATATTTCTGACATTTACAGTATCATTTTGGCAAATCACAGGAAATGGATCCACAGTAAAATCGGCTTCCGGAGTGGTTCTTGTTCTGATCGGCCCATCGGCATTGGTCGCTGTCAGGTTAGGGCAACCGGTGATTGATGTTACAGAAACTTGAAACGCATGGTTGTACGTAATGCCATTAATCACTGATGTAGTATCGCACGAGGATGTGGTAAGTGGATACTGAAAGGTGGAAGGAGGCGGGTGGTTAAATGTGTAACCCGGAGAACCATCGTTTATGCGGACAAAATACTGCGTATTGGGTGTATTGTTGTTAAAGTTTGAGATTACAATGAGGGCTGAATCCGGAACACAAATAGGATTGACGGATGCGTAAGCAACTGCTGCTTTGGGTTCTGCACTCCAGATATAGGAAACAGAATCGGAACTAACACATCCATTACTTCCCTCTACTATTATTTTTACAAAATATCGTGCTCTAATCGAGTAAGGATGACTCAGCGTTCCTGAAAAATTAGGAGACATCAAAGTGTCAGAAGAAGGCGGCATGGAATTGGGGTCTCCCCAGATAATAGTATATTTTACGTTGGTAGATTTGGTTGAGGACTCGTTAGTGATAGTGAGCTCTCCGTCATCGCTACAATTTAAAAAATCATTCCCGGATGCATCTCCGATCTGTGCATCCGGAACCTGTTTGACTTGAACAACATGCATAGTTGATGTCGTATCACAGGTCGGAGCGCTTACCTGCAGTTTGACAGTAAAATTTTGTGTGCCAGCGCCAAGTGACTTAAAAATGTGTACTGGATTAGATAGAATTGATGTGTTGCCATCTCCAAAATCCCAGAGATAGGAAAAGGTTGGATTCACTGTATCCGGCGTGAACGACACCACATTGCAGCCCGACACTACGAACGTAAAATCCGAATTACACCCCTGCGCCACACCCTCCTCTGCCCGGAGGGCAACACCCGCTGCAATCAAAAGAAAAATAACGACCTGTTTCATTCTTGGGAAAATTGAATTGGGAGATTGAATGGATTTGGACAACGTGCACATCAGAATCGAACCGGGCATTTGCCGCTGTACAATTCGAACTTTCCAATTTCACCACAACTTTTTTTGTCTTCTTTTTCGAAGTTCATGCGCAGGTTGATCTCCAGCACACCGAGGGTGTTGTTGAACGTGAGTCCGGTTAGGTTAAGATCGTATGTGATGCCGAGCAGGATGCCGGAGTCGCGTTTTCGCCAGGGCTTACCGGTATCGAAGGCCGAGCGCAGGTCAATGCCCGCGTTGAGGATGAGGGTACTTGTATTGCGGGTAAGGAAACCGCCAGTAGGCGTATTAGGAGTGGGGGGCTCGTTTGGGAAGTTGTACTGGAAAAACAAACCAGTGTAGTATCCTTTAGATAACAGATATGCACCTATCGTGTGTAAGTTCAACTTAGAGCCAGCCTGCCGGTCCCACCGAAATTGCGGCGCCACATAAATGGGCGCTACAGTACCACGAAATCGCGTAACCAATTGCGTAAATCCGGCATGAAACGTCATGCGTCGCGGTAACCGGATGGTGCCCGCAGCATCACGCAAGGTCTCGTTCGGTTGGTTGACATTCGCGAAGTTGAAGCCGACTGTAAATAGTGTGTTTTGATACCGCGATACCTTGTGGTAGCCCCGCAACATGACACCGACGTTCAGATTAGGAAAAATCTTACTGCGCAGACCCAAAATCGAGGGATCGCTGAGCAAGCCAATCACCGGATCCAATTGGTCGGAGTAGATAAAATAATCGCCGCTCAAACTCTTTTGCATCAGGCTGGTTTGTGCGCCTATGCGCAAATCGAGGCGTTCTAAACGACCGCGCCTCGGCCGGCGAATAAGCGCCTGCTCATGGCTGAATGCTAAACCAAAACCTTGCGTAACAAGTGGCGCTGCGCCGGCTTCATCCCGAAAAACGGACAATGCCAGTCCGAGATTCATGTCCTCAGACTGCAGGAAACAAGGCATCTGCACCTCGGCAGTAGCGCTATAGGTGCGGTAACTGTCTGACAAGGTCCGGATATCACCGTCCGGCAACCCGAACCACTGATCTCGATAGTTGAGTGTCACCGTTGTACCCGGATCAAACCCCGCATAAGCCGGGTTCAGATATACCCGGTTGGCATAAAACTGGGAAAAGTAAGGGTCTTGAGCCGCCAGTTTTTGAAAAGAAAAAATAACAAGCACACAAAGTGGGAGGGTAGCATTATTCATTTGAATCAAAGTTGATGATGTGCAAAGACGGTGGCTCGCACATTTCAAACAGACCTACCATTCCGGACGCACGACTGTGATCGTCGAAGGGACGTGGGCAAGGAAACATACAGCAGCCTTGATTAAAATCGGTGAAGCGGTTGAGGAGCAGGGGTGGCTTTACAGCCTTTTGTTGGGGGTAGGTTTTAATTGACGCGCTAAGGTATACGTCGTGGTTTAATACATGAAAAAAAAAATTAAAGTTATTAAAAAAATAACCGCCTCGCCGGGGAAAAGCGAGGCGTACATGCCTTATTTATCGCCGACAGGGCTTACCTACTCTCCCGCCGGCTTCCCGATGGCAAACGGATTTTTATCAAAACGAAGCGATAGAGAAATAAACGGGTTCACTCGGTAAGGTTCGATCATCAACTGGTCAGGACTCAGGATTTCCCGGATAATATCGCCTTCGTTGTATTTCCCGTGCAGGTCTTTTACCTGATGCGCGGCGGCGCCTATTGTGAGGCTTAGGTTTTGGTTGTAGATGAACGATACCCCGGCAAACACGACGGGTTTTTCCAAATCGAAACCGATGCCGCCGGATGCGCCAATTCCAAAATCCCGTCCAAATCCTGCCGCCGACAGCCATGTGAACGTGATACCGGGCACAAAGTCCACCCATTTCCGGTTGGTTTCGCTGGTAATTTGAAAGGAATCCATTCCGATGTTTTTGGCAAAATACAGGCGCTCTTTGCTTGCGGCTTGCGTGATGAAATTGAAACTGTAGGTTGTCAGCCATTTTCCCCGCGAGGGTGTTTTGTAGATTCTGACCCATTCGAGTTCCTTGCCCGCTTTGTTGGTGCGCTTCACAGTTATTTTCAGGATTTGTGATTTTTTGAGGCCTTTTATTTCATACCGGCTATCAAAGGTGGTGTCCATGTTGAGGGCTGCTCCATAGTGGGGGCAAGAGTCATTTTCGGGTATCAGCAAGGCTGTTAGTTCTGCTCTTTTAACGGGCAGAGTTGCTTCTGAGTCGAGTTGGCGGAGGAGTTCCACGATGGATTTGAGGCTGTCGCAGTTACTTGCATCGTTGAGTGATGCCTTGCCACCCATGGAAGGCATCGAAAAAGCTTCCAAAAGGACATCCTCCACCTCTACCTTTATCTCGTAATTCCCTCCCGGCAGTATGTTTTTCAGGACAATCGTGTGGTCACCCGTTTGTAACGGGAGGCTGAGCGAGCCGGTGGGGGCAGAAGCCAAATCCAGCGTTAGGATGCTTTGTGAAAAGGCCGGGGTACAGGAGGCAAGCAAAAGATAAACAGTCAAGAGGAGGATGTTTTTCATAGTAAGGATTTTTTTATTAAATGGAGAAGATTTTCATTCGAATAACCGACTGCTTCAAATTGAGCCGACCAGAGATTGCCCATATAAAAACTCCCGCCTTGCCGAAATATTTGGGACAAGGCGGGATGGGGCGTTTTCAAATGGTTTGAATATTTTTATTTCAAAATGAACGGCCTGTCCGGGTTTTCCACCTTAAATTGGTAAAATGCTGCAAGGTTTTTCGGGTCTTGCATGAAACGCGCCAGTGGGGAAGCGAGGTAGGTAGCCTCCGATGTGCCGGAATCGAATTGTTTAAAAAACTCGCACTCGGCTACCACGCGGGTGGGTGCTTCGCTCACCCAGGGTTCGGTGCTCACGCCTTCCGTGACAACGAAACTGGCATCAATGGCTTTGCCAAAGGGAGAGCCGCCGTTAGAGCCGTTGTAGAGGTTGTTCGCAAAACCGTGTTCTCCAATGCCACGATCATAGTTAGCATCAAAATCCACTTTGTAATAGCCGGGTGCTCCTACATTGAAGGAGGAGTAGGTAAACCCGCCAGTTGGGTAGTTCTGCGGTATACCGGGTGTGACATGTGGTTGCAACGGAACAGAGCCGTTGCCCGATGGCCCCGAATACCTAAGAGCTGGGCTGGTATACGATTGTGGGGCGTATGTGCCTTTTTTGCATTCCTGATCAATCCAGCTGTTAAAAACACGCGTCCCGATGTCCAACAGATCGCCTGGGATAACCCCAAACACGGAGGGGAACAAGTGCGTAAATAGTTCGCCCGTCCGATAATTGTAATACAGTTCGTTTGCATCTTGCAAAGGCGCACCGTTGGGGTAGTACATGGGGTTGCCATTATAATCCAGCAGGTGCAGCAATTGCGGGATGACGAGATCCGCCAATTCGACGGCATCACAAAAGGCATCCTTGCAGTCGTCGCAGGAGGTGGCCATAAAGATCACCATAAGGAAGGGAAGCAGTCTCTTTTTCATCGTGCAACAATTTTGATTGTCTCAATGCCTACTCTTGCGGTTTTCGGCATTCCCGCCGTACTCTTTTTCGGATTTTCCGGCTGCTCCGTGTGTACTTCGTTTCTTTTATGCCAAGGGGGGGGCGGGTTTGTAACCGCGGGCGGCTGCTTGCACCATTCACCGGGTGACTTCGAGTCACCCGGTGAATAGTGCGACACCTCGCCCGCCCCGCCGTCCGGCAGAATAGTTTGGTAGCGCATGTTTCTGAAAAGTTGAAAAGTGAAAGATGCCCTTGGCGCAGTACAAATGTACCCCCGGAACAGCCCCCGTCAATAGTGGAAACCCACTACCTCACCCGCATAAATTATTTTCCAGCGCATATTTAACCAACTCTGCCACACGGTTTATTTCTAATTTTCGGTAGATATTGTTGCGGTGCACTTCCACCGTGTTGAACGCAATGCTCAGGGCGTCGGCAATCTGTTGCGTTGTGCGGCCATGAACAATCAGGCAGGCGACTTCTTTTTCCCGTTTCGACAGGATTTCCGTATCCGTAAGCGCGGTTTTGGCCGGCTGCCAGGGCTGGGTAGCGCCCTTCGCCTGTTTCAGCATCGGGAATACCCGCTCGCCTTTGTATATGCGCTTGATCGCATCCATAAGCCGGCGACGACCTTCCGACTTGGTCACATAGCCGTCCAGGTTCTGCGTAAATGCCTCGGTGATGATCAGGTCAGATTCCTCCATGGAAAACAACACGACCCGGACAGCCGGGTGTTTCGCCTTGATTTCCAGTGCCGTATCAAGGCCGTTTTTGCCGCTCATATAATAGTCCAGTACCACCACGTCCACGTCGGGCAGTTGGGCAAGCCGAGCCAATACCGCCTCGCCACTGTCGGCGACGCCCATGATCTGAAATGGATGACCGTCAGAATGTGCCGGTGCGGCGCCGCTTTCTGCGACAAAGGGGTTTAGTATAGATTTGAGCCCGTCGAGGACAATGTCGTGATCGTCGGCGATCAATAATTTAATGGGCTTGCTCATAAAAGGACTCGGGTTGGGCGATCGGGATATTGATGATAACGGTGGTGCCGCCGTGCGGCCGGTTCTCAAACTGGATGGTGCCGTTGAGGCTTCGGAGCCGGGCTTCTATATTTTTTAGTCCGGCGCCCGAGCGCTGCAGGGCTTCCTTTTGGTCGAACCCGATGCCGTTGTCTTCCACCATAATGTTCAAGGCATCGTCTATGCGGTTGATCTGGAGCATCAGTTGGGTCGCCTTGGCGTATTTGAGCACATTGCTGATGAGTTCTTGTATGATGCGCAGGATATTGACCTCGTGGGTAAAACCGAGTCGGTTTTCCATACCGAAGTGGGAAAATCCGACTTCCATGCGGTCGCCTGCTTCTATGGTTTGGCACAGTTCGTTCAGGATCGGGATCAGGCCCACCCGCTCGAGTACCCCGGAGCCTAACTGGTGGGCAAGTTGCCGGACATCGTGGTACAGGCGCTTCAGGGAGTTGTTCAGGCTCAGCAGGTTTTCATAGTTGCCGGAGTCGCGCGCAGTGTTTTCCAGAATAGCGTCGTATTGCCAGCCTAAGGTGACGATGGTGCTGCCGAGTTGGTCGTGCAGTTCGCGGGCGATTTGCTCCCGCTCTGTTTCCCGGCCTTCCAGGCCGGCGCTGAGGTAGCGCAGTTCGCTGTTTTGGATGAGTTCGTCCACCTCCTGCCGATGCAGTTGTTCTTGTTGATCCTGAATCAGGCGAAACGCTTTTTTCCGATGAAAGTAGGCGTAGGCAATGATCGAAACCAGCAAAAACAGCAGCACCGAGAGCAGCAGAAAAAGCCAGGCCCTGGAAGCCTCCTGCCGGGCAATCAGTTCCTGCTGGGCGGTTTCCCGTTTGTAGCGCTCCGTCTGAAACCGGACGAATTCCTTGCGTTTGTTCTCATTGTAGATAGAGTCGCGTACGGCGTACGCCATTGTGCTATAGTAGTAAGCAGTATCGAATACCTGCTGTTGCGCGTAGGCATCCGACAGGTCTTCAAAAAGGTAGAGTTGTTCCAGAAAATCCAGTTTGTCCAGGTCCTCCGACAACACTTTTTTCAACAGATCCAGGCCGTCGCGCGCCTTGCCTTGCGCGATCAACAGTTGGCCTTTGTTCAGGTAGAAGTGGAACCAGTCGGCTTGATCACCAAATTGCGCCAGAAGTTTTTCAGCTTCCGTAAAGTGTTGTTCAGCTTGCTCAAAATCACCTGCTTGTGTGTAAGCGATGCCTTTGTTGGTCAGAATATCGGGCAAAAAGCCGAGGGCTTGGGCTGAGGTCTGAAAACAGGAATATGCCTGATCGTAGTAAAATATGGCACTGTCGCGTTGCCCCAAAGCGAGAAACCTGTTGGCCAAGGCATACGCGGCTTTTCCGATCAACGTCGGCTGATAGGTTTTTTGATAAGCCTCTAAGCTTTTTCGTGCATATTTCAAGGCATGATCCGGCTCCAGATACTCCTCTAAGATATTGGATAAAAGCAGGTATTCGCTCCCCAGCACGTCGTATTCCGGGTTGGGGAGGGATTCGACGATTTTGATAGCATACGAAACCGTCGCAATAGCAGAGTCGTATTTGCTTTCCTCAAAATAGTTTATTCCCAGGTTAATAAAAACAACTGCCACGCGATTGCTGTCGCCCAGTGTACGGCGGATATGGAGCGAACGCCGGAGGTAGTCATAACTCAGGGGGAAATTTCGGTTGTTTCGGGCTATTACACCCAAGGTGTTATACGCGTCACCCTGGCCCTTTGGGTATCCCGCTTTTGACGACTTTTTTAAAATCTCGAAACACATCTGCTGTGCCCGTGCGGCAGAATCCTCGTGGATGGCATGCGCGTGTAGTGCAAGAGCATGGATAGCGGCAACATCCAACCTTTGCGACCACAATACCGTGGTTTGTATGGCAAATGCCAAAACCAGGATAGACCTCTTTCGCAAGTTGCAGTGCTGTTTCAAGTTTGCCTGTTCCTTCTTCTGATAGGAAAAGGGGTAGGAGAATGATTTCTGTTCTTGGTTCTGGTTCTTTTCTTTTTGGGTGGGTCGCCAACTGTTACCTCATGCGCGCCGTCAGTCATAAGGACATTTGGTACCGTAAACATATGGCTGTCCGAAAACTCCGAGACGGCAGTTGCCTGGGTGTCAATACCAATGCTGGATTCCGTATCGCCATCAGTGGATGTACCGGGGCCGGAATGGGTGCAAGCATATTGTCGTGTGCTGGATGCCGGTGCAAAAATTACAAGTTCGGCACTAAAACTATTCGTATCCACGGTTTGGGTGTATGCATAAGGAACCTCATGGGCTTGATCGCCGGATTGGGTAGGCGTGGTACCATTATCCAGGTCTGCGATGACTATTTTTCGGGTATGGCCATCGCAACGGACTTCGATATTCGTAAATGAATCGACATCGAACGAGTAGTGTTTGAAAAACTTTGTGGCGCCTGTACTTCCCTTTTCAACTATGAAAAGCATCGTGTTACCCGAAGCCTCGCCCTCCTCAAAGCCGGGCTGGCTGCCAGCATAAATCACTATGTACAGGTGGATGGTATTGCCGGATTTGATCGCGAAGGTAAGGGGGATGTTTGATGTAGGCATGACCTGGATTTTTATAGTGAACGAAACGGCGAAATATGTGTGGCGACTCCGCTGAAATCACCGTCCATATTGATCTTGAGTTCGACGCAGTGTCTGTTAAAAACTACTTCCGTGTAGATTTCATGCAGCCCGCTGACGACTCCTACCAACCGATGGCTATCGGCATCGAATATAGGCGAGCCGGAACTGCCCGGCAATATGTTCATATCACAAGTGAACATGGCAGGTGTATTGTCATATATCTCGTCTTGAATTTCCCCTCCGAACGACACCTTCATGGGAACCCCCAAGCCATGTCCCAGTGCATACACGCCGGCGTCTTTTTTAACTGGACCCTGTCCAAACCCGTTCCATTGAAAAGGATATGCTTTGCCTTCGAAGTATGGCCGGACGTTCACCCAGGCCATGTCACCGTCAAGGCTTCCGTACCGAATTCTGTCGCGAATCAAGATTTTCGGTTGATCCAACAGGTAAAGTTGATCTTCAAACATTTCAATTACTGGCTCCCCGGTTTGGTACACGTAGTGGCCTCTGATGAACAGAAGGTTTTCAGGCTTTACTTTATTTACAAAAACCTGGTTCAGCACATGCGCCGCCGTCACCACCTTGTCGTGGTCAATAAAAAACCCCGAGCCGTAAATGTCGGTATCCGGGACCAGCTCATTGGCGTAAAAGTACTCGTCGCATAAGGACATATCCCGGTGGGCATCGTCTTGGGCAAATTTGGTCAGGTCCAACGCGTGCAGGGATTCAATACCCTTGATGCTGATTTTTCCGTCTTTATCCGGCTCCCCGATGTCCAGGCCGCTCTTGTCCACAATCAGGACGGTCGCTTTCGCATTTCTCCGAAAGGCAGCGTATGCCTCGTCCAACCCATGGCCGGAATCGCTCCGTTCGCTTCGGCTTTTCAGGTTGGACAGCACCTGCCCCACCTGACAGCGCAGGTCGTCTTTCCGTTTGCATACGCGAAAGATTTTCTTGTCTGGGTCTGCTTTTTGAGCCTGACCATTTTCCTCCAATTCGGCAACCAGCATCAACCGCCCCATATCCGTAGCATAAGATGCATGTAAGCCGTATTCTTCCACTACGGATTGGAAATTGGCGTCAGCACCGGCATCCAGGGCATTCTGGAGCGCAGATAGTTGAGTTTTGGAAAATGCCGTGTATGCCATATATATCGTGGGTTCGTCTGACAAATGTACCATGTTGTTTGCATAGCCTTTAGTGGTATTCCACTATTCATGCCGGAAATCCCCATCTAACTTAAATTTTCATCGTAAAAAAGAAAGCCGGGAGTCTCCTCCCGGCTTTCTCGTTTTAAGTCAAAAACGTTCAAAAATAAACGAATCACAGAGTATTAGTCCATTTTTACCACCTTCCAAACGCCAACCTGGCCATGCTCCACAATTTGCAGGAGGTACGCACCGGCGGGCAGGTGTTCGGTTTGCAGGTTCGTCGTCTCTGTCACCGTGGTTTGTTCGACAATGAGCTGACCGTGGGCGTTCAGCAGGCGCATCCGCGTGCCGGGTTGTACAGGGCGGTCGAATAACACGTTCAACTGCGCCCCGAATGGGTTCGGTTGCACGCGCACGCCGGCCAGTGTCGGCTCGTTGGTGCCCACGCAGACCTTGACTTCTACGGGCAATGAAATGTCATCCGGACAGTTGTTGGCGCTCCAGGTGTAGGCGCCGGAGACTGTGCCGGCTCCGGCGGTTTGCCAGTTCACCTCGATTTGCGCGGTTCCTTGTCCCTGTGTGATCGTGCCATTGGCAGAAACCGTCCACTGGTAGTTGGCTACCGATCCGGGCAAGCTGTAAATCATCGTGCCGCCCACGCAGGACGTGTCGGCTCCGACGATGCTCACTACCGGCGGTACAGGTTCCCCGATGTTAACGGAAGCGGTGGCTACGCAGCCATTGGCATCCGTGATCGTGCAGCCACTTGTTCCGGCAGGCAGGTTGGAGACTTGTGGCGTTGTTGAGCCGTTGGACCACAGGTAGGTATAGCCGGCGGTACCGCCGCCAACCAGCAAGCTGGCCTGGCCATCCGACAAACCCGGGCAGGTGACATCAGCACTGGTGCCGATGGAGGCCACAAGCTGTTCCGGCTGGCCAATCATCGTTGTGATTTCCGTCGTGCAACCAATAGCATCGGAGATCGTAAGGGTGTACGCCCCGGCGGTCACGGCGGTCAAATTTTTGGTAGTACTGCCGTTCGACCAGTCGTAGGTGTAGTTCGGACCGCCGGCGCCGGCGACGGTCAGGCTGACGGCGCCATTGGAACCGCCGAAGCAGGAAACGGACGCCGGGGCAGCCACTACATCCCAAGCGGGGAAGAAGGTGTTTACCGCATTCTCATGTACAGTAGTACAGCCGGCAGCATCGGTTACCGTGACGGTGTACGGCCCGGCAGGCACGTTTTGCAAATTTGGTGTTATGTCGCCATTGGACCACAAGAAGGTGTAGCCGCTGGTGCCGCCCACTACAAAAGCAAACACATTGCCAAGTACAGGCGCGACGCCCGGGCAGGTGCTTTGTTCAAATACCGTTTGCGCAGCAAGTGGCGCAGGTGGTTGTATCACCGTGTTGGCAATCACCTTCGTACAGCCATTGGCATCCGTAATAGTAGCCTCATAAAGACCCGGAGCTATGTTTTCCAGATTTTGGGTATTGGCACCTGTGGACCATTGAAACATATAATCCGGTGTGCCGCCGCTTACGGTCAGCGTTACCGTACCGATATTCGTGATGCCACAATCCTGCGCTTTCCAAACGGCGCCGGCGATGACTTCCGACGGTTCGCTTATCGAAACAGTAGTCGTTTGCGAGCAGCCGACACCATCCGTCACCGTGGCAGTGTATGCTCCGGCAGCGAGGTTGCTGATGGAGGCAGTATTTCCGCCGTTCGACCAGGAATAGGTGTAGGCCGGTGTACCACCGGTTGCCTGCACAGCGGCAGAACCCGTAGTTGCGCCAAAACAAAGGACCGGATCGGATGAAGCTTGTACTGCCAACGTCGTGAGCTGGCCTACTGTGGCCGAAGTCGTCAGCGTACAACCGGAGTCGTCGGTAATCGTCACCGTGTAGGCACCGGATGCCACGTTGTCGAGGTTTTGCTCCGTGGCGCCGTTCGACCACTCGAAGGTGTAACCCGGTGTGCCGCCATCTACCGTCAGTTGTACACTGCCGTTGGTGGCTCCGGCACAGCCGGCTTCCGTAGTAGTTGTACCGGCATTGATGGCATCCGGTTCGCCGATGCCGGCGCTTTCGATGCGGGTGCAACCGTTGGCATCGGTCGCTGTGACGGTGTAAGCGCCTGCGGGGATATCGGTAAGGGTTTCCGTATCCGCGCCGTTCGACCAGATAAATGTGTAGCCGGGGGTGCCTCCGCTGATACCGGATCCAATGCTGCCCGTGGATGCGCCATTACAATCGGCATCGGCGGGGAACAGTGTCATTTCCAATTCCGACGGCTCAAATACCTCGTTGCTAATAATGCCCACACAACCATTCCCATCCGTGACGGTGCCGGTGTATGTTCCGGCGGCGAGGTCGGCAATGCCTTGAGTCGTTTCGCCGGTGGACCATTCGAAGGTGTACGGCAACACACCGCCGCTCACATTGAGCGCAATGCTGCCGTTGGTCAGTCCAAAACAGGAGATGTCGCTAACATCCGCACCAAGGCCGAGTTCGTCCGGCTCATTCACCGTAGCTTCTGCGGTGGCCGTACAGCCTTGCGCATCAGAAATTGTGACGGTGTATGTACCGGCCCCCAGGTCGCTGATATCGGGCGTATTAGCGCCGTTGGACCACAGATAAGTCAGATTATTGCCGCCATTGACGGTCAAGGTGACTGCGCCGTTCGCGGCGCCGTTGCAGGATACATGGGTAGTGGTGGCATCTGCGGTAAAGGGATCTATCCCAAATGTCGCCAATGCGCCGGCGCCGATACTTTGGTTGTAATACGAGCCGGTGGGCACGGTTTCGAGCTTGAACGTCCGCACCTGATAGTAGTTTGCACCGTCAACAGGGAATGAGTCCACGAAGGTTGTTCCGAAAACCGGCGCGTTCACAATCAGTTGAAACGCACTGTCCAGACTGGGCGCCCAATATACCAGATAGCCCAATTGCGCATCGGGGGATGCCGTCCAGGTGAGGTTGATCGTTTCGCAAGAAGCCGTGGCGACGACATCTTGCGGCGGGCGCACGGCATGCGCACGCAGGGTAGGGTCGCCGAGCAGGCCGACGTGAATCAGGTCGTCGCTCGAACTGGGCGGATATACACGAGCCTGGCCCAGAAAGCTGTTGAGCCATACCCAGAAGGTACTCGTAAGGATCGGTTCACCGAGACCCATGTGGTGCAGGTGCCAGTTGGGACGGCCCGCCCAGGCGCTGGTCAGGATTCCTCCTTTGGAAGCCAGGGCACTGGGCATGAGCGGGTTGCTTTCGTAGTCCCAGTCGCCGAAATAACTGCCAAAAAGCATAGAGAAAACGATATTGACACTGTCTGTCTGGAAATTGGACGACGCGCCCACACCGGCAGCGCTGGCGTAACCGCCGGCCCCGCAGCCGTAGCCGATCAGAAAGCTCTGACTTTTGGTATCATTGAAAAAATCTGCCTGCTGAACAGAGTTGGCGCCCGTGAGGGCGTAGCCGTTTCGGAAACCACTTTGGGCAAATGCTTCACCGCCAAAATAGCCGAAGTTGTCGTCCACAAGGGTTTGGTTCGACGGCTTGTATGCCCCCGTCCGGAACGCATGGTTTTTATTCAAATACCGGCGGTAAAGTTCGGTTTGGGATACGTCCCAGCCTGTAGTCAGGTTGGAAAAATCCACCCGGCTCACGACGATTTCGGCCAGGGTGGGGGTCAGGCTTTGGTCAAACTTGCCGTCGCCCGGTACGTTGCGGTTGGCTGCGCGGGCTGCGGTGTTGTTATTCACGGTTTCGTCCGTCCAGCCGGCCTCATCCATGTCGCCGTAGTAGTAATCCGTAGGCCAGGCGCCCTGGTGTTCGGAGTGGCCGTCCGGGGCGATATTTCCGGAATACGGCACGGGGATGTTTCCGAACAGGAATGCCCCGGACACATTACCCGGGTCGCTTTCATAGGCACTTCGAATGAGCGCTTTCACGGACGGTACCGTGCTGGCCGCCACATCAATATCATACCGAAGTACTTGCCAGCCGTCGCCGCGCAAATCCTGCACATAGCGGTCCAGCTCGGCAGCAAGTGGCGTGGACAGCGTATTGTCCACCACAAAAATCATCTTGCCGCGATAGACAATCGGCAGTAGTTCAATGCCTGCATAGACGAGGCCAATGCGTTGTGTGGGCGCCGCACTGGCGCTTTTGACTACGATGTACTCGAAACCGATACCAGGCACCACGTTGTTGTCGGTAAAGGACGTGGCTGCTGCCGGTAGTTGGAGGACGCTCCAGGCCGTTTCATTTATTTGTTTTCTGCCGACAAAAGTGGCTGTAGCGCCGGCCGTAGCCGGAAAACTCAGGGTGATGGAGGGTGGGTTGGCGACTGTGGTGACCGTTATCGGCACCACAATGTCGGAAGCATTCTGCGCCAAAAGGGCTATGCTTCCAATCAACCACATTGCGAGAAGGAGGAGGTGTTTTTTCATGCAAGATGTATTAGGTTAGTGAATAAATGTTTGCTCCGAAGTCGGGGGGGCGGCAAACTTCCGCACAGCAGCACGGTCATGTCGCCTCAATCCGCTCAATTTGGCCGTTAAGGTACTCCACTTCGGCATACCAGCCAAACACTGCGGAGGGCATTTCCGCATCTTGCCCGGTCGGGCAGAGTGCACTCCGAACAACACAAATCAAAGCCTGTGAAAACAATCGTTTTCGGGTGTATCCTGCCGAAACGCAGCGGTAAAATCTGGCCTGTCACCGCACCACCGTTACATCCCCGCTTATCCGCTCCACCACCCCATCCAGGTATTCCACTTCGGCATACCACACAAATACGCCCGGCTGCATTTCCTTGCCCCGGTAGCGACCATCCCAGCCCAGCTGGTGGTTGTTGGGCGGAAATGCCGCGCGCTCAAACACCGTCTCGCCCCAACGATCAAACACCTGAAGCAAACGGATTTGCCGAACGGCGCCCTCCCGGGCAAAGAGCGTAAAAAACCGATTCTCGTCCAGCACTGCATCCGGGTACAATACGTTCGGGGCATACACACTGTCGCGCAAAACCTGCACCAGCACCCGGCTTTCCGACCGGCAGCCTGCAGTGCTCGTGAACTGTACAGTATAGTATGCCGACCGGAACGGCTGCACCCACAATTCCGCGCAGGTATCGCAGGGCGATAGTGGCGCAAGCGGGCTGAGCCACGCGTATTGCACCGCCCCAAAGGCCACATCCGGCGTCAATACCACGCGCAACCAGGCACTGTCGCCCAGGCGAATGGTCGTGTCGGCCAGGAGTACGCCCAACATTTCCGGCAAGGCCGGCATATCAAAATCAAACTCAAACAAACAACCCGCCGGGTCTTCTACAAACAGCACGAGCGGCCCGCCACCCACACCGGCAAAAAACGCCGAGTCGCGGTTTGCCGGGCGGTTCAGGCCGTAGCGCGTGCCGTCCGGAAAACCCGACACGGACAAGATGCCGTTGGCGCGGTCTGCACAGGGTTGGCTCAGCACCTCGAAATCGGGTTCGTAGGCTTCCGGCTCACCCACCAGGGTCGTGTCCGTCCGCGCACACCCGTTGGCATCCATCAGAAAAAGTGCATAGACACCTGCCGGAAGGCCATCAAGCACAGCTCCAGTGGCCCCGTTCGACCAGATGTAGGTGTACGGCGGCGTGCCGCCACTTGCCGAAGCGGTTGCGCTACCCGTGCTGCTGCCAAAACACACAGCATCCTTCGCCTGCACATCCACGGCAAGCGGCGCCGGTTGCAAGACCTCCGCCGTCAGCGGAACCATGCACCCGTTGGCATCGGTGAGCAGAAAAGTGTAGGTCCCTGCGGGCAAATTCGGCACTGGGGAAAGCGCCGGTTGCCCGTTCAATTCAAACAGGTATGGCGGTGTACCGCCCTGGCCGCTGAGCACAACCTGCCCCGTGCTGTCGCCAAAACACCCCACATCCTGCGGTATGGCTGCTCCCGCAAGCGCCGCGGGCTGCCCGATGGCAGTTTGCAACACATACGTACAGCCCAGCGCATCGGAAACAGTGACCGAATAAACTCCCGCCGGACCGGAAATAATCGCCTGGGTTTGCCCGCCGGACCAGACAAAGGAAAATGGCGGAAAACCGGTACCCATCGCCACCGCCTGCCCGTCGTTTCCACCAAAACACGCAACCGAATCGGTACTGGCCGACACGACGGAAAACTGTACCGCCAGACTCGTGTCCACCCCGATACTGCAACCATTGGCGTCAACCACGGCTACCGGGTACGCGCCGACGGAAAGACCATTTAGCAAAAATGCCGAACCCGTCGCAGGTTGCCCGTTCACCAGCCAGGGCTGCACGCCGCCCTGAATGGTCCCGCCGATGGAACCGTTGGCAGCATTGAGGCAAATTTCGTCCTGCACCGTAAGTTCAAGAGCCAAAGGCGGCGGTTCCGACAAAACGGTATTGGCTATAACCGAGCAGCTGTTGGCATCCGTGAGCGTAAGGCTGTAGGCGCCCGGCGGCAAATTGGCTAAGCTCGGCCCGGCGCCCGTGGGCACCCAGGCGTACTGGTACCCGCCCGCACCGCCACTTGGTACAGCGGTGATGCTGCCGTCGTTGGCGCCCGCACAGGATATTTCAAAACCGTTGAAATCGGACACCGCGAGATTGGCAACCAAAGCATCGGGTTGTGTGACCAGTACCGATGCTGTGTCCGCACACCCCAGCGAATCCACTACGGCAAGCACATATGTTCCGGCCGGCAGATTGAGCAGCTGATCGCCGGCTCCGGGGTTGTTTTCCCAGAAAAATTGCACCGGAAGTTCGGCGCCCTGCACGACTGCCAGCACCGAACCGGTGGAATCGCCATGGCACAATACGGGATTTGCCGACAGGCTCACTTCGGCTTTTCGGGTAACAATGCGCACGGTGTCGAAGGAAATGCACCCTTGTGCGCGGGTGGTTTGCAGCACCAGCGTTTCGGAAAATTGCAACGTATTGTCAAATGGTCCGGCAAACTGATACGCCGGATCGGGCGTAGCGCTGCTGCTCAGGTTGGGCGACGCCGGGAGCCAGGTATATGCAGCCCCCGTTATGGCCTGAAAACCCAGCGCAGCTATCTCGCCCGCGCACAGGGTGCGGTCCTGCCCGGTATTGGCCAACGGCACAAAAGGAATAAACACCGAGTCCTGCGCGCAGGAACACAGCGTATCGGTCAGGATCACCCACAAGCCGGAACACCCGAGCGCCGCGGCAACATTGACGGTTTGCGTCACCGGCTGTGCTGCGCCGGGCAACAGGCCCTCCACGTCGGCGGCGAACGCCAACAAAAGTGCATCGCCGGGGTCGAGTTGGGCATTTTGGTTGCCGTCCAGGCGCACCTCAATTTGCAGCGACCCGCCGCCCGGCACACTGGAAAGGTTGTTGATTTGAAATTGCAGGTCCCACTGTTCGAGGTTCGCATCTGCCGGAATAGCTGCCCCGGCAAGGCCACCGAGTTCGAAAACAGGTTTTTCAAAATTTGCGGAAAACGTTTCCTCCAGCAGCACAAAATCAATATTGCAACTGGTGTTGACGCAGGCTACGTTTGCGGTTTGCAGCATTTGAACACTGAACGGGTAGCTCGCGGTACATGCCTCCAAAATCGCGCTGTTTTGAACCTGAAATTCAAACACCATGGAGTCCCCGCCCGCTACATTGGCCGGCAGGCCAAAGGACAAAAACACGATATCGCCGAAGGGCAGTATGGCGGGTTCGGCAACCGGGCTGTTGTGCAGGGGCTGCAAAGAACCAGGCACATAACTGAAGTCGGCCGGTAGCACGATGCGTACTTTTTCAAAGGCAGTGGTTGGTCCCAGATCGCCCGGATTGACGATGCTGATGCGCACCGTGTTTTCCCCGCAAAAAGAGGCCGGGTTGGGCGTTTCCAAACGGATTTGGTACGCATTGGTGGTCGTTGGCGCGCCTGCGATTTGCATGGGCGGCGCTACGAACAGACCGGTATTTTTTGCATCCCCGCAGGCTTCTTGCCAGGCCGTAGCATAGCGGAAGCGCGTGCCGTCCACATAGTCGCAGCTGGTTTGCAACTGAAAATGGAACACCAGCGCATTGGCTGGAGCGAAAAATATACCCGGCAACGCTTCCAGCGCAAACGGCAGCTGGGAAAAATCCACATCCAGCAGCAGGCCATCCGGCGTAAGCACCGGATCGGCAATCGGGGCGAACTGGCCCGCGTACTCCGCCGAAAATGTGCCGGGTACCAGTGTTTGGCCGGCCTGCGGCAACTGAAGCAGCAGTTCAATATCGTACATGCCGCCCTCGCCTACGTTCACGATGCGCAGCTCGTAGTCTATCGGTTCACACAGATTGACGGGGCCGTTCGGCCCGCCCGCAACGCCCACCTGCGGCAGGGCTTCTTTGGGTAAAAAAAACAGTTCCAGTGGATTGGGCAGGATGCATGGCGCCACGGAATTCGCACATTGAAAACCGGCAACCAGGCGCAGGGTATCGTTGACACAGTCCAGCACGGTGGCTTTCAGTTCGATGGATTGGCAGCCACCAACATTCAAGGGCAATGCCTCCAGCACGGCGTGGGTAGCATCTGTTTGCACAAACGACAACGGTTGCGGGGCGAGCGGGTTGCTTACATCTGCTGCCGAAAGGAGTTGGAGCCCCGGGCCGTTTTCCAGAAAAATCAACGGAGCAGCGATGGACAATGCCGGAGCGGGGTTGCAAAACTCGATGGTCCACGACGGCACCCTGCTGCCGGAAGCCGGGCCGAACGTGAACAGGCCCGATTCATTGAAATCTTCCGAGGCTGTCGGAATACCGGCTATCTGCACATTTATGGAATCGAGGATACACAGCAGTCTGCGGCCGGTGATGGATAACGGCGCCCGCGTCGTATCCGGCGGGCACAGCACCTCGGCCCGAAAACGGAGCGTAGCCGGGGCGCGGCCCTCGTAGTAGTCCGTTACCGGCAAACCGGGCGGACGCACAAAGAGCAGCGCGGTATTTCCGCTCGGTAACAAGGTCGCTTGCGGATCGGCCAACGGCACCTGCTGCGCAACGGGCGTCCCGGCCGCTCCGTCGCCGAGTTGGTACACCCAAACGGCGCTGCCAGGCTGATAGGCATAGCCGCCGGGGTCCAGTTCTATTGTCAGGGAATCATAGACAAACAGCGGGCGGATTTCATTGGGAAAAAGGTCCTCCTGCACGCGGCCGGACAATCCCTGGTAAAAAATCACATCCACCGCAAGGTCGTCGCAAACGCCGCCCGTAAATGTCAGGAGCGCATTGTATTCGTAATCGGGATTTATCGCATTGAAAACCGCATTTTTGGTTTCACAAAGCAGGGTATCTCCGTGGTAGGTGTAGGGAAATCGCACGCGCAAGTCTTTGATTTCCTCCACTTCCAGGTAGGGCAGTACTTCGGTCAGCTGCGCTGAAATTTCCAGGTAAAGCCGGTCGCCGGCAGAGGGCTGTACCCCGCTATTGAACAAACAACCGCCGGGTTGTGTCAGCGGCAACAGGTCGGCCTCCCAGATGTGGTAGCCGTTCACGTAGCGGTAATCCAGCGCAAGACCGGGGCATTGCACGATCGCCCCGGTCTCCGAATCCTCCAAAACCAGTGCGGCGCCGAGCGGCAGGAAATACTCCTGCAGGCCATTCCAGTAGTACACTTCTATTTTGACGGAATCAAACACCTCGCCGGGCGCGCCCTCGAATCGGGCCTCTGCTTGCATCAGCACAGTATCGTACGGGATACCCATGTCGAGGCGGAGGCTGTCGGTAATCGGGTCCACCTGTGCCGAAAGGATATTGTCCACATAGCCTAAGGAGAGGCGCCGGACGTAAAAAGTATCGGCAAAAACGCCATGTTGTTGACTGGTATCCTCGGGGCGGGGGCAATCCACAGTGAACGGAATGCCGCCGATGCACACGAGCTCGTACTCCTCCGGGCAGTCGTTGCCGCAGCGCCAGCGGATGTTGACGGGCATCAGGTAGGTGCGCGGCTCGTACGGCGGGGTGCAGGTAGTCGAGTCGTCAATATCGGGCGGACAAACGGCCAACAACGGGACCGACAATTCGCCCACGGCGCCGGGCAGCAGCAGGTACAACAGCGTGTCGTTGGGCGCCCACCACGGTATCGGCATATTGTCGAACAACGGCTGAAAACCCGGCGGGAGGGTCATGGACACAGGCAGATTGATTTCTGCTACGATGCTGTCATTGGGGCACTGCGCCTGAAAACCCGAAAAAGTGGCGTCCAGCGCGTATATAAAATCGTAGGCCTCACCGGCATCAAAAATGAAATTTTGCTCTATTTCCAGCAGGTTTTGGCTGAACTGGATGCCGATGGAGCCATTGGCCGGCAGGTCGGACTGCAATCCGACGGCACATTCGCTGGCGTATAAAAAACGCGCGGCGACGTACATCCGGTCCAGCAGTTCGTTGCACGATTTGCACGCTGGATTGATTTCAAAAACAAACCGTACCACCGCAGAGCTACCCGGCGCTATATCGTCGAACCGGCCGTCGTTGTCCTCGTCCGAGAAGCCGCCGGGACCGTCGGGATCGCTCAGCAGGCCGGCAAAAAGTATCTCATAAGGTACCAGCAGGTTACCGGCCGATGCGTCCGACAAAGACGTGTTGCCTACACGGAAATCGGTCATGCGGTAACAGTCCGATTTCATGGCCTCACTGGCTGCACCGGTTTCCCCCAGGACCAGCCCGTGCAGCCATTGCAGCCCGAGGGCCGTAGCCGTACCGGTGTTTTGGATTTGGATTTCCACCACCTCCGGCTCGCAGGGGCGCGCCGCCGGAAACGGGTTGACAAATGAAATCTGGATATTCGGCTGTGGGCTGTTGCCACCCGAAACGGTGTATTGTTCGTAGCGCAGCAAGCCGCAGACGTTGCCGTCCGCACAACTCCAGCCGTACTCCACGGTGGTCGTTGCGCTGCTGCAACTGACCAGACGAAACATCTGGGTGACCACCAAGGAATCCTGATAGGCGAGATAGCCATTGGGGCCGAGGTCAGCACCCGTGAGGATGAGCGTGTCGCCTTGCATCGTGCCGGTGGTTTGCACCAGTTCAAGCCCCGCCGGCACAAACGGATCTACCACAAACAGGTAAAATGCCGAGCCGAGGCCCTCGTTTCGCAATACAAAAGTGCGGGTGAATACCTCGCCAATAGCGCCGGAGTAGTTCCAGTTTTGGCCCGGTAGCAGGGTAATGACGGGTGTGCGTAAATTATAGGCACTTCCCAGCACATCCGGTTGAGACACGCCGCCCGTTGTGATGCGGATGGTGTCCCGAAGGTCGCCCCGGTCCATAGAAATGCATCCGGCCTGCACGCGAATCTCGAACGACAGGCTACCGTTGGCGGCAATATCCGGCAGCCCAAGTACCGGGCAGCGGGGATCGGACAAGTCCGAGGGAACGAGCCCGACGACACCGGCAAACGTCAAGCCGTCCGGCAAGCAATACCGAAGCGTGCCTGCTGCCTGTACCTGGGCGTCGGGATTGGTGACGGTGACGGCATAGATCACCTCCTCGCAAGCGGAAATGTCGGTGGGAATAGTGGTGGAAACAACGGGAGTAGCAGCTGCGGCAGCCCAAAGCGGCATAGCCAGCACAACTCCCAAACAGCGGAGCCGTTTGGCAAAAAAAGCGGTCATAAGCGGGATGAAGATTGATGAACGATTATACTTGGGTTGAGGAGGGTTATGGGATTGAGAGGGTTTAGATGTTGAGGAGGGTTTATGGGGTTGAGAAGGTTGAGAGGTGTGTTGGACGATGCGTCAAAGTTGGTACCAACTGTCTCGAACGATATGGCAGATTGGTTACACAACGGTTTTTAGGCCCCCATATATTGGTTAGATAAAGACTTCACAGAGACGCCCTCCGGCCAGTCCAGCGTTCGCGCCTCTTCCGGACTGGTTTTCCACAGGAGCGCTTTGATTTTCAATAATATTTCCTGGGCCAGACTTTTTCGGATTCCAATCTCCATGCGAGCATCGGTATCGCCGTATTCCTCGTGCAGGATGTCGGTATTGCATTTTTTTACGGCATTCAGCACGTCGGGCAGTTGTGCGTACCCGACAGTAAAGCGAAATTGGTCCTGCACAATTTTTTCCACTTTGGGCGCTAGCCGCAGCGCATCGGCGGCACTCTCGCGGTACGCCTGAATGAGACCCGACGCCCCCAGCAGGGTGCCTCCGAAATAGCGCACGACGACCACAATTACGTCCGTCAGCCCGGCGGCATCAATTTGGCCGAGGATGGGTCGCCCGGCGGTGCCGGAGGGCTCACCGTCGTCGTTGGCTCGAAAACGTTGCCCGTCCAGCCCCAGGCGCCAGGCAAAACAGTGGTGCCGGGCCTTGAAATGTTCCTTGCGCAACGCCTCCAGGTGGCGCAGCGCCTCCTCCTCGGTGGTCGCCGGCCAGGCATAGGCAAAGAACTTGCTGCCCCGGTCTTTGAACTCGCCGACACTGGGCGCAGCAAGGGTAAAAAATGAATCGGGCATGTCGGACATCGTGCCTCAAAGATACGCCTTGACGTCACTTTAGATTTCTATAAATGTGTTGCACGGGGATGCAACAGCGCGGCACTGGGGCGAACTTTGAACGCATGTTACTTTTTACCGCGGAGACGCAGAGACGCCTGCTCCTGTCATCCACAAAACGAATACTTCAATGCGCGAAGATTTTCTCCATTTCCTCTGGCGCTGGCGGCGTTTCGACGCTCAGGACCTGCGCACCACCGATGGCCAAACGCTCGAAGTCCTGCATCCGGGCGAGTTGAATACCCATGCAGGTCCAGATTTTTTTAACGCCCGCATCCGGGTAAACGACACCCTGTGGGCCGGGAATGTGGAGATGCACCTGAATGCCTCCGACTGGCTGGCACACCGCCACGACACCGATCATGCTTACGACAATGTCGTGTTGCACGTCGTACTTGATGAAGACCAGCCTGTGTTGCGGACCAACGGTACGCGCATTCCCTGCCTCGAACTGCGCCGCCGCATCCCCCCCAGCCTGCTGGACAAATACCTCCGCCTCGAACACGAACGCACCTGGATTCCCTGTGAACGATCCTATTCCACCATCCCGGAAATCGTGCGCATCAATTGGCTGGACCGCCTGCTGGTGGAGCGATTGGAGGAGAAAACAATCTCCGCCGCCCAAACCGTAGCGGCTACCGGCCAGCAGTGGGAAGAAGCATTTTACCGTCAGTTGGCCCGCAGTTTTGGTTTAAAAATCAACGTCGAGCCGTTTGAAGCGCTGGCTCGCGCACTGCCATTGCGACTGATCTCCAAACATCAAAACAGCCTGTTTCAGATTGAAGCCCTGCTATTCGGGCAGGCGGGGCTACTGGAGGAGGCATTCGAAGAGGATTACCCCAAAGCGCTGGCCAAGGAGTATCGCTTTTTGAGGCACAAGTACAACCTGACACCGCTTCCTGCCAGTCAGTGGAAATTTTTCCGCCTGCGGCCTGCCGGCTTCCCGACGGTGCGCATTGCCCAGCTGGCAGCCCTGCTGCACCGTTCTACCCTGCTGTTCAGCGATGTTTTGGCCGCACGCAACATCGCTGAAGTGGAGCGGTTGTTCAGCGCAGAAGTAAGCTCCTACTGGCGCACGCATTTTCGATTTGATAAAACCGCTGCCCCTCGGGACAAACCGCTGGGCCGCGAGTTCGTACATTTGCTGCTCATCAATACCGTTGCGCCGTTCCTGTTCCACTATGGCCGCACAAAGGGGATGCCCGAACAGCAAGATCGCGCCTTGCAATTGCTGGAGGGCTTGCCGCCGGAGTCCAATACCATCGTGGACGACTGGGCTAACCTGGGCCAAAATGCCCGTAGCGCAGCCCAATCGCAGGCGCTCCTGCACCTGAAAACGCACTATTGTGATGCCAGGCGCTGTCTGGAATGCGCCATCGGTACTGCTATTTTACGCTGACTATGCCTCGATTTTTTGCACACCTGTTTTCCACTTTCGGACACCCCATGCTGGTGCCCACCTACGCCCTGTTGTTGCTCTTGCTCGCCAACCCCTTCGAGTTCGGGGTGCACAGCCCGGCCGACAAAAAGGCGCTGCTCCTCTTGTTGTACGTGTTCACCACCACGGCGCTCATTCCCGGTATTGGTATCGCGGTCATGAAACCGCTGGGGTTTGTTCGCAACCTGGAGTCGCCCGACAAGCAGGAACGCATCGGGCCCTACATCATCACCGGGGTGTTTTACTTGTGGCTGTATCAAAATCTGAAATCGAGCGGACAAGCGCCGCCACTGTACCAGGCTTGTGTACTTGGTGCCACGATTGCGCTGTTCGGCGCTTTTTTCATCAACATCTTCACCAAAATCAGTGCGCATGCCACGGGTATGGGCGGCTTGGTCGGCATGTTGCTGCTGCTGTCCTTCGAATGGCCGGGCAGTGCGCTCGGCGTGCCGTTTTTCGGTGGTCTGCTGGAAATCAGCCTGACTGCAGCACTGGCCATCGGTGTGCTGGTCGCCGGCTGCGTGGGCACCGCCCGGCTGGTACTCAAAGCGCACGTCCTGCGGGATGTGTGGCAAGGGTATCTGGTAGGATTCGGGGCTGCCTGGCTGGGGTGGTGGATCGGATAAAAAAGAACAGGTACCCGCCGCACACCCGCGGACGACCTCGTCAGAGGTCGCACGTTTGTAGAACAGGTACCCGCGTACCCGACGACCTCGTCAGAGGTCGCACGTTTGTAGCTAAAAAACGCCCGTAACCCGGGCACAAACCCATGAACCATGGCCGGCGTATTTTCCCAAATTTACATCCACACCGTTTTTTCAGTAAAAAACCGGGAAGCCCTCATCCTCCCGGAATGGGAAGAGAATTTGTACAAATACACCACAGGTATTATTGAAAAACGTGGGCATAAAATGCTCGCCATAGGAGGCATGCCCGACCATATCCACATTTTCTTCGGGCTGAAACCTGCCGAGGCAATTTCCGATCTGGTGCGCGAGATAAAAAAAGCCACAAACGAGTACGTCAAGGATCAACGATTATCCACAAACAAGTTCGATTGGCAGACGGGGTACGGCGCATTTTCATATAGCCGGTCGCATATTGACAACGTTTGCAAGTATATTCTAAATCAAAAAGAACACCATCGGCAACGCACCTTTGAGGATGAGTTTTTTAAGATTTTGGGAGATTTTGAGGTGGAAGTCGGACAAAAGAAGATGTTTGATTTCTTTTGGCCGGATTGATGGAGGATAAAAAGGGACAATATTTAGAACATATCACAGACGTGTGTCGGAACTACCTACAAACGTGCGACCTCTGGCGAGGTCGGGTGCGTGCGCCGGATTTGCTACAAACGTGCGACCTCTGGCGAGGTCGAACTACTCACACGCTTTTCTTCGCGTATCCAAAATATATTGAATTTTCCAGCCTGCAGCGGTTTTGACTAACTGGAACGAGTTGGTTCCGCAGTGCGATAACTTGCCGTTGAGGTAAAATTTGTACGGCGCCCACACGCTGGCCAGGGATTTTTCCGAATGGATGGCGGCAAATTTGATGCGCTCGTCCAGCGTATTTTTGGAAGGTGTGGCGATAAATCGGACGAACTCCCGGAAGTCCTCGGTCTGCACTTTTTGGTTGCCTTGTTTATCCACGGATATCGTTTGCAGTACGGGCGCTTCGGTACAGGCGCCGAGCAAGAGCGTGCTGTCGCCCTTGGCCATGCCCTCGAAAAACTGGTTGATTACGGCCTTGATGGCAGCTTTGTCTTGTTTTTGGGCGGCAGCCCAGCCGGGCGCCGCGAGGACTGCGAGTAGAAGAAGTGTTCGGAACAAAATCATACGAATCAGGTTGTTTTGGACAAAAATCATTTGCCGGCCAAGAGCGCTTCGGGTTTTTCGATGAAATTCCTTGTTTGGCTGCGGTTGACCCATCTTGCCCGCGTCACCGGGAGTTGGTTGCCTGCCGTATCTTGCGCCACTTTTTCAAACGCTACAAAAAAAATGCACGCGTCTTTCGAATCGCTCATCCTGTCTGATACACCTGTTTTGTTCGACTTCCACGCTACCTGGTGCGGTCCCTGTCGGGCCATGCTGCCGGTGCTGGACGAGATCAAAGCCGAACTGGGTGACCGCGTGCGCATCGTCAAAGTAGATGTGGACGAAAACACCGACCTCGCCGTGCAACTCAAGGTGATGGGTGTACCCACGTTTATGCTCTACCGCAACGGTCAGGAACTGTGGCGGCAGGCAGGGGTGATGACGAAGGCCGGCCTTAAAAACGTGGTGGAAGCAGCGGAGAAAATGTAGAAAAAATTCAACCAATAAGGCCGCACGGGCGCTGCGATTTTCTGAACTATGAGCACACGAATATTTTTTGCCGGCTGCTTTTTTGCAACGCTGGTTGCCTTCGCCGGCTGCGGCACAGAATCGAACGGTGCGCGTATGGCGCCTGCTCCCGGAGATACGATTCCCCCTGCCGGGATGGAACCAGGCTTACAGAAATTTCCGCGAAACGAGCTTGTGGGCAAGTTCGATCCGCTCCGACATTCGGATTTTGTGCCCGTAGGCAAGCCGTTTGCCGACCGGCCAGGTATGCTGCTGCGTCGCGCGGCATTCGAGGCCTTTCAAAAAATGTGGGAGGCCGCCCGCCGGGATAGCGTTACCCTGAAAATCATCTCCTCTACGCGCACATTTGCACAGCAAAAAATAATCTGGGAACGGAAGTGGGCGCATCTGGCCACCGAAACGCCCGACCCCGAGGCGCGTGCCCTGAAAATTCTCGAATACTCTGCCATGCCCGGCGCCTCGCGCCACCACTGGGGCACCGATATTGACCTGAACGACCTGAACAATCCGTCCTTTGAATCCGGCGGCACGCATAAAAAGGTCTATAACTGGATGCAAAAAAACGCGCACCGATTTGGTTTTTGTCAACCATACACGCCCAAGGGCGCCGAACGGCCGCATGGATACAACGAGGAAAAATGGCACTGGTCATACCAACCTCTTGCGGCGCCTATGCTCCGACAGTATGCCCAAGAGATTCAGGACAGCCAGATCGTTGGCTTCCTCGGCGCCGAAACGGCCGGGCAGATTGGTATCGTTGGGCACTATGTGCTGGGGGTAAATACGGTATGCAAGCAATAGCCATCAGCCATGCGTGCCGAACTCTTAGCCCATTCCGCGTTTTTGGCGCAGCGCACCCGCTGCGATAGTCGGGTTTTTGCCCAAATTTCTGTCTCGACAGAGTTGACACACGGCGTGGCGCTCGATACCACAACAAATGCCCTGTTTTGCACTTGCCCTTTCCTGCCCCGGCCCTGCATACATGCCCGGGCGCTCGGCTTGCTGTTTGCCCGCGAGGGCGAAGCGACCTTCGAGCCAATAGAAATTCTGCCCGATTGGGTCGCAGCACTCGTCCGGGCACAACCTGGACAACCCGCCGCCCAAGTAACCTGTCCGCCCGGCCACGAACAAGCCCAGCGCCGATCGGAGCGTTTGGTGCGGGCGCAGCACGGGTTCGAGGATCTGGAATTATGGCTGCTCGATACCCTGCGACGGGGCGTGGCCACCGCCATTTCGGAAGACCCGGATTTTTACAAAAATATCGCTGCACGCCTGGCAGATGCGTCCATGCGGAGCCTGAGCCGCAATATCCGAACGCTGGAGGCCGTGCCCGCCGACCGGCCCGATTGGCCGGACCGTATGACGGCTGTACTGGCCGATGCAGCGCTGGCACTGAATGCTTTTCGGCGCCGCGCGTACTTGCCCGAACCACTCTTACACGACCTCGAAGGGTTCATCGGCATTTCCGTGAAAAAAGAAACCGTGCGCGCCGAGGGCGAAACGCTGCGCGATGCCTGGGCGGTGGTCGGTGCGGTGGAAGAACAGGTCGAGGAGCAACTCCGCCGGCGCCGCACCTGGCTGCTGGGTGCGCGCAGCGGACGGTATGCCCTCCTGCTGGAATACGCATTTGGCGATCCGGAATTTTTGCCGGGCCTGGCGCCGGGTTCCGTGGTGGAGGGCGCACTGATTTTTTACCTGTCGGCCTGGCCGCACCGCGCCTTGGTATCCGACGAACTGAATCGCTTGCCAAAAATTGTTGAAAAATTGCCGGGTTTTGAAATAATCGAGGACGCTGTACGCGCGTATGCCGATGCATTGGGGAAACAACCCTGGCTTTCGGCGTTTCCTGTAGCGCTGAACGGAGTGGTGCCGGGGCGGCACAAAAACCGTTTTTGTCTCGCCGACGCAGACGGCAAATACCTCCCCCTTGGCAATGCCGATCTGGTTTGCTGGTCGTTGGTTGCGCTTGGCGGCGGGCGTCCGCTCACCGTTTTTGGCGAGTGGGACGGCATGGCGTTTCGCGTGCTTAGCGCCTTATCGGGTAGGCGGTTTGTGGGGATTTAGATTCGTATGCTGCGCCCTTCCCACCGCCAAACCAAGCCCAAGTACCCTGCAAACAGCACGGCATTTATCCCCAACAGCACCGCCTCCGGCACCGGCAAGAGTATTTTTATCAACAGGCCGGCGCCGTACAGCACCAATACAAGCCCGATGTGGAGTGCCATGCGTCCCAGTTCGTAAGGCACCGGGTAGTGTTTCCGGCCGGTGTACCAGGTAGCCGTACTCATAAACATATAGCAGACCAGCGTCACCCAAGCCGCACCGGTGTAACCGTACAGGGGGATCAACACGAGGTTCAGGGCGATGGTGATAACCGCCCCGGCTACCGAAATCCAGGCGCCCAGCCCCGTGCGGTCTTTCAAGCGATACCAGATAGAGAAGTTGTAATAAATACCCAGCAACAGGTTGGCCAGTAGCAAGACGGGTACCACGTGCAACCCGCCCCAATACTCCGGCGCGATGAAGTATTTGACCAGATCGAGGAACAGCAGGATGGCCAACATGCCCGCCGCCGAAGTGATGGTGAACCATTTGGTGACCTGCGCCTGGGTGCGCAGGGCGTCTTTTTCCTGAGCATGGCGGAAGAAAAACGGCTCGGCAGCGTACCGGTATGCTTGCGTGAACAGAGTGATCAGCGCCGCCAGTTTGTAGTTCGCCCCGAAAATACCCACTTGTCCCAGGTTCTCGTCCGCCGTGCCGGGTAGCAGGTATTTCAGCATAGCGCGACTGAACATTTCATCCACGATGCCCGCCAAACTGACGATGATCAGCGGCGCGGAATAGCGGATCATTTGAGTCCACAGCGCACGATCGAAGGTCCGGCGGATTGCCCGGAGTTGTGGACTGAGCAGCGCGAGCGTGACGATGCTGGCCAGCAGATTGGACATAAAAATGTAGCCAACGCCCAGTCCCGGCGACCATACGGCGTGTACCCAGGTCATGCCGTTTTGGGCCGCCCACGGGCAAAAAACCAGCCAAAAGAGGTTCATCCCGATGTTCACCGCGATATTGGTGAGTTTGATAAAAACAAACCGCCGCGGGCGCTGCTCCAGGCGCAGGCGCGCAAAAGGCAACTCGGCCAGGCAATCAAAAGCCAGTATCAGGGCGAACCAGCGCACGTACTCCGGATGCTGCGGGTATTGCAAGGCATCGGCAATAGGCTGCGCAAAAAGCAACAATGCCCCGGCAATCACTGCCGTGGTGCCAAACAGCGACGTCATACCCGTATTGAACGTCCGATCCCGGTCTTCCGCTGGTGTACCAAATCGAAAAAACGCCGACTCCATGCGGTACGAGAACAGTACCATGACGAATGCCGAGGTAGCGTACAGATCAATGACGGCGCCGTATTCGCTCGTACTGGTCAATACCCGGGTATAAAACGGCACCAACAGCATATTGAGCAGCCGCCCAACAATGCTACTCAGGCCATAGAGTGCCGTTTCGCCGGCAAGTTTTTTAAGAAGTGACATCGGAAGTACAGGTTACAAATAACGGCCCCAAAAGTCAATCATAATTTTCAGACCCTTCCAGTTTTCCCAAGCCGAACAGCGCAAAATCGTATCGCACGGGATCGGCAGGGTCGAATACGCGCAGGTTTTCGGTGAGTTCCAGTACCGCCTTCCAGTCGGTTTGCGGGCGCTGGAGCAGGCCGAGGCGGCGGGCCACGCGCTCCACGTGTACGTCCAGTGGGATCAGAAGCTGTGCGGGCCGGATGCGCTGCCAATCGCCAAAATCTACCCCGGCGGCATCACGGCGCACCATCCAGCGCAGGAACATATTGATGCGTTTGCAGGTGGAGCCGCGCTCGGGCGTAGCCACGTGCTTGCGCGTCCGCTCCGGCGCCCAGGGGTGGTCGAAGAAGTCGCGGTGAAACCCGATGAGTGCGTTTTCCACCGTGGTATCATCGGGGCGGAGATGCCGGGCAAAAGCATGTTCAAGGGAATCGTGCCGGCGGTAGTAGTTTTGAAAAAACTCGAGAAAATACAGCGTGTCTGTGGCCTGAAACGTGCGGTGTTTAAAATTCAGAAACCGCTCCCTGTCGCGTTCCGCATGGCCGGTGATAAACGCGTACGGCGCACCGTCCATCAGATCCACCAACCGCAAGGCACTTTGGATGATGGTCTTGCGCTGTCCCCAGGCCAGCATAGCTGCCCAAAAACCGATGATTTCCCGATCCTGCAATAGGTCAAACCCGTGCGGTACACCAATCGGGTCGTCGGCGATGAAGTCCGGCGTATTGTATCGGCGCGCGGCAGCGTCGAGGTAGTCGTGAAGGTCGGACATGGATTGGTTGGTAATTAGTCGCTGCAAACTTAGGGCCTGTGCCGGGTGTACGGTGTAATCCCCCATAAACTTTATAAATCCTTGGAAAACCCCGGCTCGCCAACGACCTTTGCCCGCCGAAATGGCAAGTCGTCATTTGTAAACTAAAACGGTAAATGCCCAACGCCCTGTTGCTCCTCGAAGATGGTACTGTGTTCCGCGGTCGTGCCGCCGGCAAGGTCGGTACCACCACCGGTGAAATCTGTTTCAATACCGGCATGACCGGCTACCAGGAAATTTTTACCGACCCCTCCTACTTCGGACAAATCCTCGTAGCTACCAACGTCCATATCGGCAACTACGGCATCAAGAACGACGAGGTTGAGAGCGCGTACATCAAAATCGCCGGATTCGTGTGCCGCAACTTCAACGTGGCATACAGCCGCTTGCGGGCAGATCGCAGTATCCAGGATTATTTTGAGACCGAAAGTCTTGTCGCTATCGAGGATGTGGATACCCGAGCACTCGTGCAGCACATCCGGACGCAAGGCGCCATGAACGGGATTATTTCCTCCGAAATAGACGATATTGAGGAGTTGGCAAAACGCCTGCGCGATACCCCGCCTATGGCCGGCTTGGAACTTTCCAGCCACGTCACCACCGCCGAACCCTATTTCGTTGGAAATCCTGATGCCAAATACCGGATTGCCGTCATGGACTACGGGGTGAAAAAAAATATCCTGCGCTGTTTCGACGCGCGCAACTGCTACCTGAAAGTATTTTCCGCCCGCACAGATTTTGCAGAAATAAAAGCCTGGAACCCCGACGGGTATTTCCTGTCCAACGGCCCCGGCGACCCGGCTTCGATGGATTATGCGGTCGCGCAAACCCGCCAAATACTCGACGACGGCAAACCCCTGTTCGGTATTTGCCTCGGGCAACAAATACTCGCCCGCGCCGCCGGGCTACCCACCTACAAACTCCACCACGGGCACCGCGGGATCAACCACCCGGTGAAAAACCTGATGACCGGCCGCTGCGAAATCACCAGCCAGAACCACGGTTTCGGCGTGCTCGAACAGGCCGTGTACGATGCCCCCAGCCTCGTCGAGCCCACGCACATCAACCTGAACGACAACACCATTGAGGGTATCCGCCTGAAAGACAAACAGGCTTTTTCGGTGCAATACCACCCCGAGGCCAGCCCCGGCCCGCACGATGCGCGGTATTTGTTTGATCAGTTTGTCGGCATGCTGGGATAGGTTCCCGGTTTTCAGTGCAGCGCCGTCACATTCACCCGCTCCACGTTTTTCAGGTTCAACTGAATATGCTTCTCGTGGGCCTGCTTTTCAAATTCGCTGATCATCTCCAACACATCGTAGTCAATGAACCGACTTCCCGAGCCGTCAATCGTCAGCACGGAGTACGGGGGCACCTTGTAAAGGGCGTTTTGCAGGTTCACCTTGTTCAAAAAGGTGACCATGGAGTTCAGTTTGATGTAGTAAACATCGGTGGCCGACTCCTGGTGTTTCTCGATATCGTACTCCACTTTGAAGTTGTTCCGCACCAAAAAATAGATCGAAATCAGCAAGCCGATACCCACCCCTTCCAGCAGGTCGGTGAGCAGCACCACGACAATAGTGATGACAAAGGGCAGGAACTGGTTCCAGCCGAGGGCGAACATATTGCGGTACAGAGCGGGTTTGGTCAGGTTGTAACCCGTAATGAGCAGGATGGCCGCCAGTGCTGCGAACGGGATCATGTTCAGGGCAAGGGGAATGAGCATGACTGCTCCCAAAAGGAACACTCCGTGTGTGAACGCCGAGAGCCGGGTGCGGCCGCCCGCATCTACATTGGCCGCGCCGCGCACGATGACCGCCGTCATGGGGATAGCGCCCACGAGTCCGCACAACATATTGCCCACGCCCTGCGCGATGAGTTCGCGGTTGACCGGGGTTTTGCGTTTCAGTTTGTCCAATTTGTCAATGGCTTCCACGCACAACAGGGTTTCGAGGCTTGCCAGCATACCAATCGTAAAAGCGTCCTTGAAAATCCGGGGATCGCTGAACAGTTTGGAGAAATCGGCCGTGGTTACTTCGGCAAAAATATCGGCAGGTATGGTCACCAGCTGGCCGGGCCTGAGCGTCCACGCCGGCAAAAACTGCTGGTAAGCTACCGCCAAACCCACGCCGGCAAGAACCACCAATAACGGCAGGGGTATCCACTTGACTTTTGTTTTGAAAAAACGGCTCAGCACGGTGAGCAAGAGCACACTCGTAACGCTGATCGTCAGTACCGGCAGCGAAAAGTGGTGGTAAAAGTTGTTGAGGTTTTTGTAAAAATTATTGCTGCTGAACAGCCCCAAAAAACCGTCGGTCCAGAAATCCGGCTGGTCGTAGCCGAGCGCGAGCGGTATTTGTTTGGAAATCAAAATAATGCCGATAGCGGCCAGCATACCCTTGATGACCGCCGACGGAAAGTAGCTGGCCACGGTGCCCAGACGGAACAGACCCAGCAGCAACTGAAATGCGCCCGCCATAAACACCGCCAGCAGGAACACCCGGTAATCGCCAAACGATATAATAGATGCCGCCACCACGGTAGTAAGGCCGGCTGCCGGACCGGACACCCCCAGTTGGGAGCCGCTCACAAACGACACCACCAGGCCTCCGATCACGCCCGACAGGATGCCTGAATACAGCGGCGCACCGGATGCCAGTGAAATACCGAGACAGAGCGGCAGGGCAACAAAAAAAACAGCCAGGCCGGCGGGCAGGTCGTGTTTCAGCCAGACCAGGCGGTAGTAGTGCAGTTTGTGGCGGTTGGGGAGAGTAGGTAAATCCATAATGAAAAATTTTGAAACGCCACGCATGGGTCTTTTGATCCCGCGCCAACAGCTTGACTATCTGATACTTTTACTGCCCTGCTTGGTGTTTTCACCAAGCAGCCTCGCGTAGAGCCGCTTGGTGAAAACACCAAGCTGGGCGGCTTTGTTGCATGAATCAGCCGGCGGAGCCGGCTTCCCCCAACCCAATTAAAGGTCAGGCGACTTTTACGGCTATAGGCGCGGCGATCTGAATAAATTTATTCAATATGGCCACCTTGATGGCGGCTTCTGTTTTCTG
>JBGSKO010000173.1:0-3474 GCA_041741155.1 Saprospiraceae bacterium | reverse complement strand
AAGAACAATGACCCGGATTTGTCCGGCACCAAACTGCGCATCACCGTGTCGGGCTACGACCTGAACTCACCCGACTTCCAGTTGGTGCGGGTGCAATACCGCCGCTCCGACGGCGACGGCGCCTGGATCAATTTGCCAAATCCGAATATGGAGACGGAATTTGTGACGCAGCGCTTCAACCCGAAGTGGTCGGGCTTCTACAATGCAGCGAACGGAACGTACAGGATACCGCCACCCCAATACCTCGACTCCTTGCCGCTGGGGCCATCGTTTACCCAGTTTACCTGGGAAACCGCCGGACTCGAAGACGGGGAGTATGAAATTCACGCCTGGGCCGTGTGTGACGGCGATGCCTCGGACAAACCCGGCTTTTCCGAAATCATCAAGGGCCGCATAGACCGCCAACCGCCGAGCATCGTGGGTGTTCCGCAGCCGTCGGACGGCGTGTACCAGGTAGGCGACGAGATTTCGTTCACGTTCAACCAGCATATTGACTGCACAAGTTTGAATCCGGTGACGGACGTGAAGTTGTTCGATGCCACGACCAACCAACTCATTGACATCAATACCACTTGTTTTGAAAACAAGATCGTGCTGGATCCGAATTTCCAGAATGAGTTTTTCGAAAACCGCATCCTGCGTGCCGAGTTGAAGGGCATTGAAGACTTAGTGGGCAACGCGTTCAACGGCACCAAACTCAACAAGGGCGTCTGGGAGTTTTACGTGGATCGCAACGAACTGGGCTGGCTGACCGACAGCGTGGGCCTGACGAAGTACGAGGACGAGACCAAAACGGTGACGGCAAATATCCACAACCGCGGTGGCTACCATGTTCCGTTCAAAATTCTGGACGTGCCCGACTGGGTACAGGTGGTACCCGATCAGGGCACGCTGGCGCCCAACGAGAGCCGGGCGATCAGTTTCACCGTAAACTCTACCGTGGCCTTCGGGCATTGGGCAGACAGCATTGTGCTGGAAACCCAAACCGGGCAGAATCCCTTCTTCATGGGTGGCAGCGAGCCGCTGCCCGTCGGCGCGCGCGTGGTGTGCCGCCCGCCGTACCTGCCGGTCAACCTGGCCCAGTACGAGAACACGATGAGCATGGTGCTCAAACTGAACATCGAGAACGTGTTTTCGGCAGACCCGGAGGACATCGTCGCGGCGTACATCAACGACGAATTCCGGGGCATGGCCAAGGTGCAGTTTGTGCCGCAGGTGGGCGCCTGGTTAGCCTACCTGACCGTTTACGGCAACCCGGCCGACCTGCTGAAACCCATCCGGCTCGAAGTGTGGGACGCTTCGATGTGCCAGCGTTACAGCTCTGTCATCGAGCCGTTCACCTACCAGCCCGACAATGTGATCGGTATCACCGACAACCCGCAGGTGGTGCATACGGCAGGCCTTTTGATGCGCGAAGTGCCGATCAACTTCGGCTGGAACTGGTTGTCGTTCAACCTCACATTCCCCAACAACAGCCTGAACGCAGCGTTGGCTTCGCTCAAACACTCCGACGGGAGCCTCATGCGCAGCCAAACCACCTTTGCCATCAACGGCGGCGGCGCCTGGTTTGGCCCACTCACGCAACTGAACAACACTAAAATGTTCATTTACCGGTCCGACATGCCCGATACCCTGCGTATGCAAGGCACACCGATAGACCCGGCCACTACGCCCATCCCGGTCGTGGTCGGCTGGAACTGGATCGGTTATGTGCCCGACTACTCGCTGCCGGTGAACGAAGCCTTAGCCTCCGTGCCTGCGACGTACGGCGACGTGGTGAAAAGCCAGTACGCCTTTGCGCAGTACCTGAACCCACAATTTGGCTGGGTGGGTAACCTGAAATACATGATGCCGCCCAACGGCTACCAGATCAAACTGGCGCAGGCTGGAACGCTGACGTACCCGCCGCCGCCCGCTCCGTTTGCGGGAACCCAAACGGCAAATCGGGGGGAGGACGACGCGGATATTCATCATTCATCATTCATCACTCATCATTGGGCTTTAGCCCCAACCCAGTTTGAACACAGCAGTACCCTCATCGGTATGCTCCGCTCCAACGGCGCCAACGCCACCACGAGCGACATGGAACTCGGCGTGTTTGTCGGCAATGAAGTGCGTGGCACGGCACAGGCGATCTACATCGAACCGCTGGACGCGCACCTGTTTTTCCTGACGATGTACGCCAACACGCCCGGCGAGTTGTTGCGGTTTAAACTGTACGACGACGCCACCGGCTCGGTGCGGGACCTGACGGAAACGATGTTCTTTGCGCCCAACCAGCACCAGGGTAGTATCGAGAGTCCGGTGCCGTTCGAGTTGCAAACCACGAGCGCCGGAGAGGATTTCGGCGCTGCGGTGGGCTTCGATGTGCAACCCAACCCGTTCAGCAGTGAGACGACCCTGCGGTTTGTTTTGCCGAAGGCGGAAGAAGTGACACTCACGGTCAGCGACGCGCAGGGCCGCGAGGTGGTGCGCCGCCCGTTGTCGGCTGCCGCCGGAGAAAATGTAGCGACCTGGAACGGCCGTTCGGACGCGGGTTCGTGGCTGAGCTCCGGCTTGTACACCGTTCAGTTGAAAACGACAGCCGGAAGTGTGGTGCGGAAGGTCGTGTTGCAGCGGCTGCCGTGATTTGGAACATACGAACGTCGGCGAGGTTTTGAACCTCGCCGACGTTATACGCAATGCTACGTTTGCCATCCCGAAGGAACCCGTCCGATCTACGGTGTACGCTACGGTGCACGCTACGTTTGTCATCCCGAAGGGACCTGTCCGCTCTACAGGGGAAATCTACGCGGGCGCTTCGAAGGACAAACCGAGCGCGGCCCCCACCGTATATCGGACGGGTTCCTGCGGAATGACAAAAGTAGCGTACACCGTAGATCGGACGGGTTCCTGCGGAATGACAAAAGTAGCGTACACCGTAGCGTGGACGGATTTTTCCAAAATGACAAACTCCCCACAAACTACTTTCACCAACCCAACTTCGCAACATGGACGGTACCAACCTATTGCTCGCGGATCGAGCGCTCATAACTCGTGCTCCAACTGTTGAAAACAAGGCATACCTCTTCCGGGATCGGTTGTTCGTCAAAGTACACGACCGGACGGTGCGCCTGTTCCTGCACGAAGTGCTGTGGGTGGAAGCATGCGACTATTACAGCAAGGTTGTCACCTTGCAACGGGAACTGCTCGTAACTCAGACGTTGAAGCGGTTCGATGAAGTGCTGACGGGTACTCCGGAGATGATGCGGGTACACCGCTCTTACATCGTCAACTTGAAGCACATTGATGAGATCGGTGAATCGTTCATTACGATCAATAATTTGCCCGTTCCGATCAGCAAGGTCGTCAAGGCCGAACTACTGGCACGGTGGCAAAAGATGTAGCGTAGCGGCGGGTTTTAACCCGCCGTATTTCGGTCGTGCTGGTAGTGGCGGGTTTTAACCCGCCGTAGGGTACGGCGGATTAAAACCC
>JBGSKO010000172.1:0-3008 GCA_041741155.1 Saprospiraceae bacterium | reverse complement strand
ATCGGCCGTAAAATGAACAAATGTGCGATCTCAGATGCATACAGAGAAAAGGTTATGGAATCGGCCCGGAGTAAAGAACTGGGTGGGCCGCCTCCAGATACTTGACTTGACGAAAATCCGCGATGCGTCTGCCCTGGGGGGATTAGGGCAGGTGTAGAAATTCTATGTCAACGTATGAGTGCCGTATCCAGCGAAATGCCGGGTACGGCACTCGTTTTAGAGCGTGTTTACGTGAGAAAAGATTCGAAAACAGTAGTGTAATAGCGTACCCAAATATGATTTATATCAGCATATTAGAAGCGGTATTCTTTGCTACTTTGCACCCGATTTTTATACTAAAAAATATGGTCTGATACTCGTGCTGTTCGCTGCACGGCTTGATAACGCCGAATGCCTGGTATGTCTCGGTATCTCGTGGCGCACAGATTTATTTCGATAAAAAAGAACTACCTACGCCACCACTTTTCACGCCACCACTTTTCAGGACAATGGAAGACCAGTTTATTCAATTTCTGTACGACCCTACGGTCGGCAAATTAGTAGCTATCGTCATCGGTATCACGTTGATATGGTTTGTGGTCAAAGCGATACAGCGCAACCTGCTTAGCCGGATGAAGGACAGCGACAACCGCTACCGTGCTAAAAAGCTATCCACCTTTTTGGGCTTCTTTTTGAGCCTTGTGCTGCTCACCGTTGTGTTCAGCGATCGATTGAGCGGCCTCACGGTAGCGCTCGGCGTGGCGGGCGCCGGTATCGCTTTCGCTTTGCAAGAAGTCATTGCAAGTGCCGCCGGCTGGTTGGCCGTCATGTTCGGAGGATTTTACAAAACCGGCGACCGAGTCCAGTTGGGCGGCATCAAAGGCGATGTGATTGACATCGGTGTGCTGCGTACCACCATCATGGAGACGGGTCAATGGGTGGACGGCGACCTCTATAATGGGCGCATTGTGCGCATTGCCAATAGTTTTGTGTTCAAAGAGCCTGTGTTCAACTATTCCGGCGACTTTCCTTTTCTCTGGGACGAAATCAAGATACCCATCATGTTCGGTAGCGACTATGCGTTGGCGCGAACCATCATAGAGACCGCCGCCAACGAATTTGTCGGCGACTACGCTGAAATGGCGCAGAACGAATGGAAGGAGATGGTGAAAAAATACCTTATTGAAGATGCTTCTACCGACTCGATGGTAACAGTAGTCGTCAATGATAACTGGGTGGAATACACGCTGCGTTATGTTACCGACTTCAAAAAACGACGCAGCACGAAGAATAACCTGTTTTTCAAGATTTTGCTGGATGTGGAAGCAACGGGGAATTGTGTTAAATTTGCGTCAGCTACGTTTCATCTGGTGGAAGCCCCCGAGATTAATGTCCGCGTCCGATAGGGGATCGCATCGTCTGCTCCAGGAGCGACCTTGTAGCCCTTCTGAGGCGTATAAGCGGATGATGTTGTGGCGCAGCATCGGTTCCGGAAAATTTTAATGTTCAAAACTTTGTCATGCACACCGTACCACACCCTAAAAAACTGAACGAATTGCAAGCCACCGCTATTTGTGGCAATGATATAAGTTCTTCTTGCTTGTACGTGTCGGCGCTAACAATTCTATATGCCGGTCAGTTTGCCTGGATTTCGCTCCTTGTTGTAGCCTTAGTGCTTTTTTTGTTTCGCCGCATTTACGGCGAGGTGGTGGGTGCGCTACCGCTTAACGGCGGCGCGTATAACGCCCTGCTGAACACAACTTCCAAACAGATGGCTTCTGTAGCGGCTTGCCTCACGATCCTGTCATATATGGCCACGGCGGTTATTTCAGCCAATGAGGCCATGCACTACCTGCACAACATGGTGGCGTGGCTGCCAATCGAAGCGTCCACGGTAGTGGTTTTGGCCCTTTTCATGGGCTTGGCGCTGGCAGGCATTGGCGAGTCGGCTATTGTGGCAGTGGTTATTTTTATTACGCACCTGGCTTCGCTGTCGCTACTGGTTTTGGCAAGCGGGTGGTTTTTGCTTTGGCATGGTGGCGCTACGTTCGCGCTCAATTGGCAGCAGCCGCTTCCGGAGGGTGGGTTCGCTACGGCCTTGTTTTTGGGGTTTTCGGCTGCTATGTTGGGTATTTCGGGTTTTGAGAGTTCGGCCAACTTTGTGGAGGAGCAGCAGCCCGGCGTGTTCCGCAAGACGCTGCGCAATATGTGGGCGGTGGTGAGTTTTTTCAATCCCCTCATCGCATTGCTCGCCTTGTGCATTATTCCTTTAACGCAGGTGGGCGAACATCGCGAGTCGCTTTTGGCGTATCTCGGAAGCACCGCCGGCGGCCATTGGCTGGGCCTACTCATTTCGGTGGATGCGGTGCTGGTGCTGAGTGGTGCGGTGCTCACGTCGTTTGTGGGGGTAACCGGCCTGATCGAGCGGATTACACTCGATCGTGTTTTGCCTAATTTCTTTTTGGCTGAAAACCGGCGCGGGGTCAATTACCGCATTATTGTGGCTTTTTTCATTCTGTGCGTATCGGTGCTGTTTGCCACAAAAGGCGATTTGGGCGCCTTGGCGGGGGTATATACGTTTTCATTTTTAGCGGTGATGGCTTTGTTTGGCTTGGGTAATCTGCTTTTGAAAATCAAACGCGCCAAACTGCCGCGGCCGGTGCGGGCACATCCACTAGCAGTGTTGGCAGCCAGTGCGTGTGTAGTGGCTGCATTTTGGGGGAACATGCGGCTTAACCCTGATGCACTGTTCACCTTTGTCCAATACCTGTTGCCCGCGCTTGGTTTTATTTTTTTGATGCTCAACCGGGGCCGTATCGTGCGCATATTGCTGTACACGATCGATTATCTGTACCGCCCCGTGCGCCGCTTTGTCGTAATCAGCAGTCGGTAAGTACGTGGACAAAATTATTTAATAAAATTAGTAATATTGCCCCATCATGGGACGAAAAATATTGCTTCAGTTAAGCGAGACTCAACGAGAGGAATTGGAAGAAGGCTATCGGAATGGGCGGGGCCACACCTTTCGG
>JBGSKO010000171.1:0-10534 GCA_041741155.1 Saprospiraceae bacterium | reverse complement strand
AACCCCTCCCCAATGGGGAGGGGAGACGCGGCAAACACCGTAGAGTACATCGCGGCATACTCTACGTCTCCCCTCCCCATTGGGGAGGGGTTGGGGGTGGGGTTGACTCGCGTGCAGCTTATGCACAACCGATGCTCGGCGGTAAAAAACCTGGAAAGTTTAGTCCCTTCATTTTATAGTTAAACTCAAAACTTAAAATTCCACGTCACCGAGGGCAGGATCGGAAACAGCGACACCTGTTTGGCCCGAATAGCCGTGGGAATCTCGACCGTCTGGCCGTTCTGTCCCACCGTTTCCAGTTCGGGTTCAATGAAGATGAAATACGGATTCCGACGGTCGGTGGCGTTGTAAATACTGATCGTCAGGTCCTGCTCGCTGCGGCGGGTTTTCCATTTGTAAACAATGCCGAGGTCGAGGCGCATGTACGGTGGATAGCGGAACGTATTGCGGTTGCCGTACACGGGCACCACCGCCTGAAACGGGGCGCCCGACACATCCTGAAAGGTGAAACGCCCCAACGGCAACCAACTGACATAGCCGGAAGTATAAACCCAGGAGGCCGTGAGCTGCCATTTGCGCGCCAAATCGTACAGGCCCACAATGCTCAGGTTGTGCCGCGTATCGAACCGGGGCGGGAAATACGCACCGCCATTGATGTCTTTGAATTCGCCGCGTTTCACCCAGGCCAGCGTGTAGCCGATCCAGCCCGTGAGGCGACCTTCTTTTTTTTCAATTTCCAGTTCCAGCGGACTAAACGCGTATCCCTTGCCGATGGCCAGCTCGCCTTCGAGGGCGTCGTTGCCAAACAACTCGGCGCCGTCTATGAAATCCACCTGGTTTTGCAGCCACTTGTACCAGCCTTCCCAGGTGATGAGCCATTTTTTGTTGAGCAGGTACGACGTACCGATGGCAATCTGGTCGCTCTTTTCAGGCTTGACGTTCTCGGTGCTGGGGTACCAGATATCGGTGGGCAACGACAGGCCGCTGCTGGCCAAAAGATGCACGTACTGGTTCATGCGGGCGTAGGAGCCTTTGACGGACCAGTTTTCATTGAGCGAATAGTTCAGCGATGCCCTCGGCTCGAAATTGGCGTAAAACGCCGGGTTGTTTTGCCAGGCCGATACGCGGGCGCCGTAGTTGATCTTCAGCCGGTCGGTCACCGCCCAATCGTCGGAATAGTAGATCCCGTACTCCATGCCGTTGAAATTTTGGCCCGACTCGAAATTGACGCTCCCGTCGTCGCTGCCAAACTTGAGGCGCGCCACCTGAAACCCGTGGTACGTGGCGTTGGCGCCGAAACGAATCGTGTGCTGGTTGTTGGGTTGGTAGTAAAAATCCAGCTTGGTATTGGCGTCCACTACATTGGAACCGAGGCTGAAGGAAAACCCTTGCAGGGCGTTTCGGATGCGGTAGCGGTAGTCGGAAAACGTAAATGTCGCATTGGAAAACAGCTTGGGACCGTACACGTGGTTCCAGCGGGCGGTACCGGTAGCGTTGCCCCAGTCGAACAGAAAATTGAACGTCTCGTTATCAAACGTGAACACGTCGCGGCCAAAGTAGCCGCTCAGAAACAGCCGGTCTTTTTCCGACAGGGTAAAATTGACCTTGGTATTCAGGTCGTAGAAATAGTAGTCGGGAATAGGGTTGTAGTCGGGCTTGTCGGCATTGGCGCGGTTGATACTGCGGGTAATGAGGTCGGCGTAGGTGCGCCGCCCACTGACGATGAACGAGGACTTGTCTTTCTGGATCGGCCCTTCCACCGTGAGGCGACTGGAGATCAGGCCGATACCGCCGGTCACGTCGTAGTCCTTGTTGTTGCCTTCTTTCATGCGTACATCAATGACCGACGACAAGCGCCCGCCATACTGGGCCGGAAATCCACCCTTGTAAATTTTCATGTCCTTGACGGCATCGGAGTTGAAAGTGCTGAAAAAACCAAACAAGTGGTTGGGGTTGTACACCACCGCTTCGTCCAGCACGATCAGGTTTTGGTCGCCGCCGCCGCCGCGCACAAAGATGCCCGTGGTGCCTTCGGAGCCGGATGCCACGCCGGGTTTCAGTTGCAGAATTTTGAGCAGGTCCACCTCGCCAAACAGCGCCGGCAGGGCCTTGGCTTCGCGCGCACTCAGGGTCATCACCGACATCTCGGTACTTTTTACCTTGTCCTCCAGGGGGTTATTGGCCCGGATGACGACCTCGCCCAGTACAGATCCCTGTGGGCGCAGCGACACGTTAAGCGTGATGGCACCCGACGCAGGTTTGATCTGGCGATAAGTGGTTTCGTAACCTAAGTAATTGAAGCGCAGGGTAATGGAGTCGTCGCCGGCCGGCAACGTGAAGGAGTAAAAACCGTACTCGTTGCTGACGTTTCCTTTCTGCAAACCCACCGCTTCCACGGTGGCGCCGATCAGGGTTTCGCCGTTTTCGGCATCGGTAAGGCGGCCGCTGATGGTGATGGTTTGCGCCTGCAACCCGAGTGCAAGCAGCAGAAAAAGGAAGGGGAGGAGACGTTGTTTCATGGTAGTTAATAAATAATTCGATTTGTTCGATGGAGGCCGCCCGTTTCTGAACACAGCTACACGCTTCTTGCCTGGCACAGGGAGGGTAAACAGGAGGAAAAAAATATTGTTCCGCAAACGTCCGAATCCGACGCCTGTATTGGTATTTAAATTCGATCAACAGGAATGAAGCATAGACGCCCCTACCGAAAGGCAGGTTGCTAAAGGCGGGAAACAAAATTAAACTATAGTCCGCCGGGACTGCGCGCTTCCAGCCCCTGCACGGCATCGGCCGTTTCGAAATCGGCCATTTTGTAAAAATGCACCTGCGCCTCCTGGTAAAACGCCTGGAGTTCGGCGGGCGCATGGTCGAACTGCGCCACAGTGGTTTGCAACTGCCGCCGGGCAAACTGCCGCGCAGAGCCGTCGAGCCGGTAAATTTTAGCCACCAGGCCCAGCCAAAAATGGAAGGTGCGTTTGTCCTCGTCGCGGATGTCGGTCTCCGGCTTTACAGCGCTGCGCACTTTCCCGCCCAATTTTCGGATGACAGCCACGGCGGGTTGCACGTGCCCCTGGCGGAGGGCTTCGTTGCCGAGGATGAACATTTCCTTGGAGGTGGATTCGATGGCCGACAGTTTTTCCACAGCATCCATCACGGCGGGCTGGTCGTCCTTGAGCATGGCCTGGATGCCAATTTCCTTCATGCAGTTGCCGATGGTGGTGTTGAGGTACGAACCGCTGTTGTCGCCCACAGAATGGTGCTGCGCATGGCTGTAGGTAAAACTAAGGATATCGAGCGCCTTGCGCATGTTTTCGTGGTTGAACTGCGCGCCATCGTACGTGACGCTGAGGCACACCGCATCGGCAAGAATATCGCCGATGAGGTTGAGGTCCCGGTGTTGCTGCGGCACATTCAGGAGGTACTCCACGAGGCGCTCGCACTGTTCCAGAAAATTGTTTTTCACTCGTCCGCTGCGCAGTTCCCGGGCAAGGATCCCGAGGTCTTCGAGGTCTTTTTGCGGCACCGTTTGGTGTTTTTCAAACTGTAAAATGGCGTCGTCGGTAATTTTTTGGGCAAGTAACTGCTCGATGTTCCGCGAGGACTGGAAATTATTGATCAAAGAAAACAGGCCCAATCCCAGCACCAGCAGGAGCAACACCGTGACAACTGCGGGAAAGATCCACCAGGCGTTCTGCTCGGACAAATACCGGTCAAAACCCACGTTACTCATCAGAAAAATCAGGACAATCAGCACCAGCTGCCCGATAAACAAACGCGACCACCCACGCCCGAGACGCTCGTTGTACACGTCGCGCAGACTGCCCGCGATGAACGTCTGGAAGATCAGCGCCGGCACACCCATGATGAACACCACAAACGTGATGGCGATACCCGCAGCGGTGGCTAACCATTCCTCGTTCAGCCATTCGGGGTGTTGAAACAAGAGCATCAGCGCCATGATTGGTACACGTGTCGGATGAAATCAATGAAGGCGTTTTCGTGGTAGGCGTGGGTTTTCATCTTGAAATTTTTCTCCGAAAGGTGGATCGGCTCCTCGAACAACTCGGGGTTTTCCTCCTGCGCCTCAATGGTAAACACCCCGAAACGGGTTTCTTTCAGGTGATCAAAATCGTCGGCATGCCGGCCCAACACCGTACTCAACAGGGCATATCCGAATTTCTGAAAGTTGTGTTCCCGGTACGTATTCCACATATCGTCGGGCCCCGGAGGCAGCCGCAAATCCACGATAACCACGTCAAACGGCTCGCTGCGCAGGCGGTAAAATGCTTCGGTGGCATCGGTAGCGAAATGCGGTTCAATGTCGTCTTCCATGTACAAGGCAATGCGCTTCTCCGTGAGGTCGTGAAACAGGTTGTCGTCAATCCACAGGAGTTTGATGATGTCGCTCATTTTGCTACGGGCAAGGTGATGTAGGTGCGGGTGATAAACGGGTTGGAATACATCTCCGGCAGGTTGCCGAAGGTCGGGTCGGAGGTGATGCGGAGCGTGCCGCCGTGTTTGCTGATGATATCGTGCGCATCGTACAGCCCGATGCCGGTACCGGAGCGCCCCCGGTCTTCCGACTCGCGGCCGCGCTTGCCGAACTGGAAAATACTGCGCGTTTCCAGTTCCTCGCGGCGGATGGGCACTCCCCAGTTTTCAATCAGAATTTCCACCTGATCCTCTTTCTTTTCAATACGAATGGTCACCCACGGCCGGCGGTCCTGCCCTTTGTTCCAGCTGTATTTGATGGCGTTGTGCAGCAGGTTGTGCAGTGCGCGGTTGAGCGAATTTTTGTGGCCAAAAACGGGAATATTTTCGCGCTGGTTAAAATCCAGCATTACGCTGACCTGGCGTACAGCCGCAAATTCTTCCAAAAAATGAATGGCATCCAGCAGGATGGGCACAAGGTTGTGGGAGCGAAACTCCTGTTGCGCGACCTCGCCCCGGCGCAAATAATCCCGGAAATAGTAAAAATCGGGAATGCGCTCGTTCAGCTCGTCCAGGGAAATGGACAGGGAAATCATGCTGGTCAGGCGCAGCAATTCCTCGACCTCCGCGCGCAGGTTGCGCACCTGTTCGCGGGGCAGGTTGAGCGCCCGGATTCCGTCAAGTTGTTTGCGCATTTCGAGCAGGATGCGGCGGCCAAGGGCGGCATTGTCTTTTTCTTTGTCGGCAGAGGTGTCGCCTAGCGACAGTTTTTGCACCAGTTTGGGAAGCCGGGCGAGGCTGGGATCGGCCGCGAGATCGCGTTCGGCGGCGGTTTTGAGCAGCTCTGCCAGCAAGGTTTCCAGACGTTTTTTCGAACGAACGGTCTCGGTCGCCGCACGGAGGCGATCGAGGTGCGTTTCGTCCTTTTGTAAATCCTCCCCGTGCGCTTTCAGCAGCATGGTCATGGTGTCGCGCAGGCCGTTAATCGTAGCGATATAGGTATGGAGAATCGAGCTGAAATCGGCTTCCAGCGTGCGGGTATGGCCGCGCAGGTGGTCGGTCACATCATACACAGCGCCCACGCGCAGGCGCTGGTTTTCGTCGGCGATGTAGCGCACATTGGCCACCACGTTGTGCTTTTTTCCGTGCCGGTCCTGCACTTCCATGTAGTAATCCAGCAGGGGCTGGTTGTTCGCGGCAGCCTTGTTAAGCTCGGCTTTGAACGCCTCGTAGGCGGCGGCATTGGGGTGAAACTGGCGGATGGGTTTGGACAGCATTTCGTCCGACGATTCGTAGCCGTGGATATGCGCAAACGTGCGGTTGGCGCGGGAGATGATGTCCTCACCGTTTTGGTCGGTATTGACCAAAAAAAGGCCCACGGGCAGGTCGTGCTGGATAATTTCGAACGTAGCGTCGCGCATCGTGCCTTTCACACGGGCAATAGCATCCGTTTCGCCGGCGATACCGATGCAGCTCATCTGCACGATTACCATGGCCCCGTCCTTGCGGCGCAGTTTGAGCTGCCGGTCTTCGAGGTGCGGATTTCGGCTGATTTCCGCTGCGAGCACAGCGATTTGCCCGGGTTCCCAAAACAGGTTTTGGAGCGGCAGGCCTTTGATTTCCGCCGGGCTGTCGTATTTCAGCACCTCCGCAAACGCATGGTTGCAGTCGGCGAGAACGAGGTTGCGGTCCACCTCAAAAAGCCGGTGTGTACCATCTCCTCAAACTCGGCGAACCACTCGATATCGCTCATGCTCAGCGCAATGCACAGCAGGCCGCGCAAATCGCCCTGGGCGTCGTGGAAAGGTTTTGTGACAAAGCGGATTTTGCGGAATTCGTCGTGGACGTTCAGGCGTACCGCCAGGTCGCGGCACCAGGCGCCGGGCGGAACCTGTTGCAGTTTCCGCAGGACATAGGCGCGCTCCTGCGGGTTTTCGTAGTAGTCTGCAATGTTGTATGCGGCCGGGTCGCGCGCGGGGTCGAGCATAAAAAACTCGGCTGCTTGTTCATTGACAAACAGGAAGTTGCCTGCGCTGTCGCTGGCATAAATCGGGAAAGGCAGGCCGCGAATTTGCTCGAAAGCATCGCGGATTTCCTGCCGCAGGGCGGGAGGCAGGCTTGGTTCCATGGCTGCTGTTTAGAACTCGAAAAAGGGAAAGGGGCTGATTTCGGCCTGCCAAATGTAGAAAACTTTGGAGATGTAGGGAAAAGTGCCGGCGGCAGCACCGGTACCGGTAGCGGCGGACTTCAGTCCGTCGTGCGTTCCACCGCAACCGCCGGCGGACTAAAGTCCGCCGCTACTTTCGAAACGTCCACACATACAATTCCTCCACCTGCTGCCTTGCCCAGGGCGTTTTGCGCAAAAAAGTCAGGCTGGACTTGACGCTGGGGTTCTCCTGAAAACACCGGATATTGATGTGCTCGCCCAGTCCGTCCCAGCCATAGTGTTCCAGCAATTGCTCTACAATAGCTTGTAAGGTGATGCCGTGCAGGGGGTTGTTGGGTTGAGTTTGCATGGATGTTGATTTGGAGGGCGAAGATAGGGGGTTTGGCGGGGAGGGTTTACTTTTGACGCTTCTAAACCCTCCCCCACTATGCACACCACATCCAGTACCGAAGAAGCGCTTTTTTACCTGTTTCTGGCGGCGGCTTTCGGGTCGTTTTTGGGAAACCTGAAATTCCGGGGCAATAGCCTCGGCGTAGCCACCGTGTTGTTTGCCGGACTGGCCATCGGCGCCGCAAAGCCGGAGGTCAAAATCCCGGATGTGATCAAACTGCTGGGCTTGTCCATTTTTGTGTACAGCATCGGCCTGAGTTCCGGGCAGGCTTTTTTCCGCTCCATGCGGAGCCGCGGGGCGGCCAACATGCTGTTGGCGGTGCTGTCGCTCAGTATCCTCAGTATTTTCGTAGGGTTGGCGGCCTTTTTTCTGGGGTTTGATTCCTCGGCGGCGGCTGGGCTGCTGGCGGGCATCACCACCAATACGCCGGCGCTGGCAGGTTTGCTGGATGCCATTCAGGCCCGCGGCGGCCCCGGCGCCGAAACCCTGTCGAACAGCGCCGTGGTGGGCTATTCCATCTCGTATCCGATGGGCATACTCGGCCTGATGGTGGCCGTGCTGCTCATGCGGCGCCTGCTGCGCGTGGATTATGCAGCAGAAATGCAGGCGCTGAGCGGCGAATTTCCGAGCGGCCAGCCCATCGTGAACCGCACCGTGCGGGTTGCGCAGCCGGAGGCGATCGGCAAAAGTTTACGGGAACTGAAAAAACAGACCGGCAGCAACGTCATATTCGGGCGGCTGCGCCGGGGCGATACAAACAGCCTCTGCCACTACGATACCGAATTTCAGGCGAACGATCTGGTGTCTATCACCGGAGAAACGCCGGAAGTGGAGCGCGTGACCGCCCTGCTTGGGCAAGCGCAGGGGCACGACCTGGCTCATGAGCGGTCGGAGTTTGCGATGCGCCGGATCGTGGTGTCCAACCCGCAAGTTGCCGGCAAAACGATTGCCTCGCTCAACCTGGCCGAGCAATATCCGGTCGTGCTGACACGACTGCGCCGCGGCGATGTGGACACGCTCATCCAGCCCGGCACGGTGCTGGAATTGGGCGACCGCATTCGGGTACTCGCCCGCGAAGAAGACCTGAAAGACCTGGAAAAGGTATTTGGCGATTCGTACGAGCACCTCAGCCATATTGATTTGCTTTCTTTTGGCCTCGGCATGGGCCTGGGGATCCTGCTCGGGTCCATCAAAATGACCTTGCCGGGGGGAATTATATTCAGCCTCGGTTTTGCCGGGGGGCCATTGGTTGCAGGGCTGGCGCTCTCGTACCTGCGCCGTTCCGGGCCGATCCTCTGGACCCTCCCCTACTCCGCCAACCTCACCCTTCGGCAAATCGGGCTGATGCTGTTGCTGGCCGCTATCGGGATCAATTCCGGCGCCATGTTTCTGGCGACCATGCTCAGCCCGGCCGGGCCGCTGATGTTGCTTTCCGGCGCGGTGGTGAGTCTGGTGGGCGGCATCGCCATTCTGGCGTTTGGGTACAAGGTTTTAAAAATCCCTTTTGTGTTGCTTTCGGGCATGATCAGCCACCACCCCGCCAACCTGGATTTTGCCAACAACCTCGCGCAGAACAAGATACCCACCTACGGCTACGCGCTGGTGTATCCGCTGCTGTTGATCGGGAAGATTGTGTTTGTGCAACTGTTGTGGCAGTTTTTGCCCCTGCTGACGGCGCATTAAGAGCAATAAAAAAGCGGCCCGGCGTCCCACACGCCGAACCGCAGAAGAAATGGTTTACTGACCGAATTAGATTAGCACACAGGTAGTGGGGTCATGTATGTAAAACATGAAAAAGAGAGACGCGTTGCAGACGGATTGTGTCTGTTTACTAATCCACGTTGTCGTGGAGGAATGAGTTGCCACTCGTCCGGATCACCCCTTCATCTTCGATCGAAATAGTCCAGGTGGACATCCCCGATGCCTCGGCGTCGGGCAGGCTGTCCAAGCGTACTCCTTTGCGGAGGTATGCCGGCTGGTTTTCGAGTTCGATAATCGTTTGCGGCGAGTTCAGTTTCACCACATTGATCGGGCGGCTGCGCACTTCTTCGCGGCGGCGTTGCGCTTCGGCGAGGCGTTGGCGACGCTCTTCCGGGCTGATCTCGCCGAGGTCGTCGGGGCGCACGAAGGGATCGTTATGATCGCCTTTGGCGCTGCGGATTTTGTCCATGGTTTCGCGCACGTTGTCGAAGTCAAATTCGATAGCGTTGGCGGCTTTTTCTTCCACGGGGCCGGGTTCGTCGGAAGTGATGGTGAACAGCGAGGGCTTGGCCTTCGGTGCTTCCTCGTCGAGGTGTACCACCTGGCGTTCCGGAGCTGTGGCGGTTTGGCTGCGCATACCGGGGATGTGCGGTGTTTTGCGCGTCGCTTCGAAACCGGTGGCGATGATGGTCACGCTGAGTTTGTCGCCGAGACGTTCGTCGAAGCAGTTACCCCAGATGAGGTTGGCGCCTTCGCCGGCTTCCTGTTGTACAAACTCTGTGATCTCGAAAATTTCGTCCATCGTGGCCTCCAGCAGACCGGAGGTGATGTTGACGAGGATGTTTTTGGCGCCGCTGATGTTGCTGTCTTCCAGCAAGGGCGAGTTGAGCGCTTCGTCCACGGCGCGGCGGGCGCGTCCTTCGCCTTCCACGGCAGAGGTACCCATGATGGCCACTCCGGAGCCGCGCATAACCGTGTTCACGTCCTCGAAGTCCACGTTGACATAGCCGGGCACGGTGATGATTTCGGCGATGCCTTTGGCGGCCGTGCAAAGGATATTATCGGCCTGCGAGAAGGCCTGGGAAATGCTGAGGTTGCCGTGGATCTGGCGCAGTTTGTCGTTGCTGATGACGACAAGGCAGTCCACGCTGTTGCGCAGTTCTTCCAAACCCTCGAAACCATTGGACACCCGCAACCGTCCCTCGAACAGGAACGGCAGGGTCACGATGCCCACGGTCAGGATACCGAGTTCCTGGGCAGCTTTGGCAATGATCGGGGCTGCGCCGGTGCCGGTGCCGCCGCCCATACCGGCGGTGATAAACGCCATTTTGGTGCCGTCATCGAGGAATCGAATGATCTCGTCAATACTTTCGATACAGGCGCGCTTGCCCACGTCGGGCTTGCTGCCGGCGCCGCGGCCTTCGGTAAGGCTGGCTCCGAGGGGAATTTTCACTGGTACCGGGCTGAGGTGCATGGCTTGCGCATCGGTGTTGCAGATGGCATAATCCACCCCGATGATACCTTGCTTGTACATGTGCGTGACTGCGTTGGAGCCGCCGCCGCCTACGCCGATAATTTTTATGATGGATGGTTCATCCTTTGGAAGATCGAACAGCATAACTTTCAATTTAGAATGATAAATGATAAATTTCGAATGATGAATGATGAGTGATAAATGATGAATGCTACCATAGCGTGGCACCTTGTGCCTTCCTAAAATACCTTGACCTGAATGAAGAAATTATAAATCAAGGTTCAACGAAAGTTGAAACGGATTATCAACGAATTGTTTGATTGTAAAGATTTCGATTTCCGGTCTTGATGCCGGATCAAGTTCATTGACA
>JBGSKO010000170.1:0-23773 GCA_041741155.1 Saprospiraceae bacterium | reverse complement strand
ATCGGCCGTAAAATGAACAAATGTGCGATCTCAGATGCATACAGAGAAAAGGTTATGGAATCGGCCCGGAGTAAAGAACTGGGTGGGCCGCCTCCAGATACTTGACTTGACGAAAATCCGCGATGCGTCTGCCCTGGGGGGGGGAGGTGGAGTTTTATGTTTTTACAGGCCTCAGAGTTGAGTTTAGGCTGAACTGTGCCCGTGTTATATTTATCGTACTTTATTCTTTCTAAGGATTCGGCTAAAAACTCATTCGACCCCTTTGCTTTCAGCACATGAGCATGATTATTTACCCAGATTTTACCCTCAACTATAAATGCAAGTCTTGAATTTCTTGCAAGAATATTCGCGCCGTCTTCGCCAAGCAAAATGAAAACTCCATCAAAAATGAAATCATCAACGTAATCAATTATGCCGGATGCTCCATAATATGGATAGATTCCTTTTCTTGCTGCTCTTTCCTCCTCCCTCAATGGGACACGTTTTGAGTCTAGAAACTCACATACTTTTCCCAACTTTTTCACCTCCCATTCCCCCTCAAACCCCGGAAACCGCAGCGCCGGCACGTTTTTATTTTTCGTCATGGTCTTGGGGTTTTAGAACGGTGCGGGAATGCCCAGTTGTTTGCAAAAATCAGCAATCTCGGCGTTGGTGCGGGTCATGTCGGCTTCGAGTTGGACTAGGTCGCGGGACACAGCGGCCAGGTCCACGGCTTCCTCCTCCTCGAAGGTATCCACATAGCGCGGGATATTGAGGTTATACTCGTTTTCGCGCACCTCGGCCAAGGGGGCGAGGTAGCTGTACTTCTCCACGGCCACCCGCTCGCGGTAGGTGGTGACGATGCAATCAATATCGTCTTCGCGCAGGCGGTTCTGGGTTTTTACTTTTTCGTAGTGCTGGCTGGCGTCTATGAAAAGGATGTTGTCGGGGTTTTCGCGGCATTTTTTCAGCACCAGCACGCAGGTGGGTATGCTGGTGCCGTAGAAGATATTGGCCGGCAGGCCGATAACGGCGTCGAGGTAGTTGCGGTCTTCGATCAGGTATTGGCGGATGTGGCCCTCGGCGCCACCGCGGAACAGGGCGCCGTGGGGCAGCACTACGGCCATTTGGCCATTTTCGGCGAGGTGGTGCACCATGTGTTGTACAAAGGCGAAATCGGCTTTGGAGGATGGGGCCAGCCGTCCGTACTGACTGAACCGGTCGTCGGACAAGTGGATGGGGTTGGCGCTCCACTGGGCGGAAAACGGGGGATTGGCCACGATAGCCTCGAAGCGCATGTCGAGGTGCTGAGGGTGTTCGAGGGTGTCCTCTTGCCGGATATCGAACCGGCGGTAGTGTACGCCGTGCAGGATCATGTTCATACGCGCCAGGTTGTAGGTGGTGCGGTTGAGTTCCTGTCCATAGAAATTGGACACTTCTTCCACCTCCCGCGCCACGCGCAGCAGCAGGGACCCGGAGCCGCAGGTGGGGTCGTACACGGTTTTGAGTTTGGTTTTGCCGGTGGTGACGAGTTTGGCGAGCACCTTGGACACTTCCTGCGGGGTGTAAAATTCCCCGGCTTTTTTGCCGGCGCCGCTGGCAAACTGCCCGATCAGGTATTCGTAAGCATCGCCGAGGATATCTGCTTCGGTGTCTTCGAGTCGGAAGTCAATATCGTCGAGGTGGGCCAGTACTTTGGAGATGAGTTCGTTTTTGGCGGATTCGGTGCGGCCGAGTTTGGTGGAGGTGAGGTCGAGGTCTTCGAAGAGTTTGTCGAAGTCGTCTTCGCTCTCGGTGCCCATGGTGCTTTGCTCGATGTTGCGGAGGATACGGCCGAGGTCGTCGAGGATGAATGCGCTATTGGCTTTGCCGCCGTTTCCGTAGGCGATATCCGGCTCGGCGGCCATGCGGTATTCTGCTTGCGGGGCGTTGCCGCGTTTGGCGATGGCGTGGAACAGTTCGGCGGGTTTGAGGAAATAGCCGAGCTGCTCCACGGCTTCTTCTTTGATGGCTTCGAGGAACGCCTGGCCTTCTTCGGTATGTTCGTCAATGGATTCGTAGGCAATGCCGTCCACCTCCAGGATCGTATCGGCGAAGAGGTGCATTTTTTCGGACAGGTACTTGTAAAACACAAACCCGAGGATGTAGTCCCGGAATTCATCAGCGTCCATCTTGCCCCGGAGGGTGTTGGCGATGTTCCAGAGTTGGGTTTCTAATTGTTTTTTCTGATTGGCGGACATGAGATTATTTCGATGTATTTTATGGCTGGCAGATAAGTGCTTTGGAATGGCTGCCCAAACCTGACGAGCAAAAGTAAACCCCTACCCGAGAAATGTAATACAAAAGGGCAAAAATGTAAAACGGGTTACTAGAGACCCGTTGGGGGTTGGTGGAGTAGCGGGTGGGAATGACACAGTTCTGTGTACATTGGTTTTACTCATTTCCCGGCGGTTTATGTCCGTGTTTTTGGCGATAGGCATCAATGTAGTTATCTTCAACCTGCTTGGCTTCCCGCCTGCCGGGGATTCCTGTCAGCAGTATCCTGGCCAAAAAACGAATCCAGCCAAATGCGCGGTTATAATCCCGTAGCTGGCGGTTTGCCCGCGGCGAAGTACCGTCGGGGGGTAATGCCAGGCCAGCCTTCGGGGTTACTGAACGTTTCGCACCAGGTTTGCGGGGCATAGTCATAGTCATCCCGACCGGTCTTCATTCTCCAGGCTTTTTCCGGCAGATACAAGATGGATTCAAAAGTAAACTCCTTGGGCATTCGACTGGGGTTTTGCAAAACCGACTCGTAAAAAACCTGTCCATTCGCCACCACCCCGCAGCGGGAGTACAAAAAATCGTCTACCGAAAAGTGTTTGTCTTCCTCCGGGGCATACCTGTTGCTACCGAGATGAACGGCAAAACGCCGCCCATCGAGGTCGTAAAGCTTTTGATGCAACAGGTCATGGAAGGCGTAAATATCTTCCTCGGGAAGCTGGCTCAAGGCTGCTATCGCCGGAGCAATGATGTCCGCGCGCTCAAACTTTTTCCAAGCGAACAAACGGATGATTGCCCAAAACTGGTCTTCGTCCATGCTGCCGGTATGCAACGCATTTTCCCCTTCGATTCGAAGTGTAGCCCCCGGGTATTTACTTTTCAAATCCTCTAAAGCAGAAGACTTGACCTCGCTTAGCGGAATTTCAAATAATATGGCCATACGTTGCGTGCTTTATCCCAACCGTAATACTGCAAAACCAGATCGAACTCTTCCTTGGTACCACGCATTAGCGTACGTTCGATGACAGATTTTTTATGCTTTTCCAGGTCTACCGTCTTGATGTCGGTATCCCAGAATAAGGATGGGCGTAATTGTATGTGCATCTCTTTTTTTGTGCGAATTTAGGCGTATTTGTGTGTTTGAGTGTAATCAATCCGGGTCTTGCCCGCGGGTCACGACAGGGTTCAGCGGCAGTTCTGTTGTGGACTTCCGGCTGACGGTTTCGTTGCCGTCTTCCATGCCCGCTTCTTCTTTGGAAGGGATGAGGGGGCGAGTGGCTTTGTGTTTGTAGGATTGCATGGTGGTGGATGAATTTCTAAAAGTTTTCTCGAACAACCTGTACCATTCTTCTTTTTACTTCGGCCCAGGTTACTTTTTTGTCGAACACGATCGGTGTTTCCGTTTGCTCCGCGTCATCAAAATAGGTCAGGCTTCGAATGACATGAAAACTGGTGGAGTGTTTGAACATCTGATTGTACCATTTCAGGATTTGCGCCGGCGAAAAGCGTTCAAACAGGTAATACATGTCAAAAAAATCCTTTTTGCTACCGCGTTTGGTTACCGCATCCAGTTTCATGGGAGCGATATCCCGAATGTCGGCCATACGAACACCGTCCAGATTCAGCAAGGGAAATGCAAACGGGTATTTGAAATGGACACAATCTACTTTGATGCCTTCCACAACCACGATAAAGATTGTGTTAGTAACCGTTAGCGGTTGGACGATATATTTCGCCTTGAAGGCTTCGAGCAATGGCTCCGCCTCGAAGGCGGAATGGGTGAACAAGTCCAGGTCAACCGAAAAGCGATGCCCCATTTGCAGCGCTAATGCCGTGCCGCCTACCAGGAAGTTGTCGGCAAGAAAGGGTTCCTGTACCAGGGATTTTAATAGTCCCAATGTACCGGGATCGATTGTGCGTAGTTGTAGCATCTGAATTGCTCGAGTGGTTCATTAAAGTAGGCCGCGCAAAAATGCAGCGCGTATTTATCGAGATGTCGTACCTGCAATACAACCTCCCGAATGGTTTCTTTGCCGTATAAGTCCTTCAGGGCATACCAGTCCGTAAGCATACCATGCGAAAGCACCCGTTCGATGACGTAGGCTTTGTTTTTGTCAAAGTCAATCTTGTCTTTGGCTGCGTCCCAGAAAAGATAGTCGCTGAAAGCGGGTGTATTTGCCTGATGCTTCATCTCTTTTTTTGTGCGAATTTAGGCGTTTTCAAGCATTGAGACAACCGACTATCTGCCCCTTCAAATCCCGAATATGGCCATCCAACGCAGGATATCCTCCACCGTAATACGCATGTTTCGAATACAAGGTTTGCCTCCGCGTTTTCCCGGCTCTATCGTAATGATACCTTTGTAGATAACCATCTGCGAATTGTTTTTTGCAAAAGTACAAAAGTCCATTGATCTCATGCAAGCACTGCGCTCGTCACTAACAATGCCATGAAAGACACCTACTACCCCTTCAACCCCGGCCACCTGGAACGCCAGGTACCAGCCACAAAGTCCAGCAGCCAACCGGCGCCCCATCTCCAAAACCAGAACCTTTCCTCCCATCCTTGTCCACCCCGCCTGCACTTCCTACCTTTGCACCCGACATGGGTATTTTCAGAAAAATCTGGGCGATCTACGCAGTTTTGTTGTTTTTGCTCCTCCTCTTTGTTACAGGTTTTCCTGTGCTGCTGGCCAATATGGTGCTTACCCCCGGCGACCGCGCCCTCCACCGCAATATCTATTTCCTGCACCACATTTTCACCCCGGTATTTCTGACGCTCGTCGGTATTCGGGTACAGGTGGAAGGGAAGGAGCGCCTCGCCCCGGGCCAATCCTACCTGATCGTCGGCAACCACAGCTCGGCGCTGGACTTTATCGTCAATGCCGAAGCGTTTCCCGGCGTGTTTCAGTTTTTAGCCAAACAGGAACTGCACCGGGTGCCCGTGTTTGGCTGGGTTGTCAAAAAAATGTGCCTGACGGTGGACCGTACCAGCGCAATGAGCCGCGCCCGAAGCGTAGTTTTGCTGAAACAACGCCTCGCCGCCGGATGGAGCATCTTCATCTACCCGGAAGGCGGCCGCAATCGAACAAATGATCCCATCGCACCATTTTACGATGGCGCCTTCCGTATCGCTATCCAAACCCAGGCGCCCATCGCCGTCCAAACCATCATAAACATGAAATCCATATCCGCCACAGCCAAGTCCATTGACTTGTCTCCCGGTACCGTACACATCGCCTGGGATGGCCCCATCGAAACCGCCGGAATGACTGCGGCGGATATCCCGGCCCTCACGGAACAGGTTCGACAATACATGTTGCAACGCCTGAGCGGCAATTGATTCGCACAAAATCGTAAACTCGTAAACGTACACCACACGTGCAGTATAAAAACAACATTCTCGAAACAATCGGCAACACGCCCTTAGTCAAACTGAACCGCACCGTGGAAGATATTCCGGCGCTCGTATTGGCCAAAGTGGAAACCTTCAATCCGGGGCACTCCATCAAGGACCGGATGGCCCTCAAAATGATTGACGACGCCGAAGCGCGTGGCGACCTCAAACCCGGCGGCACCATCATCGAATGTACCAGCGGCAACACGGGTATGGGCCTGGCTCTGGTAGCCTGCGTACGGGGATACCGCGCCATTTTTACCACGACCGACAAGCAGAGCAAAGAAAAAATGGACATCCTCAAGGCCATGGGCGCCGAAGTGATCGTGTGCCCGACCAATGTGGAACCGGAAGATCCGCGCTCGTACTATGCCGTGGCCCGGCGCCTCAGCACAGAAATACCCAACTCGTTCTGGTGCAACCAGTACGACAACCTCTCCAACCGCCAGGCACACTATGAGTCCACCGGCCCCGAAATCTGGGAACAAACCGACGGCAAAGTCACGCATATCGTGGTGGGTGTGGGCACGGGCGGCACGGTGTCGGGCGTAGCCAAATACCTGAAGGAGAAAAACCCGAACATTCAAATTTGGGGCGCCGACACCTACGGCTCGGTGTTCAAAAAATACCACGAGACCGGCATTTTCGATCCCAAGGAAATCTACCCCTACATCACGGAAGGCATCGGCGAAGATATTCTGCCGGCCAACGTGGACTTTTCGCTCATTGACCATTTTGAAAAAGTTACGGACAAAGACGCGGCGCTTTGGGCACGGCGCCTGGCCAAAGAGGAAGGTATCCTGCTGGGGTACTCGGCGGGCAGTGCCGTGGGCGCGCTCTGGCAATTGCGCGGTCGCCTGAAAAAGGACGACGTGGTGGTCGTTATTTTCCACGACCACGGCAGCCGCTATGTGGGCAAAATTTACAACGACGACTGGATGCGCCAACGCGGCTTCCTCGATGCCGAGCTCAAAGTGGCCGACATCCTGAGCCGCAAAAAAGACCGCCGCTTTGTATCTGTTCAGAAAAGCGACACCGTGCGCGCAGCGTTCAACCTGATGAAGGAACACGACATCAGCCAGTTGCCGGTGCTCGATGGCGAGCAGATCGTGGGTTCCGTAGCCGAAAAACAGGTGCTGCACTTACTGCTCGAAAATCCGCTCAACAATTCCGAAAAGAGCATCGAATCCATCATGGGCGAACCGCTCCCCGTCGTGCCGGACGACCTCCCGATCAGCCAGCTCAACCGCTACCTCGGGAAAAACACGCCGGCCGTCGTCGCCAAAGACCGCTCCGGCGGCGTACACATCATCACTCCGTACGACCTCATCCAGAGTTTGTAAACCTGAATATTTTATACATCGCATTCCTCATGCGCAACATCACCATCTTCGCATCCGGCGCCGGCAGCAATGCCCGCAAGATCATAGCGCACTTCGAGCACGTGTCCGGCGCTCGTGTGGCGTTGGTGGTGTCGAATAAAAAAGATGCCGGCGTGCTGGACATTGCCCGGGAGCACGGTATCCCGACGCATCAGATTGGTCGGAAGGATTTTTATGAAACGGAGGAATTGCTGGAGGTTTTGGCCGGCTATGGAGTGGATTTTATCGTGTTGGCGGGTTTTCTGTGGCTCGTACCGTCTTATCTGATTCGAGCGTTTCCGCGCCGGATCGTCAATATCCATCCGGCGCTGCTGCCCAAATACGGTGGCAAGGGCATGTACGGTATGCATGTACACGAGGCGGTGCGTGCCGCCAATGAAACCGAAACGGGCATTTCCATTCACGTTGTGAACGAACAGTACGACGAAGGAGATATCCTTTTTCAGATGCGCTGTCCGGTGGCGCCAACCGATACACCCGCCGACATTGCCCGCAAGGTGCTGGAGCTGGAACACCGGCATTTTCCGGAAGTGATCGAAAAGATGCTCCGGCATCCCGAATATTTTAAGGACCAATGACGCTGCGCGACACCATACGATTGATTCGGGTGGAGCATTGGGTCAAAAACCTGTTTCTGTTTCTCCCGGCTTTTTTTGCGGCCCGGCTGCTGGAGTGGCCGGTGCTTCAAAACGCCGTGCTCGGGTTTCTGTCGTTTTGCCTGGTTTCTTCTTCGGTGTACGTGCTGAACGACCTCGTGGATGCTCCGCAGGACCGCAATCACCCGGACAAGCGTCACCGACCTATTGCCACCGGCGCTATTGGACGGCGGGAAGCGATCGCACTTTTGCTCTTGCTGTTGGGTTGCGGTACGGCTATGGCAGCCTGGCTCAGCACATCCATGCTGCTGTTCTGTCTGCTTTACGTGGCCATCAATATTTTGTACAGTTTCTCCCTGAAACATATTGCCATCGTGGACATCAGCCTGATCGGCACGGGATTTTTGCTGCGTGTACTGGCGGGCGGTGCGGTCACGGGTGTGGAAGTTTCCCACTGGCTGATTGTGATGACCTTTTTGTTGGCGCTTATTTTGGGGCTGGCCAAGCGTCGGGGCGAGTATGTCATTGCCACGGGGGGGCATACCTTCCGCCGGGCGCTGGAAGGCTACAACTTGCCGTTCCTCGATGTGAGCATCACGGTATGTTCCACTGTAGCCATTGTGGCCTACCTGATGTATTGTTTTTCGCCGGAGGTGACGGACCGGATCGGTAGCAACAATATCTATTACACCGCTTTTTTTGTCATCATCGGCATCCTGCGCTACCTCCAGCTGACGCTGGTGTTTGAGCGGACGGAGTCGCCTACCCGCGCCCTGTTGCGCGATGTTTTTTTACAACTCGTGCTGCTCGGCTGGATTGGCGCGTTTGCGTGGCTGCTGTATGTACGGAAGTGGTTCGGGCTTTAGAGCCATTACATTTTTTCCTGAAAAAACGCATCCAGGTATTTAACACAATTTTCCGCCACCTTGCGGGAAACTTGTCCGTTTCGGCACAGATCCGTGAACGACTGCCGCTTTTGGTGCAAGGTTTCAGCGGCTTTTTTCAGGGCCGCTTCGCTCAGGTTGCCTGCCATAAGGTAGCGTTCGCGCACACTGCGAAGGCCGGTTTCGCCTGCCGGGGAGGCGTATGGCGCATCTACAAAACCACAAAAATCAAAATCGAACGGTACGGGTACGATTTGGCCCGGTGCGGTTTCGATCAGGCGTACATTTCGGCTATCGGAAATGCCCCAATCGGTGTTTCCGACCATGTACTGGAATACCACCATGAGGGCAGCCTGCTCGGCCACGAGGCTGTCTGCGGTCAGTCCATAGCGTTCGATGAGCGTCCCGCCGTTTCGGGCGACAGTCTCCTCTTCATCTTCAAGAAGTATCGCTTTTACAAGATATTTTTGTTCGTGCTGGGCGCCGGTATTGATCATGGTCAGGTTGATCAGGCGCGCGCGGACGTGATAGGTAGCCACCTGTTCGTACATTCGGTAGGCCAGGTACTCCCGGATGACGCGTTCGTTTCCCGCTTCATCGAGGGTCGTGGGCAGCACTAATTTGAGTTCGTTGAGCGTATCGAGGCCCTCCGCTTGTAGCACTTTTTTCTTGACCTTGATTTTCAGCGGCGGAATGACAGAAATACGGCGGCGGAACTTGCCCCGGGGTTTGATGCCTGCCTCATAGGATTTGCCATCTGCGGTCGTCAGTTTGGCAGGCTGGTAGTCCGCCATTTTTTTGTCGGTAATCAGCGCTGAAACGTCCGTCGAGAGTATGATTTCGGGGTTTTCTGTGGCAGTGAGGCGCTGAAAAAGGGAGGCGGTCTGAGCCGTCAGGAACGAGTTGACTAAAGCAAAAAGAACAAAGAGGATTCGTGTTTTCATCATAAAAAATCAGGCGATGTGTTTTGCGCCTTAGCTGCAATAGACAGCTGGGGCAGTGGTATGGTGGCATAATACCCCGGTAAATCCTGCCCCTGGCTATGCCATTCGACCAAGAGCCCGGAATGGCTGGCAAACGCACTTTTTGCTGCGATGTTCATCTGAAAAAATAAAATTGTGCGCTGCATGTAAAAACCCTGTACTTTTGCCGCGTCCCGCTGTCAAAAGATGGTCTCTCCACTATACTAAGTTTAGCAAGTTCGCTGTTTATGCCCTGTACTTGCCTGAAACTTAGGCTGTTTCGCCTGTTTGTTCTTCAACAGGCTTTTCTAATGAAACTGACATTAACCGAAACACAACACTGTTATGAACACCACACTCCGTGTCATATCGCTGGCGGCTATATGGCTTTTTGCTATTGCCGGCCTTACGGCCCAAACTGCTGTGCAGGAGAATCTTTCCCGCGCCGACAAACAGTATGACCTGTACGCCTACAACCTGGCGCTCCGAACGTATGAGCAGGTTATCAAAGAACAACCCAATAATGCCCGGGCGCTGGCTCGTATGGGCGATTGTCATTTTCAGCTGAACCGCCCTCTGGAGGCGCTGACCTGGTACGAGCGCGCTTTGCTGCTCAACGATGCCCCGCCGGAAACCATGTTTAGCCACGGCAAGGCGCTTATGCAAACCGGCGATTATATCGGCGCTAAAAAATGGTTCCTGGCTTATGCAGAAACCAACGCTATCATGGGCCAACATTACGCTCAAATGTGCGACTTTGCCCTGCAGTCCGCCCGTAAAGACGGTATGTACCAGGCACTGAATGAACCGATCAATACCAGCGCGTCCGATTATGCTCCGGTTTTTTTAGGTGATAAGGTGGTTTATAGCTCCTCCCGAACGGATATCAAGCGAAAAACCACCGCTAAAACCAGCTCCGACTGGATGGGCAGCGCGTACAATCAACTGTATGTAGCCCAGCGCAATGCGGATGACTATTTGCAATTCCCGACTTTTCTTCGGGACGACTTGCAGAACAACTTCAATGAAGGCCCGGTCAGTTTTTCCGCCGATGGCCGCCGGGTGGCGTATTGCCGCAACAATTTTATTGACGGCACTCGGCAAATCGCCGAAAAAGGTGTCAACTTGAGCTTGTACATCGCCGATGTGGTGGACGGCAAATGGGCCAACGAACGCGCTTTCCCATTCAATGGCTCCGATTATGCAATTGGTTTCCCGAGTCTTTCTGCCGATGGCAACACGCTTTATTTCGCATCCAATCAGCCCGGCGGTTTTGGTGGCTGGGATATTCTTGTCTCCAACTGGAACGCCGGAGCGTGGTCGGTGCCGCGCAATCTGGGCGCACCGCTGAATACTCCAGGCAACGAGGTAACACCCTTTTTTGACGGCACAAACTTGTATTTCTCTTCTGATTGGCACAAGGGCCTTGGCGGACTCGACGTGTTCCGCGCCGAATGGATTGACAACAATGCACAGGACATTTTTCACCTGGGCACGGGAATTAACTCCGCCCGGGATGATTACGGTTTTGCATTTGATCCGAAAACGAATATCGGATACCTGACCAGTAACCGCTCCGATGGCCGCGGAAACGAGGATATCTGGCAGATTCGTAAAAAAGTAGACGAGTTTGTCATCATGGTTACCGACCCGCAGCGGAACCCGATCGGCAATGTGGATATTGATTTTTCAGCATGCAACTCGGGGCTTAAACAAACCGATGCCTTCGGACGCTACGCCTTTGCAGTAGCTTCCGGCAAAGCAGACTGCCAGGTTACCGTGCGCAAGGATGGATATCGGCCTGCCGTGTTGCCCATCAAATCATCCGGTGAAAAAAACCTGACCGCCGTGCTGATGCCGGAGTATGTTGCGACGCCTCCACAGCCGGAACCCACCGCGCCGCAGGCATACAGCACAACGAATATCCCCACACAGACAGGTACCATTGAAAAATTTTCGGTGTACGTCAGCGACGAGCAAGGCCGGGCATTGCCGGCTGCCGAAATAAACCTGACGACTTGCGGGCTGGGTACTATTTACACCGATATCACGGGCAAAGGCTCGTTTTACTACCCGGTAGGCTCCTCGTGCAATATGATTATCCGCAAAAATGGACTGGAAGATGTGATCGTGCCTTTGCACACACAAACCACGCGCGAAATGTCTATCGCCATGAGTGCCGATAAGCGGACCAAGTTTTCCGGAATTGTGCTTGATGCGAATAACCGCCAATCCGTGCAAGGGGTGGTTGTTACGGCGCGTAGCCGGCAAGTGAGCCACGAAACACTGGCATCCAGTAATGCTGCCGGGCAGTATTCGCTGCTGCTACGTCCATACCAGACCTACGACATTTCGTACAGCAAGCAAAACTATATGAACTTCGTCAGTTCCATTCAAACCGAACGCGCCACACAAGCCGATATGGAACTGTCGCCCATTGCCCTGCAACCGATGTACGGTACGGCCACGGCGCCTGCGACGTACAGCACCACGCCGCCAACTTCCGGCGGCATGATTTCGCTGGCTGATTTGGGACAAACTTCCACCGCGCCGCAGCCACAGCCGGTCCCCGTTGATCCCGGCGCCACCCCTAAAAAAATAGAAGGCTACTCCATTCAGCTGGCGGCTAATCCTGAAGATTTTTCGGGAAGCCAGCTGCGCCGGTACGATGTCCACTCGGAGCACGGTAACCTGTACACCGTCAAAGAAGGCACGGGGGCCAGGTACAAGCTGCGTCTGGGGGTTTATGCCACAAAAGAACAGGCCAATGCGGTTTTGGCAAAAGTTACGCCCGTCACCAAAGACGCTTTTGTTGTTCGGGAAACACAGGCCGACGAAAGTATGATGGTACCTGCAGCTGATGCATCGCTGGCTGCCAAAAGTCCGGCTACGTACTCTACACCTACAACAGCCATTCGTTTCGCGGTGCAAGTAGCATCCATACCGATGGGCCGTCCGGTGCAGGTCAGCGATTTCGCGAATTTGAACAGTGTTGGCAATATCTACATTCAACCCGAAAATGATCAAATGCGGGTGCGCATCGGTATTTGGGAATCGTACGATCAGGCGGAAGCTGCCCGCGCGGAAGCGCTCCGGCTTGGTTACCGGGATGCGCTGATTGTGACGGAAAAAATAGAAAATGCGCCGGCAGAACCTGCCGCAACACCCAAAGGAAGTGTGTTTACGCCCAAGGCTGTCGCTACGGCGCCGGCGCAATACGCCACCTCCACGGCGATCCCCACCGCTACTCCGGTGACAACCAACACGAAATACTACATCCGGGTATGTGCCTTGGAAGATCCCTACAATTTTGATGCGAAACGCATCGAAGGCGCCGGTGGCGTGATCGAGAAATGGCCGGTTGGCGACACCAAAATGACCGCTGTCATGCTCACCGGTTTTCCCAACATTGATCAGGCGATTTCCGCTACGAACAAGTTGAGAACGAAAGGTTTTGCAGATGCCTATATCATTCAGGATGAAAACGGACGAATGAGCAAGTATCGGTATTAATCAGGTTTTGAAGTTTACCCGAAGCCCTGCCGACAAGGTTGCAAGATCCAAAAGGATGCACCTGTCGGAAGGGCTTTTTTTGTGGGGTATAAAAAATGAATTATTTTTTTTGATGCCGGCAGCGTTTCCTGCATCGCCCTCGTTTTTTATGTGTTTCCAGCGTAGAATGTTCAACAGCGGGGAATAAAGAAAAAGCAGAAAGTAGGTTTTTTAGTTGGTTTTGTTTGTTGCAACAGGCGCGCTGGATAAGTGCGCCTGTTGTTTTTTATGCCTTAGAGCGTGTTTAAATTTTAGTGCTGGAGCGAGGGCGAGCAAATTTTAAACACGCTCTTAGTCCCGATACCGTTTTGTCAGATCTTCGTAGAAATCAATTCGACGGTCGCGGAAAAACGGCCAAATCCGGCGCACCGTTTCGGTACGATGGGTGTCTATTTCCACCACAATATTTTCCTCTTTGTCGGGGCTGGACTGGTGCAGCACTTCGCCCTGCGGCCCGGCCACAAAACTCTGTCCCCAAAACGAAATACCGCCGGTCACACCCGTCCAGTCCGGCTCGTGGCCCACGCGGTTGACGGCGATGACCGGCAGGCCATTGGCCACGGCATGCCCGCGCTGAATGGTAAACCAGGCGCCATGCTGCCGCTCTTTTTCGGACGGCTCATCGGTGCTTTCCCAGCCAATTGCAGTGGGGTAAATCAGCATATCGGCGCCCGCCAGTGCCATGAGCCGTGCCGCTTCGGGATACCATTGGTCCCAGCAAACCAGCACGCCAAGCGTACCCACCGAGGTTCGAATGGGCTGAAAACCAAGATCGCCGGGCGTGAAGTAGAATTTTTCGTAGTAAGCTGGATCGTCAGGGATGTGCATTTTGCGGTATTTGCCCGCGATGGAGCCGTCTTTTTCAAAAACAACAGCGGTGTTGTGGTACAGCCCGGGTGCGCGTTTTTCAAATAAGGAAGCAACCAGCACCACGCCGTTTTCCCGGGCTGCTGCGGAAAAAATATCGGTATCCGGACCAGGGATCGGCCCGGCCAGGTCGAACATTTCAGTATCCTCTGCCTGGCAAAAATAAATGCCACAGTGCAATTCCTGCAGGACAACCAGGTTTGCGCCTTGCCGCGCACATTCGGCAATGCCGGCAAGGGATTTTTCAATGTTCGATTGCTTGTCGCGGGAACAGGATTGTTGAACGAGACCGACTTTCATAGTTTTGAGTTTTGAGCGGGTTAGACAACGTTTGCCGGGTACTGCATGGTTACGCAGTGCAGCGAACCGTGCTGTTCGATCAGGGAGCGGCAATCAATTCCGATGATCTCCCGGTCGGGAAATACGTCGCCCATGCTGCGCAGCGCTTCGGCATCTTGCGGGACCTGATACGTCGGCATGAGTATAGCGCGATTGATAATCAGGAAGTTGGCATAAGTGGCCGGGAGCCGATGTCCGTCTTCCGCGAAGCAGGCATCGGGCCAGGGCAACGGGACGAGCCGGTAGGGTTTGCCGGCGGCAGTTTGGAGTTGTTGCAGTTCCTGCTCCATAGCCAGCAGGGCAGGGTAGTGGTCGTCTTTTGGGTCCGGGCATTGTACATAAGCAATGGTGTCGGGTGAGCAAAAACGCGCCAGGGTGTCAATATGCGCATCAGTATCATCGCCGGCGAGGAAGCCGTGGTGCAGCCAGAGTACCCGTTCGAGCCCGAACAGTTCTTTCAGGCGCTCCTCGGTTTGTTCCTTGGACAAATGCGGATTTCGGTTGGGCGACAGCAGGCATTCGGCTGTAGTGAGCAGTGTTCCCTGGCCGTCGCTTTCAATTCCGCCGCCTTCGAGCGTAAGCCCGGGGTATCGGTGTTCGGCGTGCAGGATACCCTGTTCCCAAAGCGCCCGCGTGATGCGGTTGTCGCGGTCGGCAGGAAATTTTAGTCCCCAGCCGGTGAACATGAAGTCGAGCACGACTGTTTTTTCGTTTTCAAAAATGACAATACCGCCGTGGTCGCGCGCCCAGGTGTCGTTGGAGGGGATTTCTACGAGTATAAGATTTTCCTGAACCGCATGGTGCAGTAAATCACGGGTTTCGGCGGCGTTTTGACATACGATCAGTACCTTTTCAAAACGGCTGATCGTTTCGGCTATCTGAACAAAGCAGGGTAGCACGTCGTCCAGCATATCGGCCCAGTCGGTACCGGCATGCGGGAAGGTGAGCTGCACCGCGCTTTGTGGTTCCCATTCGGCGGGTAGTCGGCGTATTTTGGATACGTTTGGCATAGGCGGCAAAGGTATTTGTTTGTAGCCGACTCGCGAACAGGTTCATCCGTCTGCCGGCGCGATAAATCCACAAAAACCGCGTTACCTTTGTCGCCCAATACGGCGTACGAATCCCAAAAACCTCATAAACCTGATAAACGCATTCCATGCAATTTCTCTTCCCGCTTTTTCTTGCTGCTGCAGCGGCCATTGCAATCCCGATCATCATACACCTGTTCTATTTTCGGCGGTTCAAGAAGGTCTATTTCACCAACGTGCGTTTTTTGCAGGAGGTGAAGGACATCACCAATAGCCGACAAAAACTGCGCAACCTGCTGGTGTTGCTCATGCGCTGCCTGGCCATCATATTTTTGGTGTTGGCATTTGCACAACCCTTCCTTCCGCGCACCTCAACAGTGAAACAAGGAGAAAAATCGGTCAGTGTTTTTGTAGATAACTCGTTCAGTATGGCTGCTTTATCCAAAGACGCTCCGCTGTTGGAGATGGCCAAACAGCGTGCACGCGAGATCGTGAATGCGTATGGTCCGGCAGACCGGTTTCAGGTGCTAACCAACGATTTCGAGGGACGCGACCAGCGCCTTGTCGGCAAAGAAGATGCATTGCTTCGGATTGAGGAGATTCGAATTGGCCCGGCCACACGCGACCTGTCCAAAGTGTTGCTCCGGCAGCAGCAGTGCCTGAAGTCGGGAAAAGCCGAAAACCAGATTGCCTTTTTGCTCAGCGATTTCCAGGAGAACAGCACCGATTTGGCCAATTTCAAAGACACCCTGCTGGAGGTAAATCTCGTGCCGTTGCGTGCTGTCCAGGAAAACAATATTTCCATTGATTCGGTGTGGTTTGAAAGTCCTGTCCAAATTCTGAACCAGCCGGCCAATCTGTTGGTGAAAATCAGCAACCGCGGCGACGAAGAGGCCGAGGAAGTCCGCCTTACCCTGCGCCACGAAGGGCAGGCAAAACCGGTGGGCGCTCTTCAAATACCCGCGCGTGGAACAGCGCTCGACACGGTCAGTTTTACGATCCTGCGTCCGGGCTTGCACCAGGCCAAACTTTCGGTTACGGACTATCCGGTGCAATTTGACGACGACTACTTTATTGGATTTTATGTAGCTGAACGTATCAATGTGCTGTGTATCAATGGCCTTCAGCCAAATAAATACTTGAACAACGCTTTTGCCGGTGCGCGCTACTTCCAATTGGACAATGCGGATGCGCGGTCGCTCGATTATTCCAAATTTCCGAATTATCAGCTGATTATCCTGAACGAACCGTCGCTGATCACGTCCGGCCTGGCACAGGAACTGAAAACGTTTGCGGCCAACGGCGGCAACGTACTGCTGTTTCCGGCACAAAATGCCGATTTGAACGCGTACAACGGTTTCTTGCAAATTTTTGAGGCCGGCGCTCTTGGCGCGTTCGAACCCGGTGCGCGCCAGGCCAGCCAGATCAACACTGAAGAGTATGTATTTCGGGATGTTTTTCTCAACAAAGGCGCCAACCTGCGTCTGCCGGGCACACAGGGCAACTTCAAAATCGCGCCAAACCGGGGCGAGCACATTCTGACCTATCGGGATGGTACGGCTATGGTGGCCAAATTTCCTGTCGGAGAAGGCGCCCTGTATCTCTCTGCGGCTCCGCTGGATGAAAAGCTGAATGACCTGGTTCGCAACGGCGAAATATTTGTGCCGCTGCTGTTCAAAACCGCCATTGCCGGCTCAAAAGGCCGGCAAATAGCCTACACCATCGGAAAAGATGAAGTGTTGGAAGCTAGCCACACGGTATCTGCGCGTAACGAGATCGTGTACAAAATGAGACTGGCGGCAGATGGCAGCGTGGTTGCAACAGAGCAGACCGGCGACGATACGCGTCCGCCCTCCACAGAGTTCATCCCCGAGCAGCGAATACTGGGTTCCAAGGTATTGCTTACGCCGGGTACACAGGTGCGCGATGCCGGCTGGTATAGCCTTGTTTTGCAAGGAGATTCCACGCTTGCACAGTTTGCATTCAACTACGATCGGCGGGAAAGCGATTTGCGTTACCGCACGGAAGAGAACCTTGCGGTGGACCTTCCGGCCAATGTGAAGGTACTCACCCAAAATGCGGAAGCCAACTTTACCCAGGTAGTGGACGAAGAGAACCAGGGTATTGTGCTGTGGCGCTGGTGTCTTGTTTTTGCGCTGCTGTTTTTGGCGCTGGAAGTACTGTTTTTGCGTTTATGGAAGGTTTGAAAAAAAATCTCTTTGTCTTGTATTGATGTTTTGGTGCGCATGGATGTATCTTTGCCGCCACTTAAAAATGGAGGTTGTAGCTCAGCCGGTTAGAGCGTCGGATTGTGGTTCCGAAGGTCGGGGGTTCGAGCCCCCTCATCCTCCCAGAAAAAACGGGCGACGGCATTTTGCCGCTCGCCCGTTTCTTATTGAGGTTTCACATTCCCTTTGAGCAGTACCTTCGTCTCGTTGGGATAGGTATTGCCCGTGACGTAAATCCATTTTTTCTGCTCATTCAGCTTACCTTCCGTGTTGAACCTGGCGGTAATGGCGCCCGAGCCGCCGGGCGGAATCTGTTCTTTGGGCCATTCCGGCACCGTACACCCGCAGGACGAGCGCGCATTGAGAATCGAGAGCGGCACTTTGCCGGTGTTTTTGAACTTGAAGGTATGCTCCACGACAGCGCCTTCGTTCACTTCTCCAAAATCGAATGTTGCATTTTCGTAGGCGATACGCGCCAGTTTGGTGGTATCGAGTGGCAGATCAGCGGTAGCCGGGTTGCGGATCAGGGAGCTATTGGGACCGTCGCCGCTCCGGATTTCCTGGACGGACTCCGCACCATCGTTCTTGCAACCCGCCGACAGTAGCAGGGCAGTGGCGAGGAAAACTAAATTCTTCTTCATAATTCAGAAATTATTTTGTGAAGGTCATGGTGAACGAAACGTGTTTTCTGCTTGGATTCATGGGGAGCGGAAAAACTTACTGGGGGCGGCGTGTTTCTGAACGCCTGAAAATGCCTTTTGTTGATCTCGACGAGGTGATCGAAGCGGGGGCACAGCAGTCCATTTCAGCTATTTTTTCACAAGTAGGAGAGGATGGGTTTCGTCAGTTGGAGCAAAATGCGCTTCGGCAACTCGCGCTTGATCCGCCGAAAGTGGTGGCTACCGGCGGTGGCACCCCTTGTTTTTTCGACAATATGGCCTGGATGAATACACACGGAATCACGGTATTTCTGCAAGTGCCGGTACCGGTGCTGGCGGCCCGGTTGCACGCGGAGCAAACGATTCGTCCACTGTTGCAGGGCATCCCGGTCGGCGATCTGGAGACGCATATCGCCCGTTTGCTGGCACAACGCGCACCGATGTATCAACAGGCCCGGATTGTCGCAGCATACGCAGAGGACAACGATTCCTTTTTGGAAGCGCTACTGCAGCAGATACTTGGCCAAAAAAAACCGGTAAAGTAGCGGATAAAAAAACGCCTCATCCCCACCAATCTGTTCCCGATCTTATAAAAAGCAGGGGCGAGTATTGGCACGAATGAGGCGCTTCAGGATACCTCCGGTTTGGGCAGCACGCGATTATTGATTGCCGCCGCCGTTCCGGTAAATGTATTTTTCGATTTCCCGCCAGTCGTTGGACGTCTGGTCGGCAAAATCTTTGCGCAAGCGCTCGAAAGCAGCGAGGGCAGCTTCTTTGTTGCCTTGATAATCGTTGAGCAGACCCAGTTTTTTCAAATAGAATCCGGCCAATTGGTTGTGATTGCCAGCATTGGAGGCTTTTTCATAGTACTGAAGCGCCTTGTCGTAGTCCTTTTTTTCGGAGTAGCAGTCGCCCAGGACGCCATTTTTCATGATCGGTAACAGGTCACCGTCAGCATCAAAAGCTTCGAGATGTTTGATGGCGTTGTCATAATCACCCATTTGCAGGTAGCAAATACCGGCGTAATAGTTGGAGACATTGCCGGCGTCCGTGCTTCCGTATTTGTCAATGATGGCCAGAAAGCCGTCATATCCACCGCCGGGATTTTCGAGGGCCTGTTGGAAAGAGTCGCGTTCAAATTGGAGCTGTGCCTGCCACATTACATTGACGGCTTCTTTTTGCTGGGGTTCTACAACCAGAGTTTTGTATCCCCACCAACCCAGTACGATAAGTGCGATGCCGCCTATAGCGTAGAGCAGCAGATTTTGATTGGTTTCCCAAAATGGACGTGCTGCTGTAACCTCTTGTACTTCTACCTGAGCGTCGTCGGCCTTGGACGTTTTGCGTTTTGCCATTGTCTGTTGAAAATTATGAATTGTTGTCTTTTTTCGGTGCCCTTTTAAAAAGGCGTGCAAAAGTACGGAAAGTTTGTTTCGGGCAAGGGGTAGAATTAAAATTGTGCGTTTTCCCTGCCACAGTGTCGCCTGTTTTACCGCCAAGACGCCGAGACGCGGAAAAAAAAACAGCTTAAGCGGGTTCTCCGTCCTTCCTCAGCGTAAAGCAAAATCTATTTTTTGCGTAAATATTCGATCAGCGCGAGGCGAACGTCATTGCGCAAATCGCTTTTGTTTTTGGCGTCAGCCCGGGTCAGGCGCAGCACGTCGGGGTTGGTGGTGCCTTTTCCGTCGGTGGAAACCTCGGTTTTCAGAAAATCCATGTTGGTTTCCAGACCGGTAAGCAGGAAATCGGCCAGCACAACGCGATACACTTTTTTGGGGTCGAGGGGTGTGCTGCCGATGAGCCAGCGTTTGTTTGCCTCATCGCGGCTGATTCGGCCCCAGTGGAGGTACCCCCCCTTGCCTTTGTTCTGCAGGCCGGCATCGAGGGTGCGCTGGAGCAGATTTCCGCGCATTTCCACTTCTGCAATGCCGCCGCCAAAAGGCAACATGCGTACGATATCCAACTCGGTAAGGGTGCCGCTGAGTACGTCGTCCACACGAATAGAACCGCCGTTCAGAAATCCGCATTCCGGGTTTGTTTTGGCCACCGAAAACATGGCGTTTACGATCATTTGTCCCACGGGAACCTGGCTGTGCCGTACGGCTGCTTCCCGGCAGTCGAGGGGTTCTTTCAGGTCGGTCACCTTTTTCCCGGCATCAAAACCGGCGCTGGAGAGCGACTCGCCTTTGATTTTTTCCCACTTGGCCACTACGGCAGCCGTAGTCGGGTCGGGTTCGATACTGCCGTCAATCCGGCGCAGTTCGGATTTAACGGTGGTCGCGCCGGTTTTTTTGTTGTGTCGCAGGGTATGTATGTACACGGTACGGGCATTGGCATCGGCCTTGGCGACCACGGCCTTGCCCACCCGGTGAAACATATTGTCGTGGTCGTGACCGCCCATGACGAGCGATACATCGGGCAGCATCGCGGCGAGTTTCAGGTCGTCGGCGATGTCCAGGTGGGTCAGGCCGACACGTATATCTGTCTTGCCGAGCAGTTCCGCGTGTACCCGTTTGGCTTCTGCCAGGGGTTCGGTATAGGCCACGAACGGTTTTTGGCCGGAAGTGACCAGCACGCCGAATACCCCGAGTGTGACTGCCGTACCGTCGGCATCTTTTACGTCCACGGTGATGTAATCGGGGCATGCTTTCGCACTGCCGTCGGTTTGTTTTTGGGCAAAACGCTGCGTGGCGCCACCTGTAGTTACCTGCCGGGCGTTGGCGGCTATCCAGGTAAACCGCGACTCGTCCAGCCGGGCCTGTAAATCTTCGTAGTCGTAATCAAACTCGTGGTTTCCGAATACCGTCCAGTCCAGTCCGAGGGCATTGAGGGTTTCTACCATCTGTTTGCCCCGGATACGTTTGCCCTCGTGCTTGAGGGTGCCGATAACGGAAGGGCTGATAAAATCGCCGGCCAGAGCGGTGAATGTGTTGGGGTTTTGAGCGAGCAGGCTCTTGCGTAGCGCTGCCACACGGGCCAGCCCACCGGAGTTGTCGCTCAAGGGCGAGATTTCGTACACGTCGTTTATTTGCAGGAATACGATTTCAATCTGGCCATCGTCTTTCCCGGAAGTCGCGGCACGTCGCGCGGGATCGCAGGAAAAGAAGGCGAGGGAAAGCAGGGCGAGCAGCAGGTAATGCTTTTTCATGGAAGTGGTATTTGTTGCTGATTTTGACGCAAATGTACACGCGGCATTGGCGAGTTGCTATCCGTATCGGTTCAGGATATTTTCCAGCAACTCTTGCTTTCCGCTGCGCAGGGGTGGCTCGCCGTTTTGTGTTGCGATTTTATACAAATCATGGAGCTGGAGTTGGCCGGACTCAAAACGAGCCCCGTCGCCGGAATCGAAGGATTCATAGCGTTCCTGGCGAATGGTTCGGTATGGTGATTTGGTCAAAACAGCGTCTGCTGCCAGGAGGGCACGGGCAAATGCGTCCATCCCGCCGATGTGGGCATAAAAAAGATCGGCAGGGTCGGTCGAATTGCGGCGCGTTTTCGCGTCGAAGTTTACACCGCCCCCCTGGAGTCCGCCGGATTCGAGGATGACGAGCATGGCTTCGGTTAGTTCGGGGATATTATTGGGAAACTGATCGGTGTCCCAGCCATTTTGGTAGTCGCCCCGATTTGCATCCATGCTGCCGAGCATGCCGGCATTGGCGGCCACCTGGAGTTCATGCGGGAAACTGTGCAAGGCCAGCGTGGCGTGGTTCACTTCGATGTTGAGTTTAAAATCCTGCGTCAGGCCGTATTCCCGCAAGAAACCAATAGTTGTGGCGGCATCGAAGTCGTACTGGTGTTTGCTGGGTTCCATGGGTTTGGGCTCGATGAAAAAGGTACCCGTGAATCCTTGTGCGCGGGCGTAGTCCTTAGCCATTTCGAGAAACCGCGCCAGGTGGTCCAACTCGCGCTTCATGTCGGTGTTGAGCAGAGACAGGTATCCTTCGCGGCCGCCCCAGAAAACATAGTTTTCGCCGCCGAGGGCAATAGTCAGGTCGAGCGCCATTTTTACCTGTGCGCCTGCGTGGGCGACAACGATGAAGTCGGGATTGGTGGCAGCCCCGTTCATGTAGCGCGGGTGGCTGAACAGGTTAGCCGTGCCCCAGAGTACGCGGGTGCCGGAGGTGGTCATTTTTGTTTTGGCATATTCGCCGATGATGTGCAAGCGTCGTTCGCTTTCGGCGAGCGTGTCGGCCTCGGCCACGAGGTCAAAATCGTGGAAGCAGAAGAAGGGGATACCCAGTTTAGTGATAAATTCGAAGGCGGCGTCCATTTTGTCGCGTGCGTGCTGCAGCGGGTCTTCGGATTGCAGCCAGGCAAACCGTTTGGTTGGCGCTCCGAACGGATCGGCGCCCGTACCGCCGAGCGTGTGCCAGTAGGCAACGGCAAATCGGAAATGCTCCAGCATGGTTTTGCCGGCCACCACGCGACTTTCGTCGTAGAACCGGAAGGCCAGCGGGTTGTCGGTTTCGGGGCCTTCGTATCGGATTTTTCCGATGCCGGGAAAATATTCGGTATCACCCAGGAGGATGCTCATAGCAAAAGGTTTTGTTGGGGCGAAGTTCCGGATTTTGCCGGACTCTAACGCAACACCGTCACGTCGCCCTGGTAGCGCTGTACCAAGCCGTCGAGGAACCGCACCTCAATAATATAGGCATAAACACCCTGCGCGACATATTGTCCTTTGTATTTGCCATCCCATCCATCGGAAGGGTCGTTGTTGTTGGGATAGAACCGGTTGCGTTCGTACACGAGACTTCCCCACCGGTCATACACCCGCATGAAGTTGACGACTTCGACGCTTTTGCCGATATTCAGATTGAAGTGGTCATTCAGGCCGCTGTGGGTGTTGTTTGCGATGAAAACATTGGGGATATATACGTTGTGGTTTGGATCAACATTGACTTGAATCGAACCGGTTGCGGAGCAGCCATTTGCATCATACACGACTAAGGTGTAGCGTTGGGACTGATAGGTTTTGGTGTACGGGTACAAGGTATCGGGGTTGTTGAGCAGGTTTGCCGGCATCCAGGAGAAGTCCGTCACCGAGGCGCCTGTGATGAGCGGGATCAGAAGCAGGGAGTCGCCCAATTCGATATCAACGATACCCGGGTTAAATTCTACAACTATCGGCGGCGGGGCCAGGGTGAGCAGGACGGAGTCGCGTTGAACGGCTCCACAAGCATCGGTTACTTCCACCCAGTAGATACCGGCGGCATCGGCGGCAAAGGTCGGTGCGGTACTACCGTCCTGCCAGCGGTATTGCGCGAAATTCGGCCCGGCGGAAAAGAGTACGGTGCTATCCGAGCACTGCACAACATCGGGGCCAAGGTCGAGTGGGGGAGGACTGAGGACGTAATCAATGGTGTACGTTACCAGAGTATCGCAGCCCTGGATACCGGGGATGGTATCCAGCACGACACCAGGCTGGGAGTAGGAGACGCCGTTGAGGATGACGGATTGGCCCGGGCAAAGAGAGATGGGGTAGGAGAGGGAGGTGGGGGCAGGGCAGACGCATCGCGGATTTTCGTCAAGTCAAGTATCTGGAGGCGGCCCACCCAGTTCTTTACTCCGGGCCGATTCCATAACCTTTTCTCTGTATGCATCTGAGATCGCACATTTGTTCATTTTACGGCCGATAC
>JBGSKO010000169.1:0-61329 GCA_041741155.1 Saprospiraceae bacterium | reverse complement strand
GCACGCCGCACGCCGCACGCCGCACGCCGCACGCAAAGCTATGGATTATTCGCCTGTAACTTGTTTGCTGTAATTCTGATGTTTTTTTCACTATCGCGTGCCAATGCACAGACAGAGTGCCCAACAACTTTTCCGATCAGCATGTCTAATAATTTGCCACAACCGGATGGCCTTGGCACGATTACACTTGGTATTTGTGATCTTTCTTTTTGTTTTACACTGGAGATGATTCACAATTATCCGACAAATCACCCGTACGTTATCACGATCACATTCGACCCGGAAATCTACAGTTTTTCCCAGTCTACATCGGGACTGACAAACGTATCTACCCAACCTGATGTAAACGGGAATACGGTTTTGACGGGCACATTTAACGCCCCATTCGTTGCGGAGGAAGGGTCTCTGGTTGAACTGGAAATGTGTTTTGAGCGAATAGACTCCTGGTTTTCGGGGCCAAAGGATGGTCGTATTTTATTTTCGGTCTATGACATGGATTGCGACCCACCGTTGCTGGCATTTTTTAACAAACCCAATATCAACGTGGTGCCGTATGCCGATTTACGTACCGTACCAGAGACCCGGTTGAGTGAGCTCCTTGCAAATGGAGACGTATGGTTCTTGAACACCGGGAGTCTTTCCAGTATATTGATAGACGATCAGTTAGTGGTTGACATCGCGGCAGCAACGTTTGCCGGCTCCTCCGGTAATCTGCTCGATGTGGTGCTCATGCCTGGTGCGCGTATTCGGATTGAGAGTGGCATACCAAACGAGCCGGAGCCGTTTTTAGGCATGAGTTTCGTCAACTTGCGTACTTGCCCGGATTTTCCCTTGGCCGAAGGCATCGTCGTTGAGGCGCAAACAGCGCCGGTCAGTTTTTCCAAACTGAGTATTTCCAACTCGATTTTGTCCGATTGTCGGTTTGTTGTAAATGCTCAGCCTAATGCCAGTATTTTATTAAGCAGCAACCTGTTTGCCAACAACTATATTGGTGTAAACCTTGATATGACCAGTGCGTCTTCCGGGCAAGGCCGGGTTAGAATAGACCAGTTTTCCGACAACGTGTTCAGGAGTGATCGTCTGCTGAAAAGACCTTATTCCGGTATGCCTGAAGCCGTCGAAGGTCGAGGCTTGTGCGGAATACGACTTGATGGGTACAAGGATTTCAATGTGTTCAGTGACATCGGCTCTTCACTGGGTGGTGTCAACTCCTTTGTCTCCCTCGCCAACGGCATCCTCGGCTTCAACTCCACCGGCAACATCGGCAACATGACGTTCAGCGATATGAACTCCGTGGACCAAACCCCGGTGTACCAGCACGAGGGCTTCGGCATCTACCTCGCCAGCAGGGGCGCTGACTGGTTCAATATCGGTCTTTCCTGGCTGCCCGTCACGACCTTCAACAACTGCAAAACCGGCATCCGGGCCACCAACTACGCCGGCAAGGTGGAGGGTACTGTAATGACGAATGTGAACACCGGCATTGACTGGTCCAACAGCCATACCCGCGACGTGCGGCTGCGGAACAACACCATTACCGCCCGGCACTTCGGTATCCGCTCGGGGTTGAATGAACCGCTGCACCCGATCAGTGCAATTTCGAACAACCGGATTACGATCAGCGGGGCGCTCGCGCCCGGCAACCTCCTGACCCGCGGTATCGAGATGAACGAGATCGGCTTCGGTTATACGCCGATTGGCAGTTCCGTGCTACCGGCGCTGGAAGGTTGGGATGTGGGCAGTGATACTGTTACGATGCAGCAAGGCGGTATCGGTATTGGCTATCGCAACGGCGTTTCCGGCACAATACACGAAAATATCGTGACAAACCAGACCCAGCCCGCCGACTACACTGGCATCTTAGCCGAAGGGATTATGGGCAGCGACCTGACGGCCAACATCATTGACCAGACCGCCTCCGGGTTAGGAACGAGTACGGCCATCCACAGCAGCGCGGGCTTCGCCAACACCTACCAGTGCAATTGCGTGGACAACACCGACATCGGCCTGCTCTTCCTTGATATGGCCGAGTTTACCGACGCTGTACGCGGCAACAGCATGAACACCCACTGCACGGGTCTGCAACTCAACGCCGGGGCGTATATCGGCGAACAAAACCACACCGGAAACTTGTGGGACTTGAGCGCGATTTCGGGGAATTGTCTGGGAGGAAGGAATTTTAGTGACATTGATTTATCTCCATTTTTTGTTGACGGTACTGCCAACTCTGCACACAATCCAGCGGTATTTCCTTCAAACTGGTTTAAGGATGAATTGGGGACGGCCTTTGTCGGCTGCGCCGCCTGCACGTTCCCGTCTTTTGCACCGCCCCGGATACCGGAAAGCTCCGTGCCAACCCTATTGGACAAGGATATTGCAAATGGCGACCTTTACCCCGACCTGTTCGAGCACGAAATGCAGTGGAAAGGAGCCTACCGCCTGTATCGCAAGATGCTACGCTATCCGTCCATGGGAAATTCGCAAGAATTCGAGGATTTCAAATCCGACAACGACAGCCTCTCCACCGGTCGCTTGGCCTACATCGCCGAAGAGCGCAGCAAGATTTTTGCTTCCGGCACCGTACAGGATTCCTTGCTGGAACTACACCGACTCGCCTGGCACGAGGGCATGACCGACCTGCTGACCCTCGATAGCCTTCGGCAAGCGGGCGACACCTCCACCTCGGTGTTGCAATACGACTCGGCAGTACTCCAGAGTACCACCGCGCGTACCCAGTATGCAGATTATTTAGATACTCTGACACAGGCTCGCATAACGAAAATACAAACGCTTCGTATGCAGAATGCCGGGATCACGGCAACGCCCACTCCTGCGGCAAACCACAAAACAGTAAACAACATCGTGTTCAACCTGCTGCTGTACGATACCCTGCAAACCGGCGACCTGACCACGTTGGAAACCATCGCAGGTATGTGCCCGCTGGAAGGTGGCGATGCGGTGTACGAAGCGCGGGCCTTGGTAGCGCACCTAACCGGGGCGAGTTACGACGATGTCGAATTGTGTGCAGTATCGGAAGAGCGGAAACATTCCGAAAACGTAGAAGCAACGGGCAGTTTGGACAAAATAATACTCTATCCTAACCCAACGACGGGATTGTTGACGTGGAGTGGGACAAATGGACAAACCGTGTTGCTGCGCCTATATAACAACACAGGCCAGTTGCAACTGGAGCAAATCCTAACCAGAACAATGGTTCAAATTGGCTATTTACCTGAAGGATTGTATCAGATTCAGTTGCTTGATGCCAAGAATAAATTAGTCTTGGCATCACAAAAAGTGCTGTTGATCAAACGCTAATTCTTTCACTTATAACAGGCTGTGCAGTCCCGGACGCTGCACGGCCTGTTGCTTTATTTCCAACGATATGAAAAAGATATTTTTGGCCTTGCTACTGCTGGCGGGTTACTCCAATATATATGCTCAAAAGCGGGATAATATATGGCTGCTAGGCTACAACTACGACCCGTCAGATGATTTGTCGGAGGGTACAACCTTCGATTTCGGCGATTCACTTCAAATAACTTACGAAAAAAGAACCGTTCCATTTTTTGATTCCTATGCCTCCATTTGTGATTCTATTGGTAATCTGTTACTTTATAGCAATGGTTGCTATGTGGCTGATGCTGATGGGTATATAGTTGAAAACAGTGAGGGCATGAATCCAGGAATAATGTATGAAATATTTTGTGCCAGTAATGAAGGATATAATAGGGGACAGAACATGATACTTCTCCAAAATCCGGAAAATGAAAATTTATTTCATTTTTTCCATATTCCAGTACTTGGCCCTTTTTTTATGCGAGATATTCTGCACACAATAGTAGACATTTCTGCCAACAACGGTAGCGGTACCACCGTATCTAAAAACCAAGTACTTGTATCCGACACAATGCATTACGATGGCTTCCACGCGGTCAAGCATGCCAATGGGCGCGACTGGTGGGTAGTGGCTGCAAAGCAAAACAGCAACAAGTATTACTTGCTGCTACTTAACCCTCAAGGCGTTCATGTCTCGGAGCAATACGTCGGAGTACCCACCATTAGCAGCGACCGGGGAGAAATCGCCTTCTCCCCTGACGGAACCAAAATGGCACGCTACAATGCCGTGGATGACTTGCGTGTTTTCGACTTTGACCGCTGTTCGGGGCTATTATACAATTCGATCCATATAGAAGTACCCGATGACCTTGTTGGACCGTTGTTTGCGGGACTTGGGTGGTCGGCCGATAGCCGGTATCTGTACATTACCGATACCCGTTCGCTTTTTCAGTTCGATGTACTAAGTTCCGATATTGCATCCAGCAGGATACTTATTGCGGAGGCGGAACCACCCGTTTGCCCGCTCAGTGGCACCATCGGCTTTATGGAACTCGGGCCCGACGGAATACTCTACAGCCGTCCGTTCAATGGTCAAAAATGTATGCACCGCATGAAACACCCAGAACGTGCCGGAACCGCTTGTGATTTGCAACAGAACTATTACCAGTTCGAATATCCTATCAGTAATATGCCCCATTTCCCCAACTTCCGCCTCGGCCCCATAGACGGCTCGCCCTGCGATACGCTCGGCCTCGACAACCACCCGCTGGCCAACTGGCGCTACGACCGCACGCCCGGCCTCGGGGTGGACTTCACTTCCGTGTCGTGGTACAATCCCACCGACTGGTGGTGGGACTTCGGCGATCCGGGCAGCGGCGCTGCCAACAGCAGCACCGAAAAGCACCCATCCCACACGTATCCCGCAGCAGGCCCATACGAGGTGTGCCTCACTGTGAGCAACCAGTATGGCAGCGATACGAAGTGCAAAACGGTGTGGGTGGAGCAAACGAGCAGCACGACTCTCTCCCCTTCAGGGGGGCCAGGGGGGCGGGATGTGGTGGTGTGGCCCAACCCGACGACGGGCGAGGTATTCTTCTCCGCTACCGACGTCTTGCTGGTTCGAGTATTCAGCAGCATCGGCCAGTTGCAATTAGAAAATACGGTCAACGACGGTCGCTTGAGTTTGGCACATCTGCCGCCGGGCCTGTATCGCTTCCAGATTTTCCGCGACGGCCAAGCGCCGATAACGCGTAGCGTTGTCCTGCTCAACCGTTAATTTCTTCACCATCAGGCTGCACGACCCGGACGCGTGCAGCCTGATTTTTTATTTGCTCGTCATGAAAAAAATAGCACTTCTTTTGCCAATTTTCATATTCATACTACAGCATGCCTTTTCTCAAAAAGAGGATAATATCTGGGTGTTTGGTTACGATTCTAACACGTTTCCGCAGTTTCCTGGCTCGGACAGAATCACTTTCAATTTTTCGGATTCTCTGACATTTTCATACTCGCATGGAGGTATGGAGATAAAAGAGTCCAATATTTCTATTTGCGATTCACTTGGCAATCTTCAACTACTCTCCAACGGTTGTTACATCGAGAATGGAGATGGCAACATGGTAGAGAATAGTGATAATTTGAATCCGGGATGGGTATATGATAATAAGTGCAATGGCCCTTATAGCTTTAGTTATCCCTATGATAACAACATGATTCTTCTAAAATCTCTTGAATCACCATCTATTTATCACTTAATTCATACCAGAACATACGCTTCAATTCAGCCGTTAGTAGCTTTTAGAGATGTACTACTGCATACCAAGATCGATATGTCACACAACAACGGTCAAGGTAAGGTGATTTTTAAAAATGTGGAACTAATACAAGATACGCTTCATCCGGATGCCTTACATGCCGTCAGACACGCCAATGGGCGGGACTGGTGGATCGTGACAACTAAAACACACAGCAATAAATATTACCTTCTGCTACTCTCACCCTCCGGCATAACCGTACAAGAGCAAAACATAGGAGAGCCGACCTGGAGCGGAGCAGGAGGCGAGATCGTGTTTTCGCCTGACGGCTCCAAAATAGCTCGCTTCAACACGCGCGACGACCTGCGTATCTTCGACTTCGACCGTTGTTCGGGCGAATTATCTAATCCAATTCATATCACTATACAGGACAACACCGAAGACGAACTCTCTGCCGGGCTGGCTTTCTCTGCCGATGGGCGCTACCTGTACGCCGCAGAGGTGAAAAAACTCTTGCAATTTGACTTATGGGCCTCGGATATAGGCGCCAGTATGATCGAAATTGCCGAGTGGCAAACCAGTCCCGATTGTCCTCTTGGGCGTTCTATCGGGTACTTGGAATTGGGACCTGATGGGCGTATATATAGCCGCCCCATTAGCGGAAACTATTGTATGCACCGCATGGCTCATCCCGAGCGCGCCGGCACGGCCTGCGAGTTCGTGCAGCACTACTATAACTTCGATTTTGCCTTCAAAAACCTCCCCCACTTCCCCAACTTCCGCCTCGGACCCATAGACGGCTCGCCCTGCGATACGCTCGGCCTCAACAATCACCCGCTGGCCAACTGGCGCTACGACCGCACGCCCGGGCTGGGCGTGGACTTCACTTCCGTGTCATGGTACAATCCCACCGACTGGTGGTGGGATTTCGGCGATCCGGCCTCCGGCACCGCCAACAGCAGCACCGAAAAATACCCCTCCCACACGTATCCCGCAGCAGGACCCTACGAGGTGTGCCTCACCGTGAGCAACCAGTATGGCAGCGACACGAAGTGCAAAACGGTATGGGTGGAGCAAACGAGCAGCACGACGATCCCCCGCCCACCCAGCCCCCCTGAAGGGGGGGGAGTACACCTGTGGCCGAACCCTACGACGGGTATGGTGTACTGGAGCGGTGTGCCGGAAGGCGAGCCGGTGTCGGTGCGGGTGGTGGATGCGCTGGGGCGGGTGCACCACGCCTCCCCCTCCTTTGCAGGGGGTCGGGGGGAGGCCGGGGAGACCGGGGCCGATCTGTCCGCCCTGCCCGACGGGCTGTACTTTGTGATCTTGACGGGGCGCGAAGGGCAGGTGTTCGGGTCGAAAGTGGTCGTTTTGGCGAAAGAATAATACGCACGCTTTTTTCCAGCTTTCGCACGCTCCCGCCTGCTTCTGCGAAGTACGGCCTGCTCTCCAGTCCGGCCACGGGTACACCGACAGGTTCGAACTACCCCACGCGGGTTCCTGCGCGCCTGGAATTTTTTAACAAACAACAATCCCCTGCTTGTCGGTAACATGCTGACAAGCAGGGGATTGTTATTTATTAAAATACTTGTCAAAAAAAATAGTAGATAAAATTTAGTATCTTGTATTGCATAGTAGTTTCCATGACCATACCTTTGTCGCATCAAATACCCGGTGTTGCAAGAAACGCCGGTTCGAGGCAACAACTAAAAAAGACAAAAACATGGATTTGGAAAATGCCAAAGCACAAATGCGCAAGGGCGTCCTGGAGATGTGCGTGCTCGCGGTGATTGCCGGGCGGGAAACTTACCCGCCGGAGATCATCGAAAAACTGGAGGGCACCAATCTGCTCGTCAAGGAAGGCACCTTGTACCCGCTGCTGATCCGGCTAAAAAACGACGGATTGGTGGACTACATCTGGCGCGAGGGGGTCAAAGGGCCGCCGCGCAAGTACTTTACGATCACAGAAGACGGGAAAAAGTTTCTGGAGGAGCTGGCGGGTAGCTGGCAGGATCTGGTGGATGCGGTCAACGAAACGATTCTGCGCCATGCAGCATCCGGGGCCGAAAGGCGCTCCACCGAAGGTCCGGAAACACCTCGGGCGCTGCACATCGAACCACTCCCGCCAGATGCCTGAATCCTCTAAACCGGAGCAATCCCTTCAACCAATCTTCACGTTTTCAACCAACTCAAACAATGAATAAGATACTGAATATCAATCTTGGTGGTTTCGCCCTCACCATAGACGACGATGCCTACGAATACCTCTCGGCATACTTGGACAGCATTCGCCGGCGCTTTAGCGAGAGCGAAGGTCGCGATGAAATCATGACGGATATCGAGTCCCGTCTTGGGGAAATCATCAGTACCGGAATGGGCAACCGCACCATCGTCATGCTGCCCGATGTGGAAGCGGCCATCGAAGTCATGGGTAAACCCGAGGATTTTGGCGGCGAGCCGGTGGAAAATCCTGGCGCGGGCAAGTCGGCCAAAAGAGTCATCCAGCCGGCCAAAAAATTGTTCCGCGACGAAGATGATGCCGTGATCGGCGGTGTTTGCTCCGGCCTGGCTGCTTATTTTGGTTTCCAGGAAACTGTTTGGATGCGACTCATTTTTGTGCTGTTAGCCATCGTGTCTTTTGGTTTTTGGGTGCCGGCCTACCTGCTCTTGTGGATTTTAGTGCCTCCTGCACGTACCGCCGCAGAGCGGCTTGCCATGCGGGGCGAAACGCCCAATGTGGAAAATATCGCCCGCGAGATTGAGCATGGCGTCGAACGTATCTCCAAGCGCGTGAACGAATTTGGCGCAAAAGCCGGTACCTCCGCCGGGCGCGGCTCTGCTGCGGTAGCCAGCGGCTGCCTGACGGTGGTGGGCAAACTGTTTCTCGGCTTTGTGATTTTTGTAGCGGTGGCCATGATTTTTGGCCTTGGCACAGCCTGGGTAGCGGGTATCTGGGCGGTTATGACGGCTCAGCCGTATATTTCCTATTTCAGTCCGCTCTCCGGTTCGGCCACTTCTCTGGGTTTTTTCAACGGTTTTTTCCTCCTGGGTATTCCGATTGTAGGATTGGTGTTGTGGTTGGGCCGCACGATTTTCAGGTTTAATACCCCTGCCTGGTTGGGTTCGGGCATGACGATCTTGTGGGTGCTCAACCTGGTATCGCTGGTGCTTTTGGGCGGTTTTGCTTTTTCCGGATACCGCCAATCAGGCTCCGTCAGCAAAAAAGTGGATCTTTCGGGTATCACATCAGACACCCTCCAGATACAATGGGCCGGCCGCGGCGCAACGAATGAAAACGACCACAACTCGTTTTTTGACGGAGAAGATATTTGGGTTGGCGACGATCGCCTCGACATGGACGCCCTGGTACGGATAACCATCCGACGGAGCGATACGGGCAGGTTTGAGTTTGCCCAGACCATTCGCGCCCGTGGATCGTCCACGGAAGAAGCGGTCGAATACGCAGCCAAAACGAATTTTGAAGTTAAGTCCAACGGCAATGTGGTGCTTGTACCATCGGGTTATACGCTGGACAAAGGCAACAAATGGCGCGGACAGGAAGTGCGCATCACCATCAGTGTGCCGGAAGGTAAATACATTGTGTTTGGCGACGTAATCAACCGTCGGATTTATGACGCCGACTATGCCGACTCTGACCAGGAGTACTCCATTCAGCGCAACCCGGGCAAGGCTTTCCGAATGACCGGGACAGGTCTGGTCTGCAGCGATTGCCCCCAATTCGGCGACAGCAACTACCGCAGCGACCGTAGCTATGAAAACTTCACGCTGGAAGGAAATTTTGAAACCGAGATTATTCAGGCAGACGAGTTTAGTATGGAATTTGACGGCTCCACCGAGGACCGGAATGCCATCGAAACCATACGGAGCGGGGATAACCTGACCTTGACGACCCGAGGGAAAAAATTGGTTGGCAAGACACGTTGTATTATTAAAACGCCGGTTTTTACAAACCTCATTGCCGACCATACCGACCCTGTGACCATCCGGGGTTTCAACGAAGGGCGCGCATCCATTACGGCCAAAGGACCAGTCCGGATACGAGGCTTTTTTGATTCCAACGAACTGAACCTCGCCCTTTCGGGCAAATGTTTTGTGGAACTCACCGGTAATGGCAACGATCTGAATGCCACGCTCACCGACGGCGCCGAGCTGGAGGCTACGAGCTGGCGTACCGACAAAGCTGAAATTTCTGCCAATGATAGCGCCCGTGCCCGCTTGAATGTAAACGACCATGCGAGGGTTAACGCAGATGCCTCAAGTTCTGTAAAAGTAGCCGGCTCCGCTACGGTTGAACAACAATAAGTAACAAACAAGTGCTTTTTTTGAAAAGAAACATGCTTGTTATCAGGCACTTATGTTTATTTTTCCTGTAAGCACCCTTGTTTGATCGGGTCACAAAACTATGCTGTTTGTTAATTGTCATGCTGTTGTCGTGCCTCATCTTTGTCCTATCGAAAATCAAGGCAGGAATCAAATGTGTTTCAGGCCTTTTTCTTTAGACTTTCTCGAGGCGACAATACCAGGAGCGGCGCAAATGAGCGCCGCTTTTTTTATGCCCTTTCCGCTGAAATAGCAGGCGCAGACGTTGATACGCAGACGTTGACTTCCCGGTCGTTTTGTCCGGAAAACATCTCGACTACCATCACTTCGTAAAGTGATAATGCTCATTACCAGTCATGAAAGAATGCAGGCAAATTCGTGCTTCAAACAATGTTTTAACCAACAAAAGCACATTTCATGATTAAGGAAGTAAATGGTGATATTTTATTAAGTGACGCGCAAGTAGTGGCGCATGGTGTGGCGCCCAATGATCACTTCAATAGCGGGTTGGCGCTTCATCTGCGCGAAACGTTTCCCGGTATGTACAAGGAGTTTCGACAATACTGCCATAAGGCACACCCGAAGCCCGGGGAAGTATGGAAGTGGGAAAGTGGCGAACGCCAGATTGTCAACTTGTTAACGCAGGAGCCGCCCGTATCGGAAAACAGCCACCCAGGTCGGGCGTCCATTATTCACGTAAACCACGCGCTCCGGGAACTGGTTAAGTTGATCGAAAAGGACAACATCGAAAGTGTGGCCTTACCGCGTTTGGCGACAGGCGTTGGCGGGCTGGACTGGGAAGAGGTGCGTCCTGTGATCTACCACTTTTTGGATGGACTCTCTACCAAAGTATTTCTCTACGCGCAGTTTACAAAAGGGGTCAAGGCAGCAGAATAGGGCTTGATTAGCGCTTCCAAACCATCAAGAAGTCGTTCATCGCGAAGCCTTGTCCGATGGGAATCTCCAGGCACTGCTCAATTCGAAAGCCGATTTTGAAGTAGAAATTGATGCTCTTGTAGTTCTGGCGGTTTACCGTTAGACGGATTTCGGAAAGATCCGGGTAGTGTTCCAATAGGCTATGAAACGCTGCGGCGCCAAGCCCTTTGCCTTGCCCGGAGGGTTGGAGGTAAAATTTATGCAAGAAATAGGCGCCTTCCGTGGGATGCCCTACAGCGATAAACCCGACGGTATTGCCAATCTCTTGCACGAGCCAAAATTGAATGCCCTCTTCTGTCATTTGACGGTGCAGCGCTTCGGGGCTGTACATCAGGTTGAGCATGTACTCAATTTGTGCTTCGGAGATAATGGAAGGGTAGTGCGCCCACCAGATCGCATGGGCGAGGTCCCGAATAACCGGAATATCGTCGGTGGTAGCGCGATGAAGCATAAAAAGGTTGGAGGGTTTGAAGGTTTCTGGTTAGAAGGTTAGAGGGTTTCTGGTTGGAGGGTTTCTGGTTGGAAGGTTTCTGGCGAAATTGCGATCAATTAACCAGCAACCATCTAACCCACTAACCAGAAACCCTCCAACCAGAAACCCTCTAACCTTCCAACCAGAAACTTTTTAGTTTTTAGCGTTGAGCAGGTCGAGAACTTGCCTGGTGATGTCGAGGCTGTCGTTTGCCAGAAGTACTTGTCCGCCGCCCTTCGAGTAGGAGAGGATGTAGTCGTAACCGATCTGGCTTTGCAAGCTTTTGAGTTTGGCTTCGACGTTGGTCATGAGTTCGTTCATGGCCTTGGTTTGCTCATCGGTGAGTTGTTTACCGAGTCGGGCTTCTTCTTCGGCCAGTTTTTGTTGGCGCTGTGTCAGTGCGGCGTACTCTTTTTCAAGTTGTGCCGGCGGGACCGTGCCGCTTTCGTACTTCTGCTGAAACGCTGCCAGGTCTTTCATAAGAGCTTCTTTTTTGGCGCCCATGTTTTTTTCTGCATTTTGCACGCGCTGTTCCAGTGCTTTTTTTTGCGCTTTAAGCCATTCGTATTGGGCGTCCAGGGTGTCTGCGTTGACGTAGGCAATTTTTACGCCACCCGAAGCCGGCGCTGCAATCGCAGGCGGCTGTTCAGCAGCAGATTTTTTCGAAAAACTCAGGTAGTACAGGTGGGCAACGGCCAGTAGCAGGATGCCATTGATGATCAGTGAAATATTCTTGGTCATAATAATGATTGAACAGATGAGAGCCGCGAAGGTCGGAATATTTGCTGATTTTGGATGAGTTGTGGATTTCATGCCCTGCGTTTTGTCGAAACGGTCGTCCTGCGACAAGTTTGTAGAAAATAGCCAGAGCGCTCGTCACAAAGCGGGCAATCTTGCGTTCTTGAATTTGCTGCTCCGGCGTGGCGGTTGCGCTAAACCAACCAACACGCCGTATCTTTGTTAACGCTTAAACTACTTTCCCGCTCATGATGTATTCCTCTCGGCCTTCAGGCTTTTCGGACACTGATCAAATTATCACGGATATGAAATGGAAACCTTCCCTGCTTTTCTTCTCCTTTTTGGGAGTGCTCGGCATCGTTTTTTTTCTGAATCAAATCACACCAACTGTTAGTGCAGACCCCAACCCTCAAAAAGAAGCCATGCTGATGCAGGCTGTTTTGTCCGGGCTGGATCGCTACCACTTCGAACCAAAAGTCATTGACGACCGATTCTCCCGCCAGGTCTTCAATCTGTACCTGGACAACACGGACGGCGGAAAACGTTTTTTCACGCAAGCAGATATAGATCGGATCAAACCTTTTGAATTGCAATTGGACGATCAGGCCAAAGCTGGAACCTTCGAGTTTTTCAACAGTACCGTTGGTCTGCTGGAGGCATCGCTGGTCAAAACCCAGAGCTGGTACCGGGAAATACTGGCTGCACCGATTGATTTTTCCAAAAACGAAACGTTTGAAACCGACGGCAAAAAATTGTCGTGGGCTAAAGACGAATCTGAACTGCGCAGCCGGTGGGAAAAATGGATGAAGTACGAAGTGCTGAGCCGCATGCACGATGAGTTGAATACGCAGGAAAAACCCGACTACGTCGGCGAAAAAAAATCGTACGATGCTATCGAAGCTGAAACGCGCAAAAAGGTGCTGGATATTTACGACCGCTGGTTCAAGCGTCTGCAAAAAGCAGATCGCAACCGCCGTATGGAAGCTTATTTAAACGCTTTTATCAACGTATTTGACCCGCACTCCGGCTATTTTTCCCCGCAGGAGAGAGCCGACTTCGATGTCAAAATGTCCGGAAAACTGGAAGGTATCGGCGCGCGCCTGCAAAGCGACGGCGAAAAAACAACCGTCACGGAGATCGTGCCCGGCGGTCCCGCCTGGAAACAAAATGAACTCGAAGCCAAAGATGTCATCCTTAAAGTTGCTCAGAATAATGATGAACCGGTGGACGTGATGGGCCTCGAAATAGACGATGTGGTGGCCAAGATTCGCGGACCAAAAGGCACTACCGTCAAATTGACGATTCAAAAACCGGACGGTTCCGTGAAAGTCATCAGCATCGTGCGCGATGTCGTCATCACGGAAGAATCCCTGGCCAAGTCGCTCCTGCTAAACACGAATGACGGCCCTGAAAAGGTGGGCTACATTTTCTTGCCCAAATTCTACGCCGACTTCACTCCGGAAGGAGTTACCTCTTGTGCCGACGACGTGGCCAAGGAAGTGGAAAAACTCAAGCGCGAAAATGTAAAAGGAATCATTCTTGACTTGCGCAACAACGGCGGCGGCTCTCTGCGCGACGTTGTGCGTATGTCCGGCCTTTTCATTGAGCAAGGTCCAATCGTGCAAGTGAAAAGCCGTAACCGTCAACCCGATATTAATGCCGACTCTGATCCACGGGTACAATACGGTGGCCCGCTGGTGGTGATGGTTAATGGTTTCAGCGCATCCGCATCCGAAATTCTGGCTGCCGCTATGCAGGATTATGGCCGGGCGGTCATCGTTGGAACCACAAGCACCTATGGTAAAGGTACGGTACAGCGCTTTTGGGACCTCGATATGGCGACCAACGACCCGAGGGTGAAACCTTTGGGCGATATAAAGGTAACGATCCAAAAGTTCTACCGCATTACCGGCCAAACAACACAGCTGGATGGCGTGAAACCGGATATCGTGCTGCCCGATTCCTACAACTATGTTGACCTCGGCGAACGCGAAAATGACCACCCGCTGGATGCCACGACGATCGCTCCAGTGTCGTACACACAGAATATCTACCAGGTTTCCAACCTCGATAAATTGACGGAAAAAAGCAGTATTCGTGTCAAAAATGATGCGACGTTCAATAAAATCGAGGAAAATGCCCAGCGCATGCGTCGGCAAAAGGACATGAGCAAGTTCCCGCTCCAACTGGAAGCATACCGTGCCTGGGACCAGAAACTGGAGGAAGAAGCCGCTCAGTTTGAAAAAATGCTCCAGCCCATCGAGCAGTTTAAGGTGGAGAACCTACAGGCTGATATGGCGCATATTCAAAGCGACACTTCCCGCGTGACCCGTAACGATAGCTGGCTCAAGGAACGCCAAAAAGATATCCAGCTTTACGAAGCCCTGCGTGTCATGCAAGACATGATCCGCATGGATGCGCTGGCCTCCAAAAAGTAAAAAAAGCTTAGCGAGGTTACTGGTTAGAAAGTTGGAGGGTTACTGGTTCAACAACCAGTAACCCTCCAACTTTCTAACCAGTAACCTTTCCAACCAGTAACCTTCTAACCTTATTCAGCTGCTTCCACGCGATAACCTTCTTTGCGAAGCAAAGCGATGACGCCAAGTGTGCCGCCGAGGTGGCCGGCGCCGACTGCGAACAGGGTTGGCTTTTCGCGCATCATGCGGCCCATAACGGGTATCCAGTTTCGGTTGCGCTTGTGCAGCAAGATATCCTGAAACTCCTTCATGCCGGATTCGGAATCGTGCATCATCGCCTCCATCGCCTGGATATCTTTTTGCCGGTACATTTCGATCATTTGGTCAAAGTCCCCCCCTGATCCTTCTGCGCTGCGCAGGGTTTCTACCAGCATTTTGGCCTGGGTTTCGTAGGGGATGCTGTCGAAAATACCCATCTGATAAGCCGCTGTTTCCAGGCCTGCCGATTCGAGTTTTCGGCGCTTGACCTGCCGATAAAGTTCCATTTCCACCGAGGTCATCTTCGCCTCTTCTCCGAGAGCCGATTTTTCATCCGAGCCAAACAGCGTGCTGAGAAACAACGGTTTCATACGTTCCAGCATGGCGGACGGCATCCCCTGGGCATCCAGTTTTTCTTTGACGAATGTATAATCTTCTGGTGGCAGCAAGTTGCGCAGTGTTTTTCCTCCGGCCATAAAAGCCTTTGTCATGAGGCTGAATTGCGCCATAATGTTGGTCATTTCCTTCATGTCTATCTCAAAAGTCACCCGATCGGCGCTGGCTAATGCATCGTAAGTGCCCTCGGAAAACTTGAGCTGATCCTTGGGAATCAGGTGAATAGTGCCCAGCAGATATGACGGCTTCTTCAGTCCGTTCCCGGTGATCTTCCAAAGCAATGCTTTGTCCGTAGGAACAAGTTGTTCCGGGGAGTAAGAAGCTTTTTGCGTCGAACGGCAACCAAACAACGCGATTCCGAGCAGGAACCACAACCATAGTTTTTGCATAAAATTTTTATTTGTCCGGATATAACGGGAAAGAAACGTGTGAGTTCAGGGGGGTATGGAATAACCGGCGTGCTACAGGCGGCAAAAGTAACGCCTTCGGTTGCCCTACCACCAAAACATACCTGCCGTTTTGTCGGGCAGGTTTTGTGGAAAATCTGCCAAAAGCACGCTTTCCCTGCGCTGGCAAGTATTTTGCCCAATGGGGCAATCCACACATTCTGGAAAAAATGCTGCCAGTATGACACAAAGCGTGTTTTCGCGGCGTCCATTTCAAGAAAAATACCAAAGTTTGCATTTTTTTAGGCTAAATGGTTTAAACTTACATGCTTTCTTAACCAGTAGTTTTCTGCTTAAAAACATTTTAACCCTGCCAAACCAGAACCCTTTAACCAATCAAAACCCTCCCGCTGTAACTTGAATATGTTTGAAAATTGGTTGATGTCCGCCCAATCCGACGATGAGCCGGATTTCGTGCCGCTCTTTTCGCTGGAAGAGGACGAAGAGGCGAAGCAGGGCGAAGTTTTCCCTGATATTTTGCCTATACTACCCCTGAAAAACACCGTTTTGTTTCCAGGAATTGTCACGCCGATTACCATCGGCCGTGACAAAAGCATACGCGCTGTACAAAAAGCCTACGAGGACAACCGTTTTATCGGTGTTCTCTCCCAGCGCGACGTAAAAATCGAAAGCCCCTCCGCGCGCGATCTGTACTCGGTCGGCACCATTGCCCGCGTGCTGAAACTCCTGAAAATGCCCGATGGCTCTACCACGGCCATCCTTCAGGGACGTAAACGCTTCCACCTGGAAGAAATGGTAAGCGAAGACCCCTATATGCTGGGCCGGATAACAACGCTGGAATACACCCAGCCCAAACACAAGCTGGAGTTCCGCGCACTGCTCAGCAGTATCCGCGATTCCGCCAAGCAAATCATTGAACTGTCGCCGCAAATACCGTCGGAAGCTGTCGTGATGCTCAAAAACATCACCAACGATAACTTCCTGCTCAACTTTATTTCCTCCAACCTCAACATCAAAATTGAGGAAAAACAGGCCATTCTCGAGGTCAGCCACCTCAAGGACAAAGCCAACCGCATCCTTTTGCACATGGATGCCGAGTTGCAACTGCTGGAACTGAAAGACCAGATTGAGGCGAAAGTCCGCAACGACATCGAAAAACAACAGCGCGACTACTTTCTCAGCCAGCAACTTAAAACCATTCAGGAGGAACTGGGCCAAAATCCGCAAGAGGACGAAATCAACGCCCTTGTGGAGCGCTCCCTCAAAAAGAAATGGCCGAAAAACGTGCAGGAGACGTTCCATCGGGAAGTCAACAAACTGCGTCGCGTGAACCCGCAAATCGCCGAGTACGCCATCGGACTAACCTACCTGGAAACCCTGCTCGATCTGCCGTGGCAGGAATTTACCAAGGACAACTTTGATCTGCGCCGGGTGAAAGATGTGCTGGACAAAGACCACTACGGTCTGTCCAAAGTAAAAGAGCGTATCCTCGAACACCTGGCCGTACTGAAACTGAAGGGCGATATGAAAGCGCCCATTCTCTGCCTCGTCGGCCCTCCCGGCGTGGGTAAAACCTCGCTGGGCCAGAGTATTGGCAAGGCGCTCAAACGCAAATACGTCCGCATGAGCCTTGGCGGCCTGCACGACGAGGCCGAGATCCGCGGCCACCGCAAAACATACATCGGCGCTATGCCGGGCCGCATTATCCAATCTCTCAAAAAAGGAAAAACCGGAAACCCGGTGTTCATCCTCGACGAAATAGACAAAGTGGGCAAGGATTTTCGTGGCGACCCCTCCTCCGCGCTGCTTGAAGTACTCGATCCGGAGCAAAACACCACGTTCTACGATAACTACCTCGAACTCGAATACGACCTTTCCAAGGTGCTGTTCATCGCTACCGCCAACTCGCTCTCGACGATCCAGCCTGCCCTGCTCGACCGTATGGAGGTCATAGAAGTCGCCGGGTATTCCCTGGAGGAAAAAGTGGAAATTGCCAAACGCCACCTGATTCCGGAGCAACGCAAAGAGCACGGACTGAAGCCCAACCAAATCAAAATCACGGAAAAGGCGCTCGTCAACACGATCCGGCACTACACCGCCGAAAGCGGCGTGCGCAACCTGAACCGAGAGATTGGTTCCATCATGCGCTCCGTAGCCAAGAAAGTGGCGATGGAAGAAGCCTACGAGGTAACCGTGAAACCCGAGCACCTGCACGGCATTCTCGGCCCGACCAAGTTCGACGCCGAAGTGTATCAGGAACAGCAAGCACCGGGCGTAGCCATCGGCTTAGCCTGGACCTCCGTTGGCGGCGAAATTCTCTTCATCGAAGCCAGTCTCAACAAAGGCAATGGCCGCCTGCAGCTCACCGGCAACCTCGGCGATGTGATGAAAGAAAGCGCCAGCACCGCCCTGAGCTATATCAAGGCCCACGCCGACGAACTGGATATTGATCCCGAGATGTTCGACAAAAACGACATTCACATCCACGTACCGGAGGGCGCTATTCCCAAAGACGGACCTTCGGCGGGTGTGACCATGCTCACCGCCATCACTTCGGCATTCACCAAACGGCCGGTAAAACCTTTCCTGGCTATGACCGGCGAGATCACCCTGCGCGGCAAGGTGTTGCCCGTAGGCGGTATCAAGGAGAAAATCCTGGCCGCCAAGCGCGCCGGACTGAAAGAAGTGCTGCTGTGCAAGGACAACCAAAAGCACGTAGCCGAAATCGAAGCAGAGTACATCAAGGGCCTGAATTTCAACTATGTGGCCACCATGAACGATGTGCTGGAAGTAGCGCTCGGCATTCAAACGCCGGCCAACAAAAATGCCTCGAACGGTTTGCCGAAAGGCAAAAAAAGCAAGAAGGCCGTCGCAGTGTAATGCGCCAATCTATGACAAAAGCCCGCTGTATCGCCTGGTTTTTTGCCTGTTTCTGCCTGCTTGCACAACTGGGCGTGCAAGGACAAGCAGGTGCGGACTCCCTGACCCGGCGCCTGATCGGGCGCTGGGAGGTTACGGCCTATTCCGAGCAGGGTATCCAGGTGGATAAAAAGTCGCCGGCCCTGCCGCAAGCCTTGCGGGTTTATGAACACATTCGCTGGGAGCGTGCTGCCAGCTGGTATGGCTACACGCCCTACGAAGACCTGAGCCGCCGCGAAAACCGCGCTTTTGAGCAGTGGCAACAACGCGACAGCAGCATCGAGGTCGGCCGTATCGCCGACGCCATTGCCCTGCCGTATTACGCCGTGTTTTTTGCCGACAGCACGCTGGCGCTCTATAACAAAGACCCGCGTACGAACCTGGTGCGCCTTCCGGAGTCCAGGCGCTACACCTTTTCTCCAAACACGATGAGCATGGATATCTCCTTGCCCGGTGGGTATGCCCAGCAGTGGCAAGCCCAGGTATTGCTCCTGACCGATGACCGGATGACCCTTTTCCTGCCGGAAGAGGGTGAGGTGGTAGAATTGGTGAGAATGACTTTCATATTGCCGTAACCCGGGCAGAAGCTTTCTACAACAAGGGTGTCTTCCAGAGCAGGATCGCTACAAGATTGCCCGCAGGCGAGTAATATTCGGAGTCTTTGCGGCCCACAGCCATTCGCAAGCAATACCTTTGTGTCTCATCGGCGCCTCCGGGTGTCTCCATTCCTCAAGCACTACTACCGTATGTACGCATACCTGAAAGGCGAAATCACCTTCCGCACCGCCACCTACATTGCCCTCGAAGTGGGCGGCATAGGCTACCATCTGAATATTCCGCTTAGTACCTACACGGCATTGGAAGGAAAGGAACGCGCCACCCTGTACACCCATTTCCACGTGACGGAGGATGCACACACATTTTTCGGCTTTTCTACCCAAACCGAGCGCAACCTGTTTGTCCAGCTCATCAGCGTGACCGGCGTAGGACCTACTTCCGCGTTGCTGCTCTTGTCGTCCATGTCGGTGGATGAAATTCGCTCGGCCATCATCGGCGAGCAGGCGCACGTGCTGCAGCGCGCCAAAGGCATCGGTCCCAAGGCGTCCAAGCAGATCATCCTCGACCTGAAAACCAAACTTTCCAAGGAATCGCCCGACGGCCCCGTGCTCCTGCCGCTGGCCGACAGTACCGCCCGCGACGAGGCGCTCACTGCCCTCCTGGCACTGGGGATCAACCGCATCGCAGGGCAAAAGGCCCTGAATCAGGTGCTGAAAGACCAGCCCAACAGTACCAAAGTCGAAGACATCATTCGGGCTGCATTGAAAATCCTGCACTAAAACAACTCCTGAAATTTAAACAAGCTCCTGCAGCATGGCACGATGTTCGCTGTGTCGCCTGCGCGGCGCTTGAACTGCCGCCTTTTCCCTGCGCGTACTGCTCTGTTGGCGCATTCGATTCCGGTTATGTGGCGTGTTCCCGACTTTAACGAAAATACCCGTTTCCCGGGCAACCATTTCCCGATTTGGGGCGTCATTGGCCAGATTGATAGTTCCGTAATCCGACTACCTACCAACTAAATTCTGTTACCTGCTTTATCGAAAATGACGAAGAAGAACATCCTTCTTGCGGCGCTTGCACTGCTTTCCCTGGCGTCCCTGTATGCTTTTACCAGTCCAATTGTCCGATTGTTGCGTTTTGACAACCGCGATTTGGCCACCGAACAGCAAACAACCGCTCCCGAACGTGCCCCGGGCCTTGCCTCCCAAATTGATAATATCGAAGAGACGGACACGATCCCTCCGTTGGACGACCGTAAGGACGACTTCATGACGGGCAAGCCCAATAACCCGATTGACCTGCAAGACCCGAAAGCCATCGAAAAGCAGGTGGAGTACGATCCCGTCACCAACATGTACATCATCACGGAAAAAATCGGCAACGACTTTTTCCGGGCGCCGACCTACATGACCTTCGAGGAGTATGTCCGCTGGCGCGACAAAAAACAACAGGAATCGTATTTCGACCGGATGCTCGGCGTATCCACGCCCGGCGGAAAAAGCGGGGGCTCCGGCGACCCAATCGCCAAATTCGACATCAAAACCAGTCTGGTAGATCGCCTATTCGGCGGCACCAACGTAGATATCAAGCCCCAGGGCAACATCAACCTGTCCTTCGGATACAACTACCAGAAAATTCAAAACCCCATCCTCACCCTGCGCCAGCAGCGTATCGGCAACTTCGACTTCGACATGGATATCAACATGAGTGCGGCGGGCCAGATCGGGGAAAAACTCAAACTCAACTTCAACTACAACACCCAGGCGACGTTCGATATTGACAACCAGATGAAGTTGAACTACGACACCAAAAACTTCTCTGAGGACGAAATTATTCAAAACATTGAGGCCGGTAACGTGTCGTTGCCGCTGCGCTCCAACCTTATTCGCGGTGCGCAGAATCTCTTCGGTTTTAAAACAGATATGAAGTTTGGTCACCTGAACGTGACCCTTCTCGCCGCGCAGCAGCGCTCCCGCCAGAATTCGCTCTCCGTACAAGGCGGTTCTCAGCTTCAGGTGTACACGAAGCCCATTGACGAATACGACGAAAACCGCCACTTCCTGCTCAGCCACTGGAACCGCGACCAGTTCGAACCGGCCCTGACCTGCCTGCCCGTACCGCAGACCCTCTTTACGATCACCCGTATGGAGGTGTGGCTCACCAACGTCAACAGAACCCCGGACAATACCCGCGATATCGTTGCCCTCATGGACTTGGGAGAACCCAAGCCCTTTCTCGACGGCTCCGAGCCTGATCGCCCCGACTATAGCCTGCTGGTGCCACCTATAATAGACATAAAGGGCGCAGGCCTGCCGGCCAACCAAAATAATCAGCTGTACCCTTCTATCCTGACGGCGCTGAATACGGACTCCACCCTGCGCTTTTCCGACAAGGTGGTATCCCGGCTGAAAAATGATTTCAACCTCCAGCAAATCCGCGACTTCGAGAAAGTCCGCGGTCGGTTGCTGTCACCCTCTGAGTACACGTACAACGAACAGCTCGGTTTCGTCAGCATCAACCTGAATGTGCAGCCCGACCAGGTCGTGGGTGTGGCTATGGAATATACCTACAATGGTACCCCGTACAAAATCGGGGAGTTCAGCAGTGAGGTGTCCAACACCGACACCCTGAACCAGAACGTACTGTTTGTTAAAATGCTCAAAAGCACCACGGCCAACGTGCGTTTCCCGATCTGGGACCTGATGATGAAAAACGTGTACTCCGTCGGTTCGGTCAATGTGGACCCGCAGGAGTTCCGGTTCGACATTTTTTACGAAGACCCGGGCAAGGGCCAAAAGCGCTTCCTGAATGGCGCCGATATCCCCGCCGGCGTGGCCAATATTCCATTGCTCCAACTCTTCCGGCTCGATACCCTCAACCTGCAGGGCGATCCCGGCCCCGACGGTATTTTCGACTTCGTGCCCGGCCTGACGATCAACCTGCGCAACGGCCGCGTCATGTTCCCGGTACTGGAGCCGTTCGGCGCCCACTTAGCCAACAGAATGGCGGCTGCCGGCGCTTCCCAGGATGTGATTGACCGCTATGCCTACACCCACTTGTACGACTCTACGCTCTTCCGGGCACGGGAGTTTCAACAGCTCAACCGCTTTACCCTCAAAGGTTCCTACAAGTCGTCCACTTCTTCCGAAATTTCTCTTGGGACATTCAACCTGCCGCGAGGCTCCGTGCGTGTAAGTGCCGGCGGTCGCCAACTGATTGAGAACCAGGATTACATCGTGGACTACAACATCGGCAAGGTGCGTATCCTGAACGATGCTATCCTGCAGTCGGGCCAAAATGTAAACGTGAGTTTCGAGGACAATACCCTGTTCGGCTTTCAAAGCCGGACAATGTTCGGCGCCCGGTTTGACTATACCATCGGCAAAGACATCAGCGTCGGCGCTACCTATATGAACCTTTTCGAGCGCCCGCTCACCCAAAAGGTCAACTACGGCGACGACCCGATCAACAACAAGATGTATGGTCTTGATTTCAGCATATCCAAAGAGGCTCCCTGGCTCACCAAGCTGGTGGACAAGATTCCGCTGATTGACACCAAAGAACCCTCCACAATCACCGCACAGGCGGAAGTGGCGTGGCTCGATCCCGGCCACAACCGCGCCATCAACCAATCGGGCGAACAGGGTGGCGTTGCCTATATTGACGACTTCGAGGGCAGTACCGCAAACCTGCCCCTGGCTAACCCCGCGAACAGCTGGGTAATTTCCTCCGTGCCGCAAGGTGACTTGTCGCTGTTCCCGGAATCCAACCTGGACGACAGCCTCGCGCTTGGCGCCAACCGCTCCCGCCTCTCCTGGTATATTGCCGACCCCAGCGCCCGCGATGGTGTGGACAATACCAACCCGTACACGCGTCTGATTCAGTTTCAGGATATTTTCCCGAACCGGCAGCTTACGCCCCTTGAGCAATCCGCACTGCGCCCGCTCGACGTGACGATTTTTCCCCGGGACCGAGGCCCCTACAACTTTGAATTGCCGGGCGGTTATCCCGGATTTTCCAAGGGCCTGACCACTACGGGTGAACTTGACGAGCCTGCGACGCGCTGGGCAGGTTTTATGCGCTCGCTCAATACGGTGGATTTTGAAGCCGCCAACATTGAGTTTGTCGAGTTTTGGATGCTCAACCCCTACATGGACAAGGGAGACGGATCCAATATTTCCGCCGAAGGGGATATGTACATTGACCTCGGCAACATCTCCGAAGATATCATGCGCGATTCGCGCCAGTTTTTTGAAAACGCCCTGCCTACCGGCCCGGGCGTGGGCGCCACAGCCGAAACCCGGTGGGGCCGCGTACCCGTTCTGCAACCTGTGGTGAATGCGTTTGACAACGACCCGGCCAAGCGCGAACTGCAAGACGTAGGCCTGGATGGCCTGGATGACGTCGGCGAAAGAAGCTTTTTTGCCGACTGGCTGAATGTTATTTTGGCTTCCTCGCTGTCGCCAAATGCCAAGGCTGCGATTGAGGCCGACCCTTCCGGAGATAACTTTGTGTTTTTCCGAGACCCGGTCTTTGATGCCACCACACCCGGCCTGCTGGAACGCTACCGCAAATTCAACAATACCCAGGGCAACTCGCCCGTCAATCAGACCCAAAACCTGAACCCCTCCGCTACCAACTACCCTGATTCCGAAGACCTCAACCGCGACAACTCGCTGAACGAGACGGAAGCGTATTTCCGGTACAAACTGGAACTGAAAAAGCGCAACGTTACCTTCAACGACGGTATCCAGATGGACGTCCTTGACACGGAAGCGCCCGAACTGCGCGATATCATCACCGACACGGTCGTATTCGATCGCAACGGCGTTCGTTTTGTGTGGTACCGTTTCAAACTGCCCCTTGACCACGTCCGCCGCCAAACGGTCAACGGGATCCAGGACTTCCGCTCCATCCGTTTTATCCGTATGTTCTGGAAAGGCTTCGACGAGCGCACCACCTTCCGTTTTGCCACCCTCGAACTGGGGCGCAACCAGTGGCGCCGTTTCACGCAGGCGCTGCCGCGCAAAGACGACCCGAACGCGCCACCCTGCGACGTAGGTCCACCCAACACGCCCTTCGACGTGAACGCCGTCAGTATCGAACAAAATGCTGCCCGGACACCGTTCAACTACACGATTCCGCCCGGTATCTCGCGTCAGCAATCGGTGGGTGCTTTTCCCGATATTTTGCAAAATGAGCAGGCCCTCGCCATCAGCATTTGCAGCCTGACCTACTGCGACGCACGCGCCATTTTCAAAATGATCAACATGGACCTGCGCCAGTTCGAGCGTATGAAAATGTTTGTTCACGCCGAACAAGTGGACGAAGTGCTGGACTCCAGCGACATGAGTATTTTCATCCGTCTGGGATCCGACTTTTTTCGCAACTACTACGAGTACGAGTTGCCCCTGATGCCCTCCGATCCCCTCAATGTTGTGAACGGAAACCCGGACAGCCGCGCTTACAAAGAGGAAGTCTGGCGACCCGAAAACAACTTCGACTTCCCGCTCAACCTGTTGACCGAGGTAAAAAAACAGCGGAACCTGAACCCGAACTGGGATTTGGAAGTGCCGTTCATCGTGACCGACCCCGACAATCCGCGCGCCAAAGTCAAGGTCGTTGGTAACCCCAACCTCGGATTTGTGAAAGGCGCCATGGTCGGGGTACGCAACGTGGATGAGGATTTGCAACCCCACTGCGTGGAAGTTTGGGTCAATGAGCTACGGCTCAACGGCTTCAACGAGCAGGGCGGTTACGCAGGTCAGGCCCGGGTGGACATGAAGCTGGCCGATTTGGGAAACATCTCGGTTGCGGGTAACTACACCAGTATCGGGTGGGGGAGTATCGAACAAAAACTCATACAGCGCCAACGCGAAGAAATCATCCAGTACGATTTGTCCACCAACATCGAACTCGGCAAGTTTCTCCCGCAAAACTTTGGCCTCCGTCTGCCCTTCTACGCACAGTATTCCAACACGACCAAAAATCCGGAGTACGACCCGTACGATCTGGATATCAAACTGAAGGAAAAACTGCGCGACGAGGCCGATCCGTTCAAACGCGACAGTATTCGCTCGGTGGCCCAGGACGTTGTGACGGTGCGCGGGTACAACTTCACCAATGTCCGCAAGGAACGCACCGGCAGCCCGCGCAAAATTCGCCTGCCCTGGAACATCGAAAACTTCAGCCTGACCTACGCTTTCAACCAGGAGCGCCGCCGCAACCCGTTCATCATCAACGATGAAACCAACCGGTACAAGGGGGCGCTTGATTACCAGTATGCCACCGGCATGAAGCCGTTTCAGCCATTTAAAAAAGTGGTCAAAAACGACAAGTATTTCAAGTGGCTCACGGAGATGAACCTCAATCCCATCCCCAGTACCTACGGATTTAACACCACCCTCGAGCGCGTCCGGCAGGTGACAACCTACCGTTTTGCCGGCGAAGATCCGTCCTTGAATACGTACTACAACCGTCGTTTTACCTGGGATCGCAACTATGATCTTGGCTGGGAAATCACTAAAAACCTGCGCCTGAATTTCGATGCCCAGGCGCGTAGTTTGATTGACGAGCCGCAACAATTGGAAAACGGCATACCCGTAACTCCCGAAGCGCGGCGCGACTCCATCTGGAAAAATTTCCAGCGGCTGGGCCGCCCCAAAAACTACGCCCACAACGCCAGTGTCAACTACACCTTGCCCTTCAAAGTAATCCCGTTGATGGACTGGATCACGATGAAAGCATCCTACAATGCCGGTTATACCTGGACCGCTCAATCCCTCAAGCTGCAGTATCTGGGCGATGTACCACCCCAGTATTCGGAGATCGTCAACATGCGCTCGCTCGGCAATGTCATTCAGAACAGCAGTACCCGGCAGATCAACGGCGACTTCAACTTCGAGGGACTTTACAACAAGAGTAAGTACCTGGCCAAGATCAATAAACCTAAAGGCAAGGGCGGTGCAGCCCCCGGTGGTGGCCGCAACAATCCGCTCAACCGCAATATTCCCCGCGATACGAGTCCCGGCAGCGGCGCCGATCCCGGTGGCAAAGGCGGCGGTATCGGCGGGCTGGGAAATCCATCGCGCTCCGATCCCTCGGTGCCTGCCGGTAATGCTCCCGGCGCCGATCCTACCGACCCGTCCAAACCGGGCGATCCCTCTGCTCCGGGCGCCGGCAAAGACAAGAGCAAAAGCAAAAAAGATGCTAAAAGCAAAAAAGACAAGGAAAAGGATAAAAACAAAGACCGCGAGCCATCCATGGCCGAACGTATTGCCTTGCGCCCGCTTATGATGGTGCGCAAGGCCCGCTTTACCTATAGCGAGAACCTCGCCAGCGTGATACCCGGCTTTACCCCCGATGTCAAATTGATGGGGCTTAGCGAGGGATTCGTCGCGCCAGGATGGGACTTTGTGGCAGGCTTGCAGCCCGGAACCAAGTGGCTTGACGATGCTGCGGCCAAAGGCTGGATCACCCAGCGGCCGGAGCTTAATCAGCAAGTCACCCGCAACTACACCCAAAATTTTGATGCGACTGTCACCGTCGAGCCGTTCAGCGATTTCCGTGTTGAACTTAGCGCCAACCAGCAGTATTCCCGAAACAACACCGAGTTGTTCAAGGACCAGAATTTCCGGCTGGATCCGGATTCCGTGAACTTCCAGCACCGCGCCTACCGCGACCTCGGCAGTTTCACCGTGTCGTATTTTACCATGAAAACGTTGTTCAACAACGATCTCAATGGTCTTTTTGCACGCTACGAGGACTATCGCCTGATCGTTTCCGACCGCCTGGCAACACAGTCCGGCAATTTAGACCAGCACGCCAAAGACGGCCCGGGCTACCGCTACGGCTATGGCAAAATCCAGCAGGAAGTGCTGCTACCGTCGTTCATTGCCGCTTATTCGGACAGTGACCCGAATACCACGGATCTTGACGTATTCAAAACCCGTCCGGCGGTCAACTGGCGCCTGAGCTACAACGGCCTGTCCAAAATTGGCAAACTGGACAAGATTTTTGCCAGCATACAAATCACCCACGGGTACAAGAACACGCTCACTGTGAACTCCTACAACACGGATATTTTCTTTGACCAGGCGAAGCCGTTTACCGTTGACACACTCAACTACAACTATATCGCCCGCTATGAGATACCGCAAGTGGTTATCAACGAACAGTTGTCGCCGCTGCTGGGAATTGATGTCAAGTTGAAAAATGACATGACCTTCAAGGTGGACTACAAAAAAAGCCGCACCCTCGCCATGTCTTTCATTGATTACCAGCTGGCCGAAACCCGCTCTACCGGATTTACCGTCGGTTTTGGTTATCGCATGAAAAATGTCAATATCCCCTTCCTTCAGGGCAAAAAGAAGACCAAGAGCCGGGCTAAAAAAACAACCGACCCTGCTGCTCCTACCCCCCAGGCTCCGCGCGGCGGCGCCGGGCAGCAAGCGAACGACATGACCTTCAAGTTTGACTTTGACCTGCGCGACGATATCACGATCAACCACCGCCTCGACCAACTCGATGATGCCGTGCCAACACGCGGCGCGCGCACCATCAGTATCAACCCGTCGGTGGACTATGCCCTGAACCGGCGCCTCACCTTGCGCCTGTTCACAGACTACCGCAAAACAGTACCCAAAACATCGCAGTCGTTCCCGATCACGACGGTGAATGCTGGCGTGGCGGTGCGGTTCTCGCTGAATTGATGCGTGCCGGCTGACGCTTGGCTGTTAGAGATTAAAAAAAAATGAGGGAAGCGGCGCATCTGTGCTGCTTCCCTCGTTCTTTTGTGCCAACAGCGAACAGAACAACAGCCAACTATTATGCAGCAATCTTCCTCCCGCAACCCCTATCTCGTCCCCTTCGCGCTGGTTTGCAGCCTGTTTTTTTTATGGGGTATTGCCAACAGCCTGAACGGTTCCCTGATCCGGCATTTTCAGTTTGCGCTCGACCTGAAGCGCTGGCAAGCGGGTATTGTGGACTCCGCTTTTTACCTTGGGTACTTTGTCATGGCCATTCCGGCGGGCATTTTTATGCGTAAATTTGGCTACAAGCGCGGCATCCTTGCGGGGTTGTTGCTCTATGCCGGCGGTGCGGCGCTGTTTTTTCCGGCTGCCGATATTCGCGTGTACGGGTTTTTCCTGTTTGCACTCTTTACGATCGCTTCCGGGTTAGCCTTTCTGGAAACAGCAGCCAACCTGTACGTGACCGTTTTGGGGGATAAAAAAGACGCGGAATGGCGCATCAACTTCGCGCAATCGTTCAACGGTATTAGTATTATCCTCGGGCCGGTAATCGGGAGTTTGTTTATTTTTTCCAAAAAAGAATACACCGCAGACGTACTGGCTGCCATGTCGCCCGAACAAATAAATGCCGCCCGGGTAGAGGAAGCGCTCTCGGTGCAAGGCCCGTATCTGGTTGTTGCCGGCGTGGTGCTGCTCGTAGCGATCCTGTTCTGGTTGACCAAAATGCCGGAAGTAGGTCGTGAAGAGGAACTTTCCGAAGGCCGCGTTGGAATACTGGACCCGCTGCGCAAACACCGGCATCTGGCGCTGGGTGTGCTCGCACAATTTGCCAACGTAGGCGCACAAGCCACGCTTTGGGGGTATTTTGTAGATTTTAAAATAGACTTTGCCAAGGACGAGCACCTCGGTTTTGTGAATAGTTTGTACCGCGTAACCGAAGATATGACCGCCGATCAAATAGCTGGTTTTCACGCCTCGTTCGCGCTGGTGCTGTTCATGCTGGGTCGTTTTCTTGGCACCTACCTGATGACCCGAATGGAGCCGCGCAAGGTCATGGCCTATTATTCCATCGCTGCCGTGGCGCTGGTGGTGCTGGCGTTCTTCACGGGCGGCCTGCTTGGAATCGTGTGTATCATGCTGACGTACTTCTGCCAAAGCATTATGTTCCCCACCATTTTTGCACTGGCAACAAAAGGAATGCCGCCTGCCGAGCAAAAACTGGCTTCTTCTTTGGTCATTATGTCCATTGTGGGCGGCGCCGTAATGCCGCCAATTGCCGGGCTCCTTTCGGGCGCAGGCGGTATGCAACTGGCATTGGTTGTGCCTTTTGTGTGCTTTTTGTATGTGGTGTTTTATGTGCTGCGCGGCTACCGGACAGCACACAGTTGATTGGCAGACAGGCCTGTATCGTACTGTGAAGAAGAACTATCCGGTACGATACTTGTTTGAACAACTACAAATTCCAGATACGCCATAACGACCTTTTTGCAGATGTTTGCGACCGCAGCGGCCGCAGGTGCCGCTTCTGATTCTCTGCAGCACACCATGCTTACGCTTGAACTCATTACTCCGTCCGACGATACACGCCCCGTGTTTGTAACCGGCAATTTCAACGGTTGGACAACCAAGGACGACCGCTATCGTATGCGGCGGATCGCGGACGGGCATTACCAATATACCTTTACTGAACCGATACACCTTACTGAACCGATGGAATACAAATATGTAAAAGGCGGCTGGGAGAGCGAAGAGCTCGGCCCCGACGGCCTGCCCGGTGCCAACCGCCGCATGGAAGTGCCCAAGGGCAAAGTAACGGATGTGGTGCCCCGCTGGAAAAAACATGCCGACTGGTACGATGCCAGTTTCTATCCTGATATTCAGGTGTTGTCCCATCGTTTCAATGTGCCTCAATTGCGCCGACGCCGGCGCATTTCCGTGCTGCTTCCGTGGGACTATCGTACGTCCGGCAAACGCTACCCGGTGTTATACTTACAGGATGGCCAGAACCTCTTCGAAGACGATGCGCCGTTTGGCACCTGGGGTGTGGACAAGCAGCTCGCCGCACTGGCTCAGCGCGGAAAGGGCAACTTCATTGTTGTGGCTATTGACCACGGCGGCAAAGAGCGTATTAACGAGTATCTGCCCTACGACTCCCAAAAATGGGGCGAAGGTCTGGGACGTGATTATGCGCGTTTTCTGACCGAGACCCTGAAGCCCTACATTGACGAAAAATTTCGCACGTTGCCCGGCCGGCCGCACACCGGTATTGGCGGCAGTAGCATGGGCGGCCTTATCAGTATTTACGCGGGTATTATGTTCCCGGCGATCTACTCCAAGTTTTTGATTTTTTCGCCCTCGCTGTGGGTAACCCCGAATATATATTCCGAAAAATTGCACTTTGCAGCGTCCAGTGACACCAAAATTTATCTGTACGCAGGCGGCAAGGAAGGCGCGGGGATGCTGGCCAACGCAACCCGGTTCAAAGAAGCGGTGGAGCGCTGCTGCCCAAATCGCGATCTGTTTCGGCTGGAGGTGGACCCGGAGGGCCGGCATACGGAGAGCCGCTGGGGGCTGGAGTTTCCCAAGGCAACGGAGTGGCTATTTTAAATTCGACGATTCATTACCCGGAACCACAACGGCGGCACCAAGGCCAGCAGCACGCTGGTAGGGTAGCCGTAAGGCAGTTGTGGGCTTTCGTCCAAATGCCGCAGGATCTGAAACTTGCGCGTGGCTTTGTAGTGGTGGTCGCTGTGGCGGGTAAGTTCGTACAGAAAAATGCGGCCCAGCTCATGGTCGCTGTTCCATGAATGCGCGGGAGTCACCGGCTCGGGACGCCCCGACGGTAGCAGGCGGCGGCGCAGGCCGTAGTGCTCGACATAGTTAATGGTTTCGAGCAGCAGAATGCCGATCAGGGCGATAACCAATGCCCCCACCAGTGCCTTCCATCCCAGGAAAAAATAGATACCTGCCAGCCAGGCGGCCTGCCAAATCTGAAAACGCAGCATCTCGTTGTGCTGGATGCCAAGCGATCTGCCGGTTTTTTGCAGACGTTCCTGCTCCAGGCGCCAGGCGCTTAACCATCCGCCGACGATGGAGCGCGGCCAAAAAGTAAATACCCACTCGCCCAACCGGGCTGAAGCAGGATCAAGGTCGGTCGCCACATTCTTGTGGTGGCCGCGGTTGTGTTCGATGAAAAAATGCTGGTACAGCGCCGGCAGCAGCATCCACTTGGACATGGCCTGCTCATAACCCCGCACGCGGTGGCCCAGTTCGTGCGCCACGTTGATGCCGATTGCCCCGACGACGATACCTGTGCTGAGCGTCAAGCCCAACAACTCCGCCACCGATATGGGCTGGAATTGCACGGTGTACAAATACCAAAACACGATACCAAACAAAATGGGGAGATTGAGATACAGCAGCACGTCGAACAGCCAACGGCGGGATCGCGGTTGTTCCTCCTCCGGTTGCACGTTTTCGGTGGACTGTGGCGTCCAGATTTCGACGACCGGGATAATGGCAAAACTCAAGACGACGGTTGCCCAGGCCCAGGTTCCCTGCCACGCCAACGCCAGAGCAGCGCTCAGGGGCAGGAGGTACGCGAAGAGGTATTTCAAGTCTTTCATAAAAGAAGGTTGGAGGGTTAGAGGGTTAGAAGGTTGCTGGTTAGAAGGTTTCTGGTGCAATTGCGATATTCCAACCTTCCAACCAGCAACCTTCCAACCAGCAACCTTCTTAACCAATACAAGCATCCAGATCGGCGATCAAATCCGACACGTCTTCCACACCGACGCTGAGGCGGATGAGCGAATCGGTCAGGCCGACTTTGAGGCGTTCTTCCCGTGGTATGCTGGCGTGCGTCATGCTGGCCGGGTGACCAATTAGTGACTCCACGCCGCCCAGCGATTCTGCCAACGAGAACAAGTGGGTGCCGGTGAGTACTTTGTTGGCTGCTTCCGGGGTGTTGTCTTTCAGGTCAAACGATACCATTGCACCGAACATCCGCATTTGCTTTTTGGCTACCGCGTGGTTGGGGTGGTGTGCAAAACCAGGCCAATAAACCTTGGCTACCTTGGGGTGGGCGGCCAAATACTCGGCGATAGCGGCCGCGTTTTCGCAGGAACGCTGCACACGCAGGTGGAGGGTTTTGATACCACGCAGAATCAGGAAGCAATCCTGCGGACCGGGCACTGCACCCGAGGCATTTTGGATAAAATGCAGGCGTTGGCCCAGCTCGGCGTCGCGCACAATGAGGCAGCCATGTACCACGTCGGAGTGTCCGCCGAGGTACTTGGTAGCCGAGTGCAGCACGATATCGGCGCCGAGGTCGAGCGGGTTTTGCAGGAAGGGCGAGGCGAAGGTGTTGTCCACCACCGTCAGGATACCGTGTTTGCGAGCGATAGCGCATACAGCCTCAATGTCCACGATGCTCAGCATGGGGTTTGTGGGCGTTTCGATCCAGAGCATGCGCGTATCCGGGCCGATGGCGGCCTCCACGTTGGCGGCATTGGTCATGTCCACGTAGCGGCTTTTCAGTCCCCAGGGGCCAAATACACGCACCATCTGGCGGTAAGAGCCGCCGTACAGGTCATTCACGGAGAGCACTTCATCGCCGGATTTCAGCAGTTTGATCACAGCGTCCTGCGCTGCCAGGCCGGAACTGAAGCAGATCGCATCCGTGCCGTTTTCGAGCGCAGCGAGGTTTTTTTCCAAAGCCGAGCGGGTCGGGTTTTGGGTACGGGCATACTCGTAGCCCTTGTGGTCGCCCGGTGCAGCCTGCACGTAGGTGGACGTTTGGAAAATGGGGGTCATAATGGCCCCGGTGGAGGGGTCCGGCTCAATGCCGGCGTGAATTACTTTGGTTGCAAATTTCATGTACGTGGATGGTAAGGTAGCCGATCAAAAATGGCGGCAAAAGTAGCGGAAAACTAAAGGGTGTGGAATTTGGGGTTAAAAATCCGAGGTGATCAACAAATCAAGGTCTGTGCTTTTCAACTGGAACCGCTCGCCGAGATAGGCGTTGGTGAGGCTGCCTTTGTAGGTATAAACGCCGTTGCGCAGGCCTTCGTCGCCGGTGATAAGGGCAAGTATGCCGCCGGTTTCGGCTTTCAGCAGCAGGGATGTGATGATATTGCTGATGGCCTCCGAGGCCGTTCGGGCCACACGGGAGGGGATATTGGGTACACAGTAGTGGATCACGCCGTGTTTGACGAAAGTGGGTTTGTCGAGACTGGTTGTCTGCGACGTTTCGAACACACCGCCCTGGTCAATGCTCACGTCCACGATGACCGAGCCGGGTTTCATGCGCTGCACGATCTCTTCGGGCACCACCATGGGCGTGCGCCCGTGGCCACTGTGCATGGCGCCGATAGCCACGTCGGCGGTGATGAGTTGTTCGGTGAGGTGCATGGGATTGATGACGGAGGTATGCAACTGGCGGCCTACGTGTTTTTGCAGGCGCATGAGTTTGTACACGTTGTTGTCGAAAATGCGGACTTCGGCGCCGAGGCCGATGGCGGTTCGGGATGCGAATTCGGCTACCACGCCTGCGCCGAGAATGATCACCTTGGCCGGAGGTACGCCGGCAATGCCGCCCAGCAGCACACCCTTGCCGCCCCGGGCGGTAGAGAGCAGGTCGGCCCCGATGAGGATAGCGCTGGTGCCGGCGATCTCGCTCATCACCCGCACAATGGGAAAAACGCCCATGTTGGCGTCGCGAATATACTCCATTGCGAGGGCGATGACCCGGCGTTTTTGCAGTTTGGTGATGTATTCGGCGTTTAGCAGTGGCAGGTGTATGGGCGAAATGACCACCTGATTGGGTTGCATCAGGTCAATTTCGTCCAATGTCGGCGGCGCCACTTTCAGCAATAAATCCGCTTTGTACACCTCTTCCCGACTGTGGGTAATTTCCGCGCCGGCCTCGGTGTAGTCTATATCGCTGAAACGCGCCTTTTCGCCGGCGCCGGCTTCCACCACCACGCGATGCCCGTGGGCGGTCAGGGTCGCTACAGAATGCGGGATCAAGCCCACACGGTTTTCCTGCAAGGTATTTTCCTTCGGGATACCGATGAAAAGTCGCTGATGTTTGCGCGCAATTTCGAGCGTTTCGGTTTGGGTGGCGAGTTTGGCAAAAGTACTGGCGAGCGATTCCATGCAGGAGCGGTGTTGGGAATTGAATTTAGGCCTACAAAATTAGGAGGCGGCGGGTAGTTTCAGTCAAAATGTCCAGGTGAATTTTTGCTGTGTCTTCCGGCAGCAGCGGTTCAATGACCTGTGGCCATTCGATGAAGCAGTACCACGGGTCGTACAGGATTTCCTCGATACCGATGTCGAGCGCTTCATCCAGATTCTTCAGCCGGTACAGATCGAGGTGGTACACAAGTGCCGGGGCGCCTTCGGTATTGTGGTAGCCGTATTCATTTATCAGGGAAAATGTGGGGCTGGAGGGGGTGTCTTCCACGCCTAACCAGCGGCAGAACGCCTGAACGAGGGTTGTTTTACCCGCGCCGAGGTCGCCGTACAGCATAACTTTTCGGCGGTTGCCAAGGGCATCCGCCAAGGCGGGCATGGCTTCGTCAAGTGCAGTTAGCGATGGGATAAGCAGTTCCATTGGGGCAAAGGTATGCCACCTGTCGCCAAATTGGGCAGACGTGCGGCTGTCGAGGTATTGCACAAGAAACTTACCTTGCTCGGGAGAAAATATTCTCGAAAAATGGTTTGTCCTAAACACGAAAAAACGTGCTTTTTCAGGATGGAATTAAAAGAAGATTTTCAAAAAAATGGCCTGCCCGACATGATTCCCGTCCTCGGCGGCACCTTTCTAATGGGCAGCTCCGACGATGACCCGGATGCTTCTGTGGATGAAAAACCCCGGCATGAGGTCACCGTCGGTGACTTTGAGATCGGGAAATACCCCGTCACGCAGAAACTCTGGCAAGAGATCATGGGCGTGAATCCGTCTTATTTTAAGGACTGCGACGACTGTCCGGTAGAGTGCATCTCCTGGAACAACGTGCAGGAATTCCTTCAAAAACTCAATGCTCGTTTTCCCGGTAAGAACTACCGTATGCCCACTGAAGCCGAATGGGAGTACGCAGCCCGGGGGGGGAGGCTGAGCAAGGGGTATAAATATGCGGGCAGTGACAATCTGGACGAAGTGGCATGGTACGATGCCAATTCCGGCGCTAAAACCCACTCTGTGGGCAGCAAAAAAGCGAATGAGCTTGATTTGTACGACATGAGCGGTAACGTAATGGAATGGAGCAGTGATTTTTGGGGAATGACGTATTTACCCGACCCGACAGAGCGGGTAATAACCGACGGCCCCGTGCTTCGCGGTGGTTCGTGGTACTTCGGTGCACGGTATAGCCGTGTCGCGTATCGCTTCACGCTCTCGCCGGATTGCGCGGCGCACCTCCTTGGCATCCGTCTTGCCGCCTCCCTGCCGTGAGGTGGCCTCCGCGCTGTGCACCGAACGGCCTCTGGAAACACATATAACCCCAACGGCCGCGGCGCTACTGCCAACAATAGCCCAAAAAGTCCGCGTTGCCGCCCTATCTTTGCACCCCAATTTTTTCAAAACACATCATGCTGGACAAACTCAAAGCCATACGCGAAAAGTACCTGCACCTCGAAGAGCAACTCTCCGACCCCGGCATAGCTGCCGATGCGGAACGCTCCAAAAAGGTGAACAAGGAGTATAAAAAACTCCAGCCCCTTGTGCTCACGCTCGGGCGGTATGAGAAAGCACTGTCCAACCTGAATAGTGCCCGCGAAGTATTGGCCGCCGAAAAAGACCCGGAGATGCGCGAAATGGCCCGCGAGGAAATTGCCGAACTCGAACCGCAGGTTGATGCGCTGGATGAAGAAATTAAAACCCTGCTGGTACCCAAAGACCCGGAAGACGAGAAAGATGTGATCGTGGAAATACGCTCCGGCACCGGCGGCGACGAGGCAGCGCTGTTCGCGGGCGACCTGTACCGGATGTACCTCCGCTATTTCCAGCAGCAAGGCTGGGAGGTAGAAGTTTTGGATGAAAGCCCTGGTACCGCCGGCGGTTTTGCCAAAGTGGTGCTGGAGGTCGGCGGCGACAATGTTTACAGCAGACTAAAATTCGAATCCGGCACGCACCGGGTGCAGCGTATTCCTGAAACAGAAGCCAAAGGCCGGGTACATACGTCGGCAGCTACGGTGGCGGTGTTGCCGATTATGGAGCCGGAGGACATCAATATTCGCAAGGATGATTTGCGGCGCGACGTATTTCGCGCCAGCGGCGCCGGCGGGCAGCACGTCAACAAAACGGAGTCCGGCGTGCGTTACACCCACTTGCCCACCGGCGTGGTGGCCGAAAGTACGGAGAGCCGGTCCCAACATAAAAACAGCGAGATTGCCATGGGGCGCCTGATCCAGCAGATCCGCGATGCGCAACAAAATCAGCAGCAATCGGCACTTGCATCCCAGCGCCGTAGCCTCGTAGGCTCGGGTGACCGCTCGGAGAAAATTCGCACCTACAATTGGCCTCAAAACCGCGTGACCGACCACCGTTTGGAAGGGGACAACAAAAATTTTAACCTCGACAAGGTGGTAGAGGGCGATATAGAGGGCATCATTGAGGCGCTTACTTTGGCGGATAACGCCGCGAAACTTCAGGCGGAAGCATAAAAATGGGTTCGCTACCTATCGCTCAGCGCCAACTTCCACCAGTCTGTTTGCGGAAGGGGCGCTTCGATGCGCAGCGGTTCGAGCCGCACGGGATGTTCCAGTGCAATGATCTGGCTGTGCAATCCGATGGAAGCGTCGGGCAGCGGTGCTGAAGCCCCGTATTTCAGGTCGCCGATAATGGGACACCCGATGGCGCCAAGTTGTGCCCGGATTTGGTGCGGTCTGCCGGTCAGCGGGTGGATTTCCAGGAGGTAATACGAACCAACTTTTTTTAAATAGGCATATTGCAAAATGGCCTCCTTCGCGTCGCCGGTGTTTTTGGACACTACCCGGACGATGTTTCGTTGTTCGTCTTTGACCAAAAAATGTCGAAGTTCATCGGCCAGGGTGGCGGGTTTGTTCAGCACGAGTGCCCAGTAGGTTTTGAATACTTTTCGCTCCCGAAATAAAGTAGTGAGGCGCCCCAGTGCCTTGTCTGTTCGGGCAAATAATACAGCTCCGCTCACCGGCCGGTCTATGCGGTGTGCGGGGTGTAAAAACACGGCGCCGGGTTTGGTATATTTTTCCTTCAGGTAATTTTTACCCCAGTCTGTTAGTGTCGGGTCGCCCGTGCGATCGCCTTGAACCAGCCAGCCGGCAGGTTTGTTCAAGGCAAGTAAATGGTTATCTTCGTAAACAACCATGCATTCGTAGGTTAGAAGGTTTCTGGTTGGAGGGTTTCTGGTTCGCGAGATACTGGCGTAAAGGTCCGCATTTGTAACCAGAAACCTTCTAACCCTCCAACCAGAAACCTTCGAACCTTCCAACCTTAATTTATGCTAACACTCGGTTATTCCCCTTGCCCCAACGATACATTCATTTTTGATGCCATGGTGCATGGAAAAATAGATACGGAGGGACTCGAATTTCAACCTGTACTGGATGATGTAGAGGCGCTCAACCGGTATGCTTTTGCGGGCGATATCGCGATTACAAAGTTAAGTTACCACGCGTTTGCCCATCTGACAGATCGGTATATCCTGCTTGATGCAGGTAGTGCTCTGGGCAACAACTGTGGACCGTTGTTGGTAGCCCGCGGGCTACTATCGGAAGCAGAAATCAACGCCGGACCAATTGCCATACCGGGCGCGATGACTACGGCCAATTTTTTGCTCCGTTTGGCGTATCCGAAAGCGCAGCATAAAGTTGCCACCTTGTTTTCTGATATTGAGGAGGCGGTGCTTCGGGGCGAGGCCGTAGCGGGCCTCATCATTCACGAAAACCGGTTCACCTACCAGGAGAAAGGCCTGGTCAAATTGATGGATCTCGGTGAATACTGGGAAACCACAACCGGTCTGCCCATCCCGCTTGGCGGCATAGTGGTGCATCGGGATTTACCCGTGGAGATTCGGCAGAAAGTCAATCGCGTGCTGCGGCGCAGTGTAGAGTACGCTTTCGCGCACCCGGAAGACGTGATGCCCTATGTGCGGGAACACGCACAGGCTATGGAGGATGCGGTGATGCGGTCGCATATTGATCTGTATGTCACGCAGTTTTCGGTGGATTTGGGTGAAACAGGCCGCTCGGCCGTCCTGGAAATGTTTCGCATCGCCCGGGATCAAGACGCTATCACCGGCTACAGAGAAGATTTTTTTATGAATTAGGAAAATGCGTCATCTTTTGGCACAGTTTTGGAAAATACTTTATGCGTGTGTAAGTATTGTTTCAGAATTGAAAAATTCGGAGCGCGTGAAATGTCACGCGCTTTTTTTGTTTACAGGCGGTTGAGCGGGCGACGGATTCATTTGTTTTGCTGCAGTTTTGCGCTTCGCGGGTTTGTCTGCCGGTTGCCTTAATTTCTCCATGAACTTTCAACTCCTTCCTATCTTTGCCGTGCTCTAACCAGCAAGCCCGACGGAATGGGCTATTTTTTCATCAAAACAAAACTTTACCTATGATTATCGGCGTACCAAAAGAGATCAAAACGAATGAAAACCGCGTGGCACTCACCCCGGCAGGGGCGCTGGAATTTGCCAAGCGCGGGCACACCATATTCGTCGAAACCACGGCTGGCGTGGGCAGTGGCTTTGATGACAATGACTATATCGAAGCAGGCGCAAAAATTTTGAAAACCGCCGACGAAATTTGGGCGGTGGCCGAAATGATCATGAAGGTAAAGGAGCCTATTGCGGAGGAATATGGTCGTTGCCGTAAGGATCAGTTGATTTTTACCTATTTTCACTTTGCATCGAGCCAGGAACTGACGCATGCCATGCTCAAGAGCGGGGCTGTGTGTTTGGCTTATGAAACGGTGGAAACGAAAGACCGACAGTTGCCACTGCTCATTCCGATGTCGGAGGTTGCCGGCCGTATGGCAGTTCAGGAGGGCGCCAAGTATTTGGAGAAACCCGTGAAAGGTCGCGGCGTATTGCTGGGTGGTGTGCCGGGCGTAGAGCCGGGCAAAGTACTGGTTCTCGGTGGTGGCGTTGTCGGTACGCAAGCAGCCAAAATGGCTGCCGGCCTGGGTGCTCAAGTGACCCTGCTCGATGTGAGTCTGCCCCGCCTGCGCTACCTGAGCGATATCATGCCGGCCAACGTAACGACGCTCTTTTCCAGCGAATACACGATCCGTCGTCTCGTACAAACACACGATCTGATCATTGGCGCAGTACTGATCCCCGGCGCTATCGCGCCCAAACTGATCACCCGCGACATGCTTAAACTAATGCGTCCCGGCACGGTGATCGTGGACGTAGCGGTGGACCAGGGTGGCTGTATCGAAACGACAAAACCCACCACGCACGACCATCCGACATACATTATCGAAGATGTGGTCCACTACTGCGTGGCCAATATGCCGGGTGCTGTGCCGTTTACCTCTACGGTGGCACTCACCAATGCTACGTTGCCATACGCCCTTCAGCTGGCCAACAAAGGCTGGGAGCGTGCGTGCATGGAAAATCAGGAACTCTTCCTTGGTCTCAATGTGGTCAAGGGGAAAGTCGTTTACCAAGGCGTGGCTGAAGCGTTCGGGCTCCCGTTCCACCGTTTGGAAGATGTAGCGTAAAAATTGTTTAGCGCCCTTTTTTAAGGCGTTCGCGTGGCCGAAGACCTTCCAGATTTTTAAAATCTGGAAGGTCTGGCCCTTTCCATTCACCCCATCGCAACAAAGCACATGAAGTACTTCGTTCTTGCGTTGAAAGCCGTTTTGTTGGTCTTGCTGACGATGGTGTACATCGGCGAGGTGGATGTGTCGCCTATGCTTGCAGGCTTGAAAAGCAAGTATCGCTCGGCAGCGGCGTATTATGTTGACGTGCTGTCGGCGCTGGCCGTTTTTTTGATCTTACTCGATTTCGTACAGTTCACGGTCGTGTGGTTTTACCGCCGACGAACCAAAGTGCGCGGAGAGGACAATTTCATCGTCGGTATCGGTCATTTGTATTCCATTATCCTGGTTATCGGCGTTACGATCGGACTACTTTCCTTGTTTCGAATTCAAATTCGCGAGGTATTGACTTCGCTTTCCATCATTTTTGCGGGTTTGGTGCTGCTCACCAAGGATTACGTCTCCAACATGATCAACGGGATGATTATGACATTCTCTGGGGAGCTCAGCATTGGGGATAATATTCGTATTGGGCAGCATCGCGGTAAGGTTGTGGACATAACGCTGCAAAACATCCACCTCATCAATGACGACGACGATGTGATCTATGTGCCCAATAACCTGGCGCTCATGACGGATATCGTAAACTATACCAAGCGCGAGGTCAAGCGTACCAGCCTCGATTTTGAAATTGACTTGAAGTACCTGGTGACGGTGGAGGAATTGGAGCAAAACCTGATTGAGACACTCAAACCGTTTGGGGATTTGATCAAGGAAAATAGCTACTACCTGCGGGTGGCCGAGGTGAATCGGGGCAGTGTGACCATGAAATTTCAGTACATTCTGAAAGAACCCAACAAAGAACTGGAGCGCGCCATCCGCCGGAAAGTGGTGCGTCGGTTGGTAGAAATCATTAGCGGACGCGAGAAATTCGTGGACAAAATACCGGAACTTCCGGAGGATTTTCCTGGTCACGCGTAATGGCGTGGCGGCGCTTACCGAGATGAACGAATGTGTCCGTATCCTGTTCTCATTCCGAGTGTTCACGCAATATCAATGCTTTGATTATGAATCGCCTTCAGTACGAGTCGTCGCCCTATTTGTTGCAACACGCGCACAATCCCGTGGACTGGTATGCCTGGAGGCCGGAAGCATTTGCGCGCGCGAAAGCAGAAAACAAACCAATTTTGGTTAGTATTGGGTATTCTACCTGTCATTGGTGTCATGTGATGGAGCGGGAGTCCTTCGAAAATCCGGACATCGCGGCGTTGATGAACGAGCGCTACATCAATATAAAGGTGGACCGGGAGGAGCGTCCCGATGTAGATGCCATATATATGGATGCCTGTCAGATACTGACCGGCGGTGGAGGCTGGCCGCTCAATTGTTTCCTCACACCGGAGGGTAAGCCGTTTTTTGCGGGTACATACTATCCGCCCCGACCGGCGCATAACCGCCCCTCCTGGATGCAGGTATTGCAGCATTTGGCCAATATATGGGAAACCAAACGCGAGGTCGCGTACGAGCAGGCGGACAAGCTACTGGGCCACATCCAACGCAACGACAACGTTTTCCTGGAAAAACCAGCATCCGAACTGGTGCTGCAAGGGGATGCGGCTTTTACTTCGGCCATGCTGGAGAATGCGTTTTATCAAATGCGGGAGCAGTTCGATCGGGTGGAAGGCGGCTTTGGCGGTGCGCCCAAGTTTCCATCCAGTATGGCTATTCAGTACCTGCTCAATTACCACTGGTTTACAGGTAATTCCGAGGCATTGGAGCACGCGCTGCTTTCCCTGGATAAAATGATTATGGGTGGAATATATGACCAGATCGGCGGCGGGTTTGCCCGCTATGCCACCGATCGGGAATGGTTGGTCCCCCATTTTGAAAAGATGCTGTACGACAATGCGCTGCTCGTGATGGTGCTGTCGGAAGCATACAAACTGCTACATACTACTGGTTCAGACGCGCACCAAGTGCCCCATCGGGCAAACTTGTATCGGCAAACCATCGAGGAAACGCTCGGCTTCATCCAGCGCGAGATGACCCATCCGATGGGCGGTTTTTATGCTGCTCAAGATGCTGACTCGGAAGGGGAGGAGGGCAAGTTTTACGTCTGGACCAGAGCAGAAATTGAAGATGTACTCGGGGAAGATGCTGATTTATTTTGCGCGTTTTACGGAGTAACGCCCGAAGGTAACTGGGAGCATACGAATGTTTTGTGGCGCCCGGAGGCTGCGGAAGTGTTTGCTGTCAATAATCAATGGAGCATGGAAATGCTCCAAGAACAACTCCAGCGGAGTCGGGAAAAGCTCTTCAACGTGCGTGCCAAGCGTATTCCACCCGGACTGGATGACAAGGTGCTTCTGGGCTGGAATGCCCTGATGGTTTCAGCTTATGTCCATGCATTTACAGCAATTGGGCATGAAACATACCGCGAGTCAGCCACTCGGAACATCGAATTTGTTTTGGAAAACATGACCATCGGGGAGGAGAGCCGGCTGCTCCATAGCTGGAAGGATGGCCGTTCTGAGCATACAGCCGTCTTGGAGGACTATGCCTTTCTGATCGCAGCGCTGGTGGATGTTTGGCAAATAACATTCAATTCCAGGTATTTAACATTAGCGGAGAAATATGCGGAACAGGTTTTTGGTTACTTTCACGATCTCGAATCGGGCTTGTTCTTTTTTACCGCTTCCGATCAGTCAGATATCATTTTGCGAAAAAAAGACTTGTACGACAACGCTACCCCTTCAGGGAACAGCACTATGGTGCACAACCTTCAGCGTCTTGGTATTTTGCTCGACCGTCAGGAGTGGCGTGAGAAGGCCGCGGCAATGCTGCTGAAGATGCGTTCGACCGTGGAGCGTTATCCATTGTCGTTCGAGCGTTGGGCGCTCGCTATGATGTATGAAGCACACCCGTATCTTGAGATTGCTGTTTTGGGAGCCAATGCGCCTGAAAAGGCTTTGATGATACAAAAGCGATTCCTCCCGAACAAGGTTTTGGCTGCGAGTCGTCAAAATGAAAATGAAAACCCGCTTTTAGCCGGCAAGATGGGAGCGGAAGATGCGTTAATTTACGTTTGTCGTGACTACGCCTGCCAAAAGCCGGTGCAAACGTTGGAAGACTTTGACCAAGTAAACCAAACACGTTAGTCAAATTTGGCTGGTATGAAGAAACTGCTTACACCTATATTAATATGTAGTGTCTTTTTTGCTCTACAGGCGCAGCAAGCGCCGCAGTACAGTATGTACCTGCTCAATCCCTACGCCTACAACCCGGCATGTGCAGGGCTGGAGAACACACTGGTAGCCACAGGAGTGTACCGACAGCAATGGTCCGGCCTTCGCGGCGCCCCGGAGACGCAGCATTTTAACGTACATTTACCCTTGTACATGATTAATAGTGGGGTAGGTGTAAAAGTAGAAAACGACGTGATCGGGGCGCATCGCACCACGCAAGCTGTCCTGAGCTACAGTTTTCATTTGGATTTAGGCCGGAATACCGTGCTGGCTATTGGTGCAGGTGCAGGTTACTTGCAATACCTGCTTGACGGCACCAAACTTCGGGCACCCGAAGGAAGTTACGAGCCTGCCGGTGTTTTTTTACATAATGACCCACTCTTGCCGGAAGGGAAAATCACAGCCAATTCAACTGTTATGGAGGTGGGTCTCCATCTTCAGCGAAAAAATTTGGCAATTGGCTTGGCAACACAGCCTGTTTTTGCGCCTGTACTGAAATCTGCAAATGGTGGTGTGTTTCGACTCAAGCCTATACGACATTTTTTGGGATCAATATCATACCAAATAGATATAAGTAGAAATCTTTCGTTAAAACCATCTGCTTTGCTTAAATCTGACATAGTGCTGACACAGGTTGAACTTTCTACAATTATTCGGTGGCGAGAAAATACTTTTGCGGGCGCTTCCTACAGGGGGGGGCAAGGATCTGCCCGGGACGCGGTTGTTTTGCTGGGCGGGTTTCGTTTGAATGAGCGCATAACATTAGCTTACTCTTTCGATGTTCCGTTGTCTGCATTGGCAATAAGCAACCGAGGGAGTCATGAATTGCTCCTGCGTTACGAGATCAGTAAGCCGATGGGTGTAGGCAAATTGCCTCCAGTCATCTACAATCCCAGATTTTTTTGAAAATAAGTTAGACTGGAGTTATTCCAGTATTCACACGCTTAAGCCGATTAAACGTCCATATTTTGACGAAATCGGATCATTTGAAGAATGAACAAAAAAAATTTGGCTGCTCATACCAGTATTAGTTAAAAAGCCGTTTGGTTGCAGCCTGTCGGGCATTAACAAAAGGTGGTCAACCAATTTTGTTTGGGAAACTTTTTTGCATCGAATTTAATCTGCTACCTTTACGACCACTTTTTTCCAAGCAAATAATAAAGTAGGAAAACACGGGTGTTAATATGAAAAAACTACAGAAATCGCTTCTGCTATTGCTCTTTTTTGCGGCCATTGCCGCTTCATGTGGCCGAAAAGAATCCGGCGAACTGGTTGGGGCGCTCGATCGTCCCAAATGGAAGGGAGTCAGCCCCTATGGCATGGTTTACGTTCCGTCAGGCACCTTGCACGTAGGTGTAGGTGATGAGGATCTTAGTAAGCAAATGATCGCCCGGCCCAAATCTATCTCGATCCAGGGCTTCTTCATGGATGAAACCGAAATTACAAACAACGAGTACCGTCAGTTTGTGTATTGGATCCAGGATTCTCTCGCGCACGACAAGCTTCAGCATTATCTGGAAGATGATGGCGGGGATTTTGACAAAGCCATGATTGATTGGGAAGCTGACATTGACTGGGAAGAAGACTCTGAAGAGTTGGAAGACCTGTATTATCAGGGCAATGAGCGCTTTGCCGGCCGCAAAGAACTTGATGCCAGCAAGTTTGTCTATGAGTTCGAATGGTATGACTGGCAACGTGCTGCGCACGATCGCAACAGCAATCGGACAAGCCACATCCACAAGGAGAAGATTAAAATTTACCCCGATACATTGTCTTGGGTGCGCGATTATGCATACTCTTACAATGAGCCTATGACCAGAAACTATTTCTGGCACCCGGCATTCGATGACTATCCGGTTGTCGGTGTCAATTGGAAAATGGCTAAAGCATTTTGCTACTGGCGCACCAAACTGTGGAATATGTACGCCACAGACAATGTTAACTCAGAAGACTTCCGTCTTCCTACGGAGCATGAGTGGGAGTATGCAGCACGTGGTGGCCGGGAAGGTGCACCGTACCCTTGGGGTGCGTATTACACCCGCAATGCTAAAGGCTGCCTATTGGCAAACTTCAAACCAGGCCGTGGCAACTATCCTGAAGATGGTGGTCTTTACACGGTAAAGGCTGACGGGTACTACCCCAATGACTATGGCCTTTACTGCATGGCGGGGAACGTGTCAGAATGGACAGAAACAGCTTACTTTGAAAATGCATATTCCTTTATGCATGATCTCAATCCAGATGTTCGTTATGATGCCAAAGAAGAAGATCCTCAAACTGCCAAGCGTAAAGTAATTCGCGGAGGCTCCTGGAAGGATATCGCCTTCTTTTTGCAGACGGGTACGCGCTCTTGGGAATATCAAGATACTACAAAATGTTATGTTGGTTTCCGGTGCGTACTCACCTTCTTGGGTCGCTCCATGAACGATTTCTAAATTGTCCTTATTAACAAGAATCAATACAGTTCAACCTTTTTGTCAACTGCTAAAAAGTTTTTCACAATGAGTTTCGTCAAGACCAAGACTTTCAAGTACTTTAAAAACCTGCTTATCGGTGTAGGTGCCGCTATCGTTCTTATGGGAGCACTTTTCAAACTCGAAAGCTGGGAGGGTGCATCCGAGATGCTTATCCTGGGTTTGAGTGTTGAAGCCGTCATCTTTCTTCTTTTGGGTGTACTCGGACCAGAACCCGATTACTACTGGAGCAAGCTCTATCCCGGGCTTGATGATTACCACTCCCGTATTCAGCCACTGACGGCTGGAGGCGCTTCCAACATGCCCGATGTTGCACCTTTGCATGGCGATGTTATTGAGCGCCAGTTGGGTGGTATGTTAACAGAATTGCAATCCATGTCGAAAAGCCTTGGTGCGCTGAAAGCACTTCAGGAAGTAGATTTCTCTGGAACACAGGATCAAATCAAGTCCATGAGCAACTTCTACACCAAGATGAATGAAGCTATGTCTGACATGGCCAAGTCTGCTGAAGATGTGCGTGCGTACAAAGATCAACTGTCGTCGTTGAACAAAAACCTCGGTTCATTGAATACCGTTTACGGCAATATGTTGGCTGCGATGTCGAATATCGGCCGTCAATAATTCCGGAAGGGTATTAAGTATCCGTAAAATCTCCTTTTTTAAAATTTAAAGACAAAACAAATATGTCAATACCAAAGGAGCCGCGACAGTTAATGATCAACCTGATGTATCTGGTTTTGACCGCACTGCTCGCGCTGAACGTATCTGCCGAGGTAATGAATGCTTTTTTTTCCATTGATAAGGGTCTGAAAGGAAGTCGCGATATCGTTGAAAAAACGAATACTGTCGTGATGACCAATATTGACGCCCAGGCAGATGCTTATAAAAATGAAAATAATGAAAAGTATCGTAACAATGCTAAAGAAGCACTTTCTATAGCTCAGGACTTTTCAGATTACATTGAAAGCGTTCGCAAACAGTTATTCGAAAAAGCGGGTGGTCCCTCCAAGAACGACCCAACAATCCCTAAGGATATTCGTAACAAGGATGTTACGACCCGGATGTTTGTGCTAGGCGAAGAGGGCAAAGAAGGTATCGGATTTGAAATTGAGCGCAAGGTTAAAGAAACACGGGAAAAACTATTGGCCTTGGCTGATAATGATCCCAATGTAGCTGCTGGCTTGCCGCTTTCTTTGGAAGAGATACCTGCAGGTTCAGACAAAACAAGCTGGGCAGACTTTCGCTTTCGTCAAATGCCGGTAGCTGCTTGTTTCCCGATCTTGGGTAAAATTCAGAGTGATGCCAAGGCTTCTTCCTCAGCTGTTCTGAATTACTGCCTTGAGAAAGTAGCAGGTAAGGATATCAAGTTTGATGCATTCGCCCCGGCCATCAGTGCTCCGAAAGGATATGTCATCTCTGGTGAAAAATATGAGGCTGAGGTTTTCCTGAGCGCATTTAGCACCCAGGCAGACAATATCAGCATCTCTGTAGACGGTCGTAACTTTCCGCTAAAAGAAGGGGTTGCCAAGTACGAGACCATGACGAGCTCAACGGGTACGAAATCCTATAAAGTTAGCATTAATGTTAAAAACCCGCTTACTGGAGAGGTTAAGAACTATTCGAAAGAATTCCAGTATGAAGTTGGTCAGCGCTCGTGCTCTGTCCAGTTGGACAAGATGAACGTGTTCTACATCGGCGTTGATAATCCGATCTCTGTTTCAGCTGCAGGCGTTTCTACGAATGATCTCAAAGTAGCTGCATCAGGTGCCGGTATCGTTCTGACGAAGGATGGTTCCTCGCACTACAACGTGAAAGTTTCATCCCCGGGAGAAGCAGTTATTACGCTTTCTGGTGGTGGACTGCCTCCAACGAAATTCACGTATAAAGTAAAACGTATTCCTGATCCAGTTCCGTTACTTGGTGCACAGCGCTTCGATAGCGCGATCCCCAACGGTACGTTCAAAGCACAGGGCGGTGTTGCTGCGGTGTTGGAAAACTTCGACTTTGATGCTAAGTGTGAAGTCGCCGGCTTCACGGTAGCCTACCAGAAAAAACGTGCTGACGTAGTCGAAAAAACGAACGCTGGCGCTCGTTTTGGGGCTGATGTTGGTGACATGATTCGCAGAGCAGAGCCTGGCGATGTGTACTACTTCCTGGATATCAGAGCTAAATGCCCGGGCGATATAGCTGCACGGAAGTTGGGCGATATGGTATTCAAGATCCGCTAAAAGATGTGTTATAGCCGGCTATTTTAAATAGCCGGCTATAATTTTCGAAAATAAGATATTGCTAAACATTCACTTAATCAATCTACTGCGAACCATGCAAGCTTTTATTAAATGGGCTGTTCCAAGCCTACTCTTGTTCTTTACAGGAAATGTACTCTTGGCGCAGGAATTCGATGAAATTGGCGTAAAAACGGAGGTGAGCGAACCGGATGATTTCGGTGAAGCTCCCTTGGATGATGTAGTTAAAAAAGAAATTATGATGGAACGCCGTGTTTTGGCGTACCAGCCCATCCGGGAAAGTGATATCTTTTGGGAAAAGCGTATCTGGCGTATCGTAGATGTGCGGGAAAAAATGAACCTTCCTTTTGCGTATCCAGAAGAGCCGTTCTTCAAGATTCTATCGGATGCAGCCTCAAAAGGAGAAATGCCTGTATATTCTGTGGATGACGACAAGTTCACAAAACGTCTCAGCACAGATGATGTACTCTCCATGTTGTCTAAGACAGATACTATTGTAACGTTTGACCCTGAAACTTACGAGGAAAAGGTTCAGATCGTGCGCAACGATATCAACCCGGCTGACGTGAAACGCTTCCGAATCAAGGAAGTCTGGTTCTTTGACAAAGAAACCTCCACCATGCAGGTTCGTATTTTAGGTATTGCTCCGTTGATTGACGTTAAAGACAGCGATGGAAATTTCCGTTACGAAAAGGCTATGTTTTGGGTGTACTACCCGCAAGCACGTGATCTTTTTGCACGCCACCGTGTATATACAATGGGTGGAAACACGAATGCAACGATTTCCTGGGAAGATATCTTTGAAATGCGCTATTTCGCAAGTTTCATTATAAAAGAGTCAAATGTATTTGACCGACGCATCGAAGACTATGCCCGTGGCGTAGATGCCCTCTGGGAATCAGACCGCATCAAAAATATGATTTTCAACTTTGAGCACGACCTTTGGCAGTATTAATGCTATTCCTTTTGCTCAATACATACGAAAAAGAGCCAGTGGTACTTCCACTGGCTCTTTTTCGTATATACCGGCGCTGGGGAGGGGCTATAGACTAATGAAAGACCACCTCGGTGGCGCCATAACCGTACTTGGAATGATATTCGTTTTTGAAACGATGTACCGTAGGGTGCCGGCGAAGTTCTTGGGCAATGGCCTCACGAAGCTTCCCTTCTCCAACACCATGAACGATAAAAACACGCGGAACGCCCAATCGAATAGCTTTTTCTAAAAAGCGTTGAAAATGCTGGATCTGTATACGAACTATCTGGCTGGGGTCGAGGCGAGCATATCCGTTCGTCAGGTTTTCGATGTGCAAATCTATTTCTGGCACAAATTGGGCAAACTCCTCTACATTAAAAGAGAGGTAGGGAACGGAGTTGGATTCCGATGCGCGGCGCTTTTCTTGAAGGTTTCTTTGGGTATAGTCACGCAAATCCGAGTCGGTCTGTTTTTTTTCAGGTTGTTCAAACGAATTGAGCAATAGAAATTGATGCGTCAGCACATTCAGAATAGGTGCAGTTTGCAGGTTATTGAAGAACTGCTTGGGGCGAATCTTGAGTTGGCGATTTAGCGGCGCATCCGGCCCATCGGTTGTAATACGCCGAATCTCGAGGTCAACCTCTGGAAGATCACTCAAGTCGTCGTATAGTATATCACCGAGTTCCAGTACGGTTGTTGCTGTCAGTTTATCCTCTATTCGTAGAATGGTTTTATTATTCGTGAATAGTTCAAGGTCGAACAAAAATTCAAATGTAGTATCATTAATCAACCAGGCCTTGTAACGCGATACATTACCATCACGGCCGGGCATCGGTTCGAAAGCGATGAGCAGCCCTTTGGGTTTCAAAATAACATACTGACCTTTGATCTCCCGGCGAGGTGGCGGTGGCGGCTCTGGCGACTGTTTTCCCTTGACAAATTTTGCACCTGCAAGCGCTGGCTCCTCCCCGGTATTGCGAACCAGGTCTTCAGCAAAAGCCGGAATCTCTAAATCAGGGTCACTTTCAAGCCGTACTTGCAGCATATTGTCATCCAGCCGAGCAGTGATGGTGCCGCGTTCTCCGGTGTATCGAAATATTACCTTGGTGCCAATAGCGAAAAGCATGTGTGATGTGTTTTTTTTGACTTGCCGTAAATGTACGTTTTGTAACCTTCCGGAAGATATTTGGTTTGGATATGAGCAAAAACATTCTCGGATAATGGGCACGCTTAATCTTTAGTCATCCATACTACATTTGCCAATGCGTCGTCGTCATTTCATTCATCAAACGGGCTTAACCGTGCTCGCAGCTGCTTTTTCCGCACAAGCGGCAGGCCAGATAAGTACCGGAGAAAACCCTTTTAGGCGCAAACCTAAGCGTTTGCGCGAAGGGGCAACCGTGGCGCTTATCGCGCCGGCCAGCCCCGTTTCCGATGAAAAAATTATCAAAGCATTGGCCAATTTAGCTGCACTTGGTTACAATGTTCGCGAAGGCGATTCTCTTCGGGCTCGATACGGTTATTTGGCGGGCAAGGACGAGGCCCGTTTGGCCGATCTGCATTGGGCCTTTTCTGACCCCGATGTGGACGCCGTTTGGTGTGTACGTGGTGGCTATGGCGTTACACGCTTGCTTCCGCACATAGATTATGACTTGATACGCAAGCACCCGAAACCTTTTATAGGCTTCAGTGATGTGACAGCGTTGCATATTGCTATTGGTCAAAAAACAGGACTCGTTACGTTTCACGGTCCGGTAGCCGCTTCCGATTTTCCGGAAAATACACTCCAGCATTTCCGAGCAATGCTTGTAAATCCGCAATCAGGCTATCTGCTCCGAACGCCGGATGCTGAAGAAGACTTAACCGATGAAGCTTTTCGGCCTTTCTCCATTGCGCCGGGAACAGCAAGTGGACAGCTTACCGGAGGCAATTTGTCCCTGCTGGCGGCCCTTGCGGGCACAGAATTTGAGCCCTCTTTCCGCCAAAAAATTGTTTTTATTGAGGACGTTGGCGAGCAACCCTACCGCATTGACCGCTTGCTGACGCAGTTGCTGCAGGCGACCGACCTTAATGAGGCCGCAGGTATTGCGCTCGGTGTTTTTGCAGAATGTGGCCCTAAAAACACAGAATTTTCACTGTCTCTACCGGAAACGCTGCGCGACAGGTTGGGCAACCTGGGGATTCCGGTGCTATATGGATTGCCATTCGGGCATGTAGCACATCAAGCCACGTTCCCCTATCAGATAGACGCTCGACTGGATGCCAACAACCAAACGCTAACCCTACTGGAGACCGGAGTCGAGTAAACGACTCAAGACCGATGACAAATACCATATCGCGTATTCTGGATGAACTTGCTAGAACCGGCATTGACCTGCTGCTGCGAGAGCCTTTTTATGCCCACGTTTTTGGAAGTATGAACAAGGAAGTTGTGTCTTCTGGCCATATAGTAGATACGTTGGCCGTAGGATTAGGGCAAAATGCGCTTACGTTGTATGTCAACGCAGATTTTTGGGATGATGTTCTTACTGATCCTGGACATCGCTACGGCGTAGTAAAACACGAAATGCTCCACGTGGTATTCCGCCACCTGTTTGTGAAAGAACCATTTCTCGATCCGTTACTTCTGAATGTCGCGTTCGACTTGGTGGTGAACCAGTATGTGGAACGTGATCGTTTGCCCGACGATAGTATATTCCTCGAATCGTTTCCTGCATTGGCGTTACAGTCTGGTCAGACATGGTTTTATTATTACAAAAAGCTGGAGGACCTGCGGCAGGGACGGGGCGGCCAAGCCTCGGGATCACCAGACCAGGAGCTACTCAATAATATTCGCTCCGACACGAATGGCATGGAACGGCATCAACCTTGGCGCGAGATACAAAGTCGCAGCGAATTGGAACGCGATGCTGCCGAATTGCACATTGATAGCCTGTTACAAACAGCGCACCAGCGCACCAGCGCGCATGCTTGGGGCGCATTGCCGGGGGAGGTCAGGGAGCATCTTGAAAAAAAACTGCTCCGTTCGGCGCCTCTGCTGAACTGGAAGCTGGCGTTGCGCCTCTTTACCGAAAGTGCTACCAAAACGCGTCTAAAAAGCACGATCAAGCGGCCCAGTAAGCGCTATGGCACAGTACCGGGTACGCTCATACGGCATCGTCGGCGCTTGTTGGTTGTAATTGATACGTCGGGTAGTATTGGACAGGAAGACTTCGCCGCATTCTTTAACGAAATATTCCATCTGTGGCGAGCCGGCGCTTCAGTAGAAATTATCGAGGCCGACACGCAAGTATATCACCAGTATCCCTATCGGGGGGCTGCGCCCGAAGCTGTGTCCGGCCGCGGGGGCACCGACTTCAATGCGGCACTTGAGCAGGCCAATCGTATACGACCGGACGGGTTGATTTTTTTTACCGACGGTTATGCCGACCAACCCCGTGTGCGCCCTCGGGTACCAGTACTATGGGTTATCACTCCCCGCGGACTAGAAGCTAAAATGCCCGCATGGGCGGGGTTGCCAGGGCGAAAGGTGAAAATGCGATAGGGGAAAGGTCTACTTAAGTATTGCATCCAGTTCCTGGAGCGCGACTTCAGTCTTTTGCCATGTTGGATACATCTCAAAACTGGATGACTGGCCGGCAAACACCGATTTTTCGCAAGTATGCCATACGGCCGTCAAGGCGTTGAGCGTGGGCTGCGGGACCCCGCGCGCAGTGAGTTTTTCCTGCATGAATTGTTGCGTAAGCAAGGATGGCTCGGTGTCCAAACGGGCGGCTATATATGCTTGAATGCCTTTCAATAGCTCGTGGTAGAACAGCTTGGGATCATTTTGCGGGATGAACTGTTGCACTTCCTGAAGGCGTCTGCGCAGGATCCGCAGGTTGGGTTTAGGCCGTTCGGTGGTTGCCCCAAGTGTATCAGTTTCGGCTGGTTCCTGTGTGCGTTTTTTGTTTTTTCGCCAGAAAAAAAAGATTGCCAAGGCGATCAATATGCCTCCGATAATTCCTCCAAGGGCAGGAGCCGTAACCCACTGCGTCGCTTGTCTCCAGATATCCTCCAATGGCGAGCGGCGTGCCGTCGGAGCGGTGATGCTGTCGAGGGGCGGGGTGATTTTTCCGTAGGTGGGGCCTGGCGTTACGGTCAATTGCACGGGCTGGGCGGCTTGAAGTTTCCGGTATTGGTTACTGTCGGGATCAAAAACAACCAGCTCGGGCATGAACGTGTATTCGCCTGGTTTCTTGGGAAGAATCACATACTCCAGTACAGTGGCGTGCACAAACTGCTCGCCGGTTTCATAGTCTTCCTGTTCCCGGGCTTTAGGCTCAAAACCCTCTAATCCATCGGGTAAGTCAAAGCGCGGGTTTGAAAAGCGGCGCGAGTCGCCGTTACCCTCTATAGACACGGTGAGCGTAAGCGCATCGTCGGTGGTGAGCGCATTCTTATCGGCATTTACCTGCCAAGTGTAAGCGCCGACGCCCCCGGAAAAATTGTTCGGTACCGGGTCGGGGAGTGGATTGACGTTGAGTGTCATGGGCTGCGTTTGCAGCACTACCGGGGCCGAACCCAGGAGTGCGCGAATACCTCCGCCGGGCGACTCCACACCGACCCGTACCTGTGCCGACCCGACGGCCAATGTCCCGGGCTGTTGCGGGAAGAGCGCCATTTCATAGAGGATACGGACCGCGTATTTTTTGCCCCGGACGGTTTGGTACTGTACTCTGGTATCGAAGCGTCTGCGTTCACGGCTGAAGAAACCTTCGAATTGCGGTAAGTCCAGAATATCGTAGTCGGATACTCCGACTTGGGTATATAGTTTTACCTGGTAACAAACCTGCTGCCCTACAAAAACAGTTTCGCGGTCCAGTTCGCCGCTGAGGAAAATACGTTCATCTGAGCCAGGGGCACGGGCCTTGGCTTTGCCAGGCTTGGCCTTGCCTACTCGAATTACCAACGGTTGGGTACGCAGGGTTTGGTTGCTGGTTTGTGCAATGGCCAAACCGATGGTGTAGGTGCCTGGCGCACCGGCCTCCAGTTCGTAGGTCCAAACTTGATGGCTATATGATTTTCCGTTTACAAAACCGGCGCTACGCAGTTCGGATGGGCCGGACTTCACCTTAAAACCTTTAAAATCGGGCGGTATAAACCGTTGTGCCGTACTGTTCTTTAGCGTAAAGGCTACTTCGAAGCGACTTCCCTCGACGATTTCCTTGGTTGGCCCTTCTGCTTCAAAAACGATCGAGATTTGTGCGTGCAATGGAACCGCATGGCCTACGAGTAGGACTGCCACAAAACAGAAAACTGCCGGCCAAAACGTTCGTTTTTTGTTGCTTGCTTGCATCAGTTGACGCGCTTGGGTTTGTATTTTGCTTTTTCCAAAAACTGTTGGGTGTTCCGAAGGTTCAAAAGTTCATCTAAAGATGTTTCAGGGTAGCGGCTCATGTATGCCTTTACAATTTGCCAGCCAACCCAATTGCCTATTTCGCCGGGAGCTTCCACAAACACGATATCCGAACTGGGGCTGGGCGTCACAATTTTCTGATTTTTGTTGTTCAGCGGTTGGTAGAGTACTTTTAGTTCCAGCAGCTTTGCCCAAACTTCTTGTTCATTGGCATAACACCCCTCCATCTGGGCCTTGGTATAACCCATTTTTATACTATCCGGCACAATGGGTATCAGCGCGTCCATAAGATAGAGTATCTTACCGTTGTTGATCATATAGTCCAGTATATGATCCCCGGGAGGAGGGCCAGCAAGTCTGGTTGCGAGTACCAGAGCAACCTTGGTTGTCATGTACTCCTTCGCAAACTGCCGGCGTAGATACTGCGGAAAATAATCGGGGTTATACCCGGAAAAATTCTCGCCGAGAAACATGTCCAAACCAATCATCACCAGTGAGTCGTTTACGGTGTAAGCATCTCCAATGAACTCGGTGACAGTGGTTACGAAACGGGGAAGCGGTTTATTAGGGAAATAGTAGCGGTAAAACCGAAGCATCTGTTCGAGGTCGGAGGACAGTTGCGTCAGGTCAGGGAAGGCAACCTGACAGGAATCATACAGCCGGCGTACCTGCGGAGCAGATACAAATCCGGTGACGGCGTCCAGAGGAAGCTCGTCTGCATTGGACTGATCGTGTGCGATTTCTGCGATAAAAAAGGGCAAAAAATCGGGGTATTGCTGCGCAAGAGTGCGCAGACCTTCTTCCATGTTGGCGGTGTCCAGGGAAAACAGGGCTTGATCAAAGCGCTGGAGGTTTAACTGCACCGGGATGTCCGAAACATCGGGAATATTTTTAGAGGTGTTATTGCCGCACCGACTGAGGAAAAGCCCGGACAACAGCAATGTGAATACAGCGACAATGTAATTTATACTTCGAGTCATGTTCAACGAGAAAATACTGCGATTTTAGCGCCAGTAAAAGACATTCATAAAAATTCAAAAAGGAAACCCCTTATTTTTTAACGCACAAAAGAACAACACGTTATGAAAAAAATTGCTTTAGTTTTTGGCTTTTTCTTGGCGATCCAAGGGCTCTCCCTGGCGCAGCAAGACTTCCGGTTTGGCATACACGCCAGCCCAACCTGGTCGTGGATGCGCACCGATGACAAATTCATCGAAGGTATCGGATCCAATTGGGGATTGAAGTTTGGCGTACAGGGCGAGTATTATTTTGCGCAAAACTATGCCTTTTTGGCGGGGCTTGGGTTTGGTTTCAATCAGGGGGGGAAACTGCTGAATGGTTATCAGCAAGCCGTACTCTGGCCCAACACCGACTTGAGTGATCCCCGGCTGGATACTTTGTCCAAAGATGCCCGCTTGCACTATCGGGTCACCTACGTAGAGGTTCCGTTTGGTCTGCGCTTTCGGGGAGGTTCCAATGAAGATTCAAATCTTAAGTTTTACGCCGAGGCGCCCGTTTTTACACTGGGATTTGTAACCAAGGCCCTTGGAGATTTGCGGGGAAATACGCCCGTTCAGGCCGAAGACGAAAATATACGCAAAGAAGTGAACGGGCTATCCCTGGCCTGGGGTGCTGGTTTCGGCATTGAGTATTCGGTAGCATCCAGCGCAACGATCGTGGCTGGGTTGCATTTTCAGCAGCAATTTACAGACCTGACCGACGATGGCGGCTCCGTGTTTGATGCTGGAACAAGTACCTGGAAAAAAGAGGACTCCAAAGGCTCCTTCAATGCAATCACCTTGCGAATAGGTTTTTTCTTCTAAAACAACCAAAGATTTAAGTATGCCAGTAAAATGCCAACCGCCCTGTAGCTTCGTGTTGCAGGGCGGTAGGTATGGTATAGGGGTATAAAATACTGCATACGGCCAATCTGTCCGTATGCAGCAGTGTGTGTAAGTTGGATTGAAAAATTCGGAGGCTTTTGCTCTTAGATCACCAATTCTTCTACAAGGCGCGATATCTGGCCGAGCCGCTCCAGATCCAGGGCATAGTAGATATACTTTCCTTGCCGCTCGGTTTTGACGACGCCGGCTTTACGCAAAATAGCCAGATGCTGGCTCGCAACGCTCTGTTCAAGTCGAAGTTTGATGTAAATATCGGTGACCGTCATTTGCTGGTTTTCTTCCAGCAGGTCAATCATACGCTGCCGCAACTTATGGTTGACTGCCCTAAGAACAAGCGCAGCCTTGCGTAATTCACCGTAGTCAAGCGGCATGTCTTGATCCCCTTTTTTCAAGACGTTCGCTTCGGTTTTTGTCTTTCTCATATTATTTGTTTTAAAAATTCAAAAAGCCATATCTAAATCTATCTTTTCTTTCCCAAAACTATGCCACTTCAGATGAGTCAAATCGTGTATAATTAATAAAGAAAAGACGTAAAGTGCCTGACTATCAGTGCGAAAGTAGAGCGTTTTTTTATCAATTTGAATTTTTTTTATATTTTTCAGGAAAAAATATTTTTTCCCGGCGTGGTGATATTGGGTGGTTTCATGTAAAATGGCTCGAAATAAGCTATGTCCTGAAAATCAGCGTTTTGGAAAATTTGCTCTGCAAGAATACCAAGATGCGCTGCCGAACAATTTTGAACAGGACTTGCAACCACATTCTCGCTAATCAGCTCGTTTGGTATTTTTTTTACACCGTTCCCTGAAATTACAAACACATTATGGGATGCAAAACCGGGTATAAATTGTAGGAAAATTTCAAACAAATTGTTGTCTAAAATTAACGGCTGTGCATCCACCAGTTTTTGCAACTGGTCATCGTACACGGCCGTCCAAACTTCTTTCCGGCGGGCATCAAGCATCGGGACAAATAGCGGGACAACACCAGGGCTGCGATGCGGCTCGAATGCACGCCGGCTTGCAGCCGCCAACGCCTGCAGGGTATCCACCGCAATGAGCGGCTTATCCAGCGCATAACAAATGCCCTTGGCTACCGAAGCCCCTACCCGCAGCGAGGTATAAGAACCCGGGCCGCGACTCACCGCAACAGCGTCCAGTTCGGCTAAGGCGATACCGGAGTGTCGGACACATTCTTGAATCAGGAGGGTAAGTCGTGCGGCGTGGTTGGGCTGGTCTTGATCCTCGGCGATGGCAACCAGGTTGCCATCAGCGGCGATGGCAGCGGAGCATACCTCGGAGGCTGTTTCGATGAGCAGTATTTTGGCCATAGTCAGGTTAGAGAAACAGCGGAGTACATGTACCGCGGAGGCGCAGAGACGCGGAGTTTTTTTATTTATAAAAGTTAAACAACTCCGCGTCTCTGCGCCTCCGCGGTGAAATCCAATGCGGTTACCCGAAAAAGCTCCCCTGAATGATGCCACCGCCCACCACATCGTCGCCTTCATAAAACACGGCGCTCTGACCAGGGGCGATGCCTTTTGCATTGGCGTGAAACTGCACGTCCACATCCTTGCCCACTGCAGATATCGTGCTGAGCGTACCGGCATCGCGGTAGCGCACCTTGGTGACAACCTCCAGCCCCGTTTCCGGCAGACTGTCGTATTTCATCAGGTTTACCTTGCCGACCAGCATTCCGTTGCGGATCAGGTCATCTTCGCGGCCGAGTACCACGGTATTTGTTTCCGGGCGGATTTCGGTCACGAACATAGGCTCGCCCAAGGCAATGCCCAATCCTTTGCGCTGACCGACCGTATAGAACGGGTAGCCTTCGTGTTTGCCGAGCACAGCGCCTGCGGTGTCCACAAAATTGCCGCCGGCAACGCGCTCGTCGAGGCCCTCTACCCGCCGGCGCAAGAAGCCGCGGTAGTCGTTGTCGGGCACAAAGCAGATTTCGTAGCTCTCCGCTTTTTTGCTCAACTCATCCCAGCCGCGTTCGGCGGCCATTTGGCGTACTTCAGGTTTGGTGAAAACACCTAGGGGCATACGCGTCCGGTCCAGACACTCCTGGCTAAGGCCCCAAAGCACATACGATTGGTCTTTTTGGCGGTCTCGGGCGCGGGTGACATACTTGCGGCCATCCAGCTCGTTGATGATGCCATAGTGGCCGGTGGCGATGAATGCACAGTCAAGCATATCCGCCCGGCGCAGCAGACTGTTCCATTTGATATGAGTATTACACAGCACGCAAGGGTTGGGCGTGCGGCCGGCCATGTACTCCTCTACAAAATTGTCAATCACATAGTCGCCGAATTCATCGCGGATATCCACGATAAAATGGTGAAATCCAAGTTTGACGGCTACCTGCCGGGCATCGTTTATGCTGTCGAGTGAGCAGCAGCCCGTCTCTTTTTTGGAGCCGCCCGAAGTGGCGTAGTCCCAGGTTTTCATGGTAATGCCCACCACTTCCCAGCCCTCCTCGTGGAGGAGAACGGCGGTCATGGTGGAATCTATACCACCGGACATGGCGACGAGCGCTTTTCCGTGTTTGGACATGGTGTGTGGTTTTTGGTTGGAGGGTGAATAGGTTTCTGGTTGGAGGGTTTCTGGTTCGAAGGTTTTTTGGTTGAGCGTATTGGAATAACCTGTGGTTTAGCCTTCCAGCGTTTGCAGGAAGTAGTCAACCTTGGAACTTAGGTTTTGCTTGTCCTCGCTGCCGATGGCTTTGCGGGCTTTTTCAGCAGTAGCGCGGGCTTTGGCTTTGTCGCCCTGGCGTTTGTAAATTTCTGCCAGGGTGAGGTAGTATTCCGGCAAGCCACCGTTGTCCGCCGCAGATTTAGCCCATTTTTGGGCTTGTGCCAGCGCAGATTTATCATTGGGGAACGCGCGCAGGACATTAATGACCAGGTCGTGCAGGCGAGCCGCATTGTTTTTTACGGTTTTTTTCTGGTAGGCCTGCGCGGTTTTAAGGTAGTTCTTCACATCCTTGGTGGCGGCGTAAAATTTCATGTCAGAATCCGCACCAAACTCGTCCGCACGGGCGGGCAGTCCGGATTTCATCTTGCTTTTTGCTTCCTGAAGGAGCCGTTCATCGCGGAATTCGATGGCCTTTTTCAACGTGTTCTGGCACGCCAGATTGATGCGGGCATCCACGGCGTCCTTACTTTCTTGCAAGGTAATCAGGTCGCGGTTGGCAAGCAAGAGATCGAATACCCGGCTGTCGGCTTCCACAGCGCCTTCGAGGATGATTTTGCGGTTGATTGGCGTATTCAGATCCTTTTGGCTGTTGAGGTATTCGTTGGTGATTTTCAACGAGGGTTTGTTGGCGCGGTTGAGCGCACGGATATAGTCCAGCACGAGCTGCGGATCGCGGTTGCCGGCGGCGTATTCTTTTTCAAAATCCTTGGAGGTGTCCGTTTTGCCGCTGCCTTTTTGACCAAAAGCAATGAGTCCTTCGGCATTCATGCCGCCGACATGTTTGTGCACTACTTTGCCCTCGCTGTCCAAAATCATAAGCGTAGGGTAGGCACTGACCGGGTATTTGCTTGCGAATGCGCTGTTTTCCGGCTTTTCCATGTCGTACTTCACATTGATGAAGTTGGCGTTGAAATAGTCGCCCACTTGCGGGTCGGGGAAAATATTGGCCGACATACGCTTGCAGGGGCCGCACCAGGAGGCGTAGGCATCCACAAAAATCAGTTTTTGTTCAGCTTTAGCTTTTTCCATAGCCTCGGGCCAGGTGCCGGTAAAAAAATTGATGCCCTGAGCGTTGGCCTGGCTGGTGAGGAAGAGCGCCAAAAGAGCGACGACGAATACCTTATTCATGCTGTGGGAATTTTTTTTGAAAACAAATACAAATGTACAGGCAACGCAAACAACTTTTAAAACTCGGCACTGCCCGGATAGCGAGGAAACGCAATTACATCGCGAATGTTCCCCATACCGGTCACGAACTGTACCAACCGCTCGAATCCAAGGCCGAAACCGGCGTGCGGACAGGAGCCGAAGCGCCGGGTGTCCAGGTACCAGTATAACTCCGATTCCGGAATGTGCATGGCTTGCATTTTTTCCGAAAGGACCTCCAGCCGCTCCTCGCGCTGCGAGCCACCTACGATTTCGCCGATGCCGGGGAATAAAATATCCATAGCCGACACCGTAGGGCCGGGCACGCCCGCACTCGGTTCGTCCAGGCGCATATAGAATGCCTTGATGGCTGCCGGGTAGTTGGTCAGGATGACCGGTTTCTGGAAGTGTTTTTCTACCAAATACCGCTCGTGTTCGCTTTGCAGGTCGGCGCCCCAGCCTTCGATAGGGTACTGGAATTTGCCCTTTTTGTTCGGGTTGGAGTTTTTCAAAATATCAATGGCCTCGGTGTAGGTCAGTCGCTCGAACTGATTGTCCACCACAAAACGCAGTTTGTCCATCAGGTTCATGGGCGAGCGCTGGTCTTGCGGTTTAGCTTTTTCTTCTTCGATCAGGCGGTCTTCGAGAATTTTCAGGTCTTCGGCACAGTGCTCCAGTGCATATTGGCACACATACTGGAGCATGGCTTCGGCCAGGTCCATGTTATCGTTCAGGTCGGCAAAGGCTACTTCCGGCTCGATCATCCAGAACTCGGCCAGGTGGCGCGTGGTATTGGAGTTTTCGGCGCGGAACGTGGGGCCGAACGTGTACACCTCGCCGAGCGCCAGGGCGCCGAGTTCTGCTTCCAGCTGGCCGGAAACCGTCAGGTTGGTCGGGCGCTCGAAGAAGTCCCGGCTGAAATCAATATCGCCATTTTCGGTGTGCGGGATTTTTTCCAGCGGCAGCGTCGTCACGCGGAACATTTCCCCGGCGCCTTCGGCATCGCTGGACGTAATAATAGGTGTGTGCAGGTAACAAAAACCGCGGTCGTTGAAAAACTTGTTGATGGCGAATGCCAACGTATGCCGCACACGGAATACCGCAGCGAACGTGTTGGTGCGGAAGCGCAGGTGGGCGTTTTCGCGCAAAAATTCCAGGCTTTGTTTTTTAGGCTGGAGCGGAAACTGTTCGGGATCGCAGTCGCCATAAACCAGTATTTCTTCAGCTTTTACTTCCACGCGCTGTCCTTTGCCCTGACTTTCTATCAGTATGCCGCGCGCGCCGATAGCTGCGCCGAATTTGATGCGATCAACGAGCGCCGGATCGGTATTTTCAAAATCGAGTACCACTTGCAGGTTCGACGCGCAAGAGCCGTCGTTGAGGGCGATGAACTGGTTGTTTCGGAAGGCTTTTACCCAGCCTTTTACCACAACTTCTGTGTTGACAGGCTCCGTGCGGAGGATTTCAGCTATTTTCGTGCGTTTCATACGTCGTTTAAAAAAATAAGCCGCAAAGTTAGATTCAATGAATGATGAATGATGAATGATGAATGATGAATGATGAATTTCAACGTGTGCCTTCCTAAAATACCTTGACCTGAATGAAGAAATTATAAATCAAGGTTCAACGAAAGTTGAAACGGATTATCAACGAATTGTTTGATTGTAAAGATTTCGATTTCCGGTCTTGATGCCGGATCAAGTTCATTGACA
>JBGSKO010000168.1:0-5068 GCA_041741155.1 Saprospiraceae bacterium | reverse complement strand
CGCCCTTTTTTCGAGATATCCGGCGCGTATTGGGCGGGATGTTTTTGCACCCAATGCCGGCGCATATTTTTCCGATGTCCTTGTTTCCTTAAAAAATTGGGAGTGTTCAGAAAACTGTCTCAGCCCGTTCAGAGCAAATTTTACACAGACAAACGCAGACTGCTACACAGACAAACACAGAAGTTTGATTTTAAATAAGTTACTCTCTGTGTTTGTCTGTGTAGCAGTCTGCGTTTGTCTGTGTAAAAAAATCTCTCGGTAGGTTTGACACAGTTCTCTGAACACGCTCGAAAAATTCGGGATTACTCATGTTTCCTGTAGAGTTGCATAACCCGCCGGACACCCGTTTGGTTGTAAAACTCAAGCTACCTTTTCTGCAAAGAAATCCCGTACCCGGGCGACAAGCTGATTTTGCGTCATGGAATCGGCAGACTGTACTTCGACGATTTCCGGCCGGAAGTTTTTGATTGCTTCGATGGCGTGTTTCAGGCCGAGTTTGGCTTCTGCGGGACCAAAAATCATGATCTCATCGGTGTCGGGTTGGATTTCCCGGATCACAGCCTCGAAGTAGTTTTTTTCTTCTTGCTTGCGGCGCGCTTCGTGGGCGCTTTCGCTGATGCCGCCCTGCGGGCCCCAAGGTGTTTTGCTGCGGGAGCCACCTTTAGCCACGCCCCACTCAATTTCGGATTCGACGTGCTTCAGTTCTGGCGCTCCGCCTTTTTCCTCATCAATCATGACGAGCCATGCTTCCTTGTAGTCCAACCAAATGCCGATTTGCTTTTTATAGTTTTTCATAACAAGTGTTTTTATTTGGACAAAAATAAAGGCGCGCGCGGGAGCAGGGCTTAATCTACGTCAAGTTTGGGGCTGATTCCGATCAGTAGGTACAGGACAATAAAAAAGCCCGCCCCCTTCGATTAGGGAGCGGGCACTCCATAGTATGGAGTTTGAATCCCCCGCCAAGGTTTACTCTTTATATTTGGTTGTTGGGGCCGGCGCTAAAAAGCCGATTGTACCCAAGTGGTTTCGGCTAAACGCCGAGGTGTAATAGCCGCATTCGTTGTCATTTTGATGTGCCGAACGGGGTTCGGCAGTACTTTTTGTTCGACCGGCGGGCAACTAACGCGCTTCCCGTCATCTGGTTTCGTCGGGGCGCTGAGCCGTTCTGCGTGAGGCCCGCCGGCGAACAAAATCGGTTTTCAGGTTAATGAGCCAAGGCATTCAAGGTTACACTGCGTCGAAAATGAAAAGGTTTAGGTGTTTTTGGTTTAATGGGGCCTGACACGAACAGAACACATCGCAGCTTCCCTTCTGCGTAGCTTCACCTGGTATTGGGGCGGTTTTAAGGGGCCAAACATGAACAGGTACGCATTTTACACTTTCCCGGGTTTTCATTCTGGTTTAAAGGGGCCGATCACGAACAAGACAACACAAAAAATCCCGGAGGTTTACGTGTAGGTTTTTGGGGCCGGTGTTTCAGGGTTAACTTCGCCGCTGTTTGGCTCGCGGTGATTTGATGACACAAAGATGCGCCCCCCCGCTACCGGTCACCAAACACGAAAAAGCGCTTAACTTCCATACACACCGTACCTGCGGGTTTTAACCCGCAGCTTCTGGTTTCAGTCTTTAAATTTTCTGCGGATTTAAATCCGCAGGTACAACTCTGATTTTCTGCGGGTTAAAACCCGCAGGTACAGCGTATTTCAACCAGTACTCATGCACGAAAGTCCGTTACTCCGCACCTTGCAATTGTTCACCCCGGAGGAGTTCGACATGCTGGAAAAGTTTGTCGCATCGCCGATTTTCAATGAGGCAAACCGCTTCAACGACACTGTGCGGCTTTTCGAGTATTTACAAGGATACTACCCGGAGTTTGCCGATCCTGCGCTGGAAAAATCGGTGGCGGGGCGCGTGCTCTACCCCACACGCGGCAACCCTGTAAACGAGGTGGAACGGACCATGACCCAACTGATGCACATCGTTAAGCAGTTCATCAATTTTCGGTACTCGGCGGTCAAAGGCGGGCGTGTGGTGCGCAGCGGGCGTAAGTCAAACATCACCCAAGACCCGGTTGCCCTGCTCAATTTCGCGCGCCAGCAGCTTGCCCTCATGCGTTTTTACAGCGAACGGCTTGCGCAAAAACCGATGGATGCCCCGCAGGCAGTGCCGGCGGCGTCTGATGGCAGCGGCAAAAAACGACGGGTGAAGCGTGCAGAAAATTTTTTCCAGAACCTGTATCAGGAATTGGAGGACGTATTTCAGGAGCAACGGCAGTTCGACCAGTTTGAGGAGTACGAGTTCAGCGACTTTTTTTATTTCCGGTACCTGTCTGCGCAAGAAAAAGCTATGTACGATAGCCTCAGCGAGTGGTCGGCGCAGGATGGATTTGTCAATTTATTGGTGGCCTCCGAAAACCTCGACCGTTTTTACCTGCTGAGCAAACTTGACCAGATGTGCAAACTCGTGCACCTGCAACAGATCGCAATGCCGTTTGCCGAGGACTCCGACGAGTTTCGCCGCCTGATGACCAACCAGAAGCTGACGGTGAAAATGACTGAATTGCTGATGCAGCACGACTATGATTACAATGACCCCAGTATTGCGTTGTACTTCACGTTGCTCCAGTTGCTCACGAAAAAAAAGCCGGAAAAAACGGACGTGCTTGCCGTAAATTTTTTCCAACTCCTGCGCCGGCACCGCGACCTCGTGCCGGCCAAACGCTTCCGCGATTTCAATGTGATTGTGCGTTCCTATTGGGCACGACGCTACCGACAGACCCGTGACCGGCAGTTTTTGGAGCAGCTGTTCCAGTCGCACCAGGAAGACCTCGAACAAATGCGCCGCAAAGAAGAGGATATCCAGAGTACTCATTTTCAGGGTATCCTGTTTAATGCCATCAAGCTTGGTCACCTGGATTGGGCAGCAGCTTTTCTCGATGAATTTTCTTCAAAAATAACCGCTACACCCGAACCCGATACCGTAGCCGATGTGGGCCGGGCCATGCTGTTGTTCGCTCAAAGACGCTATGCGGAAGCCGCCCGCCGTCTGCCGCACTATTTCAACTACGGCGCCACCGATGACCCCAACCTATACTCCCTGGCTGCTACGCTCGATATCCGCATCCGCTACGAACTCGGCACGCTGCTCGACGAAGAGGGCGTGAATATGAAACGCGCTACGCACAAGCGCATCAAAGAAAATAAAAACATGCGCTCTGAACGCCGAGCGGGCATCCTCGGTTTTTACGAAACCGCCGTGCAATTGTGCCGGCAAAAGGAAAAAATGCAACTCAGGGGGGCAAATCTTGCTGCCATCCGACAGGAGGTCGAACGCATCACACAGACCATTGAGGAAAAACCGGTAGTGGATACGGAGTGGCTGCGAGAAAAATGCCGGGAACTGTTGGGTGTTAAAATTGAAAATAAATAAACGGCTGCACGTCCGACGACTTAATCTGCATCACGAGCACGATCACCAGGGTAAGTAAAACAGCCTTGGCCGGCAGCGGTAGCGCCGTCACACGGCGTTCGGCAGCGTACTCCCAGGTAGCAGGCAACAGGTGCAGCCCATAGCCCAGCGCCATCCAGAATACCACGGCGCCGTAGCCTTCAAGAAACTCCGGCAATATCTGCGGGTTGAATGCGAATGCAATTTGCCCCAGCATGGCCTGCACGGCGGCCAGGTCCGGCGCGCGGAAAAATATCCAGCAGAAACACACAAAGTGGAAGGTCCACACCCCGCCGAGGAGCCGACGGAACCAGCCGGGGCGGCCCGGAAATATTTCCTTCCACCAGCGTTCTATCGCCATGGCTGTACCGTGCAGTCCACCCCAGATAATAAATCGCGTGGCCGCTCCGTGCCACAAGCCGCCAAGCAACATGGTGAGCAACAGGTTGAGATAGGTGCGCGCCCGGCCGTGGCGGTTGCCGCCGAGGGGAATATACAGGTAGTCGCGTAGCCAGGTGGACAACGAAATATGCCACCGCCGCCAAAATTCGGTGATGCTGAGCGACTGGTAGGGCGAGTTAAAATTGATCGGAAACTTAAAACCCAGCAATAACCCGATACCGATAGCCATATCGGAGTATCCGCTGAAGTCGCAATAGATTTGGAGCGCGTAGCCGTAAATGCCGAAGAGGTTTTCCAGTCCGGTGTACTGCGCAGGCGAGTCGAACACGCGGTCCACGAAGTTCAGGCTGATATAGTCGGAAATGACGGCTTTTTTGAATAATCCAATGCAGAGGAGAAACACACCACGCCCAAATTGTTCTCTGGAAATGTGCAGCGGTTGGTGAATCTGCGGCAAAAAATCTGCGGCGCGCACGATAGGGCCGGCCACCATTTGGGGGAAGAATGTGACAAAAAACGCATAGTCCCAGATGCTGTCCAGCGCCTTCAGTTCGCCGCGATACACGTCAATCGTGTAGCTCAATGACTGAAATGTGAAAAACGAAATACCTACCGGCAGGAACAAATCGAAGTGCAGGGGCTGGGTCCCCGTCACGCCGGCCCACAGTTCAAAGAAGTAGTTGGTGTATTTGAAATAGGCCAGCATGCCGAGGTTGGCCACGAGGCTGAGTACCAGGAGCCAGACTTTGGTGCGCCGAGGCGTCCAGAAGGAGTTATTTTTTGAAAGAAATTCGGCATCCAACGCCGATTCCCGGTGCTCCCGTTCGCCTGCTGCGGCTATCCACCGGGCGATATAGAAATCAATGACCACGCTGGCGACCAGCAGCAGGAAATAGATGCCGCTGCTTTTGTAATAAAAAAAGACCGAAAAGAGGATGCTCCAGAAAATACGCGCCCGTTCGTGCGGCTGCAAAAGGCGGTACACCAGCAAAAAACCGAGAAACAGAAACAAAAAAAGCCCGCTGCTGAACAGAAGCGGGGACTCGGGGTGGTACAGGAACTGATCGAGTATCCTGGCTGGGTCGAACTGGAACATGGTTATGCTGCCGAATGGGCGGGCAAAAGTAGAATTTCGCCAGTATCGGTGGGTTTTAACCCGCCGAAAAAAGTGTCGGCGGGTTAAAATTCTCAGTACCGGCGGGTTTTTACCCGCCGCCTA
>JBGSKO010000167.1:0-27175 GCA_041741155.1 Saprospiraceae bacterium | reverse complement strand
TTCAAAACAAGACCTCAAAGAACAATTGGAACGATTTGTCCAGTATTTTAACCAGGCTCTTGCCAAGCCTTTTAAGTGGACCTATAATGGAAAACCATGCACAACTTAATTCATACGCCAACTGCCGGATGCGGCACTAGCCCGTACACTCGGGGCATTTTTTAAAGTAATCCGACCAATTTTCAAGTATGGACAAATCCGATCGTGTGTTTGCACGGTCGGATTTTGTTTTTTAGTAACAAAAAACCGTGTCCATTTCTGTTCGGGAATGGACACGGTTTTTTGTTAAATACCCTCTTTGGAATTATTTCTCTCCTGAAAAATCCAGCATCAATTCGAACTCCACGCGACGGTTTTTGGTACGACCGGCCGTGCGGTTGTTGTCGCCGAGCGGGCGGGTGTCGCCGTATCCGGCTGAGCGTAAACGCTCCGGCTTGATGCCGCGATACACGAAGTAGTCGTAGCACGTTTTGGCGCGCTCAGTGGAGAGGCCAAGGTTGCGCTCCGGATCGCCTACGTTGTCGGTATGCCCGCGGATGGAAAGTTTGTAGTCCGGGTATTGCTTCATGATCCCAACGATTTCATCCAGAATCTTGAAGGATGAAGACTTGAGCTCAACTTTGCCGGTCTCGAACTGGACGTTTTTAGTGGCAAACTCCAACCGCTCTTTCGTTTCTTTTTTCACTTCCGGGCAGCCAAAGTTCGTAGCCGGGCCGGCGGTGCCCGGGCACTTGTCGAGGTTGTCTGCTACGCCATCGCTGTCGGAGTCCGGGCAGCCTTTGAAGGGGCCGGCCGCATCGGGGCAGGGGTCTTTATCGTCGGGGATGCCGTCGCCATCGCGGTCTTTCACTTCCGGACAACCGCCTGTTGCTACCGTGCCAGGCTCGCGTGGGCATTTATCATCTTTATCGGCTACGCCGTCGTAGTCGGAGTCCGGGCAACCTTTCACGGTACCTGCCTCGGTCGGGCATTCGTCGTCTTTATCGGGTACGCCGTCGCGGTCGGTATCGGGGCAGCCTTTGAGGGCGCCTGCTTCCGTCGGGCAGGTGTCATCTTTGTCCGGTACGCCGTCGCCGTCGGTGTCGGGGCAGCCCTTGGTGGTGGCCAGGCCTGCTTGAGTCGGGCACTCGTCGTCCTTGTCGGCTACGCCGTCGTTGTCGTAATCCGGGCAGCCAATTGCAGCGGCCGTGCCTGGTTGGTCGGGGCACTGGTCGGACACATCCGGAACGCCGTCTTTGTCGCGGTCGGATTGTGGTTGTGGTTTGGCAGGCGCCTGGTGGAGCAAATAGACAAAGCCAACACCAATTTGCAAGTTATCGCGGTTGTCGGCGGCGGCTTTGCGGTACTCTGCTTGCGCGTTGATAAAGGCGTACTTGGAGATGCGGAAGTTGGCGCCCACGCCGAAAGGAAACTGGGCATGACCGTTTTTGAACTCTTCGAGGAAGTACCCGGCGCCGGCAAAGACGTACGGCGAGATTTTGGCATCGCTGCTGATTTTGCCGAGTTGGGCAACTACGTCGAGGCTACTGGTAACGGTGTTGCCAAGTGTGCTGGGTTCGTCGGGCACGTTTGGCAGTTTGGCAATGCCCATTTTCAGGGGTATGCCGATGTTGAGGAATGGGGCCACATTTCGGAAGTAGCCGATCTCGAAACCTTCGCCGAGGTTGAAGGATTCGTCGTTCAGGGTGCCGTAGTCAAAGAAATTGAGCTTGGCATTCACGGCATTTGGGTATTCCCGGTTTTGGGCCGTGGAGGCTGTGTGGAGCAGTACACACAGCAGCAAAAGGAGTAAAAAGGAAAATTTTCTCATTGTGTTAGATTATGTTTTTTCAGGGGGTAAACAAAAAGGATACCAACTAACCAGAAACGGGTAACACAGTGGACCAACACGTACAGGACATGCGCGGTACGTCGGCTATCTGACGAAATCCGATCCTGGGTAAAAAAAACGCCGCCCGGCAGGACCGGGCGGCGTTGACGAAAAGCACCATATTTTTTATGTTCAATCTTCCTCTTCTTCGACGCCTTTCAAGCGGTATTTGGTTTTTTCGACGGGTTTGAGTTTTTTCTTTTTGTGGGATGTTTGTTGCAGTTCGCGTTCATCCGAGCGGCGGGTGTCTTTTTTGCTTTTTTCCCAGAGTCTCATGGCAAAATCGCTTTTGAAGGTGGTTGTTAGAATTTGGTTAAACAATCGCCCAGCCGTACAAAGCCTATTTCATCGTGCTGAACGGGCACAAAAATAGGCGGCTTCCCGGATTGGGCAATAGATCGGGTTGTTAAATTTTTAAAGCATGTGAAACCTGACGCGGAGCTTTTGGCACTTCGGGGGCTTTTCGGTCGCCGTCGGTGTGCCCGGTTTCGGGGCCTTCTGCGGCCTTCCGGTGTCCGGCGCGCTCCAGCAGAAGCGATGCCGCTACTCCAGCCAGTAGCAATGCGCCAATCGTCAGCAAGGAAGCCAGTTCCGGAATGTGAATATGTTGGGGCAACAGCAACATCTTTACCCCAATGAAAAACAGAATCCCAATCATGCTGTACTTGAGGTAGGTAAACCGGTCCAGAATATTGGCCAACACAAAGTACATAGACCGCAAGCCGAGTATGGCGAAAATATTGGAGGAAAAAACCAGGAACGGATCGGTCGTGATGGAGAACACCGCCGGCACAGAGTCGAATGCGAACATAATGTCGGTAGTTTCGACCACCAAAAGGGCAACAAACATCGGTGTAGCTGCCCGCTTGCCGTTTTCCATGGTGAAAAAATGTCCTTCGTCGTAGCGTCTGCTCACCGGATAAAACCTGCGGAGGAACCGAACGACGCCGTGGTCGCCGATATCTTCTTCCACATCGCTATGACGCCACATTTTATAGGCAGACCATAGCAGCAGCACGCCAAAAAAGTAAAACAGCCAGGTGAAATAATGTATCAGCGCAAGACCTGCGCCGATCAGTAGTCCCCGGAATACCAATACCCCGAGTATCCCCCAAAACAGGATGCGGTGCTGGTACATTTTAGGTACACGGAACTGCGCGAACACCAGCGCCATAACGAACAAATTGTCCACGCTAAGGGCTTCTTCCAGCAGGTATCCGGTCAGGTATTTTAGTGCGGCCTCCCGACCGCCCATTGGTTCATCCGGGTGCAGGCCGAGCCCCAGCCACTTGTATTCGTAGGCGTAATAAATGAAAATATTGAACAGCAAGGCTAAGCTGACCCAAACAACAGTGCTGAAAAGGGCTTCTTTTGCGGTGGGGGCGTGCGCTTGGCGATTAAACACCCCGAGGTCGAGCAGCATCAGCAACAACACCAATGCAATAAAGCCGACCCATATATAAGGTTCGATCATGTTTTATTTTTGATTTGAGGGCGCAAATGTAGGGCGATGTAAAAATCCTGTTTTGTTAATTTTTGACATCGGCGTGCTGCGGACAATCCCGCATATTTCCCCCTACTTTTGGCCTTTATCTCGTTGGACGTACGGTGGAACAGATGGATACTCCTTTCGTTTACATCTTTTTCTGTATTCTACCGTTTTCCTGATTATTCGATTTCTTCGCTCAATTAAACGCGCTGTGTCTGCTATGCGAATTTACGCTGTACTGTTCTTGCTCTTCAGTGGCTGGCTGTGCCGGCCGGTGTTTTCCCAAAACAACTACCCTGTGCGCTTTGAGTGGGGCACGGAGTTTTTTCCCGAAAACTTCCAGGCCGTTCGCCAAAATTCGGCGGTGTCGCCCGGAGAAGTGGTCAACGGCTACTACTATCGTTATATACAGTGCGCCGAAATCCCCTCGGTTCGTTTGCTTTCGGAGGTGGAAACTGCGGGCGTCCAGTTTGTTGGGTACGTTACATTCGGTGCGTACCTGGTCGCTATTCCCGAAAAATTTGACCTGAAAAAACTGGAAGCCCTGCGGGTGCGCAGTATCGTACCGGTGCGTCCCGAGTGGAAAATCGCCCGCAACCTGCGCGAGGAACCGTACGGCGACTGGGCCGTAAATGGCGATTTGGTGGATGTTTACCTGCAGGTATATCCCCAAATCACGATCCCGGAAGGCGCGGATTGGTGCCGCCGGCTGGGCATAACGGTTGTGGAGCAAGGCAATCAAAACGGTATCCTGCACGTCCGCCTCCGGAAAACGGGTATTGCAACGGTGGCTGCCCAACCCTTTGTGCGGCACCTCGAACTGTTGCCGGCGCCTTCGGTACCGGACGATATTCCCGGGCGCTCCCTGCACCGCGCCAACTTGCTCGACATGGACCATCCTTTGGGTAAAAAATTTGACGGAACGGGCGTGGCCGTGCTGGTGCGCGACGATGGTCCGCTCGGTCCGCATATTGACTTTCAGGGCCGAAACACCGATGTTTTTGGCCCCAACGATATCGCCGACGGCAACCACGGCGACGGTGTTGGCGGCATCATGGCCGGCGCCGGCAACCTCGACCCGACCATGAAAGGAATGGCCGCAGGGGCAACCGTTTTTACCATACGCTATCGGGCCGATTTCCAGGACAATACCATGGACTTGCACCTGGATGAAAATGTGACGATCACGAATACGTCGTATTCCAATGAGTGCAATGCCGCGTACACCACCACGGCTCAAACCGTGGAGCAGCAGCTCTACCAAAATCCAACGCTGATGCACGTTTTTTCGGCGGGCAACTCCGGTACCATCAATTGCAATTACGGCGCAGGCAATACCTGGGGCAATATCACCGGCGGTCACAAGATGGCCAAAAACGCTATTGCCACAGCCAATCTGTTTGCCGACGGCAGCCTGGTCAACAGCTCCAGCCGCGGTCCTGCTTACGATGGCCGCCTCAAGCCGGACATTTCCGCACACGGGAATAATCAGAACTCGACCGACCACAACAATACCTATCAGGCATTCAGCGGTACTTCCGCTGCCGCACCCGGCATTGCCGGGTGCCTGGCCCAGCTTACGCAGGCCTACAAGGAAATGCACAACGGCGAACAACCCAGCGCGGCCCTGCTTAAGGCCGCCTTGCTCAATACCGCCAACGATCTCGGCAACGTGGGGCCCGACTTCCGCTTCGGATGGGGCCACGTAAACGCCGGCCGGGCGTATCAACTCCTAAGCAACAACTCCTGGCAGGAACGCCATGCAGAACAAGGAAGTCAAACGCTGCACGCCATCGCGGTGCCCACCGGAACCCGCCAGGCCCGTTTCATGCTCTACTGGTCGGATCGGCCCGCCAGTGTCGGCGCGGCGCGCGCACTCATCAACGACCTCGATCTGGAGGTCGTCGCGCCCGACGGCAGCACGGTTTTCCTTCCCTGGAAACTCGATCCAACCCCCGATCCGGTTATCCTGAACACCCCTGCCGGGAAAGGTCGCGACTCGCTGAATAATGTGGAACAGGTTGTCCTCAACGACCCGCAGCCGGGTGTTTACACGGTGCGGGTGCGGGGGTACGAGGTGCCGCTGGGGATACAGCCTTATTTTATCGTCTGGGAATTTTACGACGACGAACTGAAACTCACGTACCCGGCCGGCGGCGAAGGCCTCGTGCCCGGCGAGGTGTGCCGTATCCAATGGGATGCCTACGGGAGTGACGGCAATTTCACCCTGCAATACTCGCCCGACAACGGTGCACTTTGGGCGCAAATCGCCACACCCACCGGCGACAAGCGTATGTTCGATTGGACCGTGCCCAATACCGTGAACGGTCGTATTCGCGTGCAGGTTATTCGCGGCAGCCAGAGCGACACGACGGATTTTCCACTGACCATCGCTCCGGTGCCAACGAATTTGCAAGTGGAGCGTGTATGCCCCGACTCCATGACCGTGTCCTGGTCGGCGGTGCATGATACCCTGCGATACGACGTCTATTTACTGGGAAATAAATACATGGACATCGCCGGAAATACGAGCGAATTGTCGTTCACGGTGCCTATTCAAAATCCGGGAAAGGATCAGTGGTTCTCTGTACGGGCTACTACCCCCAATGATCTGACCGGACGGCGCGCAGTGGCCGTGCGTTGGCCGGGAGGCCTGAAGGGATGCAAACAACCCAACGATTTGGCCCTGAATACGTTGTTGTCGCCAGATCCGCAGGATGTATCGGCTACGGTGTCGTGCAGCCCCATCCAAACCACCGTTCAGGTCCGTGTGATCAATGAGGGACTGAACCCCGTGAGCGGGGCCGTGGTCAACTACCAATTGAACGGCAATCCGGTGGTAACGGAGCCGCTCTCCGACCTGGTTCCAGGCGATACCCTGGAGTACGTTTTTCAGCAACCCCTACTGATTACTCAAAACGGCCTGAACACGCTGCGCGTGTGGTCCACGTTTGGCAGCGAGAATGTCCTGTTCAACGACACGATCATCCAGTCGTTCCTTGCCGTGGTCAGTCCGACAAACACATTTTTTACGGAGGGTTTTCAAAGTTTACTTTTCCCGCCCATGGGCTGGGCGGTCGGAAATCCGGACGGAAACGTCACGTGGGATCACATAACCTCCAATGTGACCGGTGCGACCGGCCAGAGTACCCGCGTCACGTTCATCAACTGTTTTAATTACAACGCACGCGGCCAGGAAGATTACCTGTACTTGCCACCGCTCGACCTGAGCAGCCTTCCAAACCCCGGTTTGGCATTTGATCTGGCGCATGCAAACTATGACGATACGTACAACGACAGCCTGCGCATCGAGGTGTTTGCGAACTGCGACCTCACGGCGCAGCCGGTCACGGTATGGGGTAAAGGCGGGCCGGCATTGGCTACCAGAACGCCGCTAACGTCAGCGTTTGCGCCAACCAGCGCGGGCGATTGGCGCAAAGAGGGCGTTTCGCTACAAGATTTTGAGGGCCAAACAGTGATCGTGCGCTTCGCTTCCGTCAACGATTTTGGCAACAACATCTTTTTGGATAATATCGGACTGGTTGAGTACGATCAAACCCCGCCGGTGGCAAGTATCTTGTCCAGCGCAGACACACTGTGCCGGCTGGTGGATACTGTACGGTACACCGCCGCGCCCACCGGTCTGCTCAGCACGTATTCCTGGACGTTTGGCGTCGGAGCACAGCCCTCGGTTGCAACCGGTCCGGGGCCACACGCGGTTCGCTACCTCATCGGCGGCGACAAAACCGTGCGCCTCATAGCCGGCAACCCCAACGGAGTGGACACCGCCTTTTTTACGGCAGTGGTGTGGAGCACGCCTTTGGCAAATTTCACCGTGTCCACAGATGTAGCTACTGCGACCTTTACGAATGCCAGCACCAACGCCGATACATATCTGTGGAATTTTGGCGACGGCAACACCAGTACAGAGGCCAATCCCGTGCACACCTATGCGCTTCCGGGCGCCTATACGGTGGCGCTCACGGCCACCAATAATGTCTGCGAAACGAATGTCAGCACCGCGACTAAGAATGTCAACCTGACCTTTGTGGGCACGCAGGCGCCGGACGAAATCAGCCGCATGCGCGTTCTGCCCAATCCCACGGCTGGTGACTTCCGGGTAGAGCTGTCTGTGCAACAGGCGACTTCCGCCGGGCTGCGCTTGTTCGATGCCCAGGGCCGGCTGGTGAAAACAGTCCAGACTGCCTTGCAACCGGGTGTCGTTTCGGTGCCGTTCGAAGGGCTGAGCCTGCCCAAAGGCGTGTATCAGATCCACGTTCAAACGAGTAGCGGGGTGCAGGTGCTTCGGGTGGCGGTATTGTAAACTACCGTACCTCTACAATCAAATATTCTCCAGCAAAGGAGGATACTACGGATTCGATGCGGCTGCGCTGGGTATCGGTAATGAATATCTGTCCGAAGTTGCGGTGGATGAGCAGGGCGACCAGCTGACGCACGCGCTGCTCGTCCAGTTTGTCAAAAATATCATCCAGCAGGAGTAGGGGAGAGACGCCTTTTTCCTGCCGCAGCACTTCGTATTGAGCCAAGCGCAGGGCCAGCAGGAAGGACTTGAGTTGTCCTTGGGAGGCGTATTTTTTTACGGGGTATTCGTGCAGGGTGAGGGCGAGGTCGTCGCGATGGGGGCCGGAGGACGTTCGTTCGAGGGCGCGGTCCCGGTCGGTGTTGGCAGTTAGCACGGCGGCAAAATCGTCGGAATTGCTGCCGGATTCGAAGGCGACGGCCACCTGCTCCCCGTCACCGGCGATGGCGGCATAAATTTCCTGAAACACGGGTTCGAAGACGCCGATGAAGGCGCGTCGTTTTTCCCAAAGCACGGCTGCCGGCGCGGGCATTTGCCGGTCAATGGCTTCCAGCAATGCTGCGTCGAACCGACGTTGTTCGGTGAAAAATTTCAGGAGAGCGTTGCGCTGCTTGAGCAGGGCGTTGTACGTGAGTAAATTGTGCAGGTAATCGGGGAAAATCTGCGACAGCGTGGCATCCAAAAAACGCCGCCGTTCCTCGCTGCCGTCTTGCACCAGCGCGATATCGTCGGGGGCAATCATGACCACCGGGAACTGGCCCACATAGTCGGTCAAACGGGGGTAGGGCGTGCCGTTGCGCTCGATTTCCTTGCGCTGGCCGTTGGCGAATTTGACGACAACCTTGCTGCGCTCCCCCTCGTGCTCAAACAAACCCTCCACCCGGTAAAATCCCTCGCCGTGCTGGATCAGGTTTTTGTCCGGCAAATTTCGGTGGCTGCGGGTCAGGCACAGGACGTGTACGGCGTCAAGGAGATTGGTCTTGCCGGCGCCATTCAGGCCGACAAAACAATTGAGCCGGGGCGACAGATCCAATGCATGCCGGGCGTAATTCTTGAATTGGGTCAGTTTTATGGAAAGCAGGTGCAAGGGAATATGCTTTTTCAGCGCGAAGGTAGGTTTTTTGGCCGTTGGCCGCATACTCTTGCCGGGAAGCCAACGGTCCATGTCCGACGGCAAAAAAAACTACATTTGCCACCAAAATAATTGACCTGATATGCTCCGCTTGATCTTTATCGCCGCTGCCTGTACGCTGTTTTTCCTGCAAGCCTGCAACCCGCCCGTCCGTATCCGGCCCCGAAACGTGAAAACCGGGCTGGATTCCACGTTTTATGCCGGTATTGTGGAGGACGCGCGTTCGGTTGATTTGCGCAAGGCGCAGTTTTTGGCCAAAATAAAAGTCGGCGACCTCGGTGTGAGCCTCGATTGCCGATACCCCGATGTGCTGAGCTATGCGACGGATCGGGTGCGCAGCCTCGGCGGTAACCTGCTGGTCATCACGGAACACAAACGCAACGATGTCAAGTCAAAATGCCACCTGATCAAAGGCGATATTTATGTTGTCCCGAGTTTGGAGGGTATGGAGGGCCGGATCTGGTGGCATTCATCCCGTCCGCTGCAGCGCGGCGATCTGCGCGGTAGCCGCGACAGTTTTCCGTCGGCCACTCTGTTGCCCCTGCAAACGGCGATCACGTGTCGGCTCGGCGGCGATTTTTTCAAAGAGGCAATTATCCGCACCGAAACAATTTTTTGGTGCGACAGCACCTGCCTGCCTGCCGATGCGCAACAGGTACCCTTGGCGCTGCGCCGCGCGCAACTGCACTTCGATCTCGCCGAAGTACACGCCCGCCGGCTCAAGGCGGCATTAGTGGCTATCGGCCCCGATCTGCCTGCGCTTTCCGGGAAATTCCGGGAAATGACCGCCCGCCAACAGGACCTGCTGCGTGCGGAACAGGTAAAATTGGACGCAGAACTCTCCTCTAAAAACGCCAACGACGTGTTGGCGCGTTGGGAGACGCAGACCAAGACAGAATTGGCCGACCTCGCGCCATACGAACGGGAAATAGAGGCGGACCTACGCAAAAAGAAAAAATAGATTGTCAGCCAATCTCCCTTAAAAAGGCCACCGTGCGCTCCATATCCGTGCTGAGTACCCGGTCTTCGGTCAGTCTGGGCACCACTTCCCGGTACTGTTCCCGTATCGTTTCGATGCGGGGAGAAGAACGCAGCGGGCGCCGGAATTCGAGTGCTTGCATGGTCACCATAAATTCGATCGCCAGGAGTCTTTCCAGATTTAGCACGACCCGCCGGGCCTTGGTGGCTGCATTGGCGGCCATGCTCACATGGTCTTCCTGGCCGTTGCAACTCACGATGCTGTCTGCCGAAGCGGGTGTACAGAGCGTTTTATTTTGGCTGGCGATAGCGGCGGCGGTGTATTGGGCGATCATCATGCCGGAGTGCAGGCCGGCATTGTCGGTAAGGAAAGGCGGCAGGCCGCGCTGGCCGCTGATGAGCTGGTAAATCCGCCGTTCGGCGATGCTGCCCAGTTCGGACAGAGCCAGTGCAAGATAATCGAGCGGCAAGGCCACGGGCTGGGCATGGAAATTGCCCCCGGACAGGATCGCGTCGTCGTCGGGGAATACATTGGGGTTGTCGGTCACGCTGTTCATTTCCGTAAGCGCCATTTGTTCGATGTGCGCCAAGGCATCGCGGCTGGCGCCGTGCACCTGCGGCACGCAACGAAAGGAATATGGGTCCTGAACGCTGGTTTTTTCTTTTTCCGCTATAGCGCTGCCGGCCAACCAGTTGCGCAGGTTTTCGGCCACAGCCAGCTGGCCGGCATGGGGGCGTATGCGGTGGATGCGCTCGTCCAGCGGCGTGCTGCGGCAATCGAATGCATCGTAACCGATGGCGGCGTTCAGGTCGGCGATATTGGCCAGGCGCCGGCTTTGGAGGAGGCACCAGACGGCGTAGGCGGTAGAGAATTGTGTGCCGTTGAGCAGGGCAAGCGCCTCTTTGGCCTGGAAGGTCAGCGGTTCCCAGCCGAGTACTTGCAGCACCACATCGGCGCGTTGGCGGCGGCCTTGGTACCAGACTTCGCCCATGCCGGCCAGCGGCAGGCTCAGGTGTGCGAGCGGAGCCAGATCGCCCGAAGCCCCGAGCGAGCCGTGTTCCAAAACTACGGGCAAGATGCCCGCGTTGAAAAAATCCGCCAGCCGTTCCACCACAACTTCCCGCACGGCGGAAAAGCCGTAGGACAAGCTTTGGATTTTGAGTAGCAGCATCAGGCGGACGATTTCGGGCGGTACGGGGTCGCCCATGCCGGCAGCGTGCGACACAACCAGGTTGTGCTGCAATTGCTCTATGTCTGCATCCGAAATACGAATGTTGCACAGCGAACCAAAACCGGTGTTGATGCCGTAATACAGGGTGTGATCGTGTTGCAATTTGTTGTCCAGATAGGCGCGGCAGTGGCGCAGGCGACGGCGGGCTTCATCGGAAAGTCCGAGGTGGCGGTTTTCACGCACAATGGTGTCAATGGTTTCCAGGGAAAGATGATCCGGGTCGATCAGATGCATAACGTGCTTTAGGTGTGGTGGCCGGCAAAGGTACTGCACATCGTTAAATTCGTTTAACGGGGCGTTAAGCGCGGGTTAAGCGGGCAAATATTTTTTAGCGACAAAGACTTGAAAGCAAAGACAATCAGCCGGTTGGGTTTTGTTAAGCAAATTTTCTTAAAAGAAGGATGCAACTGAACCTGCCTGTTATCCGTCAGAACGCCGTTCAAACTTGCGAAATCAGCTACTTTTGCCCGCAGAACTTGTCTGTTAAACAAGCATTCACTCAAATCACACTCAATTATTATGATGAAGAAAATCATGTCAATCGCCCTTTTCGTTCTGAGCTTCACAACGTTTGCCGCAGCTCAGCGCATTGCTTATGTGGATGTAAATGCCGTACTGGAAAGCATCCCGGAGTATCAAAAGGCCCAGGAACAGCTCGACAAAATTGCTACGCAGTGGCGGCAAGAGATCGCGCAGGAGCAAGATGCCATCAAGGGTATGTACAGCAAGTACCAGGCAGAGCAAGTGATGCTCAGCGAAGAAATGAAGCGCCAGCGCGAAGAAGAAATTTTGAACAAGGAAAAGGATGTGCGCGAACTCCAGCGCCGCAAGTTTGGCCCCGAGGGCGACCTGTTCAAAAAGCGCGAAGAACTGGTGAAGCCGATTCAGGAGAAGGTGTATGTCGCTATCGAAAAATTCGCCAACGACAAGGGGTTTGAGTACATTTTTGAAAAAGGCAGCGCCTCCGGGATGCTTTTTGCCGACAAAAAATACGACAAAACCGAAGATATTAAAACCATGCTGAAGCGGGGATAGAAGGCTAGAAGGTTTCTGGTTGGAAGGTTAGAAGGTTTCTGGTCGCGAGACCTTTTAACCAGAAACCTTCTAACCTTCCAACCAGAAACCTTTTTTTACCTTTGCGCTCCATTTTTTCAATTTTATCTGATTACTCAACTATGAAGAAGACCCTTTTGCTGACGTTTGGCTTGGTAATTACCTTGGCTGTCAGCAGTTTTTCCCAAAAATTCGGCTACATCAATTCATCGGCCCTTTTGTCTGAACTGGCAGAGGTGAAGCAGGCGGATAGCAATCTAAAAGCCTTCCAAACCCAACTCACCAAAAGAGGGCAGGAAATGGTCAAAGAACTCCAGGATAAAGCTGCCGAGCTGGAGCGTAAGAAAGAACTGGGCACTGTTTCGCCCAAAGATTACCAGACACAGGCAGCAAAACTGCAAGAGGAGGAAGCCGCAATTGGCAAGTACGAGCAAGAGGTGTACGAGAAATTGGCCAAAAAACGCGAAGAAGAATACAAGCCCATCCTCGATCGCGTGAATACTGCCATGCAGGAAGTTGCGAAGGAAAATGGCTACCTCATCGTATTCGACAGTGGAACCCAAATCTTGCTCTACGGCGACGAATCACTGGACGTGACGCCTCTGGTTAAAGCCAAACTCGGCCTCAAGTAATGCCCGGCCCGATTGGCATCTTTGATTCCGGCTACGGTGGCCTCACGGTATTCCGGGAGATCGAAGCCAAACTACCGCAGTACGATTACATTTATTTTGGCGACAATGCGCGTGCCCCGTACGGTGCGCGCTCGTTCGACACCATTTACAAATATACCCTGGAGTGCGTGCGGCATCTGTTCGAAATGGACTGCCGTCTCATCATTTTGGCCTGCAATACGGCCTCTGCCAAAGCCCTGCGCACCATCCAGCAGCACGATCTTCCCGAATACGGTCCAGGGCATCGCGTACTGGGCGTGATCCGGCCGACTACTGAACTGATCGGCCGGATCACGCGCAGTGGCCATGTGGGCGTGCTGGCCACACCCGGCACGGTGCAGTCGGAGTCCTATGTTTTGGAAATCCACCACTTCTTTCCGGATATGCAGGTGTTCCAGCAGGCTTGCCCGTTATGGGTGCCGCTGATCGAGAACAACGAGCACAACAGCCCCGGTGCAGACTATTTTGTGGAAAAATATGTCCACGAGTTACTGGACCAGTCCGACCGGATGGACACCATTATTCTCGGCTGCACGCACTATCCGCTCCTGCTGGAAAAAATTCGCCGGTATGTACCGGAGCATATCCGCCTCTTGTCGCAGGGCGAAATTGTAGCCGAACGGTTAGCCGACTATCTGGAGCGGCACCCGGAAATGGAGGGGCTGTGCCGCAAGGATGCACAACGTACATTCTACACCACCGAAACTGCGGAGGTGTTTGATGCCAAGGCCAGTCTTTTTTATGGAAAAGAAATTCGCTCGCGGCACTTCGAACTCTAGGCGCGTTGTTTGATCCGTCCCCCCTTTTCCGGCAGAACGACTCAAACAACGTTCAGAGCCTAAAACTTCGGGCAAAGAATTTCCTCGTTCTCGTACTCGCCGAGGTAGGCTATAGAAATTTCGAAAGCGCCCTGGCGCTGTCCGAAACCGAGCGCGCGCGGGTTGAGGTCGTAACTGATTCCAAACACCACATTGCTGACTTCAAAGCCCACCAGCGCTACCACGGCATCCAAGCCAAAGGCATCGTTGTTGCGCACGGGGCGTACCCATCCCCCGATATGAAACGCGGAAGAGCCGTATTTGCCTACTGCTGTGCGGAAGTTGGCTCCGGCATTGATTTGCGCATGGGGCCCCTGGGTAGCGAAGTTCACCCGCGGAGAAATGGACGTGCGGGAGGATTTGCCCATCGGGATATTGGCCGAAACATGCCCTGAAATTTTCCGATACAGTTTTTCGCCTTCTACACCCAGGCCGTAGAAGGAAACTTCCGGCTCCATAATGTGGTGCAAGGCGACCCCGGCAAACAGAGCGCCTGTGCGCCCGAAGCGCGCCGAATAGTTCAGACCAACGTTGAGGTCAGGGTAGGCAAAATTGTTTTCCGGCAGTATCTCGCCGGTTGGCAGCACATAGCCGGTCACGCCATCAAATTCATCCGGAAATTCCAGAGAGGCGTAGTTCACATTCCGTTGAGAGAGGCCGCCTTGTACGCCGAGGCTCAGGAATTGCCGCCCGTCCACGTCCAGCGATTTATGATACGCCAGGGAAAGCGCAATTTGGGTGGTGCTAAAATCTACTACGTTTACTTTGTCGGTAAAAAACAAGAGACCCAGGCCGATGGCATCGTTGGATTTGCGTTTGCCCGGCGTGTCAAAACGCAGGTCTCCAGCTACGGCAAAGGTGCGAATAGGGTTCTCCAGGACGCTGCGCCACTGGTCGCGATAAACCGTACTGACCCGATAGCGGCCCTCAAAGGCGCCTGTCAAGCCCGGATTGAGCATCTGCGGAGATGCATAAAATTGGGTGAAATGCTGATCCTGCGCGGAGATACTTTGCAGCAGAGCCAGGGAAAAGAGGATAAAAAGGATACGTTTCGTCATGCGTTTGGGCAAAATTTCGGCAAAAGTACGGTTGAAGTTTTGAGTTTCGTGTTTTGAGTTTCGACTATCCGGCTTAACGGGCCTAAAATTTAAAAATTGGATATTTCAAGAGTTTAATACTTTGCGACCCGAATTTCCCTGCCGACCCGAATGATCCGCCGGTTTATCTCCAGAAACTGCCCTGTTTGCCTACCCATTTACCTGTCATCGAATCAACCAGTCACCGTTATTTTATATGAAGACAAACGACTTTCAACCCTATGTAGCACCGGGCGATGTGTCAGTGCGGGAATTCACCGTACGGGCCGTTGTGCTGGGTGCGTTGTTTGGTGTGCTGTTTGGCGCAGCCACGGTCTACCTTGCCCTGAAAGCGGGCCTCACCGTTTCGGCTTCTATCCCCATCGCCGTGATCGCCATTTCGCTGGGCCGCAAGTTTCTCAAGACCAGTATTTTGGAAAATAACATTATCCAAACGGCTGGATCTGCGGGTGAGTCGGTAGCTGCGGGAGTTGTGTTCACGTTGCCGGCATTCCTGTTTCTCAGCGATGGTATCGGCAAGGGCTATTTCAACTACTGGACGATCCTCATGCTGGCCATTTTCGGTGGTATTCTTGGCGTATTGATGATGATCCCGCTGCGGCGGTCGCTCATTGTAAAAGAGCATGACAACCTGCCGTATCCCGAAGGTACAGCCTGCGCACAGGTGTTGATCGCCGGGGAAAAAGGTGGCGATTTTGCTAAAACAGCTTACCTCGGTCTTGGCTTTGCGTTCGTATATGCTACTTTGCAAAAGATTTTTCACCTCATCGCCGAGGTGCCGTCGTGGACGGTTTCGGCAGCGAATAAATACCTGCCGGCTGCCCGGTTGAGTAGCGAGATTACCCCGGAATACCTCGGCGTCGGCTATATTATCGGTCCGCGTATTGCGGGAGTGCTTGTGGCAGGTGGCGTATTGGCCTGGATGGGCCTTATTCCCCTCCTGGCTACTCTGGTGCCACCGGAAACGATCGCTGCGCAGCTTGCCAAACTCGATCTGCTTAAAGGCATCCAGCAGGCCAGTGGCGCCGTGGTTTATCCCTTTGGCTGGGACCCATACGCACACACATTTACCGATATGACCGGCGCTGTTTATCGGGCTTATGTGCGGCAGATCGGTGCAGGTGCTGTGGCCGGCGCGGGTTTTATCACCCTGATAAAAACCTTGCCGACGATTGTTGCTTCTTTCAAGGAAAGTTTCGGCGCGATGCGCGACCGCTCCGCCGCCGTGGCGGTGGCTCGTACGGACAACGATTTGTCCATCAAGGTTGTAGCTTTCGGGAGTCTGGCCCTGGTTGTATTGATGGCTCTGCTGCCCAATATTCCCGGCGAAGGCATTTTGAGCAAAATTCTGCTGGGTATTCTGGTCATTGTATTCGGGTTTTTCTTCGTCACGGTATCCAGCCGTATCGTCGGTATCATCGGCTCCAGCAACAACCCGATTTCGGGTATGACCATCGCGACGATCATGGGCACGGCCCTGGTATTTATCGGTGTAGGCTGGTCGGGAAAAGTGTACGAACCGATGGCACTCGTGGTTGGCAGCATGATTTGCATTGCTGCCGCCAATGCAGGCGCCACCTCGCAGGATTTGAAAACAGGCTATATCGTGGGCGCTACACCGCGCTATCAACAGTTGGCCCTGTTTATTGGTGTGGTTGCTTCCTCGCTCGTAATTGGATTCACGGTTCAGTACCTGGACACACCTACTGCCGAACTGCGTGCTATGGGTATTGAACACGCCATCGGCCACAAATTCGATGCACCACAGGCCACACTCATGGCTACGCTCATCAAAGGGATGTTATCGTTTAATCTCGACTGGCAGTTTGTGCTGGTCGGGGTATTCGTGGCCATTACGATGGAGCTGTGCAGCGTGAAGTCGCTCTCGTTTGCCGTTGGTTTGTACCTGCCGCTGAGTACTACACTGCCCATCTGGATTGGGGGTGCGCTGAAAGGGCTGAGCGACTGGATTGCCAAGCGTCGCGGTGATGAAGTCGAGGATGCCGAACTGGGTAAGGGCAGTCTGTTTGCTACCGGTTTGGTAGCCGGCGGAGCGCTCATGGGACTCGTTATAGCGCTGTGGCAGGCTAAGGAAGCATCTTACGCTACTGGTCAGGGCTGGCTGGCTGCGCTCAATATGGAAGAAGGTTTTTCGGGTCTGGTTGGAGGGCCCGGTGCATACCAGTTGCTCGGAGTAGCGTGTTTTATCGCGCTGGCGTGGGCGATTGTTCGGGTGGCGACGCGCAAGTAAAATTTAGTCGCTGTGCTACATACGGCTACAAATAGGGAGTGTTCAGAGAACTGTGTCAGCCCGTTGAGCGCAAATTTTACACAGACAAACGCAGACTGCTGTACAGACAAACACAGAGGTTTGATTTTAAATAAGTTACACTCTGCGTTTGTCAGTGCAGCAGTCTGCGTTTGTCTGTGTAATAAATATCTCTCGGTAGGTTTGACACAGTTCTCTGAACACTCTCAACAAATACGCCCCAAGCACTACCATTGCTTCCAGGGTTTGAAGCGGGCCGGCACGAGCTGGAAATGTTGCCTGGCGCCGATATCGGGGTTGAGAAAAACAAAGCCAAGGTCGAAGCAATCAATGGTGCACGTGACCTTGGGGTGTTGTTTTATCTTTTTCCATGCTGTCGTCATTTCTAGCGACCAGTGTATGTCGTCGAACACCAGCACGGTGTGTGCGTGCACGAAGGGCAGGCATTGCTCGAAGTAGTCCAGTGTGGCTGCTTCGCGGTGGTGACCGTCAAAAAACACCAGATCAACCGAACCAAGGGTCTGGAGCGCCGGGAGCAACGTTTTCTGAAAGGGGCCGCCGATCACCTCTGCGTGGTGGTGCAAATCGAGGATACCGAGGTTGGTGCGGGCGACGTGTGCGCAAGCCTCGCTGCCTTCCAGCGTGATGAATCGGGCTTGTCGGCCCGCTGCAGCGAGGTACATGGCCCCAACACCTACTGAGGTGCCCAGTTCGAGCATACGTTCCGGGTGCAGCCACTGTACCAGCCGGAAGAGCATACGGCCCTGGGCGGGCGAGCTGGCCGAAGTGCGTGCCAGCTGTTGCACCGGTATCTGGCGGAGTGCCGGCACGCCGTTCTCTGCCGCTGCACCGTAGTCCTTTACCTCCAGCACGACCGGGCTGTGCAGCATTTCGCGGCGGACAGCCTCAATATCCTCGAAGGCGTAATACCAGCGCCGGTCTTCCAGTACCGCATTGGACCATTCAAAAACGAGCGGGGAATGCACCTGAAAGCGGGTTTTAGCAGCCGCATAGAAGCGCAGGAGAGAGCCTGTTTGATTCCAGATTTTTTGCAAAACGCTGTTTGTTTGTTATTTATAAGGAACGCGGACGAAATAAGATACGGCGGCGAAAATACGATTTGTTGGCCGCCGGGCTGGGTAGCGCGGAAAAAGAAACCGTTAAGGCGGGGCTTGCCATCGGTTAAAAAAATAATAAAGCAAACGGAAGTTGTAGGAGGCGGTTGGTACGCCTTCGTTTGTTCGACGTTCTTTCACAAACAAAACGTGCCAGCTATGTCTATCATCCGCTTTGGTGTTTCCGCTTTTGCCCTGCTTTGCTTTTTCCAAACCACTCAAGCCCAGTCCTATAAAACTGCCGCCGGTATCCGGGTAGATAATGGGGTACAACTGTCGGTGCAGCAGTATCTGACGAACAACTGGACCGCAGAGGGCATACTGCACTCATCGGTAGGCTCGAAAGACCTCGGGATCACCCTTTTGGCAGAGAAACACCAAAAGATTCTGTTTCGCAACACCAATATCTACTATGGAGCGGGCGGGCACTATTACTGGAAAAACGAGGTGCCGCGTACCGAAAACGAGGTTGGCAACAATGTCTATGGCCTGTCCTTGATTGGGGGCGCCGAAGTTTCGCTGGGGCGTTTTAATATCTCTATTGACTGGAAGCCCGAGCTGCACCTGAGCGAAGCAAGCCGGCCATTTGACTGGAACGGCGCTGCGGTGTCCGTGCGCTACATCCTCGCCAAACGCGAGCGCAAGACGATCAAAGACTGGAAAGTATGGGATGCCTTTGGTGGAAAATCCGACAAGAAAAATAGCAAAAAACGCAAATAATACCGATGTTTTCCCCCTATGTTCCCGTTGTGCGCAAACGCCGTGCAACGGGATTTTTTTTGCACCAAGCCCGCAGGCAACAGCCTACTTTTGTCCCATGGATTTCGGTAAACTGCCTTCTGTTGATCACGTCCACTTTGTTCTGCCGCCCGATCCGCCGCAGAATGCCGATGTTTTAGGCGCCTTGCCACCGCGCACTTCAGCGCCTGTGGTGTATATCGGCGTCACGGGCTACAACATGAAGCCCTGGGTGGGGCGCTGGTATCCCGCCGGCACGAAAGACAGGGATTTTCTGCTACAGTACGGACGGCAGTTCAATACCATTGAGCACAACGCCACACACTACCGCATACCCGATGCGGCTACTGTGGCGCGTTGGCGCGAGGAGACGCCTGCCGATTTTCGGTATTGCCCTAAAATTCCACAGACGATCAGCCACGCCCGCGACCTGGGGCTGCATGGTCGGGGGATTGAGGTTTTCTGTGATGCTATTCGCGAACTTGGTGACAAGCTGGGCTGCTGTTTTATGCAGTTGCCGCCACATTTCAGTCCGGATAACCTGCCCGTGCTGGACCGGTTTCTGGATGTTTTTCCTGCCGACATTCCCTTGGCCGTGGAGGTGCGCCACCCGGATTTTTTTCAGGCAAATATGGATGGCGAAGATTTTTTTCAACTGCTGCATTTGAATGGCGTCTCGACCGTCATTACGGATGTGGCCGGCCGCCGCGATGTGTGCCATGTGCGTTTGACAACCGGATGTGCACTGATCCGTTTTGTCGGAAACGGCCTGCATCCGACGGATTACAGCCGCGTAGCAGATTGGGGAGATCGTTTGGCGCGCTGGTTTTCGCAAGGGCTTCGGTCGGCCTATTTCTTTTGCCATGAACCGGATAACCTGCTGGCGCCCGATTTGGCGGCATATACGGCGGAGGTTTTTTTGCAAAAAATTCCGGATGTGCATTTGCGCGGGCCGGCGGTGCAAGTGCCGCTGCAAGGAACTCTTTTTTAATGCAGTAGAATTAACATGATAATTCGCCTGCGAATAGATGCGATTCCGCAGATTTGCCCCCACCAATTTACCACTAACCAGTTAATCAATCTGTACATGGACTCACCGTACGTCCACCGCGACATATCCTGGCTCTCATTCAACTACCGTGTGCTGCAAGAGGCAAAGGATCCTGCAGTCCCCTTGCTGGAGCGTTTGAAGTTTTTGGCCATTTATTCGTCCAATCTGGATGAGTTTTTCCGTATTCGGGTGGCCAACATCCGAAACCTGAAGAAGGTGGGTAAAAAGACTAAAGCCGAGCTGGATTTTGTTCCGCGCGATTTGCTGAAAGACGTGCACCAAATTGTGAACCAGCACCAGGAGGAGTTGTCGCAGATTTTTGAAAACCAAATCGTGCCGGAATTGCGCAGGCACAACATTTATATTTTGCGTCGGCTGGACTTGAATGCGGAGCAGCGGGCGTTTGTGGAGAGTTATTTCCACAACAACCTCCTTCCGTTCGTGATGCCGGTGTTGTTGGTCAAACAACGTATTCGCGCTTTTTTGGCCAATGCGCACCTGTACCTTGCCGTGCATTTGCGCCAGCGCAAAAAACCGTTGTCGCCGAGCGAGTACGCTCTGGTCAAAATCCCGTCGGATCAGTTGCCCCGGTTTATTGCGCTGCCGTCCATCAATGGTCGCCACGACCTGATTTTACTCGACGACATCGTCCGACATTCGGTTTCCTGGCTATTTCCGGGCTACGATATTCAGGATACCTATTCCATCAAATTGACACGAGATGCCGAGTTGTACATTGATGATGAGTTTTCAGGCAATCTGGTGCAAAAGATTAAATCAAGTCTGGCCAAGCGGCAGGTAGGTCCGGCAAGCCGTTTCGTGTATGATCGGGAAATGCCCGGGCACTTGCTGGACTACCTGAAGGACACGTTTACGCTTGGGAAAAACGATATGCTTCCCGAGGGGCGTTACCACAACAATTTTGATTTTTTCAAATTTCCGGACTTCGGGATGCACCACCTGAAGAATAAGCCGTTGCCACCGCTGCCGCATCCGGTTTTGCATGATACAGACGATCCGTTCCGGGTCATCCGGCAGAAGGACCAAATGTTGCACGTGCCATACCAGTCGTACCAGGCTGTGGTCAATTTTTTTGAACGTGCGGCACGCGATCCCAAGGTCACGCACATCAAGGTCATTCAGTACCGCGTTGCCAAGCGCAGTAAAATCCTGGAGGCGCTCATGGAGGCCGTCAAACAGGGTAAGCAGGTATCGGCTTTTGTGGAAATAAAGGCGCGCTTCGACGAGGCAGCCAACCTCGAATGGGGTGAAAAGCTGGATCGGGCCGGCGTACGCGTACACTACTCGTTCCCGGGTGTGAAGGTGCACTCCAAACTGGCGCTGATCCGTCGTATGGAAAATGGAAAACCGCGTTTGTACGCCTACTTAGCTACCGGCAACTTTCATGAGGAAACTGTAAATGTGTATTCCGACTTCGGGATTTTTACCACCGACCCGCGGTTGACGGCGGAAGTCAGCAACGTGTTTACTTTTCTGGAAAACATCAAGCCTCCCCGGCAGGAGTTTGAGCACCTGCTGGTTGGAAAATTCAACCTGCGTCCGGCCTTGTACGATTTGATTGATTACGAGATCGCAGCGGCCAAGGCCAACAAGCCGGCGCATATTTTGATCAAGACCAACAGCCTGGAAGACCGGGACGTCATCCGGAAACTGTATGAGGCATCCAAAGCCGGTGTGAAAATTCAGCTGATCGTGCGAGGGATTTGCTGCCTGGTACCGGGCATCAAGGGGCTTAGCGATAATATTGAGGTCATCAGTATTGTGGACCGGTTTTTGGAGCACGCACGGGTGTTTGTGTTTCACCACGACGGCGAAGAAAAAATATATATGTCGAGCGCCGACCTGATGCAGCGGAACCTGAACTTCCGAATTGAAACCGCTTTTCCGGTGTACGACGAGGATTTGAAACGAGAAATCAAGATACTCATCAACCTCCAGTTGGAGGACAATGTGAAATCGCGCATTATAGATCGGAACGATTTGAACGAGTATCGGCGGAGCAACAGCGACATTCCGGTGCGCGCGCAACTGGAGACTTACTTCTATTTGAAGCGAAAAGCGGAGCAAAAAGTGGAAGAACAGGAGGAGTAAAAAAAATTTAAAAAATTTCTGCTTCGAATGCTTGTCTGTTTGGTTGACGAAAATCTATCTTTGCACCCGCAATTGAGAACGACGGTTACTCAAATTGATATGCGGAAATAGCTCAGCTGGTAGAGCGCAACCTTGCCAAGGTTGAGGTCGCGAGTTCGAATCTCGTTTTCCGCTCCAGAAAACCCACGCAATTGCGTGGGTTTTTTCATTTGTGCAGCATACATTTGTTGGTGAGAAATGCCCGGGTGGTGGAATGGTAGACACGCAGGACTTAAATGGCAATTTGAGTGCTCTTTTGGAAACTTGAGATGCAGAACCGCTTAAATTCGGGGAACCCTTCGCAACGTACGCATGGCGATCCCGAGCCAAGTCCCGACAACGAGTCGGGAAAGGTGTAGAGACTTAACAGGCGGCGCCTACGTTTCGACTTTAGTCGGAATATGGCGAAGAGAAAGTCCAGACCACGAATTCTTCCGCTTAGCAGGAAGGAGCGGCGAAAGCCGAAGTGTGTATGAAAATCCTGTGACCGTTGAGGTCGTACGGGTTCGAGCCCCGTCCCGGGCACGAAAGATGAAAGCGGCTCTACTAAGAGGCCGCTTTTTTCGTTTTATCTGCACTAAAAGATTTATTATGCGCCTCATCATCCATGTTTTTGCGCTCATCCTTTTTGCGCCACATCTCCTCCATGCCCAATACGACGACCTCCTGCGCAAACGCAGTATCTCCTGGGTGGCCGAGTACACGGCCGACTACGAACTGAATCCCGAGTACAACGAGCAATTGGAGCTGGAGATGAACTTAGCCCAAGTGATACGCCTTGAAAACCCGCAGGGTCAGAATGGGCTGTTCCCGGAAATGGCTGTGCCTTATTACCTCAGTGGTGCACTGTTGCGGGGCATTCAGCAGGGCGCCTTTGTTTGTTTTGCCGACCCGGCGTTGCAACAACGTTTGACGGAAAAACAGGTAGAAGAGCGGCTGTTCCGGCCCGATACCATCCAGTCTTTTGACCATCCGTGGGATACGATTGTACTCCTCAGCGAAGTGCGCATGACAGAAATAGACCTCTTCCGCGTCCGGCAGGTATTTTACTTCAATTCCCGAACCAAGCGGTTTGACGCGCGTTTGCTTGCGGTGGCGCCATTGGTGAATGTCGTGGATGCCGACGGAAAAATAGTGGATCGCAAACCCCTGCTTTGGATAAAAATGCCGTCGCAGCGCAACTGTCGCGTCCGAAAATATGCCAAATCGGCCAACTACGTCGTGCAAACCTTTATGCGGGAGAACGCTCCTGCAACCGAGCAAATGCGCACCGTGAAGGGCAGTCTGGATATTCGAAAGTGGGCTGCCAACGAGGTGCGCCGCCCTGCCCGCCAAACCCTGGCTTACGAGGACTTCCGAGCGCTCAGCATAGCACAATTGCAATCCCGTATTGTCACAACCGATACCATCGTCGTGTTTGCGCCCGATACATTCATGGAAAATGCTGTCATGGTGCAGGAAAATGCCACTGACCGGGTAGAAAAAATTCGTTTTGTACAAAACTGGTACTACGACGAGCGCCGCCACCGGTTTTTCGGCAAACTGATAGCCGTAGCGCCGTTAGCTGCCGTGCGCGATTCGGATGGGAACCTGCGGTATTACAAACCGTTGTTTTACAGCAAGTACTAATCCGGTTTTTTGATCAAATTCCAATAATCCTGCGGTACAACCACGCCCATTTTTTGTGCAGTTTCGGCATTCTCGCGTGCTTTGTCCAGGTCGCCCAGCATGAGATAACACCTTGATCGGTTGAGGTAGGCGTCCCGGTCGTCCGGCTTCAGCGCAATGGTTTTGTCAAAATCTGCGAGCGCTTCCCGATACATTTGTTTGCCATTGAACAGAGCAGTGCCGCGGCCATGCAGTGCATCGGCGTCGTTCGGGTTTTTCTGAAGACATCGGGAAAAATCTCCCAGCGCCTCGTCGAAACGCCGGAGCCGCTGATTTGCCGTCCCGCGCAGGAGATAGCCCTTGGTGTTGTCCGGTTCCACCTGAATCATTGTGTTTGCATCGGCGAGTGCCTCTTCTGCCCGGTCGAAACGAATAAGGATGAGGCTGCGAATATCCAGCGTAGCATAGTGGTTGGGGTTTTTGGCTAATGCGGCATCGCAATCGGCCAGTGCTTTTTGCAGCAAGACGTTGTACTGCGTGGGATCAGGGGCCAGCACAGCTTTCTGGCTGTAATAATTGGCGCGATTGGCGCGCGGTACGGCCGCGTCGGGAAAATGCCGGATCGCGTTCGTCCACAAGGCATCGGTGTCTTTCCAGGTTTGGATATAGGATTTTGACAAGAAGCCAAGCCCGAGGGTTGCTACCAGGAGCAGGCCCCATTGAAGCGGTTTTTCGAGCGTCGCGGGTATTTTTTGCGCCAGCAGCATGGTCAGCGCGAAGGCGATGCCGATATACGGGACGTACGTGTAGCGCTCGGCCAATAGCGTATTACCGATTGCCAGGAATTGCACCACGAGAATGATGTTGACCAAATAAAACAGTGCGCCGAACACGACGGTCTTGTTTTTCCGGAAATACCAAACAATGCCCGCCAGCGCCAGCACCAGAACAGGCGAAATCCATAGCGCCAGGCTCCACTCGCCCGGCATGGGGTAGGGGTGAAACGCAGACAGGGGTGTGGGTACAAAGAATCGCACTACGTACATGACTAAGCTGTGGCTGCCGAAGAACAGCCGATCCACCACAGAGTACTTATCGAGCGATGCAATAGCTTTTTGCGATTGAATCAGCACCGTGGTTACGCCCATAGCTAAGGAAAGTACAAAAAACGGCGCCTTTTCGAGCCAGACTTTCCGGTCAAACGTCCGCCCTTTCCAATAGTCGAGCAACAGCAAGGTTAGCGGCAGCACGACGGCGGCCGGCTTGGACAGCAGGGAAAGGACAAAAAAGGCCAGGGTCAGCCAGTAGTCCGCTTTACCGCCCAGCTGGAGGTAGCGCCAGTAGCGCAGCAGGGCCAGCAGGTAGAAAAAGGCATACAGCACGTCTTTGCGCTCCGATATCCAGGCCACCGATTCCACGTGCATGGGGTGTATGGCAAACAGCAGGGTAGTGAACAGGGCTACCCAGCGAATTTTTCCCGACAGCAGCCAGGCGAGGTAAAACACCAGCCCGGTGTTGGCAATATGCAGCGCCCAGTTGATGAAAAAGTAGGAAAAGGGCTTCAGTTCGGACACCTGGTAGTTCATTGCCAGGGACAGGATCGTGAGCGGGTGGTAGTTGGATACTACAGGTTGGGTAAAGATGCCCTTCCAGTCCGGCCCGTGGAGTAGGGCGTTGTTGACGACATAGAGATTGTCGTCCCAGTTGGTGAACTGGTGGCCCAGGATAGGCCCAAAGAGTGCGCCCGTGAGTACGAGAAGGCCGATGAGCCATCCGATGGGAAAACCAGCGGATGAGGTCGGTGCGGCAGGGTAGGGGATGGTCTGCTCCGTCTTGGGAGCGATTCCGGTCTTGACCAGTTTCTTTTTTGACATGATGGTTATGCTACTGTAAAACGTGCGGGCAAACATAGCCAAGTTTTAGCCCACAACACGGAACAAAAATGGGGAAGCCATTTTGTACGGGGTGAAATGCGAAGGGCAAGTTGCTTTCCGTCAACTTGCCCTTCGTCCAGGATTTAAACACGTTCTTAGTTTCGCTTGATCTCTTTTATACGATCTTCCAGATCCAGTTCATCGCCGGGAGCGTAGCCGGTATGTTCGTACACAACGTTTCCTTTTTGGTCCAGCAGCAAGGTGAACGGTACGGAGGCGACATTGGCAGACTGTTGGAATTCCTTGTTGAAATCGTGCAGGATGCGGTATTTCCATTCTTTTTGGGCGACCATTGCCGGCACTTTTGCGAACGTGCGCGGATCGTCCACGCTGATTGCTACCAGTTCCATGTCGTACTTTTCCTGCCATTCCTCGTAGTAATCTTTGATGGCATCCAGTTCTTTTTTACAGGGGGAGCACCAGGTAGCCCAGAAACTAATCACAGTGATTTTTCCGGATTTGCCGAGTTCCTGCACATCGAGGGTTTGGCCTTCCAGCGTCTTGACATGAGCAGACGGGAGGGTTTTGTTTTCCTGGGCAAAAAGACCAGCTACGCCAAGGCAGGCGAGTAGTACGAGCAGTGTTTTTTTCATGTTGAATAACAAGATTGAGAAGTTTGAACTACAGAGTGTGCGCGAAAGTACGGCGAGGACCCGTAACGCGCCAAACGATTAACTTCGGGTTAACGCGGGACTTTTGACACAACCCCGCTATGAAGAGAGATCAACCTACCGCTCTTTTCTCTGGTCGGCGGTAGGTGCAGGCAGAAATACCGAGTTGTTCGGCGACGTACTCTTGGGTAAGGTTGCGATGCTCGCGCATTCAGCGAATCCTGGTGGCCAAGTTTTCCATGTTCGGGAGAGGTTGATTAAACATTCAAATTGAAGAAGCGGAAAAATTTTTCCGGTTGACCGGAAAAATTTTGCCGGTAATGTGAAGAATTCTTCCGCACAAGTGAAGAATTCTTCCTATAAATGATCAAATATTAGCGAAAATCTTTGTGGCGTACTTTGAGCGTGTTTAAATTTTAGTCACCGGGCTGCAAGCAGCAAATTTTGCTTCATGCTGCGTTAAAATTTTCGCCGTAGGCACCCGGCTACGACTGCAAATTTTGCCTTGCCTGAAACAAATTTTGCTCGCTTTCGCCTCGGCACTAAAATTTAAACACGCTCTCAAACCCGTTTCGCCATGCCCGTTTCCAAACCAATCCTTGCCCTGGTTGCTCTGCTTCTGTTGGTCGCCAACCTCGCCGCCCAGACGGGCCACGGCGACTGCCCCGACGCCCGAATCCTATGCGACAAGTCGCCCCTCCTGCTCGAAAACCTGCCCGGCCCCGGTCAGGACGCAGCGGAACTACCCGCCACCGCCTGCTCCGAGGCGCCTTTCCCCGAGACCTACAGCGCCTGGTTCCGCTGGACGGTGGCCGAAGCCGGCAGCCTTGAATTTGTGCTCACGCCCCTGGCCGAGGCCGACGACCTCGATTTCGTACTCTTCCGCCTGCCCGCCATAGATGCCTGCGCGGAGCGCGCGGAAGTTTGCTGCATGCTCTCTGGGCCGGTGCTCGGCGAGGAAGCGCCCGAGGATGCGCCCTGCCGGGGCGCCACGGGTTTAGTGGCCGGGGCCGCTTTGGTCGGCGGCGGCGCGGGTT
>JBGSKO010000166.1:0-7539 GCA_041741155.1 Saprospiraceae bacterium | reverse complement strand
TTCAAAACAAGACCTCAAAGAACAATTGGAACGATTTGTCCAGTATTTTAACCAGGCTCTTGCCAAGCCTTTTAAGTGGACCTATAATGGAAAACCATGCACAACTTAATTCATACGCCAACTGCCGGATGCGGCACTAGGACCTTTCTCATTCATTGTGTCAGGCTTTTCATTTGGCGTTTTGTTTTTAGTGATATCCTCTGGATCTATTTCCGTTTCTTCCGTCTCTTGGCTATAGATATCTTCGACAGGAGGATATCCCAAAAGATCAGGATTAACCTTTGGCCCGGTTGCTTTAAATTGCTTATTTTTCATAGTATCGTCTTTTATTCTTCTGTTTTCAATCCTACCCAGCTACCATCTACTTTTACAGTTTTATTGACTGTTTTAGCAATCATCAATTCCTCATCGGTATGTATGACCCGGACAGCAGCCCGCGCATGATCAGTCGAAATGACCGGAGCATTTACGTCATTTCGGTTTTTACTCCCAAAAATCCCAAGCCTTCACAAATGCGGGCGCGGATGACCGGGCTGTTTCCCCCAATGCCCCCGGCCAAAACAAGTGTGTCGAGGCCGCCAAGTACTGCGGCAAAAGCGCCAATCCATTTCTTCGTCTGATAACAAAACAACTCCACGGCTTCTGCCGCCCGAACATCGATTGTTTCTTGTTCGAGCAAATCTTGCATATCGGAACTGATTTCTGAAACGCCGAGCAAACCGGAATCGTGGTTAATCAAATGATTGAACTGCTTGGGGGTCAGGTGTTCAGACTGCATCAGGTACCACGCGATGCCCGGATCAAGATCACCTTGGCCGGGTGCCCATGACCAATCCGGATGCTGGCGTAAAACCCATGCTGGTGTCAAGGCTTTTGCCTTCGCGTATGGCCGCCAAACTTGATCCATTACCGAGGTGCGCCAGAATCACGCGGCCTTTGGCTGCTTTCGGGCCTGCAATACGATCGAGTTCCTCCATTAAAAAAGCGTAGGACAACCCATGAAAACCGTATCTCCGAATTCCTTTTGCCTCAAACCGGCGGGGAATAGGAAGCAACGTAGCCACGCGAGGCATGGAACGATGAAATGCTGTATCAAAACAAGCGACTTGTGGAAGTTTTGGGTATCGCTGACGGAAGGTCTCTATTAGTTCAATCGCGTTGGGCAGGTGATCAGGATCGTACGGAATAATGCGCCGGAACTCATCCAGCAACTCCGTGGTGATCTGCGGGGAGACAGTGTGGTTCATTCCGTGAACCACGCGGTGCCCCACTGCCCCGACAGCCGCGAATCCGGGCTGTTTTTCGAGCCAATCTATCAGGAAATTCGTAGCCGACAGATGATCGGAAGCGACTACGGGAAGGGCGTCTTGTTGGTTTCCTTTCTCGTCACGGAATGTCAACATGGAATCCTTCGCTCCTATTCTATCAATTTCTCCATGAAACAAACGCGTTAATACTTCGCCATGTCGATAAAGCCCAAACTTGATAGATGATGAGCCGCCATTAATGGTCAATATACAAGCCTGTTGTGTATCCATGAATGGTTTTTTATCTTTTATTCAAACCATTTCCCTAACACATGCCAGAATGATTGAATTATTAGTAAAACAACAATTGTCGAATAGCTAAGTCACAAAGGTCAGTTTGAAACGGCTTAAATGTGTTACATAATTCTGGAAAACAGTTACACCATTCATACGTATTTCGTAAAAACTTAGGCATTCTGAAACACGATAGTTTTGTTATCAAAGACGTCAATCAGATTTTGCCAGACGTTCATTGAATGTTTTCTTAGGGTAGATACATAGGACTGTATTCGGGCATATTGCTGCGCACCGTTGAACGTTCTGAAAGAAGTGGCGACTTTCTGTTTGGTCTTGAGGCAACGGATGTCGCGCTCGGCCTGATTGTTTGTGAAGGGCACTTCTTGGTGGAATGCAAAAGCGAGCACAGCATGCTGGTGCTTAACCAGCCTGTGGAGCAAGTTTCGGCCTTTCGTCTTTTTGGGCTTGCCCCTTTTGCCCTGCATTGGTGGCGGTTCCTCGGCATCGGCTATTTGGCAGATATGCCGATACCTGTCCAGCCAACTTTGTTTGTCGTCCACTATCTGGGTGGCCTTGTGGCTTACCCTGTACAGTTCGTGCAGGAAGTGGTGCATTTGGGCGGCCCATTTGGAGCCTTGTTGTCTGAGGGCTTCCAGTTCGCGCAACAGGTGGGCGTTGCACAGCGCATGCGAACAGTTGGTGAAACCAAAATAACTCTCCCAACAGTCGTGCACGGACCAGCCTTGGTAGTCCTTGACGAGGGAGGCCTCTGATTCGAGGGCTTCGCGCCCCCGGTGTGTATGAACGAACAAATAGGTAAACAGCCCGGTCGAGGCCGTGTGGAACCAGTGGAGTTTGCCGTCCACGCGCATGCCCGTTTCATCGAAATTGGTGGATTTGGAGGCCTTGACGTTGGATTTTATGGTCGTTTCGACCGCTTCGAGTCTCTCGTGACAGGCTTTATTGGCGCTAAGGGCCGTGCTTTCGTTGAAGGTGCAGTCGTACATGTCGCCCAACAACTGCTCAATTTTCTCAAAAGGGAGTTTGTAATCCGTGTTCAGCAGCACGCTTAGCGCCCTGATCCGGCTGCCGTACTGGACAGGCTGGGACACAACACCCGGGTGCTGACGGCCACAGCAAACGATCACCCCTGCCTGGTGTTCCGTAACGTCCAAACGAGGAGCAGGCAGATCGAAAACCTGACGTTTACTCTCAACCCATTGCACATCGGCGGATGAAAATACGCGCTGGCAGCAAGGACAATAGGGCGCGTGATGCACTACCACATGATCGGGTTGTTCCACCATCTTGAGCGTTTTGCCGGGATGCCCAAATTGGCCGCCACTCTTCTTGGCAGGTCCTTCGGGTAGCGCGGGCTTCTTCGAAAGCCCGTCCGACGACGGCAGCTTGTGCATTACCAAAGAAGGCTCCCAGCTTTTTGGGCAGGCCACGGGCCAAAGCCGCTTTGAATTGTTTGCCAAGTCTGATACGGAATTTTTCCTGAAAGTAGTGAATGCCCAAATCACCTTTTCTTCAAAGGACGGTAAAGTGGAAAGCCTGACGCTGTTCCAAAATGGGCAAATAATGCCCGGAAAACGAATCAAATAAGCATACTACTGGACATTTTCGCGGAAGTAGACTTTCCAGGTTTTTAAAACCTGGAAAGTCTGGAGCTCGGAATCAAAATGTCCAGTAGCATGTCACATAAGTCATAATAACGTCTATGTCTCAATAAGCGGCGAGGCATAGCGGCATGTAAAAAACCCCAAAAATAGAAGAGGTGACCTGTTACCGGGTCACCTCTTACTATAGCACTACTATCCTGCGGCCTTATAGCCGGTTAACTTAGGCCAGGTCGAAACGGTCCAGGTTCATCACCTTGTTCCATGCCGCCACAAAGTCCTTTACGAACTTCGCTTGCGCATCTTCACAGGCATACACTTCTGCAAGCGCCCGCAGTTCGGAGTTCGAACCGAAAATGAGATCAACCCGGGTACCCGTCCACTTGCGTTCACCGGTCACGCGATCGTGCCCGTCAAACACGTTTTGGGCATCAGAAGTCGCTTTCCAGGTCGTGCCCAAATCGAGCAGGTTGACGAAGAAGTCGTTGGTAAGCGCCTCCGGGCGATTGGTGAAAACGCCGTGTTTAGACTGATCAAAGTTCGTATTCAGAACACGCATACCGCCCACGAGCACCGTCATCTCCGGCGCCGTCAGCGTCATCAGTTGCGCCTTGTCCACCAGAATTTCTTCGGCCGAAACAGCGTGTTTGGGCTTGAAGTAGTTGCGGAACCCATCTGCGGCCGGCTCCAGAGCTGCGAACGATTCCACATCGGTTTGCTCTTGAGTAGCATCGGTGCGTCCGGGTGTAAATGGAACTTGCACCGCTTGGCCGGCATTTTTTGCTGCCTGCTCCACGCCGGCACATCCGGCCAGAACGATCAGGTCGGCCAATGAAACCTGCTTGTCCGAAGAGGTGCTGTTGAACGCCGACTGAATGCCCTCCAGGGTCTCCAGCACCTTCGCCAGTTGAGCGGGATTGTTCACTTCCCAGTACTTCTGGGGGGCCAGGCGAATGCGGGCACCGTTCGCGCCACCGCGCTTGTCGGAGCCGCGGAAAGTAGCCGCGGAAGCCCAGGCGGTAGAAACCAATTGGGATACCGACAGTCCCGAAGCCAGGATTTTGCCCTTGAGTGCAGCGATATCCTGCGCGTCAATCAGTTTGTGCGTGACGGCCGGGACGGGGTCTTGCCAGATCAGTGCTTCTTTCGGCACTTCCGGGCCGAGGTAGCGCGCAATTGGCCCCATATCGCGGTGCGTCAGTTTAAACCAGGCGCGGGCGAATGCGTCTGCGAACTGGTCCGGATTTTCGTGAAAACGTCTTGAAATTTTCTCGTAGGCGGGATCCACGCGCAGAGCGAGGTCGGTCGTCAGCATGATCGGCGTATGCCGTTTGGAGGGGTCGTGCGCATCCGGCACCGTGCCTTCGCCCATGCCATGCTTCGGTTTCCATTGGTGCGCACCGGCCGGGCTTTTGGTCAACTCCCATTCGTAGCCGAAGAGGTTCCAAAAAAAGTTGTTGCTCCACTTCGTCGGGGTGGTCGTCCAGGCGCCTTCGAGGCCGCTGGTAATCGTGTCGCCGGCATTACCCGTGCCGAACGTATTTTTCCAGCCGAGGCCTTGCTCTTCGATGCCTGCAGCGGCGGGTTCCCGCCCGACGTACTGGCCCGGATCGGCGGCGCCGTGGGTTTTGCCGAAGGTATGTCCGCCGGCAATGAGCGCGACCGTTTCTTCGTCGTTCATGGCCATACGGGCGAAGGTTTCGCGAATGTCGCGGGCAGCGGCCAGCGGATCCGGATTTCCGTTCGGGCCTTCCGGGTTCACGTAGATCAGGCCCATCTGCACGGCAGCCAGAGGATTCTCGAGTTCGCGGTCGCCGGTGTAGCGTTTGTCGCCGAGCCACTCGGCTTCCGAGCCCCAGTAGATGTCCTCCTCGGGTTCCCAGACATCTTCACGGCCGCCGGCGAAGCCGAACGTCTGGAAGCCCATGGATTCGAGGGCGCAGTTGCCCGCGAGGATCATGAGGTCGGCCCAGGAAATTTTCTTGCCGTATTTCTTTTTGACGGGCCACAGCAGCAAACGCGCCTTGTCGAGGTTGGCGTTGTCGGGCCAGCTGTTGAGTGGTGCAAAGCGCTGGGTACCGGAACCGCCGCCGCCGCGGCCGTCGGAGATGCGGTAGGTGCCGGCGCTGTGCCACGCCATCCGGATGAAGAACGGACCGTAGTGGCCGTAGTCGGCGGGCCACCAGTTTTGGGACGTGGTCATCAGTTCGAAAAGGTCCTTTTTTACGGCATCCAGATCGAGGGATTTAAACGCCTCCGCGTAGTTGAACTGCTCGTCCATCGGATTGGACAGGGGCGAGTTCTGGCGGAGAATGTTCAATTTCAATTGATTGGGCCACCAGTCCCGATTTCTGGTGCCACCACCGGCGCTTTGCCGCAGCGCACCACCGGAGAACGGGCACTTGCCCGCGCCATTGGCGTTGTTACTGGTATTGTTGTTATCCATAATGCAGTTAGATTTATTTGTGCTGTTAGAAGGGCAAAATTGGCAAAATGTTCAGTTTATCAGGCTGTTTTTGCAGACAAAAGATGCACCGATCGCGGATGCCGGGATGCCAAATTGCGCACGCAGATCAAGGCCCGATTGACGATCTGAATATCTGAGAAATTTTATTTGTGTGTTTATTGGCCGGGCAAAACAGGCAAACTACCTTTCGCACGCCAAAACAAATACCCATGGGACAAAACCCGCCAACATGATGATGACCCACGCCCCCGCTTCCGACCATGCTGCCGGAGACGGGGGCGTCTTCGTACGTAGCGGGCTTACACGCACCTCAACGGATAAGTAAAAACACGAAGTGCGGGATAAGTACCGAAAATGGGGGTAAAGGCGCAAGTCGTGTTTTTACTTATCTGTTAGGGTGCGGGAATGCAAAAGTTCGACGAAATAAAAAATAAAATAAAAAAATATAAAGCATGATGACAAAAGGAGAAATCCTCACAGTAACGAGAGGCTATATTGGGGTCAATTCAGGATATTTAGGTGATTTCTCATATCGTACCCACGAAGAATTTTACCCAATGTATTGCGACTTGGAAATAAATCCACTCGAATTTGAAGGGACAACAAGACAACGGTTTGAAACGATACTTGAAAATGTTGATAATGTAAGCCAAGCAAAAATATTAATTGGCGTACTAAAAAAGTATCCTGTTGAATATTTTACAGAAGCAGAACAGCCAAGAAAAAAACAGTTGGAAGTTGAACTTCGGAGTATTATCGCAAGACTTCAAGGGCAAATACCAATCACAAGACCAACACTTAATATTACTAGCGATATTGTTGAGAGAGCGATTGCAGACACAGCGATTTTAGTTGAAAAAAATGGACCGCAAAGCGGTGTGGATAGAATTCATACGGCACTTCATGGATACCTTAAAGCAGTATGTTCAAATATCGGAATAGCGGTAGAAGAACTTGATAGTTTGACAAACCTCTTTTCGAAATTAAAGCAAAACCACCCCTCTTTACAAGGAAATGGCGCAAGGCAAGAGGATATTGACCAAATAATTCGGTCATTTAGTAACGTTTTAGATAAACTCAACCCTATTAGAAACAAGGCAAGTGTTGCCCATCCAAACGACCAAATTTTAGAAAAAGATGAAGCACTTTTTGTTATCAATGCAGCCCAAACTATTTTACATTATTTAAACAGCAAATTCAAATAAATTCAATGGCTACAATTAACCCAAGTATAGAAGTAATAAAAAGGCAAAAAGTGCAGCCAACACAAGGAGAATGGGCGTTAATTAATTTTCTATTATCAAATTATGATGATACTTATGAAATATATTTTCAGCCATTTCTTAATGGTGATAATCCTGATGTAGCATTAATGCGAAAAGGAAGTGGTGTTTTAATAATTGAAGTAAAAGATTGGGAATTAAGCCATTATTATGTAGATAGTAAAACAAAATGGCGATTAAGCAAAGATGATACTCCCTTAAAATCACCTTTGCAACAAGTTGAAAACTACAAAGAAAATTTATTTAAACTTCATATCGAAGAACTTTACAAAAAGAGCATTAAAAATAAAAATCAATGGGCAACCGTCAATTGTGCAGTCTATTTTCATAATGCAACAGGACAACAACTTAAAGACTTTCTATTAGCAGACTTTCAAAGCGAAGAATTTAATGGGTACAGAAAATTTGTAAGTTTTTTTGGGCTTTGGGGTAATAACTCATTGACAAAAAGTAGTATTGATGAATTTTTTACCAAGATTTGGCGTAAAAACTTAGGCATACAACCCAGTTCTATTTGATGTTGTTTTAGTGAACATTTTGGGTGTTAGATTTATGGAACAATCCAACGACATATCGGCCTTAACGGATTTGGTCTCGGTTCTGCTTCGGAGAATTGAGGTTTT
>JBGSKO010000165.1:0-43819 GCA_041741155.1 Saprospiraceae bacterium | reverse complement strand
TTCAAAACAAGACCTCAAAGAACAATTGGAACGATTTGTCCAGTATTTTAACCAGGCTCTTGCCAAGCCTTTTAAGTGGACCTATAATGGAAAACCATGCACAACTTAATTCATACGCCAACTGCCGGATGCGGCACTAGGCTGTCCATGCAGCCAATATGCATTTCTCGAAAAATAAAAAGCAATCCCGTGTGCCGACCAACGTGACACCCGGCCGGGGTATCGCGCATATCAGTTGGCTTTTTTTATTCACCTGATAGCCACTCGTAATAATTCTCGCGATGGATGAGCTGTAATTCGTGTTCGGGATAGGCCTGTGTGAATGTTTTGGAAAAAGACGATCTTGCTTTGGGCGACCATTTCATTTCGTATGCCCACATCTTGCCGTCGCGTTCTTCAATATAGTCTATTTCCTGTTGGTCCTGGGTGCGCCAGAAAAAAGTATTGGCATGCATACCCCGGTAGTGCAGCGCTTTTTTGCGCTCGCTGATAAGCCAGTTTTCCCATAAAGCGCCAACATCCTGACGCAACTCCAGCGGCTGAAATTGCGCGATAAGGGCATTGCGCATGCCGTTGTCATAAAAGTATATCTTGCGCTTGCGTTTCAGTTCTTTGCGCAGATTTCGACTCAGCGGCGGCAGCCTGAAAACAACAAAGGTCTGTTCTAATAAATTGATATAGTTTTCTACGGTCTGATTATCCAGGTCAACGATTTGACCCAATTCGTGGTACGATACCTCGCTGCCTACCTGGTAAGCCAGTGCCTGTAGCAGTCGCGTGAGTTTTTCCGGTTTCTGGATACGTACCCACATCAAAATATCTTTGTACAAAAAACTATCCATCAATTGTCCCAATACCTCCTGTTCCTCCCCCGGATGATTCACTACCTCGGGGTAATAGCCATACACCAATCGCTCGGCGATGCGCTTGTGCTCCTCTACAAAACCGTGATGGGCTTCCATTTCGGCATACGACAACGGGAACAGGTGGTACGCCCATTTGCGACCGGTCAGCGGCTCATTGATACGATTGGCCAGTTCGAAAGCAGAGGATCCGGAAGCCACCACTTGCACCTCAGGGATTTGATCCGTGATGAGCTTGAGTTTTAAACCAATATCGGCGATGCGCTGTGCCTCGTCGAGCACCATGACTTTACTGTTGCCCAGAATACGTTTCCATTTGAGGGTGGTGACATCCTCCAGCAATAAACGGGTCTCCGGGTCGTCGCCATTGAGCCACGTCACGCCGGGATCACCTGCAAAAATAGTGTTGAGCAGCGTGGTCTTGCCCGTCTGGCGCGGCCCTATCAGTATAATGGCCTTCCCGGTGAAAAGCCGGTCGCGGATACGTTGTTCGAGAATGCGTTTAATCATGATCTTGCGATTGTATTCGCAAAAATAACGGTTTTTTTGCGAATTGGGTCGCAAATGTGGGTATATACGTCGGTCGCCTGGTGGGCTAAGCGGCAAATATGTTTACTAAACGTCCTGTATGCCGACCAACGTGGCACCCAACCGGGGTATCTCGCCAAAGCAGTAGGCATGTTCTCGCCGGGCTGTTCGGTTCGACTACAGTGGAAGGACTACCTGGAATTTTTCACCTCCACCAATTCATAACTCGTACTCCGCCCCCCTGCTGCTTCCTTTCGCAAAATCTTCTTGTCTATCAGGTCTTGTATATCCCGAAGGGCGGTATCGGTAGAGCATTTGGCGATTTTAGCCCACTTGGAACTGTTCAGTTTGCCTTCAAACCCGTCGAACAATTTATTGATCAGCAGGCGCTGGCGTTCGTTGAGCATCGTGGCCCGGTGCTGTTCCCAGAAGGTAGCCTTGGCCAGCACCCGCGCCAGAATTTGGTCGGTAGCCCTCAAAGCACTGGTCAGGCAATCCAAAAACCACAGCAGCCATTCCGTTATATCCAAGTCGCCTTTTTGGGTGTGCTCCAGGATTTCATAATACAGGTTCCGTTCCAGCCGGATTTGCGCCGACATGCTGTAAAACCGCTGGCTGCTACCATCGGCCCTCGACAATTGCATATCCGCAATGGCCCGGGCGATCCGGCCATTACCGTCGTCGAAGGGGTGGATGGTGACAAACCACAAATGCGCGATGGCGGCTTTTATCACGGGATCCAGCTGGCCTTCGCTGTTGAACCAATTCATAAAGGCGTCCATCTCTTTATCAAGCCCCCCGGCATCCGGCGCTTGAAAATGTACCCGCTCCCGGCCCATTCCGCCGGAAACGACCTGCATAGGCCCGGTGGAATCATCCCGCCAGGCGCCCACTGCGATTTTGTACACCCCACTCCGGCCCGTCGGAAACAACGCGGCGTGCCAGCCAAACAAACGTTCTGCTGTGAGCAGCTGATCATTGTGTTGTGTCGCATCCAGCACCATTTCCACCACGCCATCCACATGCCGGTCCGAGGGTACCAGCCCCACAATATCCAGGCCCAAGCGCCGGGCAATGGAAGAGCGCACCTGCTCCGGATTCAAAAATTCGCCTTCTATTTCAGTGGATTTCAAAACATCCAGCGTCAGGGTTTCCAATTCCGCCTCTTGCTGTAAAACGAAACCCAGGGCCGACATTTTCCCCAGCAGTTTCCCCTGTAAATGCCGCACCGTGCCCAAAGGAGCGAGTACCGCTTCCAGGTTCCAGTTGAAGTTCGGCCAGTCGTGTAGTTGGTGGATGTAGGGCATTTGCCGGAAATTATGCGGCGAATATACGGGTTATTCGCCGCATGGGGTGCGGGGAATGGGGCGGTTTTTCGCCGCAACTGGAGGTTAGGCTTAGGTATAGCTTATGTTTTTTCAACTTTTTCTACAACTAATTTTCAAACAATTGTTTTAACTTCCTAATTTCGCACTAAATTGACAAGATGATATCCGTAGTAAGAAAACCCACATTTTCCGGTCACGAATCCTTCCAATGCCGCCATCTTTGGTTAAAAAAGGGCTACGACTTTGTTAGGCAAGGCAAGTCTTTTAATTCAGAAGACGCCGTCGTGGATTTGGGCGTTGGGAAAAATATGGTCGGCGCAATTCGTTATTGGCTGCGGGCTTTCGATTTACTTGAGGATCAGAATGAACCCACCGTTTTGGCTGATTTGCTACTTGAAGATGAAGGGTATGATCCTTATCTTGAGGATGACGCTACCTTATGGCTACTGCATTACCACCTGATTAAAAAAGGATTTGCAACGACATACTCTCTTATTTTCAATGAATTACGAAAAGAGCGCATCGAATTTACTGAAGAGCATTTTATAAAATTTGTGCAGTGGAAGTCAGAAACAACCATGCCGTTTCAATTTAACCCTAATACCATTAAGAGTGATTTCGAGGTTTTTCACAAGCTTTATGTCGGCAGTGAAGCGCTGAAAGACAAAGAGGATATTATTTCCGGCATTTTGGCGGATTTGAAATTAGTACGCACTCTTGACCGTTCCGGCAACCAAACTTTTTACCATATTGAAGAGACCGAGCGGGAAGATATTCCTCCGGAAATTATACTTTATGCGATTCTTGATAATGAAGAATACGGAATGTCTGTCAATTTTGAGACCCTGATGACCGGCCATAATAGCCCAGGTTCCATATTCGCAATTAATCGCACAGGATTGCTCCAGAAGATTGAAGCCTTAGTACAAAACCCAAAGTTCAAATTCCTGGTTTTCAAAGACGATGCGGGTGTACGTGAACTCCAATTCAAAAATAAACCAAAATCCCCCTCCATTATCCTCAACACATACTATTATGGCAATTAAGCATACGCCTTCGGTCAATATTTTACGTGACCAAAAACGGGATATTGCCTACATCCCGACGCTAAACGCTAATCGCATTGCCCAACAAATTTCGGCAGATGTTGAATCGGGGATACGTTCGTACAACATCATAGGGTCTTATGGAACGGGGAAGTCTTCGTTTTTGTGGGCATTGGGACAAACATTGACTGACAGGAAGCGGTACTTTGAAATTGGCTTGGGTAAAAATGCCAAAGTCACCGTTTTGAATATGGTTGCCGAATTCAGCTCTGTTAGTCAATTTTTTGCAGAATACTTCGAAGTAGATGATGGGAACGAACACCCGGAACAGATTTTTGCAGCGATTTACAACCGTTATCATGCTTTGGGGAAAAAGAACCCATTGTTGGTTTTGATGGTGGATGAATTCGGTAAATTTTTGGAATATGCCGCTAAACACAATCCGGAGAAGGAACTCTACTTCTTGCAACAGCTCGCAGAATTTGTCAACAACCCCGACCATAATATCCTGCTGCTGACGACGCTCCATCAAAACTTTGATGTATATGCTCATACGCTCCAACAAGCCCAACGCTTCGAATGGACAAAAGTGAAAGGGCGTTTCAGGGAAGTGCCATTTAACGAACCGGTTGAACATTTGCTCAATTTGGCCGGAGAACGGTTGAGTCAATCGGATGAGTGGGGGACGGCGCCTAAATCGCTCGAAAAAATGGTTCAATCGTTTAATGCGACAAAAGCGCTGTCATTTAGTCATACGGCTGAACTCGCCCGGAAACTATTCCCACTTGATCTTTATTCTGCATCAGTGTTGGCCTTGGCCTTGCAGCGATACGGGCAAAACGAACGCTCGTTGTTTACCTTTTTGGAAAGCCAGGATTATACGGGTCTGCGTGGATATGACCGTCGTAATAACCCCTTTTTCAATCTTTCAAATGCGTATGATTTCCTGATTTTCAACTTTTATGGCTATCTAAATGCCCCGACGAGTCAAGACAAGCAGGCTTGGACATCTATACAGAGTTCATTGGAGCGTGCTGAAAATGAAATTGGTGAACACACTGTCGAATGTCTAAAACTCCTGAAAACCATTGGCCTGCTGAACCTATTTGCATCCGCTGGCTCTAAGTTAGACGCAGAATTTTTAACGGAATATTCCAGGCAATGCTTGGGTTTGAAACAACCGGAATTGGCCCTGGAAATACTCATTAACCGAAAAATAATCCTGTACCGAAAATACGCCCGGCGTTTTGTTCCATTCGAGGGCACGGACTTAGACATTCAGGACGAACTACTCCGGGCCGGCAATCGATTGGGCGAAATTTCAGATGTTTCTACATTGCTCAACAAGTATTTTCGCTTTCCGCCGGTGTTTGCCAAACAGTACTATTACCAGATTGGAACGCCCAGGTTATTCGAGTTTGTGATTTCACAATCGCCCAAAACCGACCTTGTGCCTCGTGGAGAAACGGATGGCTATATTAACCTGATTTTCAATGACCGGTTAACGACTGAGGATGTGCTAAAGGCTTCCAACTCTGGTGAGGCCATATTGTATGGTTATTACCGAAACGCTAAAGATATCCGGGAGCTGCTCTTTGAGATTGAGCGTACTAAAAAGGCACTGGAAAACGTGCCCTCCGAAGACAAGGTTGCCCGACGCGAGTTGAATAATATCCAAACACATCAGGAAAGCCTTCTGAATCATTACATATTAAAAAATCTCTATACAGATAAAGGAGAAATTGCCTGGTATTTTGACGGCAAACCTCTGACAATTGCCAGTAAACGTGAGTTTAATGTGCAGCTAACCGCAATCTGTAAAAAAGTCTATCCGGATACCCCGACTTTTAAAAACGAATTGGTCAACCGGACAAAACTTTCCTCACAAATTCAGACTGCAAAAGGAGCCTTTATAAAAACCCTGGTGCAAAATTGGCATTTGCCGGATTTAGGGTTCCCGAAAGGCAAATTTCCCCCGGAAAAGACTATTTTTCTGGCATTGCTCAAGGAAAATGGCTTGGTACCCGATCTTGAAAAGCCGGAAAATCCGCTTTCGATCAGTAAACACAATTCTTTTCGCAAAGTATGGGAAGCATCCGAAGCCTTTCTTGAAAGCGCCCGGGCAAACCGCCGGCGTATATCGGAACTGACTGGGATTTTAAGCAAACGCCCATTCAAATTGAAACAAGGGCTGATTGATTTTTGGCTACCGGCTTTCCTTTTTATCAAACGCGATGAGTTTGCGCTTTTCGGTTCGAATGGGTATATCCCGAACCTGAGTTCTGATTCTCTTGATTTGGTAGTACGCAAACCGGCTGACTTTGAAATCAAAAAATTCGATCTCGCCGGTATTCGGTTGGATGTTTTTAATGCCTACCGCCATTTTTTGAGCCAGGCGGAGTTTGACAAGGCCAGCAATCCGGTTTTTGTCGAGACCATTCGTCCGTTCCTGACCTTTTACCGCAACCTACCGGACTACGCCAAACATACTAAGCGCCTGCAAAAAGAAAGTCGCGCTGTTCGGGAGGTCATCTCAAACGCAACAGACCCGGAAAATACCTTCTTCGAAGATTTCCCCGCTGCTTTTGGAATCAGCCTCTCGGAATTGAAAACTTCGCAAGTGGCACTGGAGTCATACATTAATGCCTTGCAGGAATCCATTCGAGAGTTGCGCAGTTGCTATGATGAATTAGTAAACCGATTCGAAACGTTTCTGCTTTCGGAAGTGATCTATCAGCCATTACCGTTTGGGAAATACAAGGAGCAGTTGCAAGAAAGGTTCCGGGATATCAAACAACACCTTTTACTTCCCCACCAGAAAACCTTTTTCCTCCGGCTTTCCTCGGAACTGGACGAACGCGAGCCTTGGCTAAGTAGTCTCGCGCAGGCGGTAGTAGGAAAGCCCATGAAACAATTTCGGGACGAAGATGAACCGCTGCTCTATGATAAATTCAAATCTTTAGTGCTCGAATTGGACAGCCTGACCGCTCTCTCCAAGACGTCCATCAACGAAGAGAAAGAAGAAGTATTCGGTCTTGAAATCACAACTTTTGAACACATCGAAAAGAAAGTTGTCCGATTTCCGAAAAATAAAAAAGCGGAGATTGGTCGGCTGGAGGACACCTTAAAAAAACAGTTGGGAAGTGATAAAACCCTTAATATTGCAGCATTGGCAAATGTTCTAAAAGAACTTTTGAAAAAATAGGTCAATTAAACCAATCAGAGAATGGGTAAAGTTCGGCATGTATTGGGAATCTCCGGCGGTAAAGACAGCGCCGCATTAGCGATTTATATTAAAACCAAGTACCCAGACTTGGACATTGAGTACTATACCTGTGATACCGGGAAAGAATTGGATGAAACCTATCAGTTGATTGAAAACCTGGAGGTATTTCTGGGAAAGGAAATCCGGAAGTTGCGGGCAGTGGAGGATAGCCATGAGGATCCGTTTGATCATTACCTAAAGCGCTATGGAGGGTTTTTACCCTCGTCAAATTCTCGGTGGTGTACTAAAAAACTCAAACTCGAACCTTTTGAGCAGTATGTAGGTGTTGACCCAGTGGTATCCTATGTTGGCATTCGAGGCGATGAGGAACGCGAAGGTTATATTTCGAAAAAGCCCAACATCCAATCCATTTTTCCTTTTCGCAAGAATATATGGAGCGAGGACGTGGTAGCCAAAGCTCTTGCCAATACGAACCGGGATGCATTGGTCGATTTATACCACTCAATTGAGTTGGAAGCGCGATCAAATCGATTCGGGGAAATTCTTCTGATGCCAGCCGAGCAAAAGTTTACCCAATCCCATAAACTTAATACGTTGCTCGATTTACACGTACGGGACTTCAACCGTTTGATCTTCGCTTTCTTGCAAACAACCCAATACCCATTGGCGACGGAATCACTATTTCCGTTGGTTGATAACGATGAAGTTTTGGTGCGTGAGAATATTTTTCGGATACTCGAAGAAAGTGGTGTAGGAGTTCCAGCATATTACCACAAAAAGGACTTTGCCATCAACGGTAAAAAAGGCCAATATAGCCGTAGTCGCTCTGGCTGCTACTTCTGCTTCTTCCAGCAGAAAATTGAATGGATATGGTTATATGAACAACACCCAGAGCGGTTTGCCAAGGCTATGGAATATGAAAAGGATGGCTATACGTGGAATCAGGAAGAGCGTTTAAGCGAAATGATCCTACCAGAACGTATGCAACAAATTAAAGAAGATTTTATCAAAAAGACTGGCAATGCTGTCTCCCACTCACCATTTCTTTTGGATATTTTGGATGAGGAAGAGGGGGTTGGGTGCGCTGCTTGTTTTGTTTGACAACTAAATACCTGTGTCCAAAGATGGCATTATTGAGAAAATAGAAAAATTAGAAAAGGATTGGCTTCCAGGTGCCGTCCAAAAATTCCCGATGAAAGAATAATAAGGTTTCCAAAGCCTGTGTATAGAATGTTGAATGATCTGTTTGTATTCGCTTCTTTGTGTTAAAGTTTCATGCCTATCTTTAGTCAGAAAATTCTTTAATATGAAATCTATCCCTAGGATAGCATCCATTGGCGGATGGGCAATTCGGGGGGATGGCAGCACTATTACTTGGCCGTAATTTTGTACTTTATCCCAAATCCTATGACCTCCAAAAGTTAAATGATACTCTGGATGAATAAATTTCTGATCGCCTGCTGAATCTTTATCAAGATGCCAAGATGCGTAACCTTCAATAGGTTCAATGTCTAGTAACCCGAAGATTTCTATGTTAAATTTTTTCACCTCAATTAATGGATTAGCTTGATCGGTTGGGTTAGCATATCTACCTGTTAGTTCAACTGAAAGAACAACATCAAAAGGTACAGCACCCACCGGTTTTGTATGCGACATGGTATCAATTGGCAATTTTAAGCCTTCAAAATGATATTGCCACTCATTTGCTGTGGAATGACTCATACACCTTCCTTGGGCATCATAAAGTGGACCAACATCTTGGCAAAGCCCACAACCATTAAGTAGCTCGGCCATATTACCTAAGTCGGAAGCAATCAAATTTTTATTATCTACGAATCCGTTCACGTGAATAGAAGGTTTTAAGTTGATCTAATTTATCTTTTTCATTGGCTGCAACATCCTTCCAATTTTCAACTGAAATGCGATTAATGGCAGCTTCATAGGAAACATATTGCTTTGATTGCCAGGGGAAAGCATTTTCCTGGCCAACTATTAATAGCCCATCTATGGGATCAAGTGGTCTTTTAAGGCCTTGACAAATTGTCCAAAATTGATCGCTTCGGGCTTTCTCGATTTTATTCGCGGCCACCAATCCTTTTAATCCCAATTTTTCTTTCAAAATATCAACTCGTTTTGAGGCGGATATCGGTTGAAGCCTGACGTCTTCCCCTATTGTCTCTTCCCACCATTTTTCAATACTGTACATCCACCATCGAGGCCATCCTTCCATAAATACACCTTTATAAGAAGTGCCATCAAGCAACTCCTTTAACACTTGCCACTCTTTAGAATCATTTATTTCAACACCTAGTCGAGCGGCCAATAATGGTTCAGATATAAGAAGACCTTCCTTCTCCAGTAAATTACGAATAATAAAAGACGCAAAATCATGTGTAGGTTTATTAAGAAAGGTTTCTATTTTTTGGCGAAAGCGCTCTTCTAACCCATCACATCCAAAACTTAAAAGTTGCTCTATAGCTTTATTTGTATCCCCCTTGCTTACTTGGTTAATCTGATCGTAGCCTTTCGCTAAGGCGAATAGTCTCAATCTTAAGGCTTCAAATGCTGCATTATCGGTTAAATCTTCTTTTAATACACGAAGGTCGAAAGCGTCCTCGCCAGTCTTATCGAAGAATTGTTGCATATTGTAGTTTCCAGACAATAACACTAATGGGAACTCATTAATCTTTTTTTCTTTCGCCATTTCACGAATAGCATGGGCAATTATAGAACCACTATATTTTGCGTGATTGCCATCAAGGCTGACTCTTTCTTGTAGTCGAAGGTCAAGGATAATTCCATGAAAATTAGATTGGCTAGCGATACGGTCGTATTCACTTTCCCAATCGCCCACAGGCTTAGAGTGTTCAATTTTAATGCCTCCGCCTGTTTCAATGCCTCTAATAGTACCCGCAATATCTTCTTTATCCCAGTCGTCAATATAAAAGTATTTATATTCCATATTCTTTTAATTGTTTTGATGATGCCTTGGGGATTTCAATTCTAAAACACGTTACATATCCTGATTCCGGAGGAATTAAGAAGATTCTACCTCCATAGGTTTCAATAATATCTTTTACAATCTTTAAGCCCAAACCCGTGCCTACTAATCTTTCATCAGAAGGCGCATCAAAGCCGGCAGGTAAAGAAGTGGTAAAAAAGGCATTGAAAATTCGATCCTTAATTTTTTCAGCAATACCATCCCCGTTGTCTGTAAATTCAATATAAATTTTGTCACCTTCTTCTCCAGAAATAATGCCAATTGCTCCCTTTGAATTTGCTCGCTGAATTGCTTTCTTTGAGTTTGTATATAGATTGTACAAAACCGAGGTCCACTCAGAAGGGTGCATTGGTACTGTAAACAAATCGTAGCCGCCATAGAATTCTGATTTAACTTTTATACCCATTTTATTGGCATCTCCCTTAACTGCTGAAACAAATCTATTTACTATATCAGTAATTCTTATTGGTTGCAATTCACGGCTTACGTTTTGAGAAATTGTAGTATTAAAATAAGCTGTGTAGGAAATAAAGTTATTGAACCCTCTCCGAAGCTCTTCTAATAACCCAATCCCTTCTGCATTTTGTTGAAGAGGTTGCAGAGCTGCAATAAAACCATTGATTGAAGGAGTATATTGAGTAACTTCATGGGTAAATTCAGCAATAGTCAATCCCAATGCAGCCAAAACCCTAATCATGCCTAATTCGTCTATTAAAAGCCTTACTTCTTCTCGCAGCTCTTTGACTGCGTTTTGTGCTTCCTCCTTTTTTTCTGGATCACCAGTAGTAACGAATGTTTCAATTCGATCTAATAATTCCTCTACTGGAATCCGTTCCTGGTTATTAGACAATTCCTTTATCTTGCCTTTCTTCCGTATCTCCGTAACACCTTCTCTAAGCCTTAAACGTGCGGAAAATAGCGCTTCGGACACGAAATGCTGTAATTCACGAAAAGCATCATTTGACAAAAGGCCTTCGCGGCTTGCAGTTTCTTCAAAAAATCTACCTTCAATATCTAAAACCTCAACAAATCCGAAAAAATTTCGATTCCTATAAGGGATGTTAGTAGACCCTTTTTCGCCACTATATATTTTAATATCTAAACCTAACCAATCATCATTAGGCTCTCCATACGGTAAAACCCGAAAGCCATTTCGGTAAAGCCTTATTCCAGAAGACTCTTCTGACAAAGCCCTTATATTTCGTAGTTCCAATTTTGAAACCCCTGCATAATATTCCTCTCTTTCATAAATAAAATAATACGCCTTAAAATGTATACTTTTTAAATTTGGGTACTTAGATTCATTTTTTTTATATTCAACTGGATTATGGAAATCTTCTATTCTTAAATTTTTACTTGAGATACTAAATTCTCCCTTTCCATCGACATCAACACTGCCCTCAATAACTGCAAGGGCTTTATCAAAGATCATCTTCTGTGGGTCGGCAATAATCGTTTTTATCCCATCAGCACTTCGATAAAATCGAACTTGAAAAGTATTGTCCTTTTGATTGGCTAGTCGAAGAATTGAACCTTCATCCGATAGGTAATCGGGCTGAAATAAATCAGATACATATCGATAAATGCGTTCTATCGATTTTACAGTCCAAGGGTCACGTAGCATTGTAATTATCAGTATAGTGCCTTCATCTTTTTGTTTTGCTATTTTCCTTACTGAGTTAGTGATAGTGGTTATATCTTGATCTATTTGATACTTTTTCCAGTCGATTTCTAATTCAAAGGCGTTGCTTGAATCATTTGTTTGAGTTACGATTGTTAGATGTTCACCTAACCTCTGAGTTGCAAACCGTCCAATACCTTTTCTGCCGGCCCTCTGTCGTTCGTATCTTTCAGATTTTGGATTATGAATTTTGTCCGTCGAGGAAATAGTCATAAAGCCATCGATCAGTTGGTTGTACGTCATGCCGCAGCCATCATCCTCAATAACCAGCACACCTCCAGCTATATCTGAATCAATGAAAGTAACATTCACTTCTCGTGCATCAGCATCATATGCGTTTTTTATTAACTCAGAAACAGCAGTTTCAGCACGCCCCACCAGCTCACGCCCCAATCGATCAATAAGTCCTGCATCAACTCTGAATGCAACATTCTCGTTAAATTGATTATTATCCATAGGTTGGGTTTTAAAAAATACTGAAAAGATTATCCTTCCAGTAACTCAACAAAACAATACTCACTTTCAAAAAAATAAGGCTCGTCCTTTACTTTAGTGTAAATCAAATCGAAACCGCCATTAGCATATTCTTCCAATAGGTCTTTCAGTGCTGTAATCTTACCCTCCACCTGGTTATCTTCTAAATCTTCCAATGTATTCAGGTCAAGGTCTGATTTTGCAATTACCGCCATCAAGACAAACCGTACCAATTCAGCCGGTCGCCAAGCCCGTATTTCAATGAATTTTTGGGTTTCCAAGTCCTCTAATGGCAGACGGTAATCCTTTTTCAAACCAAGCATAGCGGCGTACATATACAACTCGTAAACATTTGAGAAGTATTTGCCGGTCTCGAATTTAACATCTTCTCTTCCACCGCCTACAAGCGTAAATCGATCAACAACCGGTTCTCGGTATATTTTGGCATATACCGGCGCCCTATCCTCAAATCGTTTAATAAATTCCATAACTGTGTCGCTAGGTGTTTATCTGAGTTTAGTTATATGTATTTCTAATTCATCCCGGTGTCCCCGTTGTTCTTCTTCCGAAAGCGAAGGCTCAATAACATATACACTACCCAACTTGTCTCCCACTTCTTCGAAAAGCCTGTTTTGCAGATCAGGTTTATTGTAAAAATCTTTGCTGATGACAATACTTTGGCTGTAGACCTCACTAGCTGCCCGGCAAAAGCCGATGGCGTAATTATCACCGAATTTAGAAGTCGGCGCATCCGAAATGAGCGGGTATAACTCTGCTGCCGGGCTACTCCGTTTGGCAGAAATAATCGCCATTATGACTGCCAATTTGATCAGGATAATATTGGAGTCGTTGATCGAAGAGAGTGGCCGCCCATCCCGGTCGAGGTTTTTTGGCATGTAGTTGTCGTTGGGCTGCTTTTCAAGTTTGATCCGACCGCGTACCGATTTGTTTTCTGCGGTCATGTTGAAAAAATGCTTGTTTGCCTCTGACTCCAATTGCTCGATGAGTCGATTAAATACCCTGGCCCTTGTCGATTTAGCGATGTCTCTGAAATCAGCAAGTACCTGGACTTTCTCTTCCATGTATTTCGGCACTTTGCCTGTAGCCAAACTCCGCAGCTCTTCTTCTGTATTTTTAACTTCTCCAGATTTTTCTTCCATTCGTATTTCTATACGCTGCAAATCTTTTTCGTATTTGATAATGGCATTGTGATGGCTCTGAAATTCAGCAACAACATTTAATGATGATTCGACAGAAGTAATTTGTGAGGCATTCACTACATCCATGAGCTCTTGCTCGTTGGCATCTAATTCGGCTTTGATTTCTTTGTATTTGGCTTCCAACTCAAGGATTTCACCGAGGGTGTTTTTAATTTCATGATCGGCTTGGTTTATGGTTCCTTGTAATTGCAGGCCGTTTTGATAAAGACTCTTGAGCTCATTCGAAAAGTCATTTTTTGTAACGGGTTCTGGTTTCCTCTTTTGTTTGTGAGCTTTGGAGCGATCCAACAATTCTTGAATTTTTTGATACGCCTCCGTACCATTTGGCGCTTCCCGGTCGCAAACAAGACATCGCTCTTTTTCCAACATTTGCTGAATGAAGATCGGTTCAGGCACATCAACAGGCAAGCGAAAGGACTTCAAAATTTCGTCCATTGCCTGTTTCTGCGCTTCTTGTTCAGATTCCTTTCTCATCCGAATCCGGGTGTATTCGTCATATTTCGCAGCATAAGCATCTACCAAAAAAACAGCACCTTTGAGAATCCAATTCCGGGTAAAAAGGCTTTTATTAATGGCAGCTTTCATTTTGTTTTGGCGCTCATCGGTTTCTTTTAAGCGCACCTTTAAATCAGTACTTTTTGTAGAAAGTTCTTTAATCCGCTGAGCGTCTTCCAATTTACCTAATAGATCATCCTTCTTTTCCCTTGCCTTGGTAAGGTCATTGGCTGCCAAAATCCGTTCTATCTCTAACCGCTCAATTTCGCTTCTAAGTCGTTCAATCTTGGAAACTAATTCGTCGTTTCGGTTGGCATTTGAGGATACTCGGCGACTCTCTCGCTGAAACTCTTTTTCGGCCGTTTCATATGCTTTCCGGGATAATTCCTCGTAAAAATCAAATTCGCTTATATCTGAAAGGACATTGATGGCGCGGGTCAGCGTATCATTCTTTTTAAAGTCAATGAGACTATCCACCTGTTCGCCCTGAAACCACATATATGGTTTTACGTCATCGGGGAGAATTCGTCGCCGCAAGGATTCAATATCTGCCTGTGATACCGGACGAGAGTTCAGGTACTTTTCTTTGAAAAACGCCGACTGCACGCTCTCCGAAGGCTCTCGCCAAGTGCCAGATTCCGTTTTCGTAATGGTATAAGATCGAGTTAAAGTGTATTCGTCGCCTTTTTGTGGGTTAAAGACCACAATTTCAACCTCCGTTTTGACTGAACCGCCCGGCTCACATTGGGATTTTGCCTTGTCGGAAACCAGGTTGCCGCGAATATCTTTATGTCCGGTTGGTTGAAACTCACGTGTCATCGAATCAAAAACCCGGTCGTACAACACCCAATAAAAACCGTCGTATAATTTTGATTTCCCGGCGCCATTATCGCCGATTACCAAATTCAAGCCTTCTTTGAACTCGAATTTGACCTCCCCGAAATAACATTGGAAATTGGTAAGGGTGATGGATTTCAAAATCATATTCGATGGCGGTTAGAGGCTATTTGTTTAGGGTTTGATTTAGTTTCCGCACCATAGTATCTATGGAGTCTCCTTTGTCTTTCCCCAAAATAGCGGCTTTCAGGGTATTGATTAATTTTGACTCTGAATGGTCGATGAATTTCAATTTGGTCACTTCCTCCTTGGTCATATAGCCCTTTTGTTCGACCAAGTCGTCCATCAGGAATTCGCGTAGTAATTCTTCTTTGGTCATACAGAAATGAGATTTTGATGGATAGTGTGCAGGTTTAGGTCGTAATGTTGGCAAATTTCTTCCAAAATATCCAAAGTATGGTAGCGGTTAATGGACATGAATGCAAAATAGGCAACACGTTCAAGTTCCCGCTGGACTAATTTTTGTTCCATTTTAAAGGTATCTTCATCTAAATCCGTACCATAAAAATCCGGAACGACCACCAAGTCGTGAATCACAGCCAGATGCTTATCCGGGTGTTTACGCAACACCCGGCCCCGTCGCTGAATAAATTGTCGCGGGTTTCCCGTACTTGAACAAAAGATAGCCAACTCCGCGCGAGGAATGTCAATTCCCTCATCCAAGCATTTCATCGAGGCCAGCACATGAATCTCTCCCCGTTGGAACTGTTTCATAATCAAATCCCGGTCTTTGGTAGCACCGGTAAATTGATTGACAATAATTTTGGGATGAATACCTCCAATAGCCTGTGTGTATTGGTTTATCAGGCGTAAATCTTCTTCATCTTCGGTCCAAGATTCCTGATCCTGCGCCGAAAAACCTTCCGGGACATAAACGAACGTGAATTTTAGATTGCCATGCTCCTCAAAATGCTGCCGCAGAATTTCCTGGGTTATATCGAGTTTGTTCGCGGCTTTCTGTACAATACGTTTTCGTGCCAGCAGGAGTTTTTCCACTGCATCCGATTCTTTGAACCTACCCGCTTTGAAGTCAAAAAACTTCATCAGTTTTTTAGAAATGCGCACATACTCTTCCAACTCAGAAGGCGTCAAAGTAACCAAATGGGGGAAATATTTGTATTTACAGAGCACGCCTTCTTCAATTGCTCGTTCCATTGAAAATGAATACGTGTAGGGTTCTGTGTCATGAAAGAAGGTCTCCATTGCAGCCGTGCCGGACGGATCATAAATACGCTTAGGTGTAGCCGATAAACCTATCCGTTTTTGCAAGTGCACGGAAGGTAACACCTCCAGAACTTTCGCTGAAGCGATATTGTGTCCTTCGTCAGCAATGAGAATGGTATCTGTTGGTAATTTTCGGAAATGATGCTGGAATTTTTCCCGGTAAAAGGTGGCGTAGGTACAAATAACCACGAAAGCCTTTGCGCCTCCGAATTTAATAAAGGTGAGTACACCAGCCAATTCATGTTCCCAATCTGTTTTTGAGGAAACCTTGATGATGTTTGAGAAATTGAACGACCGGGCTTCCTTTTCCCATTGCTCGACCAATGAAATGGTTGGAACCAAAATAACCATTTGGTAGGGCTTGTCTTGATTTTGCTGGTACTCCGCTAGGACACAGTTGAGCGCTGTGATAGTTTTTCCGGTACCCGTCGCCATTGCAAAAATACCATGCCGATCATTTTCGACCCAGCGTTTATATGCCAGCGTTTGATAATCTCGCGGACCGTTTGGATGGGGGAATTTTGGCTCTTTTAAATAAGCTTCCACATGCTCTTGGGCCCGGTCCAATACCTTTTGGTAATAGGGTTTGTAAGATTGTTGGGCCTTTTTTTTGATCAACTGTTCCTCTTGCACGAGGAGTTCATTTAAGTTGCGATCACCAAACTCATTTTGAATGACCACCTCGATGGCTTCAAACGGAATGTGTTCAACAAAGTCGGCTTTCTGGTTGAATATTTGATCAAAGTAATTGTGGTATTCTCGAATGGCCGCTTGATCTCCGTGCGTTTTCCAGGAGCATTTAACAAAGAGCTCTTCAAGATTTTCCAGTAGTCCGCTTGCTGTAAAATTGCATGAAGACTGGAATTTGATTTCATGGGTTCCATCGTAAAAAATGCCCGACTTATAATGCGAAATCCCCCGATTTCCTAGCGGCCTAACGGCCACCATTTCGATACGTTTGGAAGCGATCAGCCAAGCCAAGCATTCAAAAAAGTGCCTCCCGTAAGCATCAAGATTGTTCTTGAGTTCGATGAAATTCTCAACGGTAAACGGATAGTCTTGCTCGCGTGAGTTGTGCCCGGCAAGGACAGCGTCTTTGTCCTGCTGCGACAGGATGTGGTTGATGACCATGCGAACCCGTCCGCCATTGCTCAAAAATTTAGCGAAGCCGAGAGCTAACACACTAATAGCCGAGGAACTAAAATAGCCCAACAACAAGTCCATGCGCGTGCTTTCTAACAGCGCATCCATGTAAAAAGCGATTGGCTCGTGTTCGCTGCCCGTGCGATACTCGCCGGAAGGTGGGATGACAACGTCCGTCAACATAGGCGGCTAAGGTAGAGACTTCAAGTCAAAAAGGCACCCATAAAACAACGCGCTCCCGCGAGTGCGACAGTGTCGTCGCCTATATCTCTCGGATCATCAAAGCACCTACAGCTAAAATCGTATGAGTGTTGTTGGTACCCTGTAGCCATGCCGGTTTTGCCCGCTCCATTTGTGTCAGCCGACCGGCGGTGACCCCGTTTAGTTTGATTTCCGCCTTTCTCATCTCATTTGATATTACGGGCTACAGGCACAGGTCCGAGTTGGTGTCCAAAAAGTTGTAATACCTGGTTCACTTTGTCGAGCCGCAGGGTTGTTTTTTAAAATATGCACCCGTTCGGGTGTAATTTTATTGTTTCAAACCATTGTAGTACCCTTTGAGGTATAATAACATGGCCGGAAGAAATCCTAACGTTTGTTTTTTACCCCCCAAAACAAAAAACGCCGCAACGCATACACTGCGTTACGGCGGATTGTTTTTTGTGGAGGTATCGAGCGGATTCGAACCGCTGTAGCAGGTTTTGCAGACCTGTGCCTAACCGCTCGGCCACGATACCAGATGTAAAGGCAACACGCAAAAATACTCTTGCGTCGAACGGGCGGCAAAGGTAAGTGATTTTCATTCAAATCGCACAAGAGGGACCCAAAAAGAAATTTTACCCAAAATCATGTTCCGGTAAGGGGCACTTACCGACAAATCACATTTTACCTTTGGCCCCCTTTGCAGCAGAATCCTGTCTTTTCACTACTAATACCTTGTCGTATGAAACACCTTGTTACACTACTGTTGTGCCTGTTCGTTACAGGCTTTCTTTCCGCCCAGGGCCTCGTCAAAGGCATCGTCACCGACGAGTCGGGCGAGCCGCTCGCCGGCGTCACCATTTACGAGCGCGGCACCACCAACAGCACCATGTCGTCGTGGGACGGCTCCTACGCCCTGCGCTACAGCCGCGCGGAAGCTGTGCTGGTTTTTGCCTACACCAGCTATGCCACCATCGAGATGCCTGTTGAAGGCCGCGCCGAACTCAACGTGCAACTGCGCGAAGGCCTCGTCATCGAAGGCGTCGAGATCGTCGGCTCCCGCGCCCTGAACCGCTCGGCCACAAACTCGCTGGTGCCGATTGACATCCTCGACGTCCGCCAGATCACCGCCACCCAGGGCCAGCTGGATGTCAACCAGATGCTCCAGTACGCAGCGCCCTCGTTCAATGCCAACCGCCAAACCGGCGCCGACGGCTCCGACCACGTGGACCCGGCTACCCTGCGCGGCCTCGGCCCCGACCAAACGCTCGTACTCATCAACGGCAAACGCCGCCACCAGTCCAGCTTAGTCAACATCTACGGCACCCGCGGACGCGGCAACACCGGCACCGACCTGAATGCCATACCCGCCGCCTCCATTGAGCGTATCGAAATCCTGCGCGACGGCGCTGCTGCGCAATACGGCTCCGACGCTATCGCCGGAGTGGTCAATATCGTGCTCAAAGAAACCGTGAATGAGTTCAGCGGCAACGTCAACGTGGGCGCACACCTGGCTCAAGACAACCCCGACCGCAGTACGTTCGACGGCGAAAATGTCCAGATCAACGGCAACTACGGCTTCCGAATCGGCCAGAGCGGCTTCGTGAATGTGACCACCGACTACTGGACCCGCGGTCACACCAACCGCTTCGATCCCTCGCTGTACCGCCGCCAGTTTGGCGACGCCAAGGGCTCCAACGCAGGCGTGTATTTCAACGCCGCTATCCCCGTCGGCACGGAAGCATCCGTGTATGCTTTCGGCGGAACGAATACCCGCCGTACCGAGGCTTTTGCCTGGAGCCGCGATGCCGGTTCTGCCCGCAACGTGGACGCCCTGTACCCCAATGGTTACGATCCGATCATCGCTTCTGATATCGCCGACCGGAGCCTGAGTGTGGGGCTGCGCGGCAACCTGAGCAACTGGAAAACCGACCTCAACCACACCGTCGGCAGCAACCGCTTCCACTATTACGGCCGCGGCACCGTGAACGCCAGCCTCGAAGAGCGTTCGCCTACCGAGTTCGACGACGGCGGCTTCCAACTGCGCCAGCACGTGAGTACGCTCAACTTTTCCCGCTTTTTCAAAAACTGCCTGCGCGGTACCAACGTAGCCTTCGGGGTAGAACACCGCCTGGAAAACTACCAGATTTTTGCCGGCGAAGAAGCTTCCTGGAAAACCTACGGGCCCGTGCCCTTCGTCACCTCCGACGGCGACACGGTCGCGCGCCCCGGCGGCGCACAGGGATTCCCGGGTTTCGGCCCGCAAAACGAGGTAAACCAGAGCCGCTCCAATATCGCCGCTTACCTCGACGGGGAGTTCAATTTCACCAGCGCCTTCACCGCCAGCGCCGCCGTGCGTTTTGAGGAATACTCGGACTTCGGAAACACGCTCAACGGCAAACTCGCCGCCCGCCTGCGCGTAGCCGACGGACTGGCCTTGCGCGCTTCCGCCAGCACGGGCTTCCGCGCGCCTTCCCTGGCCCAATTGTACTTCAACTCGGTATATACCGACTTCGTGTCGGGTGTAGCGGTGGATAAATTTTTGGCTAAAAACAACAGCCCTGTTACCCGCGCCCTCGGTATCGAACCGCTCAAACAGGAAACATCGGTCAACATCGGCGCCGGACTCACCTACAGCCGCCAGCGCCTGTCGCTGTCCGCCGATTTTTACCACATCAAAATTGACGATCGCATCGTGCTCACGGGCGATTTTTACAACGACGACGACCAGATCGGCGACGTGCTGCGCGCACTCAACGTGGGCAGCGCCCGATTCTTCACCAATGCCATCAACACCAGCACCACCGGTCTCGACCTCGTGGCGGCGTACAGCGGCCGCATCGGCGACGATCAGCGCTACACGATCACGCTCGCCGGCAACTGGAACAACATGACTATTGACAAGGTGAACACCAGCCGCTTGCTGCTCGGCAAAGAGGACTCGTACCTGAGCAACCGGGAAAAATTGTTCATTCTCGCCTCCGCACCACCCCTCAAGGGCAACCTGTCGTTCGACTTCTTCGGCCGCGGCTGGGGCGCCAACATGCGCCTGACATACTTCGACAAAATCGAACTGGAGGACTACATCGGGGAAATGGACGTGTACGACGCCCGGTTATCGCTCGACCTGAGCGTGTCGCACAACATCACGCCCGGTATCCGGCTGACCATCGGCGGCGCCAATATTCTGAACGCCTACCCGACCAAACAGGATGCCGAAACCGAGGGCGGCGGCTTGTACGACGCCGTGCAAATGGGTTTCAACGGGACGTTTTTGTATTCGCGGTTGGCGTTTAAGTTTTAAATAAAGTAGCGGACAAACTGCGCGTAACATGAACCAGCCGTTCTGGCACATTATCGCCAATCCTGCCGCAGGCAACGGCGCCGTTGGGCGGCGCTGGCCCGATATCGAGGCGCTTTTGCAGGAGATGGGCTTTTCGTACACGGTTCGTTTCACGGAGCACCGCGGCCATGCCGTGCGCCTCGTGGACGACGCCGTGCTGAAGGGCTGTCGGCATATCCTTGGCCTTGGGGGCGACGGTACCAACCACGAAATAGCCAACGGCATCCTGTGCCAGCCGCACGTTCCATCGGCCGACATCACCTACGCGCTGCTGCCCATCGGTACGGGCAACGACTGGGCGCGGACGTACAATATTCCGCACGATCCGCGCCGGCGATTGCACCGGCTGCTGCAGGGAGAAACGGTGTTGCAGGATGCCGGCAAGGTGGCGTATTGGCGGGACGGCCTGCCGGCGGAGCGGTTTTTTGTGAATGTGGCGGGTATGGCCTACGATGCGTTTATTGCCAAAAAGCTGGAGCACCACCGGTTCGTGTCGCGCATGCAATACCTGCTCATGGTAGCGCAGTACCTGTTCGAGTACCGGCTCACGCCGGCGCAGTTGGTTTGGGAAGGAAATACGGTGGAGGATTCGTTCTACACGATCAATGTGGGCATCTGCCGCTACTCCGGTGGCGGGATGCAATTGGTGCCCCATGCCGTTCCCGACGATGGTTTGCTCGCGGTCACGTACGCGCGCCGCCTGCCCAAGTGGGAGGTACTACTGCAAACAAACAGATTTTATAACGGCACGCTGTTGCGCCACCCCAAGGTTGGAGGTTTTCAAGCCAAAAACCTGCGGGTGGCGCACCTCGGCGACATACCCACGCTGCTCGAAGCGGATGGGGAGTTTCTCGGCGAATCGCCCGCGGAGTTTTCTATTTTGGAAAAATCCCTGCGCATCGCGCTCTAACTCAAAACTCAAAACTCAAAACTCAAAACTGATTAACGGAGTCTGTCCATGGAGCGCACCAGCGATTCGTCTTTGCGGATTGCGCGGGCGGCCAGCCAGTTCAGCGCTATGGCGAGCACCGGCAGCGCCAGGCCGAGGGCAAACTGTGTGGAGCCGCCCACGGGCACCTGATCGAGGGTAGCTTTGATTGTAAAGCCTGTCAGCATCAGGAGCATAATGCCTACGCCGAAGGCCGTGAGTGCGAGCCGGGCCTGCAAGGAGCGGTTTTTAAACAGGAAAATAGCGGCCAGCGAAACAATGGCGCCCAGGGCGGTAAGACCCAGAATGCCCGGATTATCCAGCGGATTCAGCATGCCGTCGGCCAGGGCAGGCAGTGCGCGGGCGGGATCGCCTTCCGGGGTTTGCAGGTAGGGCAAAAAAAATTGGCTCCCGAGCAGGCCGGAAGCCAAGAAGAGAAATACCGTTTGAATACGTTGAATCATGGTGTTTTTTAGGGGGCAAAGGTAATGGAAAAGGTTTCTGGTTAGAGGGTTGGAAGGTTTCTGGTTAGAAGGTTTCTGGTTGGAAGGTTGGAGGGTTAGAAGGTTGGAAGGTTAGAAGGTTTCTGGTTAGAGGGTTAGAAGGTTTCTGGTGGTCATCACAACCAGAAACCTTCTAACCTTCCAACCTTCTAACCCTCCAACCTTTAAACAGCAAAACTTTCCCCGCAGCCGCAGGTGCGTGTAGCGTTGGGATTGTTGAAAGAGAACCCCTTGCCGTTCAGTCCGCCGGAAAATTCCAGGGTGGTATGGAACAGGTACAGAAAACTTTTCAAGTCGGTGACAATCTTCACGCCGTTGTCCTCGAAAACCTGATCGTTCGGCTTGGACTCGTTGTCGAAGTCGAGTTTGTAGGACAAGCCGGAGCAACCGCCCGACACGACGCTCACCCGGAGGAAAAAGTCGTCGGCGATGCTGCCCGAGGAACGCACCTCGGATATTTTCTGCTTGGCGCTGTCTGCTACGAAAATCATGGCAATTAGATGTGTTTTGTTGATTTAGGCGGTAACGGCGCCCGAATCGACGGTAATGCCGTTTTTCTCCTGGTAGTCTTTGATGGCCGCTTTGATGGCATCTTCAGCCAGTACGGAACAGTGGATTTTCACGGGCGGCAGTGCCAGTTCTTCCACGATGTCCATGTTGTCAATTTTGAGGGCTTCGTCCACCGACTTGCCCTTGAGCCATTCGGTGGCCAGGGAGGAGGAAGCGATGGCAGAGCCGCAGCCGAAGGTTTTGAACTTGGCGTCGCGGATGAGGCCGGTTTCTTCGTCTACCTCAATTTGCAGGCGCATAACGTCGCCGCATTCGGGTGCGCCGACGAGGCCGGTGCCTACGTTTTTGCTGCTTTTGTCCAAAACGCCGACGTTGCGCGGGTGTTGAAAGTGGTCGAGAACTTTAGTGCTATATGCCATATTCTAGTGATGAGCGATGAGTTATGAGTGATGAGTGATGAGCGATGAACTATTGTTTGCCTTTTCCGCCGATCTTGTACAGCAGACCCCGGACGAAGTAAAATATCCGGTACAACAACTTGGTAAACGGGTCGGGCGGACTTTCTATCGGCATCGTTAAATTATTTAATCCGGTCGCATGAATGCACCTGGTACGTTTAATCGAAACAATCGAAACAATCGAAACAATCGAATCAATTAAATCAATGCGCCGACCATTCAATTTTGGTTAGGTCCACGCCATCCTGGTACATTTCCCAGATGGGGCTGAGTTCGCGCATGTGGTTGACGCCTTTGCTGACGGCTTCGATGGCGAAGTCCACATCTTCTTCGGTGGTGAATCGGCCGAGGGAGAAACGGATGGACGAGTGTGCCAGGTCATCGCCGAGGCCCATGCCGACCAGCACGTAGGAAGGCTCCAAAGAAGCCGACGTGCAAGCCGAGCCGGAGGACACTGCCACATTTTGGTTGAACGTCATCATCAGGCCCTCGCCTTCCACGTGTTTGAATGAAATGTTCGTGACGTGGGGCATGCGGCTGTTTATGTTGCCGTTGATTTTGGTTTCTTCCAGTTTAGTCAGTTCGTGTTCCAGTTTGTCGCGCAGGCGGCTGACGCGCTCGGCGTCCTGTGCCATTTCGAGGCGGGCGATTTCAGCTGCTTTGCCAAAGCCCACAATACCGGGAACATTGAGCGTGCCGGAGCGCATGCCGCGCTCGTGGCCGCCGCCGTCCATCTGGGCGGTTACTTTCACGCGCGGGTTTTTGCGGCTCACATACAGCGCGCCCACACCTTTGGGGCCGTACATCTTGTGGCTGGTAAACGACATCAGGTGAACGCCGATCTCGCGGGGGAGGGTCGGGATTTTACCCACGGCCTGCGTGGCATCGCTGTGGAAGAGCACGCCGTGTTTTTCGCAGATCATCGCGATGTCGCGCATGGGCTGGATCACGCCGGTCTCGTTGTTGGCCCACATGAGCGTCACCAGAATGGTTGTCGGTCGGATGGCAGCCTCCAGGTCGGCGAGATCAACCAGACCGTCTTCTTTGACAGTCAGGTACGTGATTTCAGCCCCCTGCTTTTCCAGGTGTTTGCAGGTGTCGAGGATGGCTTTGTGTTCCGTTTCGGCTGTGATGATGTGGTTGCCTTTGCGGGCGTACATCTCGAATACACCTTTGAGCGCCAGGTTGTTGCTCTCAGTAGCGCCGGATGTGAAGATCACCTCTTTGTCCTCTGCTCCGAGCAATTGAGCAATTTGCTCCCGGGCGTAGTCCACGGCTTCTTCGGCTTCCCAACCGTATTGGTGGCTGCGGCTGGCCGCGTTGCCGTGCTTTTCAAAAAAATAAGGGACCATCGTTTCCACCACGCGCGGATCGCAAGGGGTGGTCGAGTTGTTGTCCAGGTAAATAAGTCTGCGCTTATCCATGTGCAAGAATTGTCTTTGTATTTAGATTGATTCTAAGGCTTTTTTCAGAACGCAAATGTAACAGGTTGTTGAAAAAAAGGTTTGAAAAAAATCGGGTGATTTTTTCGGGGGAGGGTAGGGCAGTGGCGGCGGCAGTGTTCCATACCTTTGAAGCGATCAATAAACGCTGCACGCCATGCGCTACGCCCTTCCGATAAGCATTTTTGTTCTTCTTTCCGGGGCGGCAGTTGCCCAGGTCCCCGGCCCTATCTTCACATCGCCCGATCTCGTCAAGCCTACACCTGCGCAACGCGCATGGCACGACACGGAGTTTTACCTGTTCTTTCATTTCGGGCCGAACACCTTTACCAACCTGGAGTGGGGGCTTGGCGCCGAAACCGAGGATATATTCAATCCCACCGATCTGGATTGCGACCAGTGGTGCCGGATTGCCCGGCAGGCCGGCGCGCGCGGCGTTGTCATCACGGCCAAACACCACGACGGGTTTTGCCTGTGGCCTTCCCGGTTCTCTACGCATACCGTACGCGAAAGCCCGTGGAAAAATGGGCAGGGCGATGTGTTGCGCGAACTCGCCGATGCTTGCCGCCGGCACGATCTGAAGTTTGGCGTTTACCTGTCGCCCTGGGACCGCAACCACCCCCAATACGGCACTCCTGCCTACAACGATATTTATGCCAGCACACTCACGGAGCTGCTCACCGAATACGGCGACCTGTTCGAAGTGTGGTGGGACGGCGCCAACGGGGAAGGCCCCAATGGTAAAAAACAGGTGTACGATTTCCCGCGTTTCGAGAAACTCGTGGGGCAACACCAGCCCAATGCGATCATTTTCAGCGACATCGGTCCCGGCTGCCGCTGGGCGGGCAACGAACAGGGCACCATCGGAGAAACGAACTGGTGCATGCTCGACACCGCCGGTTTCGGGCGCGGCGCTACCGGACCACCGGCAGATACCCTGCAACGGGGCAATATACACGGCGCCTTGTGGGTGCCTGCCGAGTGTGACGTGAGCATTCGCCCCGGCTGGTTTTACCACTCCGAGGAAGACGACCGCGTGAAAACGCCGGAACAACTTTTTGATATTTACCTCAAATCCGTGGGTCGTGGCGCCAACCTGATCCTCAATGTGCCGCCCGATCGCCGGGGCCGCATCCACGAACGGGACTCCGCCGCGCTGGTTGGTTTCGGGAAAAAATTAGAAAAAACCTTTGGGCGCGATCTGGCAAAAAGCAAGAAGCTGCACCCCGAATTTAAGGCCGGCCCCTTGGCGCCGATCACCCAATTGCACCGAATGGCCGACACCGATGCCTACGTTTGGTCGAGTACCGGCACGTTTGTGCTCGATCTGGGTTGCAAGCGGCGTTTCGGCACCATCGTTTTGCAGGAATACCTGAACGAAGGGCAGCGAGTGGCTGCATTTACGCTCGAAATTCCTGAAAAAGGCGGCTGGAAAGAAATCGCCCGCGGCACCACGATGGGGCACAAACGCATCTTGCAGTTTCCGAAAGTACGCGCCAAAAAAATCCGGCTCTCGGTGACGGATAGCCGGGCCACGCCGCTGATAAAAAAAGTACAGGTTTTTAAAAAATAAGTGCTGCAGGTGAAAGAAAAAACAGGACGTCGCGTAGCAACAGGTGAACACACATTTGCTCACCATAAAATATGCAGTCATGAAAAAGAACCTGTTTTATCTGATAAGCGGCGCGGGAATGCTGGTTGGAATTTTCCTGTTGTTTGCGCAATGCGAAACCGACGCTTCCGAAATGTCGCAACTCAACGCTACGGCTGAAATCGCTGCCGACCGCGATCTCGCGGGCAGCCCGGCTAAAGACCTCTGCCTCTGCCTGGCACAAGAGTATCCATTTGAAGAACTTTCCGATGCCGAAAAACAAGCGATTCTGTTCATGCGCGAAGAAGAAAAAATGGCGCGCGACGTGTACACGGCGCTCGGCGCTAAATGGGATGTCCGGGTGTTTTCCCAAATTGTGCAAGCGGAGCAACGCCACATGGACGCCGTGCTTTGCCTGATCAAAAAGTACGACCTGCAAGACCCTGTCGGGAATAACGCGCCCGGCGTTTTCCAAAACACCAACCTTCAGGCGCTGTACCAAAACCTGATGGCAGAGGGTGTGAAAAGCCTGCCTGCCGCGCTTGCTGTGGGTGCAAAAATTGAAGATGTGGACATTTACGACCTGCTTCAATCCAAGCCCAACGTGAATAATGCCGACGTACGCGCCGTATTTGAGGAACTCCAGAAAGGCTCGCGCAACCACTTGCGGGCTTTCGTAAAAAACCTCGCCAACCGCAATGTGACCTACCAACCGGAGTTTATCAGCAAGGATTTGTTTGAATCCATTGTCAGCTCGCCGCGCGAAAAAGGCAGTTCGGTATGCGGTACCTGCCCGAATCCGGGAAACAAACAATGCACCGGCAATGGCCCGAACGGCAAGAAAAATTGCACCGGCAATGGCCCGAATGGCGCCGGGAAATGCACGGGTGATGGCCCGAATGGCAAGAAGAATTGCACCGGCAATGGCCCCAATGGTCCCGGTAACGGCGACTGTCCCGGCAACGGCCCTGGTAACGGCAACGGCCCTGGTAACGGTAATGGTCCTGGAAATGGCAACGGTCCTGGAAATGGCAACGGTGGCGGCAATTAACCAACGCAACAGTTGTTAGAAAGCGATATTTCTCCCGCAGCGGCGCTCTGAAGTGTATACTTTTGGCGCCGCTGCGGGATTTTTTCAATAGAATTTTTACAGCCTGAAAACACGGCAATATGCTTACGCCCAAGTTCATCTGCGACGAATTGAGCGATCTGGACATCCTCCGGAAATCGCTGGTGGCAGTGGACTATTTTTCGTGTTTGTACGACCGGTATGAAAAGCAACTGTTGCGGTACGTCAAGCGGGTCGCGTTTGCCACCGATGAGGAAGCGGCCGACATCTTGCAGGAGGCGTTTATCAAGATTTGGCGGAACCTGAACGCCTTCGATCAGCGCCTGAAACTCTCGAGTTGGTTGTACCGAATTGTACACAACGAGGCGATTTCGTTTGTCCGCAAGAAAAAATCCTACGGAAAAGACCTGCGTGTTTCCTGGGACGAAAGCCTGTACGCCGAAATTCCGGACGAGCCCGGAGCCGCCGATGAGCTGGAAAATCGCGACAAACTGACCCACCGGCTGCTGGCCCAACTCCCGGAGTCCTACCGCGAAGTGCTGGTGCTGAAGTTCCTGGAAAACATGGGGTATGAAGAAATATCCGATATTCTGAAAATACCGGAGGGCACCGTGGCCACGCGTATCAACCGGGCCAAAAAAGCCTTCCGAAACCTGGCGGAACATTCCTAATCAACGCCCAAACGCAACCGGACAACTATGAAACGCTCGGAACAACTCATTCAAACGATTCGGGAACGCGCCATAAAACCCGTTCCGAAGGGCTATTTTACCCTGAAAAATGCGCTCGTGTGGGGGGCTTTTACTGTAGCCGTCGTGCTCGGCGCACTCGCTTTTTCCGTCATCCTGTTCAGTATTCAACAAACGGATTTCAACCTGACCAGCCACCTGTCCCATTCGCGACTGGAGTTTTTCCTCGGGATGCTGCCCTTGTTTTGGCTTGCGGCGCTGACCATTTTTTTGATTTTTGCCATGACCAGTTTCCGGAACGCGCCCGGAGGGTACAAACTCCCGGCCGGGCGGCTGGTGGCCTATTGCACGGCGCTCAGTGTTCTGTTGGGCACGTTGTTTTTCCTCACCGGCGGAGCGCAGCGGCTCGAACATACTTTCGGTACGCAGGTCAGTTTGTACGAAAGCATGCAGGAAAAGAAGATCAAGCTGTGGTCCATGCCGCAAGACGGGTATTTGTCCGGGGAAATATTGACGGTTGAAGCGGAAACCTTTACGCTGCGGGATTTCAGTCAAAAAAACTGGGAGGTCGGGTACGCTGGCGCTTCTTTTCCGCCCATGGTACAAATTGTGGCCGGCGAACAAGTGAAAATTATCGGGGAAATGAATGGGGAAATGGCATTCACCGCCCGGCAAATCCGCCCGTGGGGTGGCATGGGGCAGCACAACCGCCCAAATTTTCCGCAGGGAAAAGGGCCAGGCAGCCGGGAGTAAAAGGTCCGTTAGAGCGCGTCGGTGATGACACCGAGGAGGGCGAACATCATCGTTTTTTTACCGCTGTTCGCAAGGAAGTCAACCACAAGCAAAATTCCTACTTTTGCGCCCCAACCCTCCAACCCTCCAACCAGCAACCTTCAAACCTTCTAACCCGAAACGCTCCAACCTTCTTTTCATGCAAAAACTTCAAAACTACGTTCTTGGCGCCTGGCTATCCGGCTCGGGCGACGGTGTGCCCCAGTACAATGCCTACACCGGCGAAATCCTGTCCACCGCCTCCGATGCGGGACTGGACTACGCCGCCATCCTGGATTACGGTCGCCAGACAGGCGGCTCGCCGCTGCGCCGCATGACCTTTCCCGAGCGCGGACGTATGCTCAAGGCGTTGGCGTTTTACCTGCTGGAGCGCAAGGAAAAATACTACGCCGTGAGCCATTTGACGGGTGCTACCAAGGCCGACTCCTGGGTGGACATTGAGGGCGGTATCGGCAACCTGTTTGCCTACAGCAGCTTGCGCCGCCGGTTTCCCGACGAGCCGTACTTCGTGGAGGGCGAAACCATCCGGTTGTCCAAGGAAAATACGTTTATCGGCCACCACATTCTGACGCCGAAGCGTGGCGTGGCCGTACACATCAATGCCTTCAATTTTCCCATCTGGGGCATGCTGGAGAAAATCGCCGTCAACCTGCTCGCCGGGATGCCCGCCGTCGTGAAAGCCAGCGAACAAACCTCCTTCCTGACCGAGGCTATGGTGCGCGACATCATTGCATCCGGCATTTTACCCGAAGGCGCGCTCCAACTGCTCGTGGGCCAGGGCCGCGGTATTATCGACCACGTGCACAGCCAGGACGTGGTCACGTTCACCGGCAGCGCTGAAACGGGCAAAAAACTGCGCGCACACCCGGCGCTCATTCAACATTCCGTGCCGTTTACGATGGAGGCCGACTCGCTCAACGCCGCTGTTTTGGGCGAGGACGCCACGCCCGGCACCGCCGAATTTGATTTGTTTATCAAAGAAGTGCGCCGCGAAATGGTGACCAAAGCCGGCCAGAAATGTACCGCCATACGCCGCATTATCGTACCGGAGGGCCTGTTGGAAGCCGTGCAAACGGCCCTGTCCAAAGCCCTCGGCCAAACTACGGTAGGCGATCCTTCCGCCGATGGTGTGCGCATGGGCGCACTCATCAACCGCCTCCACCTGGCCCGCGTGCGCGAAAAACTCGCCCTGCTGGCGGAAAGCACACCTATTGTGCACGGAAATATCGAACAATTCGAGGTCGTCGGCGCCGACCGGGATCAGGGGGCATTTCTGCCGCCCGTGCTCCTGCTCAATGCCCGCCCGCTGCTCCAAACCATCAGCCACGAAACGGAGTGCTTCGGCCCGGTGAGCACCCTCATGCCGTACAAAACCCTCGACGAGGCCATCGAAATTGCCCGCATGGGCAAAGGTTCGCTCGTGAGTACTATTTGCACCAACGACCGCTGCATTCAACGCGAGTACGTCCTGGAGGCCGCCGCCCACCACGGCCGCATCCTTATGCTCAACCGCAACTCCGCCAAGGAAAGCACCGGCCACGGATCGCCGATGCCCATGCTTGTACACGGCGGCCCCGGCCACGCCGGCGGTGGCGAAGAAATGGGCGGTATGCGCGGCGTATTCCATTACATGCAGCGCACCGCCATTCAGGGGCACCCCACGGATATCACCAACGTGTCCAACCAGTACCAGACCGGCGCCGAGCAAACCGAAACGCCGGTGCATCCGTTCAAAAAACACTTTGACGACCTGTTCGTGGGCGAAACGCTCATCACCGCCAAACACACCATCAGCGAGGCCGACATTCACAACTTTGCCAACGTGAGCGGTGATAATTTTTACGCCCACATGGATGCCACGGCCCTCGAAGGAACGCCCTTCACCGGACGCGTGGCGCATGGCTATTTTGTGCTGTCCAAAGCAGCCGGGCTGTTCGTGGACGCCAAAAAAGGTCCGGTTTTGCTCAACTATGGCCTCGACGAGTGCCGGTTTACCAAACCCGTGTACCCGGGCATGACCATCGGCGTGAAACTTACCGTGAAGGAAAAAATCGAACAGGAGCACGACCCCGCCCGCGAGGGTGTGGGCGCTATCCCGCGCGGCATCGTCAAGTGGCTGGTGGACGTGTACGACGAGACCGGCGAGACCGTGGCTGTGGCGACGATTTTGACGATGGTGCGGAAAAGGGGGTAGGGGTGTACGCTACCGGACATTTTCAAATGCGCCTCTGCGGTGAAAAATTTGCGACATCTCGCGCGGGAGTGTTCAGAGAACTGTGTCAAACCGTTGAGCACAAATTTCACACAGACAAACGCAGACTGCTACACAGACAAACACAGAAGTTTGATTTTAAATAACTTACACTCTGCGTTTGTCTGTGTAGCAGTCTGCGTTTGTCTGTGTGAAAAATATCTCTCGGTAGGTTTGACACAGTTCTCTGAATACGCTTTCTCACCACCCCTCTGCAGACGCTGGACCTTCCGGAGCAGCAGTGGCTTCAAGGCGCCAGCACCTCATAAACCCCCACCGGATTGGCTTTGTTTTTTAGCGCTACTTCTCCAATTTTTTGATACTTGAACAAATCCCCGGCTTTGTTAAAAGCATCCTGGGTAATCAGAATCTGGCCGGGTTTTGCTACGGACTGAAGCCGTTGGGCGGTATTGACGACATCGCCGATGACGGTAAAATCGAACCTGCGCAGGGTGGCGGAACCGACATTGCCGGAGATTACTTCGCCCGGATTGACGCCGATAGATACTTTGGGTAAAAACGTCTGAATACCGGATGTGGGCCGCTCCATAGATTGCGTACATTCATTGATAGACAACGCTGCGCGAATGGCGCGCTCCAGGTGGTTTTCGCCTCTGAAAACAGCTAAAACGGCATCGCCCATAAACTTGTCTATGTAGCCACCTTCCGCGATAATGGCTTTTACCATGATGTCGAAGTATTGATTCAGCAGGTTGATGACAGCGCCTGGCTCCTCTTGTTCCGAAATAGCGGTAAATCCGACAATGTCCACAAAGAGTATCGAGGCTTCTATAATTTCTGTTGACAGCAGGGAATCCTCGTACTGTTTGCAACACATGAATTGCAATACGCTGTTGTTGACATACATTTTCAGGATGTTGTTTTCCTGAATCGCCTGGATGGTTTCTTTAATCTGGGTTGCCGTTTTTAATGCCTTGGTGAGGGTTTGTTCAAAATCCTCAAAATCGAAGGGTTTACAAATAAAATCGAAGGCGCCGCGATTCATGGCTGTACGGATGTTCGCCATGTCGCCGTAGGCGGAAATAATGACGGTTTTCAGCAGCGGATTAGCCTCTCCGATTTTCTCCAAAAGCGTCAGGCCGTCCATTTGGGGCATATTGATATCGCTGAATACGATATCGGTATCGGGGTGTTCCCGGAGTCTGGACAGGGCTTCCACACCGTTTGGTGCAAAAACAAATTCGTACTCCTGCTCCCGAATCTGCCGGCGGAACTTCTGGCGAATGAGTTGGGCGACATCATCCTCGTCATCCACGACCAATATTTTATACCTGGCGCTCATGTCAAGTGCGTTAGTTTTTGTTTCAGGGTGCTGAAATCCAGCGGTTTATTCAAAAAATCATTAGCGCCTAAGCGCATCGCTTCTTCCTGCTTTTCCGGATCGCCATAAGCGGTGATCATCACAATAAACGGCGGCGGCTCCGGCGCGTTTTCCCGAATCCGGCGTAATAATTCCAAACCGCTCATACCCGGCATATTGATGTCGGACAGGATCAGCACGGCTTCCGAGGGGTGTTCCCGGAGAAAGGTGAGTGCTTCTTCACCCGAAAAACAGAAGGCGAACGAAAAAGCGCCTTCCCGGATTTCCCGGCGGAAACGTTGTTCGAACAGGGCTTTGATGTCTTGCTCGTCGTCTACAACTAATATTTTCATAATTCTTAGAGCGGTATCCGAATAGTAAATGTTGTCCCTTGTCCTTCCGTACTTTCCACTTCCATGGTTCCGCCATGCCCTTTTGTCACAATATCGAAGGCCAGGGAAAGCCCGAGACCCGTGCCCTGTCCGGTTGGTTTGGTGGTAAAAAACGGCTGAAATATTTTGGCTTTCAGGTCTTTTGGAATACCTGCGCCGTTGTCTTGAATGCGGATTTCCACCATCTCCGACTTTAGCAACCGGGTAGAAACCGTTACGGTGGGTTCGTAACCTTCGGGCGCCTGATTTTTCTTTTGGGTTACGGCATAAAACGCGTTGTTGATTAAATTGAGCAGTACCCGTCCGAAATCCTGCGGAATGACAGGCACTTTATCAATGGCCGGGTCCAAATTCGTCACCATTCCGGCATTGAAATTTTTGTCTTTGGCGCGCAGGCCGTGATAAGCCAGGCGGAGGTATTCGTCGGCCAGTACATTCAGGTCGGTGGGTTCTTTTTTACCGGTGCTGGTGCGGGAGTGTTGCAGCATGGCGGTGACGATATTGGCCGCCCGCTTGCCGTGGTGGTTTATTTTTTCCTGATTTTGAGCCAGGTCGCGCGCTAAATCCAGCACCAGCGCGGTGTCCATTTCCGGCTTTTCAATTTCTTCTTTCAGTTCCTGCGCCAGTTCCAGGCTGAGTTCGGAGAAGTTGTTGACAAAGTTCAGCGGGTTTTGGATTTCGTGGGCGATGCCGGCGGTGAGTTCGCCGAGGGAGGCCATTTTTTCGGAATGTACCAGTTGGGTCTGGGCAGATTTGAGTTCGGCCAGGGTTTTTTCGAGTTCTTCTTTTTGGGCGGTCAGCTCCGTCGTGCGCGCTACGACCAGATGTTCCAGTTCTGCTTTTCGGATTTCGGCTGCCCGGATAAGCTCCTCTTCTTTTCTGCGTTGCTTGCGCTCTTTATTGTTTTGAACCAAGGCGTAGGTTCCAAATCCGATGAGCCATAAAACAGAAAACACCTCGGCTGGTCCAAAATATCCCGTGTATGCCTTGTAAAATGAGGGTGCTATAAAATGCACGATGGCAACTAATACAGAGATGCCTGCATACGGTAAAAGTGCAATGGAAAACATACGGGCAGGATTGTAATCCCGCAGCAGATAAACGGTAACAAGCAGCAGCAGGTAAATAATCTCACCAAACCATTCTTGTATAAAATGAAACCAGGGAATTTGTACGAGCAGAAAAAAAAGGATGGAACCGGCCCACACCTTAGACAACACCTTGTCCCATTCGGGTAACCGCGCAGCAGTCTCCAGGATTTTACGTGCTGCCAGTATCACACCATTACCCATTAATATCAGTGGTACTAAATCCATAGTTGCCTTTTGTAGGAAGTTGAGAGGGGGTTGAGAAAAGGTTGAGAGGGGTTGAGAAAAGTTGAGGGGGGTTGGCTCGTCTTGGTTACAAAGGCTGAAGCAAATGTAACAAGGCCGGAACAGCCTGGAAGCATCGTAAAGCAAATTCTCATAAAATTGCCTGAAACCTGGCACGAAAAGCCCCAAAAATTACCCAAAAACAAAAACGCAACAACCTGAAAAACAGGTTGCTGCGGTTACTTGTGGACCTGGCGGGAGTCGAACCCGCGTCCGGACAAAGCGTCACAACGCTTTCTACATGCTTAGTTCCTGATTCAGGTTTTCGAGCACGGGATAGGTTCTGGAACCGACCACTCCGCGCCTTAGCCGTTTAAGTTTCGCCTGCGGTAACGGCGTTCCGCAAACTAGTCCCAAAGTGGTTATACGCGGCACGATGTATATGGAACCTCAACCGTGCGGCATAAAGGCTTTCTAATCTAATAGATTAGGCAGCCATGGCATACTGATAGTTGCCATCTAATTGTTGAACGTTGTTTTTTACGGAGTAACCGCTCATGCTCCGGCATGCTTGCGAGGCGACTACACTTTCCCGTCAATACCAAGAACAGGCCCCTTTTGATTTGATAGTTTCAGGTTGGAAGGTTTCTGGTTGCACCAATATTTTTTAACCAGAAACCTTCTAACCAGAAACCCTCAAACGAAATGCAAAGGTACACGAAATCGGTTCGGCTCGCGATGTATTTTTCCCTTTGGAAAAACCCCTCCTTTGTGTTGGTCCTGCACCGGGAATGCAGGTGGAATCATCTACCTTTGCGTTTCAAATCGGGTTTCAGACGTTTCTTGAAACAGAAGTCACCCCGGACGGTTTCAAAGAACCTAAAAATTGTTTTTTATGCACAAGATCGGGATCATCCGGGAGGGGAAAGTTCCGCCCGACGCACGCGTGCCGCTCACGCCCAAACAATGCCAACAGATTATCTCCAAATTTCCGGTGGAGGTGGTCGTACAGCCGTCCAATGTCCGTTGTTACACGGATGCGGAATACCGTGCGGCCGGCGTCGAATTGGCTACGGACCTGCGCGACTGCGATATCCTGATCGGTGTCAAAGAGGTGCCTGTAGATCAATTGATTCCCGGCAAAACATACCTTTTTTTCTCCCATACGATCAAAAAACAAGCGCAAAACCGCCACCTCCTGCAGGCGGTCCTGGAAAAAAATATCCGGCTCATTGATTTCGAAAAACTCACCGACGATCGCGGCGACCGCCTGATCGCTTTCGGGTTTTACGCCGGCCTGGTCGGTGCGCACAATGCGCTGTGGACGTACGGCCAACGCACCCGCCTGTTCGAGCTGCCCCGCTTATGCAACTGCCACGACTACGCCGAAGTGAAAGCCGTGTATCCGCAAACACCACTGCCGCCCGTGCGCATCGTGCTCACCGGCAGCGGCCGGGTGGCATCGGGCGCTGTACGCAACTTGCACGATATGGGCATCCACCAGGTGTCGCCCCGCGATTTTTTGACCAAAACATTCGACAAACCAATCTTCACCCAGTTGTTTGCGCAGGACTATGTGCAGCACCGTAGCGGTCCGCGTATTTTTGACAAGGCGCACTTTTATGCGCACGGCGAAGAGTACGTCAGCACGTTTGCGCCGTACACCCGGCATGCAGATATTTTTATCAACGGTATTTACTACGACGGCAAAGCGCCCATGTTTTTCACCGCCAGTGAAATGGCCGGCGAAACCTTTCATCTTCAGGTAATTGCCGATATTTCTTGCGACATTGTCCCCAATGCCTCTGTGCCAACAACGTTGCGGCCCAGTACCATTGCCGAGCCTGTTTACGGAATCAACCGTTATACCGGCCAGGAATGTGCCCCGTACAATCCGGATGCAGTGGACGTAATGGCCATTGATAACCTGCCCTCCGAACTGCCGCGCGATGCGTCGGATTTTTTTGGCAAACAACTGATGGACAATGTACTGCCGGAACTGCTGCACGATGAAGACAGCGTCGTCATCGCGCGGGCCGCTATTGCCGAAAACGGACACCTGACGGATTACTACGCATATCTGAGCGACTACGTGGAGGAAATGGTGGTTTGAAACAAGGGAAAAGGCAGTTTAAGGGTGACGCGCGTTGGCGGTATTGATAAAAATACAAATTTCATCTGCGCTGATTTGGGTTCTTTCTGTTTGCATAGCGCCTTCCGGAATGCCGGGCGCCGGCACACCGGTGTGCAGAAATCGCTGGTTTTTAAGCATACGGATTTCATCCCAGTAGCCACTTTCCTGAAATTGCCGGAGTACATCGGCCCCACCTTCTACGAGCAGGATGGCTCGTTTTTCCTGTGTCAGTTTTTTCAGCAATCCAGATATCCAGTTTATTCGGGTGTTTGTGCCGGCGGCTTCGCGAAGGGCGAAAAAATGCGTCTGCTGCCACGTCCCCTGTCGTTCCGGGCCGATGATCCAGGTGGGCAGGCTGTCGTCGAGCAAGTGTGCCGCGCGGGGGATTTTTCCGGCAAAATCGAGTGCAATGCGCAGGGGTGATTTGCCGAAGTACAGGCGGTTGTCTAAGCGCGGATTGTCTGTTCGCGCGGTATTTGTTCCCACGAGGATGGCGTCTGTCTCGACACGCCAGCGGTGAACCAGTCGTTGGGTTAATGGACCGGAAATTGGTGTCCGTTCGCCCGGCAGGGCCAGGTAGCCATCAGCGCTTTGCGCCCATTTCAGGATGATATATGGTCGTTTTTTTTCGATCCAGGTGAAAAAGGCGCGGTTCAGGTAGCGTCCTTCTCCTGCAAGCATTCCGACCTCGGTCGCCACGCCTGCGGTGCGCAATTTTTCCAGACTTTGGCCGGCTACCAGGGGGTTGGGGTCGGTGTTGGCTACCACTACGTGCGGGATTTTTTCGTTCAAAATCAAATCTACACAGGGCGGGGTTTTACCGAAATGGAAACATGGCTCCAGCGAGCAATACAGCGTGGCTTGCGGGATCAAATGTCGGTCTGCCTGCCGCACGGAAGCCACGGCGTTCACCTCGGCATGCGCTGCTCCATAACGCCGGTGCCACCCCTCGCCAATAATTCGGCCGTTGTGTACCAGTACGGCGCCTACCAACGGGTTGGGCGATACGCTGCCTGCGCCCAAACGGGCGAGTTGGAAGCACCGGCGCATGAAATTTTCCATGTTGAATGTGGTTAGCAACAGCTACTGCCGGGTTCGCAGCAAGCGATAGCAGTTTGTAATTCGATCAGATTTACTTTCCGTTTTTCTTGTCGTACCGGACGATCGCCACCGCCGGGTTTTTCTGCGTACACCGTGATACTGAAGATACCTGTACCGGATGCGAGGAAATCGCGGAGTCCCGCTTCCGACAGGTGTTCGAGCAAAATATGGTCCGGCACCAGGATGGGTTTCGATTTCTGGATTTGAATATTTTCCAGCCCTGCTTGCTGAATCAGGTCGAGGTAGTCCGTTTGTTGAATGGCGCCGGAAACACAACCGGCGTACAATTCGGCGCTTTGGCGCAGGGCATCCGGGAGTTCGCCCACCAGCACGATATCGCTGATGCTGAAGTGCCCGCCCGGACGCAGGACGCGCTGTATTTCGGAAAAAACCTGGCGCTTGTCGGGGACGAGGTTGAGTACGCAGTTGGACACGACCACGTCCACGGAGTCGGTGCTTACAGGCAGTGCTTCAATGTCGCCCTGGCGGAACTCGACGTTGTTGAAACCGAGTTTTTCGGCGTTTTGCCGGGCGCGGTGAATCATTTCCGGGGTAAAATCAACGCCGATGACCTTGCCTGTCGGGCCGGTGGCAGCACGTGCCACAAAACAGTCGTTGCCGGCGCCGGAGCCCAGGTCGAGGACGGTGTGCCCCTCGGCAATATAGGCGTGTTCGGTAGGCAGGCCGCAACCGAGGCTAAGGTCGGCATCGGGGTTGTAGCCCTGTAGCGTGGCGTACGATTCGGACATAATAGTATAGGTGCCGGGAGTGCCGACGCCGCAACAGGAGGCGGCATTTATTTCCCGGCTTTGCCGGGCAATGTCCGCGTATTTCTCGCGGACGGTACTTTTCATAGCTTCAGAATTTGTCATTGTTTTTGTTTATAGTTGTTGATCAGAAAAAAGCTTGTTTAGCAGCAGCGGTTATGCGTTGGTGTCAAAAGGTCGTCAAGCATTGTTTTCAAGCGTGCTACGGCGGTCCAGTTGATACAATAGCAGGATTTGACGCCTTCGACGGTGCCGGAGATAAGCCCGGCAGATTTCAATTCTTTCAGGTGTTGGCTTACCGTGCTCTGCGCCAGAGGAAGCACGTCCACAATTTCGCCGCAAACGCACGTATTGCGCTGTGCGAGCGCTTTTAGAATTGCTATTCGAGCCGGATGCCCTAATGCTTTGGAGAGTTCAGCGAGTTCGTTTTCGAAGGATCCAAAAACGTCCACTTTTGGTGCGGCCATGTTGAAAAATTAAGGGAATGAAAAATTTCATCGCAAAAATACGATGGATTTGTTTTTTGTCAAGTATTGATGCGATATTTCTATCGTAAAAATACGATTTAATTTTTTGGGGTGTCCTTCGCGCCGCGCTTGGTGTGTTCATCTATGGTATGCACACATCTTTTGGTTGGCTGTCAACAAGTTGATTAGTAGAGTTATTGGTCAGACGACCTGCGGTCGTACAGACCAATTTATCCGATGCGGTCTGTACGACCGCAGGTCGTCTGACCGCTTTACCTTTCCCTATGCAAACACAGGGATAGCGCTGAAATTCAGGCAAAGATGTGTGCATACCGTAGGTGTGTTCATCAAGCGTGGCTTAGCCGGGTTGCTGTCGGCTCAGGCGTTTGCGCCATTCGAGATAGCCGAGGATGGAGAGCGCAAAAAAGACGAGGTATTGAAAGGCGGTGAACACAAAGCCCTTGACAAAGTAGAGCGGCATGGCGGCGAGGTTGGTGAGTGCCCACCAAATCCAGTTTTCCAGTTTTTTTCGCGTCATGAGCAGCATGCCGGTGTATGCTGTAGCGGAGGCGAATCCGTCGGCGAGCGGGACGGTACTATCGGTCCAATGACTCAGAACAAAGAAGAGTGCTACCCAACAGACGGCGAAAAAGGCCAACGCCAGCAACCATTCCCGGCGGGTGGATCGGGTGATGAGCAGGGCGGGTTTCCCCGGGCTTTTCATGGACCAGAGCATCCAACCGGCGATGCTCATAACCGTATAGTAAAAATTGACGCCGGCCTCGGCATACAACCCTGCGACAAAACTCAGGTAGATATAAATCGTGGTATTGACCAGTCCTGTGGGATACACCCAGATGTTCTCCATCCGGGACAACATCACGCTGGCGATGCCAAAACAGACGGCAATAAACTCCAGAGTAGTAGTGGCGTAAAGCCCACTGAGGAGGAGTTGCCAGGTTTCGTTCAAGGTCATATAGCGGCTGGTTTACGTCCTTGGAGGGGGCTAAGATACTTCTAAACAGCAAAGCCTTCCGTTGTGTCAAAACAACGGAAGGCTTTGGTAAGGTGCAAATAACAATGACCTTACTGCGGGATCGTCCCGCCGCAGCTTGAATTCCAGGTGAACACCTGATCGAACTGCTTTGATCCACTTTTACCGCCCTCAACCCGAATCATCTCATCTTTCTCCAGGACTTGTACAGATCCCTGGATATCATCGAGATTTTTTTTCGTGTTGTCAGACTGATCTTTGTTTGTGGACTCGTTCGTCTTTTTAGAAAAGAATGAAAATGACATAGGCTCTGGCTCAACCTTTTTTAGTGGCTCAAAGGTATAGGCTTTTTCCGAAACGTCAAGGATGCGGTCGGTTTTTTGTAGGTTGGGTGTCAAAATTAAATTATTCGGTAGTCATCAAGCACTTTTTGTGCATCCGCCAACTTGTTTGTTCGGCGTACGGCCCGAGATACATTTATGGAGAAAGGCGCACATGCCCTTGAATAAACATTTAACAAACGCTGCTGTTTTAATAACTTTGCGCACTAAATATGGCCATTTATTCCATCCGAGATCTGGAAAAACTTACGGGTATTAAAGCGCACACCATACGAATATGGGAGCAGCGTTACCGACTTGTTTCGCCCGCCCGGACGGAAACGAACATACGATATTATACGGACGAAAATCTGCGGCACTTGTTCAATGTAGCCTTGCTGAACCGCTACGGCTATAAAATTAGCAAGTTGGCTAAAATGCAGCCTGAAGAGGTAGCTGCCCGTGTAGCGGATATAGCCGAAAACAACGGTACGCCCAATGCTCAGGCAGACGCACTCACGTTGGCGATGATAGATCTGGATGAGGCCGCGTTCGACCGCATTTTTTCTGCCTACAGTTGGGAGCACGGGTTTGAGCAAACAATGTTGCAGTTGGTTTATCCCTTCCTGGATAAATTGAGTGTACTTTGGCTAACCCACAGTGTCAGTCACGCCCATGAAAAATTTATCACCAACCTCATCCGGCGCAAGCTCATGGTCGCCATTGACAAAGAGTCGGGAGACATTCAGCCTAGTGCTTCCAAATTTTTGCTCTACCTGCCCGATGGTGAAAATCAGGAACTGACCCTGCTATTCCTGCATTACCTGCTGCGCAGTCGCAACCAAAAGGTCGTTTTTTTGGGGTCGGGCATTTCCATAAATGACCTGCGTGACGCATGCCAATCCTTTCAGCCCGACTATGTTTACACCATTCTGAACGAGCCCTTGGCCCGGCAGTCCATTCAAACATACCTGGACAATGCCTCTAAAGTGGTTGCTAACGGACAATTGCTGCTCAGTGGCGCGCAGCTTTATGTAAATCCCGTGAAATTTCCGGCCAACACACGCCGCCTCGACGGTCTGCCTGACACCTTGCATTTGCTGGATAGTCTGGCACGCGAGCAGCGGGATCGTGCAGAAACCGATAACTAAGAGCGCCTAATGCGTGTCTTAGTTCCTGCTGGCGCACCCGTTCGTACCCGACTTGCAGCACCTCCAATGTGCGCGCCAGGTTGTTTTTATAACGCGCATCTTTTCGAATCCACACTAACAGGGCCTCCAAAGCCTGCCCGGTGTGGCCTTGTCGGAGCAGTTCCCGTATATCGTTTGCTTCCATTTTAATCAAAATTTACGGGCGTTCAATTTTTTCCTTGCCGTATTTGTCCGCCCATTCGAACATTTCCGACAACACGTGCAACACGCTTTCGCGCGCCCGGTAGCCATGGCTTTCGTGTGGGAGCATAACGAGGCGTGCATTTCCACCATTGCCTTTGACCGCCTGGAACAGCCGTTCCGATTGGATGGGGAAGGTGCCGGAGTTGTTATCGGCCGCACCGTGAATGAGCAGCAGCGGCTCGTTGATCTTGTGCGCGTGGGTAAATGGCGACACATTCATATAAATTTCGGGGGCTTCCCAGAAGGAACGCCGCTCGCTCTGAAAACCGAAGGGCGTGAGGGTGCGGTTGTACGCCCCGGATCGGGCAATGCCGTAGGCATAGTCGTCGGAATGCGCCAGCAGGGTAGCGGTCATAAATGCCCCGTAGGAGTGGCCGCCTACGCCCACGCGTTTGCGATCAATGACGGCCAGGGAGTCCAGATAATCAATAGCGGCCCGGCCGGAAGCCACGGCCTGCTCAACAAAGGTGTTGTTCATCGTCTCCGGATCGCCTACAATAGGCATCGTGGCGTTCATGAGCACGGCGTAGCCCTGGGTGACAAAGAACAAGGGTGAGTCGTTGCGGTAGTAGGTAAAGGTGTTTTCCGATCCGCGCACCTGGCCGGCCGTAGCCGCGTCGGAGTATTCCAGCGGGTAAGCCCAGATAAAGAGCGGCAGGCGCTGGCCGGGCTGGTAGCCGGGCGGCAGATACAGCGTACCGGAGAGGGGCACACCGTCTTTTCGGTTGTATTTCACTAAGCGTTTTTCCACGCCGGTGAGTTGGGGCGCCGGGTCTGTAAATGCCGTCAGCGCTTTGCGGGATTTGACCTTCAGATCAACCAAAAACAGGTTTGGTGGCTCGGTTTTGCTCTGGTAGCGTGTGATGATTCGGTTGGTGGTTTTTCCGTCAAACATGACAAACTCCTCGAATGCACCATCCGGGCACTGGAAAACAGTTTGTTTCTGACCCGTTTTCAGGTTGATTTTGTCCAGTCTCGGAAAATCGCCCTTCGGAGAGGCGCCCGGTGCGCTGAACCATGCCCAGTCGCCGTCTTGCCGCAGCACGCGGTCGCCGCCGGGCAATCGGGTGTAAACCGGGTTGCCGGGGTTGTTGTAATCGTCGCGCATACTGCGGTCAAAGAGCACCGTTTTCGCAGCGGGCGCCTGAAGGTCCAGGCGGTAGGTGGTACTCCAGCGGCGGTCGCGGTCGTATTCGGCGAGCAGGACGATGTCCTTTTCCGCTGTCCAGTCCATCCCTGCGAGGCGGTGCCGGGTTTGCAATACTTCGGTCGGATCGCCGGCAAAGGGAGCGTCAAGGCGCAGGAGTTTGTCGCGGAAATCAACCTTGTTCATAGGATCGCCGCCGTCGAGCGCCTCTGCCCAGAGCAGGCGGGCGGGGTGCAGGGCCTGCCAGCGGAAATTGCGCGGGCCGGAAACTACGCCCTGTCGGGGCGTATCGTCGGTGACGGGGAGGTCGGAGACCGTGCGCACGAACTTGCCTTTTTGGTCCCAAATCTCTGTTTTTCGAGAAAAATCGTAGTACGGCACGCTGTACGAGAAAGGCGGTCGCAGCGTCGTCACCAGCAGGTATTTTTCGTCGGGCGACCAGTCTGCATTTGCGTACAGGCCAGGCGCGGCCAGTTGTATGATTTTGTCAGTACTGCTTGATACAAGCACCGGTTGGTTGGTAGCATAATACTCGAACAGGCGCTCGTCATCGGCATTCTGCAGCAGATCCTGGTAGGTGCGGACCTGGGCGAGTTTGCCGGCGGTCGTTTCCTCCACAACCGGGCCGCTCGGTGCGGCAGCGGGAACAGGCGCCGGTCCGCGGTAGGGCGGAATGATGCGCGCGAACAGGTGCTCGCTGTCGTCGAGCCATTCGAACGCGCCGCCAAGTACGTCGTTGAGCAGGAGGTTGCCGGCACGTCGCGCGTTGCCCGTCCAGGTTTCGGCTACCCACAGTTCCACGCCCTCGGGTTTGTTTATCCCGAAAGCAATTTTGCGCCCGTCGGGCGACCACTGCGGCATACCGGCCAGGGCGCCGCCGGCCGGCAGCTGGATCCGCACGGGTGCTTCCTGTGCCAGCCAACGGATGGTAATGGCGGTGTACTCGGTGGTGTTTTGACGGCAATTTTGTACAGGGTTGATGCGCAGACCGGCGAGGCGCAAAAATGGCTGTGCCATAGTGGCAATGCTCGGGTTGGGATTGTAGTCCACCAGTAAGATGGCCTCGTTGGTGGGGCTGGTGCTGGACATTGGGGTCGGTGCAGCCAGCACAATAGCTGATACGTCGGCCGGCGGTTGTTTGTAGGTGCTTTGGGCGTTCAGGAAAAAGGGCAGGAGCAAGAACAGGTAGCCAGTTTTTTTAAGCATAGCGGTAGAGCGCGTTGAGAAATGAGCCTGATCACGCAAAGATGGTTAATCCAAAATTATTGCAAGGGAAACATGCGGTAAAGCAAACATGAGTCATCCCGAATTTTGAAAACAGTTGAATCGCCCTTTTTTCGAGATGTCCGGTGTGTATTGGGCGGGATATTTTTGCACCCAATGCCGGCGCATGTTTTTCCGATGTCCTTGTTTCCTTAAAAATTGGGAGTGTTCAGAAAACTGTGTCAGCCCGTTCAGAGCAAATTTAACACAGACAAACGCAGACTGCGGCACAGACAAACACAGAGTGTAACTTGTTTAAAATCAAACTTCTGTGTTTGTCTGTGCCGCAGTCTGCGTTTGTCT
>JBGSKO010000164.1:0-4325 GCA_041741155.1 Saprospiraceae bacterium | reverse complement strand
CCGACTTGAAATCAAGCGATAACGCTCGATGTAGCCCCCCTCCCATTTGGGGGAGGGGTTGGGGGTGGGGCCCGCACGAAAATCAAAAAATCGGTGTAACATGGCGTTCTGTTATTGTTTTGTGGTTTCCGGAAAGTGTTTTGCCAGCAGGGTTTTGAAGTGTTTGGTTTGGCAATGTTCTTGAAATACGCGCTCAATCTTTTTGAACATCCGGGGCATATTGTTTCACCAGTGTCTGCACGTTGGGGATTTCTCCAAAAGGCGTAAGCCCCGGCTCGCGGAGCAGCCAGTCGAAGGCGCCGGTATGGTCGCGGAGGGCCTGTTCAAAGTCCTGGTAGAATTGTTTGCAGGGCGCACACTCCACACCGGGCGTTTCCGCCCGGCGCCTGTACCGGAGTACGGTGCTTAAGGCAGGATCGGTGCCAGACAGCACGGTATTCCGGTCGCCAAGGACTAAGGGGGTTTGTTGCACCGGAGCAATATCGTCAGGTACGGTTTGAGCCAGGTAATCACCAATTTCATAGGCAGTTATTTGCCCGTTTTGGTCCTGGTCGGCCAGGCCGTACAGGCCTTCGAGTAGCCGCCAGGAAAATGCGCTGCGCCCGCCCCCCCATTGCTCGCCTTCAATACTGATCTCATTGGGCTGACAGGAGATAATCTTTACTTCGTCAGCGTATTGTCGGGCGAGGGCAGTTGCTGTCAATTGCTGCCCGTTCACGCCGCTGCCCGCAAGTTTGCCGGCATGGAGGATGTCTGCGATCAGGAGTACACGTGTTTGCTGCGACGAAAGCGTTGTGATGATATCTTGCAGTATCAGCACATGCAGGGAGCCTCCTGCCATATATATAGAAGAGGGTGCGTCATGCAAAAGGAGAAAGCCGGGTTGATTGCGGGTCCTGTTTTCCGTGTCGCCGTGTCCGGCGAAGTAGATGATTGCCTGATCGCCGGGGTCGCTTTCATCCACGAGCCAAAAGAGGGCCGTCAAACATCGAGCCGTAGTCGCCTCCTGGTTGAGCAGCACTTGCAGATTCAGGCTATCCACACTTCCGCCTGCAGGCGAGCGCAGCCATGCGGCAAATGCTTCGGCGTCGCGGTGGGCGAACTGCAGATCGGGGATGTCGTTGGACTGATAGTCGGAGATGCCCACGACGACGGCACGGATTTGGTTGGAAGGTTTCTGGTTGATGGGTTGGACGCCTTTGGTATCCTGAGAGGAGAGGGGAGCGGCGAGGAGCAGCAGCAACAGCAGTACGAGCGGGTGTTTCATATTCGGACAAGGTTAGTTTTTGTTGAAAAGCGTTTTCGGGAAATGCTTGGCCATTAACTCGCCAAACCGCTTCGTCTTCCGTATTTTTTTGAAAAGCGGTTCGGCCAGAATCGGCTCCGGGACGGGATACCAGCAGTCCAGAGCCTTTTCCAAACAATCCAGCGCGCGCGTTTTTTCACCTTTTTTCGCATACAGGCAAGCAAGTCCGTACCAGCCTTTGGCGCTGTTTTGGTACCGCCATTCCAGCGCCTGGCGGAAACGTTGCTCGGCTTCGGGCAGGCGGTTTTGGCGTAATAGAAAATGCCCGTACAGCGCGCAGGCTTCTTCCATTGGTTCTGCCTGATCCAGGGCGTTGTAGCCGCGTGCAGTCATAGCTTTTTGGAAATAGGCGTCCGCTTCGATGGGGTTGCCGGCATCGGCGGCAAGTTGTCCCAGCCAAGCCTCGGCTAAAGCGTAAAACGAGTTGTCTGTGATGTCCAGCCCGAACAAGTCTTGCAGTCGCTTCTCTGCTTCAGCGATACGGCCATGGGAGCTCAGAATTTTCGCTTCCTGCAGGTATGCGACGACCATGTAGTACGCATTACCGCGCAGGGAGTCCGCCAGACCTATGTAAGGCAGAGCCTGTTCGTACTGGTGCTGCTCGTACAAGTCGGCCAACAAACAACCCAATACAGCAACTTTTAGGTCAGCATCCGTCTGCGGTGATAGCAATATCTCCGTTGCCATGGTGTAGCCTTTGTTGAAGTCGCGTTTTTTAAAATATGTGGATACCCGAAAAAAGGACAACCAGCCTTCATTTTGCATACTCGACGCTTTTTCCAGCCACTGTGCAGCCTGATCGTACTCCCCGCGCATCCAATGTGTAGCGCCCATGGTGCCATATCCACTGAACAACTCGGGTTTCAGGGCAATCATCCGCCGGCAGATGTCCAGCGCTTCGTCGGTGCGGTTTTGCCATTGGCGCAGCCAAGCTAAACGTTCGAGTACCACGTACGAATCCGGATGCTGCTCCGTGGCTAACAGAAGCCATTTTTCACCCTTGCGGTAATCATTGAACGTGACATTGTATTCGTAGAACAGGTCAATATAGGGCAACAGCCATTGTGGCGCGTACTCCATGGCTTTTTGGCAATACAGATCCAAAGTATCCGTGCGCGGCGGGTTGGTATTGAAAAACGACATGGCCAAGGCATGGTACAGGTAGGCCGCCTGAGGCTCCAGCCCGATGGCCTGGCGCAGGAGCATCCGGGCATGGTTGCGTTCGTCTTCGCGCTTCGTCGGGTTGGATTCCACGATGGCGGTGTTTCGCAAATGCAGGTAGGCTTCGAAGTACAGTTTTTTGGACAGCAGAGAGTGATGCATATAATGCCCTTCGCCGAGCAATTCGAGCGCGCGTTCGAGGTAGCGCGGGTAGTCGGCGTATTTGGTGGGGTCGGTGCGCCAGGTGGTCACCTCCGTGGGGTCGCTTTCGAGCAAGGCGTTGAGGGTTTGCTGAACCTCATCGTACAGGGCGGCAGCGAGGTTGCGGCGCATCAGGTTGCGCACCGGAAGCAGATCGGCCCGGTTCAAGGCGTGTTGGTAATACGCGTATGCGGAGGAATCGGCCGGTTTGATCAGGCATCCTCTTTCGATGGCTTTTTTAAACGATTCGTAGATCGCCACCGACGCCGAATCGGCGTCGGTCAGCAGGGCATCTTCGAGGCCCTTCGATTTGGCGGCTATAATTGTAGGCGCTTGATCCTTTTTTTGTTTGCGCAGGAAATCAAGTGTCTCCGGATCGGTTTTTGCCAACACAGCTTTTGGGTCGCCGGACACGAACGGGATCTGCGCGTTGGGCGCCGTTTCTTTGGGCACCACGTCGCCGAGGTAGCGGTCGAGTTCGCGCAGGGTGACCAGCCCATCGTCCGTATCGGCCAGCCCTGAAAGGCCTTCCACGAGGTGAAAAGAAAATGCCCCGCGCCCGCCGCCCCACTGGGTGCTCTCGAGCGAGTATTCGTCTGGCTGACAAGACATGATCTTGATTTCTCCGGCGAATTGCTCCCGCAAGACTAAAGCCGTGGCCTGTGCGCCGCCGGTATTGGAGCCTGCCAACTTGCCTGCATGGCAGGCATCGGTGATGACCAGCACGCGCGCCTTGTTTCGCTGAATGAGGGTTTCCACCACGTCTTTCAGGTAACCGACATGAAAAGCGCCCATAACGTAGTTGTGTGCCGGTGACTCGTGTACCAGCAAAAACCCGTTCTGGCGCAGCGTTTTGGTTTCCACGTCGCCATGCCCGGAAAAATAAAAAATTGCCTGATCGCCGGCTTGGGTTTCGTCCATCAGCCAACCCGTTGCGTCCATTAACGCGCCGCCGGTCGCGCGGTCATTGGTCAGCAGACGGACGTTTTCTTCCGGCACATTGCCCCCGGCAGGACTTTTGAGCCACGCGGCAAATGCTTCGGCGTCGCGGTGGGCGAACTGCAGATCGGGGATGTCGTTGGACTGATAGTCGGAGATGCCCACGACGACGGCACGGATTTGGTTGGAAGGTTTCGGGTTGGAAGGTTTCTGGTTGATGGGTTGGACGCCTTTGGTATCCTCCTGGGCGGAGAGCGAAAGGGTTAGGAGGAAGAGGGCGAGGAAAATGAAAATTTTTCTGGCAGAGCGGGTTGTTGCGCTTCGCGTTGGCCCCACCCCCAACCCCTCCCCCAAATGGGAGGGGGGCCTGTCCTCGTATACTGTAAAAACTACCAGTGGGGATGCATTGGCTTTCCGACTTGAAATCAAGCGATAACGCTGGATGTAGCCCCCCTCCCATTTGGGGGTGGGGTTGGGGGTGGGGCCCGCACGAAAATCAAAAAATCGGTGTAACATGGCGTTCTGTTATTGTTTTGTGGTTTCCGGAAAGTGTTTGGCCAGCAGGGCTTTGAAACGATTGGTCTTTAGGATTTTTTTGAAAAGCGGTTCCTCGTGTATGGATCCCGCTTCCGGCCAAAAGTTATCGAGCGACTTTTCGAGTCCGTCCAGCGCTTCCTGTTGTTGCCCGCGGGTGGCGGCGAGCAGTGCCATGCCGTAG
>JBGSKO010000163.1:0-5612 GCA_041741155.1 Saprospiraceae bacterium | reverse complement strand
CCCGCCCAATACGCGCCGGATATCTCGAAAAAAGGGCGATTCAACTGTTTTCAAAATTCGGGATGACTCATATTTGGTGCGTCTTGGTGATCACTTTTTATCCCACCTGCGCTGCGGTAGCCGTTCGATACACCCCGGCTTGCATCTTCTCCCGCACTGCCGAAAAAGCATCCAGCGTAATGCGGATATCTTCCTCCGTGTGTGCGGCTGTCGGGATGAGTCGCAGAATAACCATGCCTTTGGGGATCACCGGGTACACGACGATGGAGCAGAATACGCCGTAGTTTTCGCGCATGTCGCGTACGAGTGCGGTGGCTTCCGATACTTCACTCTGCATATACACCGGTGTGACGCAGGTGTTGGTGTCTCCAATGTCGAAGCCGCGTTCGCGCAGGCCACCTTGCAGCGCGCGCACATTTTCCCAGAGTTTTTCGCGCAGTTCGGGTTTGGTACGTAGCAATTCAAAGCGCTTGATGGCCCCCTCCACGATGGGCATGGGCAGCGATTTGGCAAAAATTTGTGAGCGCATATTGTAGCGCAGGAAGCGGATAATGTCTTTTGGGCCGGCGATAAATGCACCGATCAGCGCCATGCTTTTGGCAAACGTGCTGAAGTAAAGGTCCACATCGTCGGTTACGCCCTGTTCCTCGGCCGTGCCGGCTCCTGTTTTGCCCATCATACCGAAACCATGCGCGTCGTCAATGAGCAGGCGGAACTGGTATTGTTCTTTCAGTGCCACGACTTCGCGAAGTTTGCCCTGATCGCCGCGCATACCGAATACGCCTTCTGTGATTACCAGAATACCGCCGCCTGTTTCCGCCACAATCTTGCTCGCGCGTTCCAGGTTTTTGTGGAGGCTGGCAATGTCGTTGTGGGTAAAAGCAAAGCGTTTGCCAAGGTGCATACGCACGGCATCTACGATGCAAGCGTGGCTTTCGGCATCGTACACCACCACGTCGCGGCGGGAGAGCAGTGCGTCAATGACAGACATAATCCCCTGATAGCCGTAGTTGAGCAGGTAGCCGGATTCTTTTCCGACATAATGCGCGAGGTCTGTTTCCAGCTGGTTGTGCTGGCTGGTTTCCCCGCTCATCATACGGGCGCCCATGGGATATGCGAGGCCCCATTTGGCAGCACTTTCGGCGTCGGCTTTGCGTACTTCGGGATGGTTGGCCAATCCGAGGTAGTTGTTAATACTCCAGCAGACGACTTCCTTGCCCCGGAAGATCATACGATTACCGAGTGCGCCCTCCAGTTTGGGAAACATAAAATAGCCCTCGGCCATATCGGCGTATTGACCGAGCGGGCCGGCTTGTTCTAAGATACGAGTGAATAAATCCACAGCTTATTTGAATGAAAAATTGTGAATAGAATGATGAATACACGTGACAACAGGACCCTTTTGAGTGGTCATTCATTAGCGATTTTTAGCACAATACCTGCCCTTTATCCGCATGCGTCAGAGGGGCTGACGCTTCGACTTCGTCGGACAGAAATCCCTCCGCGCGCATCCAGTCATCGTTGAAAATCTTGCTTACATATTTGCTGCCGTGATCTGCAAAAATGAGGACGACGACATCGTCAGGAGTCAGGTCGTTTTTAATTTGGTGCAGGCACTGGAGGGCTGCGCCGCTGGAGTAGCCGGCGAAGATGCCTTCCTGTAGTGCAATGGCGCGCGCGCGCAGGGCGCTGTCGCGATCAGTGACTTTCACGAAACGGTCAATCAGGTCGAAATCTATGTTTCCGGGTATGATGTTTTTGCCGGTGCCTTCGATGCGGTAGGAGTAAATTTCGTTTTCGTCATACACGCCGGTTTCGTGGTATTTTTTTAAAACCGAACCATACGCATCCACGGCAATCACCTTCAAGTCGGGGTTTTGCTCGCGGAGGTACCGTGCCGAACCACACAAAGTGCCGCCGGTGCTGGCGCTGCCGATGATGCAGGTTATACGGCCGTTGGTCTCGTCCCAGATTTCGGGGCCGGTGCTGAGGTAGTGCGCCTCGCTGTTGTTGGGGTTGTAATTTTGGTTGGCATAAAATGCGCCGGGTATTTCTTTGGCCAACTGTTCGGCCCGGCGATAGTAAGAGTCGGGGTCGCTTGGTTTGGCGTCTTTGGGGCACAGGATGACTTCGGCGCCCATAGCGCGAAGGTTGTTCAGTTTGTCTTCGGAGATTTTGCTGGTAACCGTGAGTACGCACCGGTATCCTTTGATTGCGCAAACCATGGCCAAACTGAAACCGGTATTTCCGCTGGTTGCGTCCACTACGGTACCGCCTGGGCCGAGTTTGCCCAGCACTTCGGCTCGTTCGATGATGTGTAGCGCAATGCGGTCTTTGGCGCTCAGGCCGGGGTTGAAGGCTTCCAGTTTAGCATAAACAGTAGCTGGTATGTCTTCCACTACGTTATTTAATCGGACTAAGGGCGTTTTACCGATTACTTCCAGGATGTTGCTGTAAACCATGCGCCGAGGACTTTAAAAGATCAAAAATAGATGCGGTGGGGATCGGGATTCCGCTTGAGTTTAACCCAAAAATAATGTGCAAACGCGCACACCGAGGGATGCGTTACGTTTCACAACGATGAAACGTGAACAGCAGCATACCTTCGAAAGAACACATTTGCACACGATAGGATAGGTGGGCCAAAGGTACTGCATTACCCCCTAAAAGAGAGAGCCTCTTTTTTCTTTGAAAAAATCACTGCTGCGGAGAAAAAAACATGGAAATAAACATTACGATTTTTTGGAAAATTTTCACCTTTGGGCCTCGGGCAAAATTTTAGACTGACCTAAAACAAAAAATGTTTCTTTTTTCATAATCTAAACCGTTTCTGTATTATGCTTATTCTGTACATTACCCTCCTTTCGCTGTTGTTGGTGCGTGCGACGCCCAGAATGCTCAGCATGTGGGACGCCGTTTCTCGCCACTAACACGCTCACCCCCCTCTTTTAATCCTGCGTTATTTCCCATTTACAAGAAGACAGGAGCCGCTCTCGAATGCTGGAGCGGCTCCTGTGTTTTCAGTCGGATGCCGGTGCAAAAGCCTGAAAACAGAAATTTTTGAACAAGTGTACGCCCTGGGCTGTACCCGCAAGGTCTCGGACAAATACCGGGATAAGTTTCAAAAATGTTGGGCCGCACAGTGTGACAAATACAAAAGGTCCTACTTTTGGCGTTTGCAAAAGCACAAAAACAATCCATTCGTTAACCAACCACGCTACTTCGTCTATGACAATGCAATCCTTGTTGGCCGCATTTTGGTTCCTGCAATACGTCCCGCCCGCCGAAACCGAAACCGCTGAACAAATAAGTCTGCTTGACTCCTTTTTAGGAGATACCATGTCCAGCATGGTGATGTTTTTCATTCTGGTGTTTTTGTCCATCGCTGCCGTGTATATCATTGCCGAACGCTATATGACTCTGCAACGCGCAGGCCGGGTGGATCAAAATTTTATGAACAGCATCCGGGCCAGTGTGGAAAGTGGCAATTTACAAGCCGCCAAAGCGCTGTGCCAGAGCGTAGATGCTCCCATGGCGCGTATGGTGGAAAAAGGACTCGACCGCATTGGCAAGCCGCTGGAAGATATTAATAAGGCGATCGAAAACGTCGGCAATCTCGAACTGCTCAAACTGGAGCGAAACCTGTCTACCCTGGCCTCTATCTCCGGTCTCGGCCCTATGTTCGGTCTCTTGGGAACCGTGCTCGGCCTGATTCTTTCGTTTCAGGATATGACTACAGCCTCCAATGTGACTCCCCAGGTACTGTCAGCCGGTATTTACCAGGCCTTAACCAGTACAGCTATGGGGCTAGTGGTGTCCATCGTAGCGATGGCCGGCTACAACTTGCTGGTGTCTAATCTGGATAAAGTGGTGTACAAAATGGAATATACAGCGCTGCAATTCATGGATTTGCTGCAAGAGCCGTCCAGGTAACAACACCTTGTTCGCTCGTATTTTTCCACCACTCAACCTTCATCCAATCAAGATTATATTATGGGCATAAAACGAAGAGTGCGCGTCACGCCCTCCTTTAGTTTGGCTGCCATGATTGACATCATTTTTCTGTTGTTGATGTTCTTCATGCTTACTTCCAAATTTGTCACTCCCAATGCTTTGAACCTTCAACTGCCCTCCAGCAGCTCAAAAACAATGGCATCCCCCGATTTAGCGGTGTCCGTAAACATCAAGGGCGAATATTTCCTGGACGGTGCTCGCACCCGCAAAGAAAGCCTCGAAGCGGCTGTGTCCGCCAAAATCCGGGCTGCGAAGAATGACACCAATGTAACGACCCTTACCGTCGTCGCAGAAAGAACGGTGCCGCTGGATTATGTGGTTTTTATACTGGACATTGCCAATAGGCTGAAAGTTAAAACTATCCTGGCTACCGAAGAGCGCCCGGAGGACAAGTGAGGCCAATAATTTACCATTTTCACAATTCCCATTGGCCTATCGGCCAATAGTCAACTGCATGAAAAAGTATGAGAGCTATAGCCCATAAAGAAGAAGACAGAACCAAAGCGGCCCTGGTCAGCGTTGTTCTGCACGCAATCCTGTTGGCATTGCTTTTTTTCTTAACGGTGTCTGTCGACAAACCTGTGCAGGAAACGCCACCTATTGAAATTGACTGGGGCGGCGGCGGCAGTAATGCCGCTGCCGGTACGCCTGATGCCGGACAAGGCAATAACCCGGCGCCCGTCGGCCAACAGATGGACGACCCGAGCAGCACGACACCTGCCGAAAAACCGGCGCCTTCTACACCTGCCAAAAGCACACCACCGCCCAAGGCTTCTACTCCCGCACCGACGAATACGCAAACCTCCACCGATCCTGATGTAGCGGCGCTGCGCCGTGCCCAGGAAGAAACCAAACGCCGGCAGCAACAAGAGGAAGACACGCGCAAACAACAAGAATCTGCGCAACGCGCTGAACAGGAGCGTCAGCGTCTGGCCGAACAAGAACGCCAGCGCAAGGAGCAAGAAGAGCGCGACAAGAAAAAGGGTACGTTTGGCGGCGCCTTTGGCAAGCCCGGCGCTACAGGAACCGGCCAGGGTAATACCGGAAAACCCGGCAACCAGGGCCAGCCCGGCGGAACAGGAACCAATCCCTCGGGTACAGCAGGCTCGGGCACTGGTACCGGCGGTGGCGACGGTTCCGGTATCGGCGAATCCATCGGTGGCGGCTTGTCCGGCCGAAAAGTTGTCGGACGCCCCCAAATGGTGGATGATTCCCAAAATACCGGCCGCGTGGCCGTCCGAGTCTGTGTCCGGAGCGACGGTTCAGTGGCATCTGCCAGCTACACACAGCTTGGCTCCACCACTACCAACAGCGACCTGCGGAACAAAGCCGAGGGCTGGGCAAGACGGTATCGGTTTGCCCCTTCTGATGCTTCAGAGCAGTGCGGAACCATTACATTTGACTTCCGCGTCAAATAGCGCCCTTTGGGCTGTATGACAAAAAAGAGCCTGGGTGACATCGATGTCACCCAGGCTCTTTTTTGATACGCCCGGCACGGGCGCTAGCTTGGTGGTTCGGACCGTCGGCGAGGTTTGTACCGCCGAGCCTCGGTTGTGCATAAGCTGCACGCGAGTCAACCCCACCCCCAACCCCTCCCC
>JBGSKO010000162.1:0-7943 GCA_041741155.1 Saprospiraceae bacterium | reverse complement strand
TTCAAAACAAGACCTCAAAGAACAATTGGAACGATTTGTCCAGTATTTTAACCAGGCTCTTGCCAAGCCTTTTAAGTGGACCTATAATGGAAAACCATGCACAACTTAATTCATACGCCAACTGCCGGATGCGGCACTAGTATGCCCTATCGGCACCACCAAACGCGGCGCCTGCCCATAAACCAAAATACAAGTCAAAAAGAAAAATAAGGCGAGTGGTGTTTTCATGTTGCTTCGTTTTTTTTATTGAACGCAGGTAAAGAGAGGGCGGAATGATGAATGATAAATGATGAATGATTAATGGGCGCACCATTTTGGGAAGGGGTGTTTTTTGCTTATGTTTCCGAACACGCTTCAACGTCCGGTAATAGTGCAACGCACGATCATTCCAGCATCCCCGAAACCTTCTCCACCATCGCTTCCACCAAACCCGGCAGGTTGTCCTTTTTACCCTGTACCTGGAACGCCTCGCCCACCGGCGTTTTCCCTTTAAACAACCGCCCGCGCACCTCCACGGTGTCGCCGGAAACGGTGTAGCGCCCTTTTATGGAGTAGGCGTCTTCGTATTCCTGTACATCCACGAAGATGATATCGGCCTGCGCGCCCTTTGCCGTCAGTTCCCGAAAGTACTTTTCCAACGCAACGGCCAGGCCCAGCACATCATCGAAACGGTCTTCATCCTGAAATACATTGCGGATAAACACCGGCTTCACCTGCGCCAGGGGGATTTTCGTCTGCGCATCCACGATGCCGATATCGAAGCTGGCGCCGCTGACCGGGAAGGCCAATACGGGCGTTTGGATACCGCCGATGCCTTTGGCGAGTTCGGGCACTTTGTCCCGGGAATACTGGAACAGCGTCATCACGTCCACCCGTTTGTCCTCGGAGAGTGCCAGGCCGCTCATGCCCTGCAACAGGCTGTACGTGAGCAAACCCTGGCCATATTGCCCGGCTTCGTAGCTCACCTTGTCGGCTGCCGAGCCGGTGAGGATAAACATACCGGTGCGGTCTTTCATGCGATCGAGCGCTCGAATTTGAGTGGAGCTGAGGTCTTTGCTGCCGGCAGCCAGGTCTTGCACCATTTTGCCGGAGTTGCAGGCATCTATGACCATCACCTGCTTGAGCGCCGGGATGGCTTTGATCCACTCGGTGAGTTCTGAAGAGGAAATGGCGTAGTTCGTTCGGATTTCCGGATCGCTCAGGTTTTCCCCGGCAATATCTTTGGTGAGGTAATAAAACTGCCCGTTTTCGGCGTCGCCATAGTTCACGCCGTGCCCGGAGAAATAAACAAGCAATACGTCCTGCGCCCGGGCTCTGGTAACTATGTCGGAAAAGGCTTTTTTAATGTTCGTTTTGCTGGAAATGTCTTGTCTGGTTGTATCGTCGGCATTGGTATTAAGCAGCGTGACAAACACCCTGTCGTTGAATACTTTGGGTGTGGCGACACGCAGGGCCTGGGCAAAACTCGTGGCATCGTGGTCGGCAAATTTGAGGTCGAGTTTGTCGCCGGCATAGTTGGCTGTACCGACAACTATTGCATGGAGGGCCGGCAGGGGACTGCTTATGAATCCCGTAGCGGCAGGAGTTGTCGGGTTTTTGGCCTTGGCGGGCGCCCGATAGTCGAGCTCCAACGCAGCGCTTTTGAGCCAGCCGGCCTGGTTGTACACGCGCAAGGCGAGTTTGTTGGATGCGCCGGGCAGGTAGTAGTCGGCAAACCTGGTCAGGTCAATGCTTACGGACTGGGAGCGCTCCGGATTGGCATCTTCCAGTACTTCCTTGCCGTTGACGAACAGGCTGAGCTTGCCGATACCGCCGTTGCGCGGTTTCAGGGTCACTTGTAGTTTGAGTTGATCGGCACTGAGCCGGGCCGTCATTTCCGGGTATAGCGGCAAGGTTTTGAAGGCCTCCGTCGAACGGAGCGGATCCTGATTCAGGCCCAGGAGTTTGCCAAGCAGACCGGGTTCGTAATAGCGTTCTTTGAGTTGTTCGAGGTCAATAACTTCCATATCCACCACGAAATGCATCAGGTACATGGCGCCGGGTGAGGCATCGAACAGACCACCGGGCGCCGTGACGACCCAGTCGGTGGAGTCGAGTACGACAAGGGTTGCCAGTTCCCGGCCGGCCAGGTTCCATATTTTGGCGGTGCCATCCGAGCTTCCCGTCAGCGCCATTTTCCCGTCGGGCGAAAAAGCAACAGCCGCTACAAAGCCGGTATGCCCAACGAATGTTTGAAGCGTGCTATCGGCCAGGTTTTGGAGCATCACCTTGTTCTTAAAATCGCTCACTAATTTTGTCTTGCCGTCGGGCGACAAGGCTAAATTGCTGAGTATTTTTCCGGGATTTGTCCAATTAGTTTGCCCTGCAAATGGCCGGACATCTCTTCCCGTGAGCGCCCATTGCAATGGCGGGAGGTCTTTACTGCCCGTTTTTGTTACCCAGGTATTACGCGTCAAAACCGACATGCCGTCCGTTGAAAAGGCTACCTCGGAAATTTTATGGGTGTGTCCTTTGAATGTTTGTATTTCCTGGCCCGCGAGGCTCCACAGTTTGGCCACGCCATCCCAACTTCCCGTCAGCACTGTATTGCCGTCGGGCGAGAACGCCACGGTTGTTACCCAATCCGTATGCCCATTGAAGGTATGTACCGGTTCCCGCACACCCTCCCGCCACAGTTTTGCCGTTCCATCCTTGTGGCCCGTCAGAATGGTCTTGCCGTCGGGTGAAAAAGCGGAGGCAAGCACACCCTCGCTGCTGCCTGTAAAGGATTTTTGTTCGTTGCCCTTCAAGTCCCAAAGCTTGACTCCGAGTGTGCTGCCGGTGAGTATCCGTTGGCCGTCGGGTGAAAACGCAACGGCGCCAACCTCACCATACGGCTTGGCAAACGTTTTAAGTTTTTTGCCCGACAAGTCCCACAAGGTAGCGGCGCCCCATCTCCCTTCCAACTCTCCACCGCCAAGCAGGATGGTACGACCATCCGGCGAAAAGGCTGCCGCGCGGACGGCCGTAACCCCGTCGGATTGGGCGTCAAACGTCTGCAGGACCTTGCCGTTCATGTCCCAAAGCTTGGCCGTGCCGTCGGTGCTGCCCGTCAGTACAGTTTTGCCGTCGGGTGCGAAGGCGACTGCTTCGACCCAGTAGCTGTGCCCGATGAAGGCTTGTACTTCCCGGCCTGTTATATCCCAGAGCGTGGCTGTGTTGTCGGTACTCCCCGTCAGGATGGTTTTGCCATCGGGTGAAAACGCGCCGGCCTGGATGGCCGTCTTTGCCGTGAATGTCTGGATGACCCTGCCTTTTAAGTCCCATAACTTGGCCGTACCGTCATTTCCTACGGTGAGGATCAGCCGGCCATTGGGTGAAAATACTGCCGAGGTAACGCCTTGTGCGTGCCCGAACGGAATGACTAACCTGGGCGACTGCCCTTGCAGCACAACCGAAACGAGTACAATGAAGGCACTAAAGATTGCTTTTTTCATGGTTTGTGTTTTGATGGTAAAACCCTTTTCTCCGCGGCTCTGCGGTAAAATGGCGCCGTGCGCGGGTCTTATGACCCCGCACCATATTGCCACATAATCAAGCGGTTGGCGCGGGGTCATAAGACCCGCGCGCGGCGTTTTAAAAATCCTTTTCTCTGCGTCTCTGCGGTGAAATCCCCTCTCAGCGGTGTAACCCCACCCGCACTACATCCCTTCCAAAAACTCCACTACCTGCCCCATCAATTCATCCACCAGGGTTTTCACCGGCTCGGCTGCGCCGCTGACGGTGAAGGTTTTCAACTCGTTGTCCTGGTCGCTTTTGTAGAAATAAGCCGTTATTTTCACCGTAGTGCCGGTCACTTCGTATTCGCCGTTGAGGAAATAGTACAACCCGGCGGCTTTTTCCACGGGCCAGTAGGCGTACGGCAGATCGGGCGAAACGAGCAGTTGTTCCAGTTCGCCGTTGATAGCGTCGGTCAGTTTCAGCGGGTCCAGCCGTTTTTTATTGGAAAAGGCCGCCCGGGTAACGATTTTTTTGGCCGACGGCAATTTCACCGCCGCACCATCCTGAATGAGGCCGATGGAAAAATCTTCCATGCCGATCAGTTTAGGTTCCTGTACCCGGTTGAGTTCTTTGGCTAATTTGGGTACGTCGTCGCGGACTTCCTGAAAAAGTTTGCCCACATCCACGTAGCGGTTTTTGTCGAGGGCGGCCACTTTCGGGGTGTTGCGCAGCAGGCTGTAGGTGAGCAGGCCGTGGCCGAAACGCGGGTCTTCGTAGCTGGATTTGTCGGCAGCGCTGCCGGCCAGCACAAAAAATCCGCCGCGGTCTTTCATGCGCTCGAGCGCGCGGCGCTGGTCGCTGTTCAGGTTGCCCTTGGCGCCGACTTCCACTTTTTTGACTACCTCGCCGGAGTTGCAGGCATCGAGGATGAGGATACGTTTTCGGGCTTTCACGCCGCGTATCCAGGCTTGCAGGGAATCTTGGCTGATGGCGTGCTGGCGGTTGTTGGCGTCTTCGAAATTGAAACTGCTGTTGTCGGGCGTGAGGTAGTAAAACTGCCCATCGGCGCTGTTTTCGGGCCAGGTGGTGCCGTGCCCCGAGAGATAGACCAGGAGGATGTCCTTGGGTTCGGCATTGGCGGCAAAATCCGCCAGTGCAGCCTGAATGGCATCTTTGGTGGGGCGTATTCCGCCGGCTTTGGTGGTGAGCAGTTTGACATTCATTCGGGCGCCAAAAAGCGCGGTGCCGGACAGTTCCAGCACTTCTTTGTAGGCAATGGCGTCGTTGTCCGGAAAGCGCAGGTCAAGTTCTTTGCCTGCATAGTCGGACGTGCCGATCACCAGCGCGTACAGGGTGTTGGCCAGCGCCAGATCTGTTTTTTGCGCGGCAGTCAGCGGCTTGTCTGCGGGTTTGTTGGTGTTGCCTTTGGCGCCGCCGGGGTAGTATTTTACGGGATAGGGCTGACTGGGGAGCCAGCCTTCGGCGTTGTAAAAAACCAGGGAAAGGTCGTTCTCTCCGGCAACAAAGTACTTCGAATAGGCGCTCAGGTCAATCACAAACGATTCGAGGCGGCGGGGGTTGGCATCGGGAATGATTTCGATATTGCCATCCAGCAGCAACAGGGCGGTACCGATACCGCCGCTGCGTTTTTCAATCTTGACATTGATTTTGTCGCCGTCCAGCACCGCTTCTTTCAGCACGGGAGCCAGCGCATTTTCCAGATTGTCCAGGTCTTCTACCGTGCGCAGGTCGCCTCCGGCAAATCCCATGACTTCGGCCAGGAGGCCGGGTTCGTAGTAGCGGTCTTTCAGTTGCTCCAGTTCGACGATCTCCAGGCCCGCCGTGAAATACAGCAGTTTCATGGCGCCCTCGGAAGCATCAAAAAGGCCGTCGGGTGTGATCACCAACCAGTCTTCGTTGCCAACGGCCATAAGGCTTGCGAGTTCTTCGCCGGTTTCGGTGTCCCAGAGTTTGGCGGTATTGTCGCTGCTGCCGGTGAGCAGGTATTCGCCGTAAGGCGAAAACGCGACAGCGCGCACGGCACTCAAATGGCCTTTGTATTCCCGGATCAGTTTGCCCTTCAGGTCGTACTCCCGCGCTACATTATCGGAACACCCGGCCACGAGGGTTTTGCCGTCGGTGGAAAATGCCAGCGACATTACCCGGTCTGGTTCTAAAGAAACATGGAATAGCTCCCGCGCATCCGCATAGTTGAACAAACTGATGCCGTGCTCGTCGCCTTCGTTGGTGGCCACATATTTACCGTCGGGCGAGATGACTGCTATGTTGGAGGTTTTGCCGTAGGTGCGAACAATGTTGAAATTGTCCACCCGACGCAGCGTTGCCGGAAGGCCGGTGTTGTTGTAGGGTTGCTCGGGGCCGTCTGTTTTGAAATGGCCTACGCTGGGAATCCAGTCCCGGGACATGGCTGACAGGAAGTGTACGCCATCCGGGGATACTTCGAGGGAGGTGACGTAGTTGGAAGGCACTTTTTTGTCCCACTCCAGCACCAGCCCGTCTTCTTCATCGCCGCGCCAGCATTGCACATTGCCGTTGAAATCGCAGGTCAGAAAATGGTCGCCGCCCCAGGCGATTGCCGAGGTGCTTGAAAAAGCCGGTTTGTCAAGCGCTAATTGATCAAAGGAATACAGGTCGTGCAGGAACAGCGAGTCGCCGGCGTGCCCGAGCAGCAGGATCGGGTCGTTGGGGTAAAATGCGACCGGAGCACTGACGGCGCCTTCGCCCGGGAGCGCCTCGGGGTTGGTGGTGAGCGGAGCGGCTTCGCCGGTCACGGCATCCCAGAGGCGGATGTGTTTGCTTTCGCCGCCGGTGACGAGGAACAGCGAGTCGGGTGAAAACGGCGAAAAACCTACGCTGGTAACCGGCGAGGCCGAGTTGGTATAGGTGCGCAAAAGTTTGCCCTCCAGATTGTAGAGCAGGGCGCCCTTGTCGAGCGGGCCGATCAGGAGCGCACGGCTGTCGGGGGTGAAAACAACTTCGTTTGTCCAGCTCAATTCGAGGTTTCGGACGAGGTTGCCCCGGGCGTCCCAAAGTTTAACCACAAGATCGTCGGGGCCGGCCGTAGCAATGTATTTGCCGTCGGGCGAAATGGCGACGCTGCGCACGATGGTGTTGTGTGGCCCCATACGTTTTGCCGCGCTGCCGTCGGCGAGATTCCACAGGACGGCCATTTTGTCTTCGCTGCCCGACACGAGGTACTGCTCATCGGGTGTGAATTCCAGGGAAAGCACCGGTTTTTGTCCATGCCCGTCGAGGACATGCACCAGCGTACCGTCGCTTTGGTACACGCGGATAATGCCGGCATGGTCACAGGACGCCAGGAGCCGGCCGCTTTTGGAAAATGCGACCTCTGCAATTGGCGCTTCACCGTCGCTTTCAAATTCCCGGATCAGCTTGCCCGTGAGGTCGTACAGGTGCAGGTTTCCGCCGCAATCGCCGGCCAGAATGTGTTTGTTGTCGGGCGCAAAACAGGCGTCTTGCAGGCAGGAAGCGACATTGGCGGTGCCTTCCGACAATACGCGCAATTCGCGGCCCTGCTTGTCCCACAGGTGCATGGCCCAGGTGTTGGTTTCCAGGGTAAGCATGTAGTTGCCGTCGGCGGAAAATTCCGCATCCACGAGGTCATTGTGGTGGCCGTCCATGATTTTCAGCAACCGGCCTTCGGCGTTCCAGAGCAGTACGGTGTTGTCGAGATACCCGGCGCAGGTGAGGACGTATTTGCCATCGGGCGAACACGCCAGCGCCCGAACATAAGCGGCATGGCTCATGGGCGGGATGAGTTGGGGTTTTTGCCCAATCAGGAGGAGTGTTTGTGCGAAGAGCGCACAGAGGAAATACAAATGCTTCATATATTTCGGTTGAGATGGTTGAGTGGAGTTGAGATGGTTGAGAATAAATACCGTGGCTGCGCGGTAGTTATCATCCAGCATCACAAATAACCGTATTCTTTTCGAAAAGCAGGATCAAATGTAGGGACATGTTATCGGAGGAGATTTCCACGTCCAGACGGGTTGTGTCAAAAGTCCCGGAGGGATTTTATCTGTATATATGCTTGAGAATAAAATTTGTTTGTCGTTCCGTATGAACGGTATCTCGCTCGGCCAAATGCCGTTGCTACGGAACGGTGCAATAAGTCCTTTGGTACCGCCAATTAAAATGCAAGCCATCCGGGACTTTTGACATAATCCTACCATGACGGAAGAGTAAGGGAAAATTTCAGCAGTTGGCAGAGGCGGGGGCGTGAACGAGGGGAGAAGATACTTGGCAAAAATGCCCTGCAAGTACGAATGCCGTCAAAAAATGCCTCATTTGCATGTTAAAATTTGGTCATTAAGCGACATTGTGTTACATTTGAGGCCATTCATTCACAATCAAAATCTTCAACACATGAAAATGAATTTTAACTTCGCCGCACCGCCGCACCGCCGCACCGCCGCACCGCC
>JBGSKO010000161.1:0-35743 GCA_041741155.1 Saprospiraceae bacterium | reverse complement strand
GGGCGAAACGACCGAGAGCATCAGCACCGGCGCGGCGGGTTTTTACACGGTGACCGTTACCGACGGCAATACCTGCACGAGCACAACTACAAGCAGCCTGACGGTAAATCCTTTACCCACGGCCGCCATTTCCGGCGATCTTGAAATTTGTGCTGGCGGATCCACCGTGCTCACCGCCTCGGGCGGCACGGGTTACGAATGGAGCACGGCGGAAGTAACGGCGGACATCAGCGTTGGTATGGCGGGCGGCTACACAGTCACCGTTACCGATGCGAACGGCTGCACCGATACGGAAGCCGTGAGCGTTTCGGAATTCGGCTATGTGGTGACCACCACCGCCGATTCGGGGCCGGGTTCTTTCCGGCAAACCCTCGAATGTGCCAGCGATATTCCCGGCACGAACGTTATCACGTTCAACATACCCGGCAGCGGGCCTTTTGAAATTAAGCTGACTGCGCCACTGCCGCCTGTTTCCGATTCCACGATTATAGATGCTACTACCCAGCCCGGCTGGAGCCTGGGGCAAATTGTGTTGACGCCGGCCAGTCCGGGCCTGATTCCAGAAGGTTTGACGGTTACGGCGAATAATTGCCAGGTGAGCGGTTTGGCATTTTCGGGGTTTGCCGCGGCGGGAGTTTTTGCCACCGGCGCGAATGATTTCACCCTGCGCGATTGCCGGGTGGACAGTTGTTCCACCGGAGTTCTTGTGGAAGCCGGCGCCCGGTCTGTAATTGAAAATTGTGTTATCGCCAACAATCTACTCGGCGGCATAGATGCCGGAACGGCTTCGTTTGTGCAAGTCCTCCGGAACACCTTGTACTGCAACAGCGGCGACCCCTTTGTGCCGGCGAGCAATGCTACCGTACCGCCGGCAATTGACTCCGCCACGGCCACCATTATTTCGGGCATTGCGACGTTTGTCCCGGGCGCACAGAGCCTCGTGCAGATATTTACGGCCAACGATCCGGCCTGTCTGACTGCGGATATTCAGGGAAAAGACTTTGTGGCGCAAGCCGACGTGCAGCCCGACGGAAGGTGGTCGGTCAGCGGTAATTTCACGCCGGGTACACAATTGACGGCAACACAAACATATAACCCTGACGGCTTTTTTGCACCGCCGGCTGTTGGGGCCAAAGGCTCGGCTTTTATCTTTCCACCTCCGGGAGATGCATCCACTTCCGATTTTTCACCTTCGGCGTGCGTGGGGTACAACACCACCATTGTTCAACCGCTTTGTGCCGGCGAAGTGTTCAATTTTAATGGAATAGATTACGGCGTGACCGGTACGTATGTCGCCAATTTGGTGGCATCGGATGGATGCGACAGCGTTGTTACTCTGAACCTTCAGGTATTCCCGGTTTTCATCGCGGTACAGCAAGCATCTATTTGTGCGGGCGACAGCCTGATCGTGGGCGGCACCTTCCAAAGCGAGCAAGGTCTATACGTGGACACCCTGCAAAAGGCAAATGGTTGCGACAGCATTGTCTATACATTTTTGTTCATCAACGACTTGCCGACGGTGGCCATCAATGCGCCCAACGTTATTTGTCCGGGCGACATGGCTACCCTGTCGGTTTCAGGCAATTTCAACGGCTATTTGTGGGGGCCAAACGGCGCGCAAACATCCGCCATCACCATTGATACCGCGGGTATATATTCGGTGACGGTCACGGATATCAACGGCTGCACGGCAGCGGATACGGTGGATATTGTCGAATACTGCAACAGCGTGACGGCATTGTTTGAGGTTAATCAGGATACCGCCTGTATTGCGCATTTTGTACAGTTTACGGACAAGTCCTCTCCGAATACGATCAGTTGGTTTTGGGATTTTGGCAACGGCAACTTCAGCGTGGAACAAAACCCGTTCGATATTTACCCGGTACCGGGAACATACACGGTCACGCTTGTCGCATTTGATGGTATTGGCAGCGATACGTTCAAAACTAATCTGTTTGTGTACGACAGCATGGCTACGAACTTCCTGTTTGCGATTCCGGATAGCTGCACGCCCAACCTGGTGCAGTTCACGGATGCCATCACGACGCTTTTTCCGATTGCCACCTGGCAGTGGAATTTTGGCGACGGACAATTCGGCGATACATCCAGCCCGGGCCACCTGTACGAGGTTTTCGATACGGCGAATGTCAACCTTACGATCACGGACATTTATAATTGCACCACCAGTATCTCCAGAAATGTGGAGGTCATAGATTTCGGGCGAACGCCGGAGCCCGTTTTCCGGAATGTTACGCTTTGTGAAAACCAGCCCTACCTGGGCATTTTGTATGCACAAGACACTACGCTGGTGGATACGCTCGTAGCCGCAAGCGGTTGCGACAGTATCGTTGTCACAAATATCTCGGTGGATCAACTACCCAATCAATTGGCGGCCGCCGGGCCGGATGCGGATGTTTGTCTCGGCCTGAGCATCCTCACCCTGCAAGCCGTTGCTGCGGGTGTTGGATATGGAACCTGGACAGCGCTCACCCCGGATGTATCCATCAACAACAGCAACAACCCCAATACGACTGTGAGCAACCTGTCGGACGGCGCCAATATTTTTGTCTGGTCATTGAGCAATGGCGCTTGCTTGGATTATTCGAGAGATACGGTTGTGCTCAACATCATCCCGGCGCCGGGCGAAATTGCGGAAGCGGGGGACGACGTGCTGTTTTGCCAGCAACTCCCGACCACAACCCTGGCTGCCACGCCGCCGGTGCTATCCGGCGTCACGGGCTTCTGGTCGCAGTCGGTTGCACAAGCGCAGTCGGGTGTGGTGGTCGCGAATCCAGCCAACTGGAATACGTTGGTTTCCGGTCTGAAACCCGGTAACGTGTATGAATTTCAATGGACGTTGCGCACGGCGCTTTGCGGCGACTTTTCCTCGGATGTAGTGCGAATCAACCTGGCGCTGGAGCAGGCAAACGCCGGCCCGAACCAACAAACATGTCCGCAAGAGTCGGAAACCGTACTCCTGGCCAACCTGCCCGCCGGGGCAACCGGACAGTGGCGCACAACCGGAGCGACGACTGCGGTCATCGAATCGCCACAGAGTGCCGAAACCGATGTGAGCGGTTTGGTGGTCGGTGCGAACATTTTCATCTGGACGTTATCGGCGCCGGGTTGCCCGGATTACACTTCCGATACGGTGGTGGTGACGGCCTACGGCGCTTTTGAGGCTAAGGAGGACGTGTTTTTCAACCTGGGCCAATCGGGTACGTTGCGGCTGGACGTGCTGGCCAACGACGTGTTGCCCAACTCGCCGTTCATCACCGTGACCGCGTTATTGCCGGTGCCGGATGGTTTGTCCGATAACGGCGATGGGTCCTTTACCTATCTTTTTGACACGACGTTTCAGGAGAAAATCGTCTTCCGGTACCGGGTGTGTGTGGCGGATTGTCCGGGTTTGTGCGACGACGCGACGGTTACCATTCTGAGCGAACCGCCGCCTACTCCTGCGCCGCCCATTGAGCCACCCAAAAACGTGATTACGCCCAATGAAGACGGCGTAGGCGATGCGTTGAAAATCCCCAATTTTGAAACGTACGCGAACGATATCGAGCTCATCATTCTCAGCCGTTGGGGGGATGTGGTGTACCAGACAAAACGTTACGACAACAATTGGCAGGGCGTCAATAGCAACGGCAAACCGTTACCGGATGGCACGTATTACTACATTATCCGGGCAGGGGTGCAGGATAATCTGGTCATCAATGGCACCATCACCATTTTGCGGTAAACAGAAACAGGATTGAACGGGGCGGCCCCGTCCGCCCAACTTACTCCACCATTCAAAAAATAGATTATGGCAAATAAATTCATTCTTCTGATGCTTTGCGGCCTGTTTGGCACGGGCTTGAGCGCACAACAGTTGCCTATTTTCAACCAATATACGGAACTGCAATCCTACCTCAATCCGGCCGGTATTCCGATTGATTATGTGCAATACAACCAGCCGTTGGTGGCGGGAATCAGTTTCCGGCGGCAATGGGTAGGCATCAAGGATGCACCTACGACCGGGCTGGCGCATTTCAACTATGTGCGGGAAGACGCTAACCTGTCGGTTTTCGGGGGGCTGCTGGTGAATGACCAGACCGGCCCCACCGGGACAACCGGTGTTTACGGGCGCTACTCCTATCAGATTCGACCATCTATGGGCGAAAACATGCTGATTGGTGTTGGACTGAGCGCCGGTATCGTTCAGCACCGCCTGCGTTCAGCGGAGTTGCAGTTCGATGTGGAGGACTTTTTAGCGGGCACCCGGCAGGGGAAATTCCTTCCGGATTTTGGCATCGGCGTCAACTTTATGTATTTCCCGGAACGGGGGCGGAAGTACTATGCCGGCCTCTCGATCCCGCAGACTGCCGGCATACGGGCAAAATTCAAGGGCATGGATGGCGACGAATTGTCTTTCGAACGGACTGCGCATATTTACCTCAATGGCGGGGTTATTTTTCCTTCCGGGCAACAAGGTTTCATTGAGCCGTCCTTTTGGCTAAAATATACACCCAACGCGCCCATGCACCTCAACCTGAATATCCGGCAGAAATTTGCTAACAACTTCTGGATTGGCGGTGGATACTCCACCTCAAATGCGATACACCTGGAGTCCGGCCTGATTCTAAAAGACTTGCTCGGGCTGGAACAGTCGCTCTTTCGGTTTGGCTATAGTTTCGACTACAATATCTCCAGTTTCGGCGGGGTATTTGGAACGAGCCATGAGCTGACAGTGAGTTATGCGTGGCATTAGTAATTAGCCCAGCAGCACGTCCACTGTGCCCGCTATTTCCAAACCGGCGGTGTGGGCGGTGCCTTCGAATATCCGACGGCCGTTTTCGAGCAGTTCGGTGTGAATGGTGGCTTGCAGGCTCTCGTTGATTTTCCCGGTCATCTCACCGGAGATGGGCGATATGAGTGCTGTACCGGGCGCGTGGTGCGCCTGTATACGCAGTTCTGTGCGGGGGTTTTTGAATACGAGCGACACCGAATCGGCGCCCAGTTCGAGGCGCTGACGCGCACCCGTGTAGGTAGCGAAACGGAACAGACGACCATCCAGCCAGAAGCCGCTGATAAATCCGATAAAATGCCCGGTAAGCCACGGGATATGCGCTACGGAGGCCATTAGCGAAGCGCGGTCGTGCGTGTCGAAATGGTTGGTTTGCATCCATACGTACGCGCGGGGGAAGGAGCGTCCCCAGTCTTTTTCGATGTAGCCTTTGCCGCCGTTGAGGTCAATCCGGCGGTCGCCGAGCTGTAGCGTGCCCTCCAGCCTGTGTTGCAAGCTGACCACTCCGTGAAAACATTCCATAAACGGCACGAACGAATACCAGCCCATGATGCCGGGTGCACCCAGCATTTTGGGCCACGGTGTCGGGTTTTGGAACTGTACAGTTCCGGAGAGGCCCGGCAGATCGAGAATGATTTTCCGGCTGGAGAAAAAGTTGTTGCCGAGTTGCAGCTCGAAATGCTGCGCGGAAGGCTGGAATTGGGGAGCTTCAAAGCGATGGTAAGAAGACGTGCAGGCTTTGCCGTCCATGACCTGCACGAACGCGTGTTTGTTGCCGTTTTCGTCCATCGAAATACCGGGAATGACTGCCAGAGCTGCGCTTTCATCGGCGCTCACGAGTTTAAAATACCAGCCTTCGAAATAGCGGCGGGTGCGGCCCCAACCGTGGTACATATCCGGATTCCAGAGCGCGCGCCAGCGGCGGGAGAAGGTTTGCATGCAGGTAATTCTATTTAAACACCTTGGCTAAACTTATCTCAATATCAAGGTTTTCGTCCCGCAATTGGTCTTGCTTAGCATACACGTCATAATCGTTTGCAGCACGGAAAACGTAAATAGTGCGCAGCGCAGGTAGAACAAGCCAATACGAGCGGACACCACTTTTGAAATATTCAGAGCACTTGCTCAAAAGTTCTGTTATGTCCTGTTTTGGAGATAAAATTTCGATGAGGCCAAGTGGCGTTTGAGCCATTCTGATTTCATCTTCATCGGGCACAAACGCTTGAGGAGGAAAGATGCCAATGTCAGGAACCCGATCCCGATTGTTGGGCTGGTCGAGGTTGATTTCCGGCATAATTTCGAATTGGTTGCCATATTCGTTCTCCAAAAGCACTATCAAGCGCTTTTGAATAATCGAGTGATTTTTGCTGGGCATAGGTTTTCCGCGTTCAATTTCGTATTCAGACTGGACGAGTACATCTTCCATTGCTTGAAAAAATTTTATCAAAAGTAGATGAAATAAATGGAGGAGGCAAGCCCACGCTACTGGACATTTTTTTTGAAAGTTTCAACATGTACTTTTATCCTGCATGCTCCAGTGTCGAAGTGCGTAACCGCAGCAGATGATCGGCCAGTACCAGAGCCGCCATGGCCTCTACGATGGGCACGGCCCGGGGCACTACGCAGGGGTCGTGCCGGCCTTTGCCTGCCACCGTCACCGGTTCGCCTGCGGCATTCACGGATGGCTGGTCGCGCATGATCGTGGCCACAGGTTTGAAGGCGACGCGGAAATAGATGTCCATGCCATTGGAAATACCACCCTGAATACCACCCGAGTGGTTGGTTTCGGTTTTGACTGTTGCGTTTTGAGTTTTGAGTTTGTCGGGCAGGAAAAGGTCGTTGTGTGCGCTGCCGAGCATGGCGACTCCTGCGAACCCGGAGCCGTATTCGAAGCCTTTGGCGGCGTTGATACTGAGCATAGCCTTGCCGAGGTCGGCGTGTAGCTTGTCGAACACCGGCTCTCCGAGGCCGGCAGGACAGCCCTGCACCACGCCCGTGATCACACCGCCTATAGTATCACCACTTTTACGCACTTCGCGGATCAGTTGGATCATGTTTTGGGCCATGACCGGGTCGGGGCAGCGTACGTCGTTGGTGTCGGTTTGCGCCAAGTCCAGTTCGGTGTATGGCGTTTGGAGCGCCAGGTTTCCGACCTGACTAACGTATGCGCGTACCGAAACGCCGAGCTGGAGCAGGAGCATTTTTGCTATAGCGCCGGCGGCCACGCGGGCTGCGGTTTCTCGGGCGCTGCTTCGACCGCCGCCGCGGTAGTCGCGGTGGCCGTATTTGGTTTGCCAGGTATAATCGGCGTGGCTTGGCCGGAAGGTATCGGCGAGGTGGTCGTAGTCGCTGGAGCGCTGGTTTTCGTTCGGGATGAGGAGAGCGATGGGTGTACCGGTGGTTTTACCGTCGAAAACGCCGCTGAGCACTTGTACGGAATCGCTTTCCTTGCGTTGAGTGACGATAGCGCTCTGGCCAGGGCGCCGGCGATCTAACTCGTGTTGGATAAAGTTGAGGTCAAAATACAGACCCGCGGGACATCCGTCCACAACACAGCCGATGGCTGCCCCATGGGATTCGCCGAACGTGGTGACGCGAAAGAGGGAGCCGAAGGTGTTGCCTGCCACGGGTGGGTTAATGGGGGGGGAAAGGGGGTGAGAGGAGGTGGGTTATTTTTGGTTGTTACCGAATTTACGTTCGTACGTTTCCCAAGGGGTGGTTTTATGGCTGTCGGTGCCGAAGTAGTTTAGGATAGTTTCCAGTTTGGGCGCTTCCAGGTAGCCGGGGATGGGCTGGATGACGTTCAGTGTTTCATCCATAAACACGACAGTGGGGAAACTCAAGCGGTTGTTGAGTAGTTCGGCGGCGAATTCATGGTAGCCGCGAGCGCCGTTTTTTCGGAAGGAGTAGGTTTTGTTGTTGAACACGATTTCTTGTTGCTGCTCGGCGTTCAGTTTGACAGCGTAAAAATTATCATTCAGGTACTGCGCCACGGAGGGATCCACAAAGGTAGATTCGTCCATACGCTTGCACCAACCGCACCAGTCGGTGAATACGTCAATAAAAATCTTACGCTTGTCCGTTTTGGATTTTTCGAGAGCTTCTTCCATCGTCATCCACTGCACTTTTACCATAGGCTCATCCTGTTTAGATTGAGGCGCGTCCGGCATTTTGGCCGGGACTGTTTTGGTGGAGGGGGCATTGGGCGACTTGGGAGTTGTCACGCCTGTACGGTTGTTGGATGGGGTGGCATCAGCAGCAGATTCTGCTGCCGACGGCCGGGTAGCAGATCCGTTATTGGAACGCGCAGTTGCTCCTGGTTGCAGGGCCGATCTGCCGGCATTCTCGGGTTGCGCTTTTGACGGTGCAGATTGGGTGTTTCGGGTAGATGGGGCAACTTGTGCGCCGCTGCGCGGAGTAGTTTGCGCTGCGAGTGCTCCCACAAAAAAGGCAAAAATATTCAAAATCAGAATGTTGCGCATAGCGAAGCCGGATAGGTTTGAACGGATCGAACAAATGTAGTGTGGGTTTAACCGAAAAACCAAAGATGTGCTTTTGGGAGCAAGGTACTTTAAAGAAAGTTTAACCCTTTTGGGGGTTTAGCGAACTCTTGTGCGATTTAGCCCGCTTATCCGGCAAGTTTTACCGTTCTTTGCGCCTTAGTGCCGCTTAGCCCGGCCTCGCAGCAGGTTTTCGTTTGTACCAATTTCTGTACTCATTTTACACATGCGACAACCAAGTATCACCATCGTCCAGCGGGGTAGGGCAGACCGGTTCGGTATGCAGAAACTCTACCTGCGCTACTCGTGGAATTACCACACCAACTACATCGCCCTTCCCTGGAAAGTGCTACCCAAAGACTGGGACGCTCGGGCGCAATCCGTGAAGTCGAAAGCCATCCTCGGCGGTGAAAGCGCCGTATTGGTCAACACGGATTTGCGCAACAAACTGAACAAAGCCTTCCTGATCGCCACCGAACTGACGGCCGCGAACATAGCGCCTTCTTTCGAGGTATTCCGCCAAAAGTTTGACGGCAACCGCAAGCAGTTTTCTTCCTTCGCCGCCACTGCGGAAGAAATACTGAAAAAGGAGCTGGCCGCCAGGGAAGTGACGCCTTCCACTTTCAAAGCCTACCGGGCTGCCATCAGGAAGTTTGTCGATGAGGTGGGCGACCTGTCGGTACAACAACTCACCCGCGACAAGATTTTGCAGTTTAAAAGTAAAATGGTCGCCATCGGCAAGGAAAACATGTCGGCGCAGTACCTGCGGAACTTCAAGGTGGTGTACAACAAAGTGCTTAAATTCCACCGCCTGAAAGATTTGCACAGCCCTTTCGAGGACCTGGAGTTCAAGGTGGAACGGATTTCAAACAAGAAGAAGTTGACGGTCGAGGAGTACACGATTCTCCGCAAGGCACTCCCGACTTTTCCCGAGGGAAGCGATGGACACGAGACCATCCGCCGCTTTCTGATCATGTGCCGCGGCTTGCGCTACTCCGATACGGAACAAATCAACCGGCACGCGCATTTTTTTGAAATGCAGGACAGCGAGACCACCTACCGGTATTTGTTGAAATCGGCCCAAAAAACCGGCACCCAGGAAATTGTCCCTATCTCCGAAACGGACGCGCAAGTGCTGCTGAAATGGCGGGAGGACGGCTCTCTTTTCAAAAAGATGAAATACCCTGCCTACGTCAAAAAGCTGAAACGAATCAGCCGGGAGCTGATCGGGCGGGAAATCACCACGCACTTCGGCCGGCATTTCACCGGCGACCTGATCCTGAACAGCGGTGTCATGGATGCCGATGACGTAAAAAAGATACTCGGCGTGACGAGCGACCGGATTGCGGAGGTGTATGCCCAGCGGGATATTAAGACCCTGCTGAAGAAGTTTTACACGGCGGTGGAAGGATTGGAGGGGAAAGGCGGTTGAACTGTAACTCGGTAATGTTCGGATGCGACATGTGGATAATGTCAAGATTTTCAAGATGTTAAAAATGGGCGCTGTGAAAATCAGTAACTGTTGTTGCATATTGGTCGCTAAATATCGCATAACTTTACAGCAACAAACATAATATTCCAAGTTCTGACATATTATACCTGAAAACATACGCATGGAAAAACTTACCTCTTTAGTCTCCGCCCTCCAAACTGCCCTCCGCACCGAAATGTCCCGCGCCGGCGTCACCTACGAAGACGCCGCCGGCCCTTTGCACTACGCCAACAAATCCAGCATCGCCCGCCTCCTAGCAAAAGACCGGATGAGCTTCGAGGATACCATGAAATTAATGGTCCTCTGCAAGACGCCAGTCATCGTACTTACCAAACCGTTTCGGATCAAAATTGAATTGAAAGCCAGCACGATGACCCAGGTCGACGCGCTTATGGATGCTTTACGGGTATCTGTTTTTAAGGATGGCACTACCGAGCGGTACCGCTTACCGGATGGCCTTTCCTGGGAGAAGGTGGCGGAACATACCGGATTTGACTCGGGGAAGAGTGCCCGGAAATCCTGGTTTTTGTTGCAGACTCCGGTTTATTTGGTGGTGGGTTTGTTGCGGTTGTTGGGGAAGGGGGAGCATGAAGTATCGGAGGGTAAAACCAGCTTGCGAATCACGCAGGATGTTTGAATAAACCCTATCTGGTGAAGGAGAGATAACAAAACCAAGATTTGGGGAACCTATAATTTTGCTAAACGTTTTGGGGTTATCTTGTCATCAGTAAATGGAGTGCATATTAAAATGGACAATAGCTATATTTTTGAGCTACTTGATAAGATTGCACTCTAAACAAAGAACATGACGGTACTTCAAGAAATGGTCTTTATAAGCGAAATTGTGCTGCAATCGAAAATCGCGCATCGAGCTGCAGATCGTTTACAAGCTACGCATGACAATTTCGACAAGGTTGAAGTTTGGTGTTCAATTCAATCGATTCTCGTTGCTGCAGCAAACGTTTCTAAAATTCTTTGGCCTCGCCAGAAATATAAGAGCCGTGGTGAAAGACTGCGACAAATGCTCAATGTTAATGAGGATAATCTTCTCTCTGATCGAAAATTTCGTAATCATTTCGAACACTATGATGAACGAATTGAAGATTGGTTTAATAATCAATCCTCTGCGGTCTATACTGACTTGGCAATGAACCCATCTCTCCGAGGACCTATGGCTACCAATGATCATCGAGGGTATAATTCGTTTAATAATACTTTGATTTTCCGTGGCGAATCGCTGGATTTAAACGAAGTGTTGAATGCGCTTGAAGAAATACTGGATAATTGTAGGCCGTATGTGCTGACATAGGGATTTGGTGTACAATTACAATTGAAGTTTGAATCTATCCATCACACTGAAAACGGATCAAAAGGAAACCCCGAAAAACTCCCACCTTTTTTGACCGCATACCCTTTCCCATTCCAAGCCACATCCCCCCGCTTCCCCGGATCACAATCCAGGTGAATAAACGTATCATAAATCCCAAACCGGTTAAATCCCACACTTCGCGCCGCCCGCACAATCCGAATCTTCTGCTCCAGCGTCCGCGCCGCGATATCCGCCGCCCAGCCCCGCGTGTGTGCGGAATCCGGCACGCCACCCACGGCGGCATTGTGCTCTGGAGTCCGGTAGCCGGAATTGACCCGGAACGGAATATCGGCCTGCTCCCGGGCGGCCTCAAGCATTTCGAGGAACTTGGCTTTCATCCGTACTCCACTGCCAGGCTGGTCCGGCGAGTCGAACTCCCGGATGTCGAAGTGGCTCATAATGATGGGCGATTGTTCGTAGCTGAGTTCCGAGCCGGCCACTGTATGCGGCTGCTCCGTGGTGCCGCCTTCGTCGTCCCACTGTCCAGTGGGACCGATGCCATCACGGAAAAAACGGCGGTAGAGCCACCAGGTGAGGCCAGTTAAGACGAGAAAAAGCGATGTGGCCAGGAGGGCGTATTTGGATTTGGGGGTCATAGGCCAATGGTTTTTAAGTGGTAGTAAAGGATGGCAATCAAGCCAAAAAGCAAAGCCAGGGCCGTCCATACCCAAATTGCATCGTCAGTGCTTTTGAACATGCCGGAAAAGCGGCGCTGCCAGAGTTCGACCTGGTAGTTAGGTTGGGCAGATGGCGTGGCGGGTGTTTCACCGGTCGACAAGGGTGGGAAAAAGGTGTCCATCCGATTTGTCCAACCGGCTGTATAATAGACGTTGCCGAGCGATTGGAGGTAGGAAAGCCAGGCTTCACGGTAAGCGTTGTAGAACCCGGTTTTGTCTTTGGAGGTTTCCACGTTCACGGCCGCCAGTGTTTTGCTGCCCATGATGCCGTCCGGCGCCAGGGTGTACTCACGTTGGTTCAGGGTTTGTTGCAGGGTTTTGGCAGCGGCGGAAGGATTCCCGTAAAAGGCATTGAACACCAGTTCGGCAAAGTCCTGGTCGTAGATTTCCCATATCCGCCAGCGGTCACCCCACCAGGCCATGAAATCCCAGGCTTGTGCGCGGGTGAGGTTTTTCATGGTTTCCGCGCCGGGACACTGCTGGCCGGAATACTCCTGCCAGGCGTTGGGCGTGATTCCGTATTTGGTGCCGGCATTGATGCCGCAGCGGTTGAAATTGCCGCTATCGGCGGACTGGCTTTGGTACCCGCCCTCGGCAGCAAGGATTTTCTCGAAAAAGGCTTGGGTAAGTTTCGGCATGGGGCGGTTTGGAGGAGAATTTGTTGCGGGGGAAGGACTCGAACCTCCGACCTCCAGATCATGAGTCTGGCACGCTGACCAACTGCGCTACCCCGCTTTATGATAGATTAAAAAAGCAGGCGGGCAGCCGATTTAAAATCCTCGCCCGCTGCTTCATTTCAAAACCTTTACCGTTTCCCACTGCGAATCATCGCCAGCGTTTCCTTAAAAACCTGCGCATACGTTTTAGTTCCCTCGTAACCCTCCCAACGCTGCGCCGTTTGCTGGTGCGCCCATTTCAGGTACTCCCGGCTGTGCGCTTTTTCCTGCCGGATACACTTGGTGGCAAAAATCTGGTACAGCCGCTTTTGTTTTTCCGTAGAGCAGGCGCCGTTGCGGTAGCACTCGACATAGAGCGCCTTGCTGACCCGCTTGCAGGATTGCCCGAAGGGGTGGCGGTAAAACTCGGTCATGGCGACCTTGCTCAACAGCACCGAGGCTGCTCCTTTGCCCGGTTTTTCGGCCTTAGTTAAGCGCCCGCTTTCGGGACAGACGGTGTAGTAGCGGATGTCGGCAAACAAATCCATCCAATCGTACACTTTTACTTTCAGCAGGACTTTATTTTCGTTTTTCAGATAGTAAACGCCAATGATTTTATCCTTGGATTCGCCGTCGTGCCAGCGTAGGCGCATGCCCTCCAGGAAGGTCATCAAGGCCGGTGACTTGGCTTTTTCGCGGGAGAACTCGCATTTGAGTGTAGGCTTCTTCGCCTTGACGGCGCGATATTTCGTCTCGTCGTCGGCAGGTTGAGGATGCGCGGCGGCTTCGGGCGTCTCGTCGCCGGCGACATCGAAGGTCACGGTGCCGTCCTTCTGGGTTTCAACGCCGGCTTTGCCCTCCACTTCGAAGTGTTGATCCACGGCTTTGCCCTCGATGACGGTCATGGGTGTGCCATCCGGATGGGCCAGGATTTTGTCGCCTTTGGCCGGATCGGCGACGGTGGGTGCGGCGATTTCCACTTTTTCCGTGGGCGTCACTAAGATGGCTTCGTTTTCGTCGCAGTCGGTGCGGCGGGCGACTTCGGCCTTTTTGACCAGGTTCTTGGGCAACCGCATTTTGTAAGGCGCTACCGGGGTTTCTTTGCCGGTGTTTGGCGGAGTCGTAGCCGTTTTGGCAATGGCCGAAGGCTGCAACATCGCGGTCTTTTTATTGCCGGCAGCATCGGTGTAGCGCACCAGGTGGCCGCCGCCTTTGCGGGCTTTGAGGTTGGCAATTACACCTAATATAGTATTGCCTTTGATAGTGGCTTCCACGGCGTCGCCGATTTGGAGTAAGTGGCCGTTTTTATCCAGACCGTATTGCACGTTCCCATCCGCATTGGCGCCGACCAGGTACTGCGCGCCATCTATGGTGACGGTTTCGGAATAAGCGTCGGCTTGTTTTTTAGCGCGTTTTTCTTTTGTCTTAGGTCCGCGTTTCAGATGTGCTACCGGTTCGGCATCAGATGGGATAGAGGGCTGTTCACCGGCCAATTCGCCTTTGGCCAGTTCGTACAGGTCTTTGTCATTTTCGGCAAACACCTCGTACAATTCCGGGTCGAAATTGTCGCTGTCGGCTTTCAGGGTTTCTATTTCCCGGCGCAGATCGGGGTTGAATTTAGCAATTTGCGCATCGGTCAGTTGGGCTATTTTATACATGGTCAGTCTGCTTTTTGGGATTTGAGTTTAATGATTCGGATGCGGGCGGCCTGCGCCTTGGCTTTGGCCTGGGCGAGCCGCAGGCGCTTCGAGTTATCCACCACTGGTGGCGCTTCGACGGCGCTACTTTCCGTTTTAAAATACCCCGGCAGGTTCGGGATCGGCGCGCCGACGCGTTTACCGTCTAATTTCCAGGTGGCCAGTTTTTGCCTGTCACCGAGGTCGATCAGGCCGTCGAACTCGTAGGTTTTGCCGTTGCTGTGCCGGTAGGGTTGTCCTTTGACAAAGCCGTTCCAATCCGTGTGCTCGATTGGGGTCAGGCTCTTTTCGCTCACGTTGTCCGGATCGGCCCACTGGTAGGCTTGCACCAGGTAAATCCAGTGCCGGGCCACGGTATCGAAATTGCCGTCGTCGAGGATTTGAACGGGCGTGTCTTTGTATTGGGCCATATCGCCCTTTTTGAATTTGGGGTCGAACACCTCGATTTTTCGATCATACAAATCGGCGAGGTACGAATTCGATACATTGCGGGTCGTTTTGTATTTGCCCTTGCCGGGGCCAAAATCGTGCAGGACCACGAAAGGCGTGTTGCGCACCAGCCATTCCATGACCGGGACGGCTTTGTTCCAGGCCGCCAAAGTGTACTGACCTTTTTGGTCGAAACCAATCCCGATCAACTGCTCGGTGGTCGTTTCCGACACCTCTTTCTTATTGGGCGCCTTGAAAAAATCCGGATCGGCATTATGCAGCGCCTCACCCAGCACAACCGGCTTCCAATGAAAATCCAGTTCAACCCGCCCATTTTCGGTGACCTCCTGCCGGCCAATAAATCCGGATTCGGACATTTGACTATCGCCGTTGAGAATGGCATAGCCGAAAAACATATCCTCACTGCCGTCGTATTCCAGGATAAACCAATCGCTTTGGCCGTAGAAATAGTGGGCGTACACGGTTTGCTCCATCAAGGGCTTTTTCGATTGCGAACGGAACTTCGGAATGGCTGAGAGCATCTTTTCCACCTCGTCCACAATGGCCTCGCGCTCTTCGTTGAATCCATTGACGACCCGCTGCTGGTGCAGGGGCATGAATTTTTTGACCAGTGGATAGTTGTTGATGGAAAAAGACTTTGGCCGTTCAGCCGGTTTAGGCATTGCGGGTTTAGCAGTTGCCGGTCGGACAGGTTCGGGCAAATCCATTTTGGCCTGTGCCGGCTCTTGTTTGACCGGTTCGGGTTTGACGGCTTGCATCGTCCCGTTCAAAAACCCTTTTCGGGTCAATAGGGCATAAATCGCCGCATCCAGATTTTCAGCGGTTTCATGCGGCACGGTGAAGTTGGCCGAGGCGTTTTTAACCAAATAGTAGGAGGTCACCAGACGCAGCGGCTCGCCGGTTTGGTCGATGATCTGTTCCTGCCGGGCGATGGGCACCTCGTCCAGTCGGGCGATTTGCGGCGGGGTCAGGTTTTGGAGTTGGTAGGTCATGGCGGTTATTGGGCGGTTTCGAGGTTCAGTTGTTCGAGGATGATGAGCATTTGTTCCATCTCGGATGGCTCGTGGTCGGGGATGGGTTGGTCGAGGTTCAGAAGGCCCGCGAATTGCTGCGCTTCGGCCAGGTAGGTCATCTGGTATTTGTCGGCCAGGATGTCCAGGAAAGTTTGCAGGTCGTCGCGGTGGATGTAGCCCGCCAGCAAGTTGGGCGGGTAACTGACGAAAACCTTGGGCAGACCCCGGCTGCGGTCGTAAGTATCCTGAAAAAGCAAATTGACCAGGTCTTTGTCGCCGTAATAGGGTTTGAAGGCTGTGGTTTTCGGCATGGTCACCCGGTACATTTCCTCGCGGTTGCGGACAAAAGCGATGGCGTTGTTCAGGGCCGTGCCCTCGACGTAGCGGTATTGCTGGTAGCCCGGGCGGGTCTGTGCCAGTTCATCTGCCAGGGCGCGCACGGAGCGGCGGGTTTTGGGTTCCGATTTCTGCTCGCGCCCCTTGTGATCCACTTCTTTTTGCACCAGGATACCCGAGCGGATACCGCCGTCGGAAGTGCTGTATTTGATCAGTTTGCCGCCGGCGCCCTGCAAAAACACGTTTTTGGCCGACAGCAGCATGTTGCCCGTGGCGATAAACTGTTCTTCCCGTTTATTGCCAGCGCTGTCGTGGCGGTTCCAGTTGTGCAGCAAATCCTGCAAAAACACCTCCTGGCTGTGGGTGCTCATGCCCATCGCCGTGAACACTTCCGGGCTATTGAATTTGAGCGTCCAGCTGCGCTCCGGACCGTAAATAGCGGCCGTGATGCGCACGTTGGCCGGGTTGAAACGCGTCGGATCGCCGGCGGGTTTGAGAAAATACAAACCCGTCACCACGCCGTTCAACTCCCGCGCCGTGCCGGCCTGCTCGATGCGAAATTGGAAAGGCCGACCCACTTTGAAAAAGTCAATGATGCGCAGTCCGTTGTTGGTTTCGGCCACAATCTTGTTTTCCTCGGCGGCCATTTTCTCCTTCAATTCGGCGAGTTGTTTGCCGGCTTTTTCCAGACCCTTTTCGAGTTTTTCCGGGTCTTTGGATTTGCCCTGGGCGCGTAGTGTTTCCAATTCGCGGATTTCATCTTCGACTTTGCGCAACTTGGTGTTGCGTTCGGCGGATTTGGCGGAGCGTAGTTCCTGCCGCCCTGCTTCGTATTCTTTGCGGAATCGTTTTTGAAAATCCTCCGGCGAAGCGCCTTGCAGCGTTTTTTCCATAAGGGTCTGCACCTCGCTCCATTTCATCGGGCGTTTCAGCACCCGGGCTTGCACCTGCTCCAAGACGGCAGGCTGACCAAACGGCGTGGGCCGCCCGCTGCCTTCTTCCAGCAGGAATTGTTCCTCGGTTTCGGCCTCCAGGGGCAGGTATTCCACCTCCAGGTCGTATTCGCCGCGCTGCTTGAGGTCTTCGACGTATTCGTTGTAGCGGGCCAGCACTTCGGCGTAGGCCCGTTCCTGTTCCTCCACGGTGAGCAAGGCGATGCGGCGACTGAACATTTCGGCCAGATCGGAGCGGGCGTAGGAGGAATTGTTGTCGCCCTCTTCGCCGCTGTCCAGTCGGAGCGCGGCAGCGATGGCGTAGTTTTCGCCCAGAAAACCCTGCACCACCCGGTCGCCGTATTTATTGAAAAAATCGGGCGATTCCAGTTGGGCGTCGCTGGATTTCTGGCTGCCCGTGGTGTTCGCATCGAGGCTTTTCAACTTGCGTTTGAGCACCATCAAAATGCGTTTTTCCGCCGGGATGGAGGAGGATACGTACAGGTATTCCGGCAGATTCACCTGGCCGGTCCGGTTGATACGCCCGCGTTTTTGCACCTCGGTGTTGATGTCCAATTCCGGCTGGTGGATGATCATGGCGCGCTGGCGCTGGTCGCGGAATTTGCCGCTAGCATGGGCCGATACGCCGGTGCTGGCGCTTTGGTTGATGAGCAGCACGTCCGCGTCGCCGGAATTGAAATCGGCAAAAAACTGCTTCACGTTGGCCTTGAAAGAGCGGTACACCAGCGTGCCGCCTTCGTCTTTGATCTGAAACGAGCGGCCCGTGCATTCGCGCACCCGGTAAAAGTCGTGTCCGGCGCCGCCCACTTCCGCCGGCTTGCGGGTCTTTTCGATGGTATTGATGAGCGTGTCGATGGGCGACAGGCTGATGCCGGCCGAGGCGCTTTTGATCTTGTCGCGCAGATTTTCCAGCATGGAGGCGCTGAGCGGGTCGAGGTCGGCGGGCGACAGGATGTAATGTTTGATCTCGCCGGTTTCGGTGGCCACAGTGTATTTCAGGGCATTTTCCAGCGAGCGGTTGAGCACCATCGCGAAATCCAGGTTGCCCACCTCGTCGCCGTTGGTGTAGCCGAACTCGTCCATGAAGGAGGCCATCGTGTTGGCAAATGCGATGACGACTTTTTTGTTCTCGCCCAGCAGCCGGATGGCCTCCCGCGCCACCTGCCGGGCCTTGATGCTGAACAGCAGTTGGCGGATGACGTTGTGGGTTTTGTTGAAAAACGGCGAGTTGGAGACCCCGCCTTTTTCGGTACCCTTGCGCTTTTCGGCTTTTTCGCCGCCGCTGGACAGGGCCTTGCTCATGGTCTCCAAATATGGCTCGATGACCTCCTGTTCAAACTCAATAATGTCGTTTACCAGGCCGATGACGGTGTTGTAAATGACCCGGTGCTCCTCGTAATCGTCGGGCAGGAAGTTATACTCCACCCTGATGCCCTCGAAACTGCGCTGGCGGCGCAGCATTTGTCCCGAGGCGACCAGCTCGCCGGCCACGATCTCCTGCAAGGCCACGCCGCCGCGGGCAAAGACCTCTTCCAGTTCGGTCGCCTTGATGTTGGCGTGGCTGATCGCCGTCTTTTTGGCGTACACAGGCATATTATCCGGCCGTTTGGCGAAGGTGGCCGACAGGTAGCAGCAGCCCTGGGCATTGGCCAGCAAGCGTTCGCGGATAAAATATCCCGTGGTGCTTTCGCCGCCCGAGGCGTTGTGCGCTTCGTCCAGGATCACCACGGCGCCCTGCGACAGGGCGGCGATGTATTCGGTTTTGAAATTGGACGCCGAAGGTTCGGATTTGGTCTTTTTACCCAGTTGTTTTTGGCTTTCCCAGTCGGAGGACAATTGCGAATAGGTCAGCATGGCGAAGTCGTAGCCGGGCGGCAGGGCGTCTTTGCCAGCGACCAGGTCGCGCAGTTCGCCCATGCTTTTGGGCAGGAACTTGCGGTCGCGCCGCCACTCGTGGACCTTGACGATGGTTTCGCTGTCCAGCGAGATTTGCAGCGTGGCATTGCTGTCGCTGTTGAGGATGAGCGGCACCAGGTCCACGCTGCCGATATCGTACAGGTCGCGGTAGATGTCGGAAAAGAGGGTGGCTTTTTCGGTGATGAAGATGGTCGGCAGCCCGTTTTTGGCCCCGTAGCGGATGATGGCCGCCGCGATCCGGCCCTTGCCAATGCCGGTTTGGTCGCCGATGATCATGCCGTCGCCGCGCTCGATGTTCCAGATGGCCAGGGCGATGGCGTCCACCTGCTCGGCGGAAAAGAACTCGAACACGTTGGATTTGAGCGGGTAGTGGAGTTTTTGGGCCACATACAGGTCGGGACTGCCGATTTCCTGCCGCAGGCGCAGGAGGGCTTGGCGGGTTTGAAAGGCCATGCTGCCGGGCAGGGAGACTTCGAGCGAGTTGGCGCGGGAGATGGGACGGTAGGCGGAAAGGCCGACGGAGAGGTCGAGGGTGGCGGGTTCCTGGGTTTCTTCGGGGGTAAGCATGTAGGTGTAGGTAATTTATTTTTGTTGCAAATATGGGGCTTTAATGAGGGGATTTGCAAGGGAAATGCGGGGAATTATTTTTTGAGAGGGAGGTGTTCACCCTTGAAAATGCCAGATTCACACATTTGACTGGATTGTATTTGTTTTTGGGAAATAGGGTGTGTAAATTGCTTACTCTTTTAAAATTCTTAAAATTAGCAAGCATGAAAAACCGATTTAACTTCACCGCTCACCGCTCACCACTCACTAAACTTTTGGGTTTTGATTATTCAGCTTTGCCTTTGGTGCATTTTGCCTGACCATTTGAATGCACAATGCAAGGATAATCAGAATAACGTAGAATTCAGTTATTACAATATCATGCTGGTAATGGATCAATCCTATATTGATGCCCACGGAGGAAATGTAGTTGATTCACGATCGGCAGCTATAACAGTAGCAGATGCCGCCATAAATGCTTTAAATAATCCCGTTAAGCCATTTGTTTCTAAATATAAACTACATTTTAAGCGAATATTTTTTCCTGAAACATTAGCCGATCCTGTAGCGAGTGATCCTGAACAACATGCTGCTTTTGTAAATATGTTTTTCAGAAATGAGTTCGATTGTGTGCCTTTCGATTGTATCATTTTATTTACTAACGATTACGGAACCGATTTGGATTTCGGCACTCCATTAGAACACGTTGTTATTTTAAGCGGTTCGGATGAGGGAAATCCTTATTACCGTGTCGCACATGAAATTGGACATACTTTAGGCCTGAAACATCTCACTACGGCTTGTTGCGCTCAAAATACCATGATGTGTGCGCCTGCCGGGACCAATGTCACTCTTTCATCGTGCGAAAATGAAAACCTCATGAATAAGGATGTTTTTACCAGTACCAATTGCGCCCATTGGGATGACGAGGTATTATTTGAATATCCCGATGATTTTGATTGCTCCCAAACGTCGACATTAGGTTTATCAGTCGATCAACCATACCTTATAAAGGGCTGCGCCAACCCGGATCGAAGCAAAGCGGTTTTCACAACATCGGTATTGGCGGGCATTTCAGGCTTGACAAATGCAACCCTAACTGTTCAGTACCAGGATTCGATTTATGACTGGAACATAAGCGCTCCCGGCCAGGGTTTTAACCATGTGGAAGTCCTTAATCAAGATTTTAATGAGCTACAAATAGTTGATACGGCGCAACAACAAACAGTGTTTTCTCTGGCGGCTCAACAGTCAAGAATATTTCGTTTTATTCTCGATTATAATCCAAACGCAATCACAAATCCTCCATCCGGCGATGGCAGGCTTACGGTTACCGCGACATTATCATACATGGAGTTCGGCGTACCCGTTGTAAAAAACAGGTCTGTAAATTTAAAGGAGTTCGTTCCAGTTAGTGGCTCAATTCCGTATTTCCAGTCCAACAGCCCGGTAATTATAACTGGAGACTTGATAATAACAAACAATCTATTGTTGACAGCTCCTTTAATCCTTGTAGATAATGGCGCTGCAATTTATATCGAAGAAAATGCAGTTGTAAAACCATCTAATATACCGGCGGTTACAATAGCCGGTTGCAACACCATGTGGGAAGGGATATCCCTTCACGACAGTGCGACGCTCGAACTAAAAAACGCCACTATAAAAGACGCTCAGCGCGGCATCAGTTATTTTGGCGGTTCCCTTACCGTTAAAAATTGTAGTTTTTTAAATAATAATTTTGGCATTACCGTTGGTGCAAGGTATATTAATATCACGGAAGGTAACCCTCCCGACAACATCACGTTACTAGGCAATAGATTTGCGACAACAGACGACGGATTGAGACCGCCTTATGCCGGACAGTCACCAATACCGCTCGAAAAAGGGTTTGCGGGTATCTATCTCAGAAATGCAGGCAGCATCAATATCAATATTGCTCCTGGTTCTTCGGTAATCAATGAATTTAATAACCTTAAATTTGGTATTATTGCAAAAAACACCGAATTACATGTAAGTAATACTGTATTCGACAGTATTGTCCTGACACCGAAGGGTAATGAATACTCGGAATACACTACTGCAAGTGCCGGCAAAGCCGTCTATGCGGAAAAAGGATTGGTCTATATTGAAAAAGGTGGCGGGCAAAAACTTTCTTTTATCAATTGTTATACCGGAGTAGAGTCCATGGGCGCGACAATACTGGTCGATAATGCCTTGATGACCCGAATGACCAACGGTATAATTGCTACCAATAGCGATTACTCTTTTTGTCAAAACAATAGTATAGAAGCCACTGACCGCGGGATAGAACTGCGCCATTCATCGCCTTTGGCTTTCCCATCCTCTATCCTTCCTTCCACGAATATCGGAGGTATAATCGACAACACGATCACTATGACCGGAAATGCAAAGAGTATTGCCATTAACCTCGCCGGCAATAAAATGATCGCAGTAGACCCGACCGGAGCGCCCAGTAATCCACCCCAGTTTACCGGTGGTAATATCGCCGGCAACATTATTACCTTCAACGATGGCGCAACCGGCATCAATATAAACGTTGCTCGGAAGTTATCAGCTTATTCCAATCATATTACCCTCGCCAATAACCAAGATGCCAACCGGGGCATAGCGCTGAACGCCGGCGACCAAAATGCCGTGACCTGCAATACCGTGAAAGCCGCCGGCACGGGTGACTACACCGGCCTGTACGCCATACATGCCGACCGTGCCAAAATGCGCTGCAATTTCGCCGACGCCACTGGTGTCGGCCTGCGCGTGGAAGGATTGCTCACCGGGAAAACCAAAGCCGACATCGCGGGAAACCTGTTTCAAGACAACACAACCGGGCTGTTATACGGCGTGGACGCTATCAGCGGGCAACAGGTACACCGGGGTAACAGGTGGACAGGAAGCGGTACAATGGCAGAGCACCAGGGGATAATCGATGTAGCTAACTTTTCAAAATACACCGTTGACGAGGCAGAAGATACGGAATTTTTACCGATGACCAGAATTCCACAAAACTGGTTTGACGATATTGAAGATACGATATCTTCTTACTTATGCCCCGACCTTCCGGGTGTATGCATAAGGGCCGACAACCTGACTGGCGACGAACCGGATCAGGTTCTGGACGAAAAAACGGCGCTTGGCGAATTGTCCGGAGAATATTACCAGGATGCCAACAACTGGCTGGCACAGCGGCGGCTCTATGAACGTATCACAGAGGAAGGAAATCCCTATCCAGGCAACACTGATATTGCTGGATTCCTTACAGCGGCCCAATCGAACGGATTGGCCGGTTATGCTGACGTACAGACCGGTATCCGGCAGACCGTCGCGGTAAGCCAGGCAGACCAGGATTCTCTGCAACTGTACGAAAGCCGGATATTGGAAGGATTGGATAGTTTAGCCAGGCTTGAAGGGCAACTATACACCCTCGGTATTAGCGAACAAGACAGCATAGATTTGTCTGATCAGCGCGCTGATTTGTTGCAAATGGTTCAGGCATCGGCATCGGCGAAACAGAATCTGTTAAATATCATCGACTCCCTGCGGGCGATTGCTGCCGACAATCTGTTGTTACAAAACGATAACCTTCCCGATCTGGGAAAGCCTTACACGGCCAATGAAAAAACCGTGAACGATATCCTGTTGCGCACGGTGTTGCACGGGATTTTTACATTCTCGTCGCAGGATAGCACCACATTGGAGTCGATTGCCGCATTATGCCCGCTTTCCGTTGGCGAGTCAGTATTGCGGGCGCGGGCGCTGCTTTCTTTGGTTTGGGGAACGCCGCAATCTTATGAGGATGAAGCGAATTGTATAGCGGAGCGCAGTCGTCGGGGGCAAATCGCGGCATCCGGCCGTCTCAGGGTATATCCCAACCCTGCGACAGACAGGATAACGATAGAATATGCCGGGGGTGACGCATCAGAACAAACATGCCTTTTGTTCAATGCACTTGGTCAGGTGGTGAAAACAGCTATTCTGCCCAAAGAACAAAATTCGACCCGGATATTATTGAACGGTGTGCCGGCAGGAATTTACTGGTATCGTGTAAATGGAATGCAAGCAGCAATACGTTCAGGCAAAATCATTATCAATCACTAACCTCTTTCTCATTTTGCCTATCCCGTGCCTCCCCCGACACAGGATGGGCATTTTTCATTATGCTATGAAATATTTTATTTTTTGCTTCCTATTTTTGCCTCAAATTGCAATTGGTCAAAAACACGACTATATATGGATATCTGGAGACAGCAATAATCCGAATACGACATCACATGGCGGTATGGTAATCGATTTTAACCATAACCCAGTAGATGTTTCTTATAAATATAGAAAGCTAAATATGTTTGTTTGCAATGCCAGTATTTGCGATTCATTGGGTCGGTTAATGGCATACACGAATGGCTGCGATATCGCTGGCGCTGATGACGAAATAATGGAAAATGGCGAAATGATAAATCCTGGTTATGCCCGGCAAGTTTCATGCATTCAAAATGCAGACGGATATGCTTCCGGGATACAGAGCGCCGTTTTTTTACCGCTCCCGGATCATGACAGCGTATACTATCTTTTTCATAAGCAGATGAAGTTGCTTTCCAATTTCTCTGATGCCTACACTGAGAAACTTCTCTTCAGCATCGTAGATTGCCGATCCGAAAGCAATTATGGCAAGGTTACCCAAAAAAATATGGAAATATTGAATGACACACTTGCCTATGGGAAATTGATCGCTACAAAACATGCCAACGGAAAAGATTGGTGGATAATAACACCCCGGCGAAAAAACAATGTATTTTATATTCTGAAATTCACCAAAGAAGGTATTGCTGACACTTTCACCCAAAAAATCGGGATAACGCCGGATTACAAAACGGAAGGCTATGGCCAGCTCGTCTTTTCCCCCGACGGTACAAAAGTATATCGCACTAACCCCGACAGCCCGATCATGGTATATGACTTTGACCGGGAAGTGGGCGTTTTTACTAATTTTGATACTATTTCGTATATATATGGCAATACGCCGGTGGGTGAAATTGGCTGTGCCGTTTCTCCAAACGGTAGGTTTTTGTACTTGGGCGCGAGAAAAAATTTATATCAATTGGATTTGCAAGCCCCGGACGTCAGCGCTTCTCAAACACTCGTAGCTGAATGGGATGGATATGCCAACCCGTTTTCTACATTGTTTCAACAACTACAGTTAGGCCCCGACTGCAAGATATACGGCCTGGCTGGTGGCGACACCCGTTTTTTCCACGTGATCCACAACCCCGACGAATCGGGCCTGGCCTGCAACGTGGAGCAGCGTGGGCTGCCGCTGCCCACGCCGAGCGGGGCTTCCATGCCATCCTTCCCCAACTACCGTCTCGGCCCCATCGACAACCCTGGCCTGCCCTGCTCGCCGGTAGTGAGCACCACTACGCCGCCTACGCCATTGCCGGGGTTCTCGGTGTTTCCGAACCCGGTGAGCGCAGCGTTGAAAATCGTACCTAACCGACAATACGCCGGCCCGGCGCGTCTGCGCTTGTACGACGTGACGGGCCGGCTGGCAAAAGAGCAAGTTTTTGACCCGCAACTGCCGGCAACCGAGGTGTTTGTGCAGGATTTGGGTGCGGGGGTGTATTTTTACGAGGTATGGTGTGAGGGTAAGGTGCAGCGGGCGGGGAGAGTGGTCAGGGTGGATTAAAAATTACCGGATACATAAGATACATAGCCTGTCGGGCGAAGCCTAAAGCATCTCCACCACCGCACTCAGCCTTTCCACCCACTCCTCCAACGTCATACAATCAAACTCCTCATCCCCGAAAGGCAGTCCTTCCGTTTCGGGTAGGTTTGAAATACCCTCGGCCATACTTCGCCGGTAGTGCTCCCGCATTTCCGCCGGCGTCACGGCCTGCCAGGCCTCGCGCAGGCGGGCGGCCACGTGCGACCAGGCATCGCTGCCGGCAATAGCGGTGTCGAAGAGTTGTGCGGGGGTGAGACCGGGCTCCGGCTCGGCACCCAGGTATTCCCGGAGCAGCGGCTCCACGATCACGCCTCGGTCGCGGGCGTCCTGGATCAGGCTGGCGATGCAGCAGGAAATGGCGAAGACGTGATCTTCGTAGTTGAGGATTTCTCCCTCGTAGCAGGCGACACACAGGCATTTGAGGTGGTAGTCGCGGTGAATTTTGGCGTGTTGGAATATCATGCGATTTCGATTTTTACTTTTTGGAGTTCCCGTTCCAGTTTTTGGGTCAGGGTTTCTTCGCGCAGGTTGGCGGACTCCCGGGCGGCCCGCACCAGGTCGAACAAGGCTTCGAAGGAGTCGATCACTTGGGTTAACTGTGGGTATTCCTTAATTGTGGGCGCGGCGCCAAAGGGCTCTGCCTTGCGGCCGGCAACCAGGATCAGCCGGAGCGGGAAATCGGTGCCTTGTTTGTGGTACAGTTTGGCAGCGTCGATGTTTAGCATCGCCACTACCCGGTAATGCCGGTACAGCCAGTTGAAAAACTGCCGGTGACTGGCGATCTGTCCGCCGGCATTGATTTCCGTGTGCCCGCCGATGATGATGGCGGCGCGGCCGGTATCGCGCATACACGCCAGCGCATGAGCGACCATGACGTGATCGAGCGCCTTGAACGGATACCCGAAATCGCGGTTGACCTCAGCCAGGCGGCCGAACGGCGGATTCGTGAGCACCGCATCGAAGGCGCGGTGGAACCGCTCCGGAAATGGTACGGACGCATCCATCTGGTGTATCGCCCGGAAAGGTTGGGTTTTCAGGTGGGCATACCGCACCGGGTCGATTTCGTTGACCACCGTCATTTCTTCCGGGTAGAAGATGGTCAGCAGGCCGTTTCCGGCAGACGGCTCGAACACGCGTTTCGTGTCGCGTTCGTAAGTAAACCAGCCGGCCAGCCAGGCAATCGGCGCGCTGGTGCTGTATTGCTGGAACACCTTTTTGTGGCTGTCGAGGCCGGTGTAGGTGGGTTGAACGCGCCGGTAGAAATCGACGACGGCATCGAAGGCGCTGGTTTTGTCGTCCTCGAAAATGTGGGCGTCGATCAATTTCCGGTACCAGTTCACCCAGCAGAGTTCCGTCAGTTCCCAGAGGTATTTTTCGTTGCCGGTGTCTATGCCGGCAGCAGCGGCGATTTTGCGCAGCCCGGTGATGGTCAGTTTTCTGCCTTCCTGGAAAGCCTGTTGAACTCCACTGGTGTAGGCTTCGATGCTTTGGGTGGGGTCTGTTTCCGCCGGGGCGCTTGGACTTTCCACCTGTTTGAGGTACTGCCCGATCACCTTTTGCTCCCCGGCATCCAAGGCTTCGCTGATGATCCGCTCGAAGGCTTCTGCCGGACTTACCTTGTGTTCCTCTCCGAACAGGGACTCACCTTGGTTGGCCTTCACAGTCTCGTTGTACCGGGCGATGGCGGATTTGAACGCCCGCTGCCCGGTATTCATCAAGCGGTTCAGCACCAGCATTTCGCGGGAGTGCGGTTCGGTGTCCAGCAGGTTTTGCTGGCCGATGAAATCCGCGAAGGACAGTTTGGACGCCCTCATTTTTTGCTGTAACACTACGGCGGCGTTGATCGCGTCAATCAGCCGGGCGCCGAGTGTCGGCAGTGCGATATTGTCCATGAGTACCGGCAGGGCATTGACGATGGCCTTGCGCAGGCTGGCCACACCGTCCGTTTCAGCGGCCTGTAAAGCGGGCGGGCGCAGCACGATGGCAGCCAGGGTCATCTCTACGAAATACTTGCCGGCCTCGGTAAAGTGCCCGTCGGTGTAGTATTCCGGCACCTGCTGGCGGGTGAGCAGGTTGCAGGAGAGCAGCATGTCGAGCAGTTGTTTCTGCGCGCTGGCGTCGGCGTAGAACTCGCTCATGGTGTCGTCGTCCTCGAACAGTTTGGGGATTTGTTTGCCGCAGGTCGAGTTTTCCCGCAGGATGTTCGACAGTTTGACGGTTTTGTCCACCGGCCGCTCGGATTTGGTGCTGGCCTGGTTGTATTTAGCCAATTCCTCGGTGGTGAGTGCCGGAATATCGTAGTCGATGCGGACCAGAAACGGCGCTTCGATCTGTCCATCCCGGCCGGCAAAAACGGTGCGGTCGGCAAAATCCTTTTCTGAGATGCCGAAAGCCGAAAGTTCTTCTTGCAGAAAATCCCGGTAGGCCTGGTAACGGGCCGGGTATTTCGTCCGGGCCAGTTTGGTGGACATAGTCCGGTTGTTCCCGCTGACCACGAAACCGTCCTTATTTATAATAGGTGTGCCCTCCGGCGTACGGCCGGTGCTGACGAGCAGGCCCGGCTCCAGGTTGCGGGCGTATTCATCCACCAGGCCCTGGGCACCGAGGTCGCCGGCGTAGTTGCGGTCGTTGACGTTGCTGCCCGCGGGATTGCGTGGGTAACCCGGCGTATCGGCAAAGGTCTGCTCGTCGTGACTGGCTTTGATGTGGGCCAGGTCCACGACGGCAAACTGCCCCTGGTGCTGCTCGCCATTGGGCAGGTAGATGACCGTTTTTTTGCCGGACAGGAAGGGAATGGGGTTCATGGCCAGGCGGTTTTTTCAAAAATGGTTTCGGCCAGCCACAGGGCGACCATTTCCGGATCGGCCACCGGGCGTTTCATGCGGTGGTATTTGGCGATGGCTTTTACCGTTTCCGGTTTCAGCCTGCGCAGCCGGGTTTGGAGGTAATCACGGAAATCAAAGGGGTCGTAGAGGTTGGTTTGGCGGCGGAGGGATTTTAGGTCGCGGTAGGTGGGCGGGACGGTGGGAGGGCGACGGGGTTGTTTGGTGGTGCGAAGTTTCATGTTGCAAATATGGGGTTTATTAGTAATAAATTTACAAACAAGCACAAGTAATTATTTTCTCAGTGCAATAACATTTCCAAATTTTCAAATACTGGCTAAAAATTTGTGAAAGGACTGGTGACCTCATAATCCAGTCAATTTCCATTACCTTCCGTAATATTGCCCTGTTTAACTTCCTATACCACTTCAAACATGACCGAACTCACTTGGGACGGCAAATACAAAGACGGCAAAAAAGTAGCCCCCATCCGTATCGCCCTACCGTTTCAAACCATCGAAACCGTCAACGAAAAACGCAAGGCCGGCTTGCAGCAGGACATATTTGCAGCGGCCGCCACGGAGCAAGCCAAATCCTCCGGATGGTACAACCGTCTCATTTGGGGCGATAAAAAATACGTGCTGCCCTCGCTGCTGCCGGAATTTGCCGGAAAGGTCAACCTCATCTACATCGACCCGCCCTTCAACACCGATGCTAATTTTTCCTTTACCGCCACGATCCCGCAGCACGAAGACGACGAAGAAGAGGGCGGCAGCCTTTCTTTTACCAAACAGCCCTCCGTCATCGAGCAAAAAGCCTACCGGGATACTTGGGGACGAGGTTTGGACTCTTACCTGCAATGGTTTTACGAGACCGCAGTATTATTACGTGAGTTGCTGGCTGAAGATGGCTCCATTTATGTGCATTTGGATTGGCACATCGGGCATTATGCCAAAGCAGTGTTGGATGAGGTGTTTGGTTATGATAATTTTAGAAATGAAGTTATTTGGAATCGGACTAACGCTCATAACTTTAAATCAAAAGGATATATCAAAGCTCACGATGTTATACTTTATTACACAAAAGGTGAAAAATTTAGATGGAATCAAATTTTTACAGAGTATAGTCAGGAGCAACTGAAACGATATAAGCCAGATGAAAATGGTAGATTATTTACAGGGCAAGATTTGACATTTACGGGTAAAAGCCCAGAACGAAAATTCGAATGGAGAGGTGTTAAACCAGCAGGTGGAAGAGTTTGGGGAGCAACTATGGAACAACTTGAGCAATGGTGGGAGGAAGGCAAAATATTAAAAACTAAAGAAGGCAAACCTCGGCTTGACGGCTTTAAAATGTTTTTAGAAGATGCAAAAGGAAGACCTGTCACGTCAATCTGGGATGATTTAGATAGGGTCGGAAATACATCCGGTGAAAGAATTGATTACCCAACCCAAAAACCTGAGGCCCTGCTCGAACGCATTGTAGTAGCCAGTAGCAACGAAGGCGATCTTATCCTCGATTGCTTTTGCGGTTCCGGCACCACGGCCGCCACGGCGGAAAAACTCAACCGCCGCTGGCTCACCTGCGACCTGGGCCGCTTCGCCATCCACACTGCCAGGAAGCGCCTGCTCGGCAACGAAAAGGTGAAACCCTTCGTGGTGCAAAACCTCGGCAAATACGAACGGCAGGCCTGGATGCAGGCCGAATTCGATCAACCCGAGCAGCGCGCCAACCTGGAAGCGGCCTACCGGAATTTTATTATCGATCTGTACCACGCGCGTCCGCTGGCCGGCTATGCGTGGCTGCACGGTGTAAAGGCCGGCCGGCTCGTACACGTGGGCGGCGTGGATGCGCCCGTGAGTCCGGGCGACGTAAAAGCGTTGGTCCTGGAATTCTGGAAAGTAGTCGGCAAGGAAAAAGACCTGCAAACCAACGGGATTGACATCCTTGGTTGGGATTTTGCCTTCGAACTCAACGAAATGGCCACGCAGTTTGCGGCCGAGAACAAGGTGGACCTCAAATTCAAAAAAATCCCCCGGGAGGTACTGGAAAAGAAAGCGGTGGAGCAAGGCGATATTCGTTTCTTCGAACTGGCCTCGCTCCAGGTGGAGGCGAAGGTCAGCAACCGGCAAAAGATGGAACTCACCCTGTCGCTGCAAAACTTCATCGTTCCGCCCGACGAGGTACCGGAAGATGTGCAGGGAAAAATCAGCCACTGGAGCCAGTGGATCGACTATTGGGCGGTGGACTGGAACTACCATGACGATACCTTCCACAATGAATGGCAGAGTTACCGAACCAAGCAGAACACCAAACTGGAATCGGCCGTCAACCATGTCTACGAGGCGCCGGGGAAATACCAGGTGGTGGTGAAGGTGATCGACATATTGGGGAACGATACCACGAAATTGATTACTGTGGAAATCTGAAAATTATAAGTCATTTGTATGACAACGGTTGATTTGCAAAATAAACTCTCTGAACTTCGCTCGCTACCTGGCGAGACGGAAGTTGTAGAATTTAAAGAGGCGAAAAATCAGTTTGATTTTGGCAAACTGGGCAAGTATTTTTCCGCGCTGTCCAACGAAGCAAATCTTAAAAACCAGCGGTCGGGGTGGCTGGTTTTTGGCATCGCCGACAAAGGGAAACAAATCGTGGGGACCAATTTTCGCGACGATAGGGTTAGTTTGGATAGTTTGAAAGGTGAAATAGCCAATAAAACAACCAATCGAATCACTTTTTTGGAGATTTACGAACTGCTTTTGCCGGAAGGCCGGGTCGTGCTTTTTCAAATCCCGGCTGCACCACGCGGCATTCCGACTGCTTGGGAAAACCATTATTACGGTCGGGACGGCGAGGAACTGGGCGCCTTGAATATCGAAGAAATAGAGCGAATCAGGTCGCAACAAGTATTGGCAGATTGGAGCGCAGGCCTTTGTTCTGAGGCTTCAGTGAGCGATTTAGACACCCGGGCATTGGCAATTGCCCGAACAAACTATGTCCGAAAGAATCCTCATTTAGAAGCGGAAATAGCACAGTGGGATGATTTGACATTCCTGAACAAGGCAAAACTTGCAGTAAATGGGAAAATGACCCGAACGGCCATCCTTTTGCTTGGTCGTTCGGAAGCGGAACATTTCATTACTCCTTCGGTAGCGAGAATCTCCTGGATTTTGAAAGGTCACGACAACATGGACCGCGACTATGTCCATTTCTCTTGTCCCTTTTTGCTGGCAGTTGACGAAGTCTATCAAAAAATTCGCAATCTCAAGTATCGTTACATGACCGGGGAGACGCTTTTCCCGGAAGAAGTTCAGCAATACGAGCCGTTCGTGATTCGGGAAGCGTTGCACAATTGCATTGCTCACCAGGATTACACCGCCGGTGGCAAGATTATTGTAATAGAACGGGAAGACAATTTGGCCTTTATCAATGAGGGCAGTTTTTTGCCTGGCTCAATCGAGGAGGTGATTCGGTCGGACGCGCCGACACATTATAGAAATCCCTTTTTGGCACAGGCAATGGTTAATTTGAACATGATCGATACCATAGGAAGCGGTATCAGGCGAATGTTCATGTTCCAACGCGAACGACTTTTCCCAATGCCAGAATATGAATTTACACAGAACAAAGTGAAAATGACACTCCTGGGGCGCGTACTGGATTTAGCTTTCGCCCGGTTGCTGGTTCGGAATCCCGATCTTTCACTGGAGGATATTATGCTTCTTGACAAAGTCCAGAAAAGGAAGTCTTTAACGGAAAAAGAAGCCCGGTTTTTAAAAGACAAGAGGTATATTGAAGGGAGAAAGCCCAACTATATGATTACAGCCCAGGTTATTCGGCCTATTTCTGACAAAGGACTAAAAGCACAATACATTCGTCAAAGAGGTTTTGACGATGCGCATTATAAAAAATTGATTCTTGAGTATCTTGAGAAGTACAGCCATGCTACACGGCAGGATATTGATCACTTGCTTCTGGACAAATTACCTGAGATTTTAACCGAGAGCCAAAAAAAGTCAAAAATCGGAAACTTGCTTTCGAGCCTCCGCATATCCGGGTTAATAACAAACAAAGGATCCGCGGCCCATCCGAACTGGGTACTCTGCAAGTAAAGTCTAAGAGACGATTAAGAGAGGGTTAAGAGATGATTTTTAAAAAAAACAAAATAACCGTTCTTTTTTAATGTTTTTAGCAACGACTCTTCCTTATTCATACATTATTTTTAAAATTTTTCAAAAAAAGGCCGATTAAATTAAGTGAGATAAGGGTGTTGAGCGCCTGTTAAACCAACTTCAAACAATGCCCAAACGAGCAAAAACACCTTCCGACCAACTCGACGCCTTCAACATCGAAGACGCGCTTCGCACAGCGCCCTGTGTGCCGGCTATTCGTATTGCCGTCGATGCCTGGCGGGACGGTGGCTACAAAGGCGTCACGGAAACCACGAAAGAGTTGCTCAATTTTTGGTTCCGCACCGACCACCCGCTGCCCAACGGACGGCAATTCCGCTTTCACCGGGCGCAACGCGAAGCCATCGAAACGCTAATATTTCTGTATGAAGTCGTAAAAATTCGTTCGCGGAAAGGGCTACTCGAAAACTACGCCCAGCACAGCCGGGATTTGCGGATGCCGCCCTACGACGAATTCGCCCGCTATTGCGTGAAAATGGCGACCGGCTCGGGTAAAACGATGGTTTTATCCATGTCCATCGTTTGGCAGTACGCGAATGCCATGCGCGAAGATGCCGGTCAGTTTGCCAAAACCTTTCTGATCCTGGCCCCGAACGTCATCGTTTTCGAGCGACTCAAATCCGATTTTGAGAGCGGCAAAGTATTCCGCCAGGGCCCGCTTATTCCCCGCCATTTTCAGTGGTGGTGGGACATGAATTACTACATGCGCGGCGATGCGGAAGGCAACCATTCCGAAGGGGCGCTGTACCTGACCAATATCCAGCAGTTTTATGAACGTCCCAGCCGAAAGGCCGACGCGGAAACGGACGTGATGACGGCCATGCTCGGTTCGGCGCCGCCGACTGCCAAAACGGAAATCACCGATTTCGATACCCGCATCGCCGAAAGGGAAGGCTTGGTCATGGTACTAAACGACGAGGCGCACCACACCCACGACGAAGAGAACGAATGGAACGCCTGCATCCGGCGCTTAAATACCAGCCGGCCGTTCGCGCTTCAGTTGGATGTTTCGGCAACGCCGCGCTACCAGGGTGGCGGCTTGTTTGCCTGGACGGTATTCGATTACCCCTTGAAACAGGCGATTATCGACAACATCGTAAAACGCCCGATCAAGGGTATTTCGCAGGTAACGGAGGCGAAGTCGGACATTGCCAGCGTCAAATACGTGGGTTACCTGGTGGCCTCCGTCGAGCGTTGGCGCGAATACCGGGAGCAGTTGTCGCCGCTCCGGAAGAAGCCGATCCTGTTTGTCATGATGAACAGCACGGAAGAGGCCGACGACGTAGCCCATTGGTTGAGCACAAAATACCCGGAAGATTTTTCGGGCGATAAGACGCTGATCATCCACACCGATCGCAACGGCGAAGTCTCCAAAAAAGACCTCGATCTCGCCCGCAAAATGTCGCGGGAAGTGGACCGCAGCGAGTCGCCGGTGAACGCTATCGTATCGGTACTGATGCTGCGCGAGGGTTGGGACGTGCAAAACGTAACCGTGGTGGTGGGGTTACGCCCGTACACGGCCAAAGCCAATATTTTGCCGGAGCAAACCATCGGCCGCGGCTTGCGCCTGATGTTCCGGGATATAAGCGGCTTTCAGGAGCGGGTGGACATCATCGGCAACAAGGCGTTCATGGAATTCGTCGAAGACCTGGAGAAACTTGAAGATTTGAAATTCGATACCTTCCAAATCGGGAAGGACAAACTTAAAATCATCACCGTGGAGCCGGTTTTGCCGGAAAAAGAAGCCAAAGACATCGGTATTCCGGATATCACGCCTCTTCTGGGCAGAAAACTGTCGTTGGCCGACGAAATTGCGGGTATTGACGTCATGGCCATGAAAACCAACGTCTTGCCGTTCAAGGGAAAAGAAATCGAAGCGGCAAAATCCTTTTTGTACGAGGGCCGCGACATTCTCACCGACGAGAAATTATTGGAGCGGGAATACTCTATTCCGCCGGCTCAGACCCCGGAGGAGGTGATCGGGTACTACGCCCGGCGCATCGCTCAGAACATCAAATTGCCTTCCCAGTTCCACGCCATTGCTCCGAAAGTCCGGGCGTTCTTCGAGCACAAGGCCTTCGGGCGGACGGTGGATTTGGATACCCCAGAGGCCATCCGGGCCATGTCGAGCAATCTGGCTTCCTACGTCGTCGTAAAAGAATTCGAGCGGGCTCTACGCGAAAAAGTAATCGAGACCCGCATCCCGGAATTGCTCACCACGGCCCGAATGCTTTCCGCCACGCAACCGTTCGCGACTTCCAAAAAAGTAATGGAATCGAAACACACTGTATTCAACTTCGTTCCCTGCGATAACGAGTTCGAATTGGCATTTGCCCGCTTCCTCGATAAAGCCGGCGATCTGGACGCTTTTGCGAAACTCCCGGAAATGTTCGGGTTTTGCATCCAATACACCGATTCCTTAGCCAATATCCGGAACTATTACCCGGATTTCATAGTCCGGCTGAAAGACGGAACGCATTGGATCATCGAAACCAAAGGCCGGGAAGACATCGAAGTGGCGATGAAGGATAACGCCGCTCAAAATTGGTGCGCTACGGCCACGGAACTGACGGACGTGCAATGGAATTACCTGAAGGTGCTGCAAAAGGAGTTCGAGGCGCTGCGGCCGGAGGGGTTTGAGGAGTTGTGGGTGGGGTTGGAGGTGAGGTGATCTTTATACTACGTCGCCTGTAAAACGTCGAGTCAATAAGGAACTCCACCCCAGATAAACCCGGCTGGCTGCCTCTTCTAACGCTGACATCCGCTGATCCCAATCTACGAGAAGTATAAAAGTATCGGTATTTAACCCCGAGTCCTGGATTTGCTTCACCCACATCATCACCCCTTCAAAGATGGGTAAGATAAGCCTGGTTTTTTCCGCAATCTCAGGATCCAAGTATTCGAATCTTTCATCGGCTATCTCTGTCTGGAGGTCTTCCAATAGTTTTGCCAACAGCGATTCAAGTTTTTGTGCTGAATCATACATTTTCAAGATTGCACTTTGTACCTGTACTCCTAATAGCATATCACCAATGTCATTATTTCCGAATAAGTCCTTCAACTGTGATAAGCTGTGCAGCAATACCATAATGATTTGATAATGAGTAATAAATTCCTCGGGTTGTCGCAATTCATTGAATATTTCGGTTCCTACCCGCACCTCAAGGGCCTTTACTATTTCGTCTGTTAATTTGGCAACATTTGTAATTTTAAGTGCCTCCAGTTCACTCGAATCAAGTAGTTGGTAGATTGGGAGCGAAAAGGCAGACCGGTTAGGTGTTATATCTTCCCATAGCGGCACAATCCAATATTTTTCTATTGCCTTGTCAATTACCAACCTGCGAAAACTGCTATAAGGAGCTGGTTGCAATATCTCTCGCAGCGCCTTCACTGCCTCTGTCGCTGCCGCAAAGGCGTATATCCAGTCTTTGACATATAAGACAATAAACGCTTGGCCAGGTATACCCAGCGGAAAGTGGTTTGCGAAAAACCATTATAGCCCGGCAATACGAAATTTGAGCGTCAGGAGAGACTCCAGCGCTTGTTTATGCTCTTTGATATTTTTGAAAAAGTCGAGTATGGCCTGTCGAAATTCGGCA